>NZ_BOQE01000001.1:2245000-2845000 GCF_023705585.1 Collibacillus ludicampi
AGCTCCCGGGAGAGTAGGTCGTCGCCAGGCTGGCTCTTATAAAAACGCGGAGGGATACCGAAGTGGTCATAACGGGGCGGTCTTGAAAACCGTTAGGGCGCAAGCCCACGGGGGTTCGAATCCCTCTCCCTCCGCCATCTATGTACGTATCCTTGATGTTGTGCGCAAGATACTGAGAGTTTCTTAAAAACAACTTGCTCGAATGGCGGAATAGGCAGACGCAACAGACTTAAAATCTGTCGGGATTTAATCCCGTGCCGGTTCAAGTCCGGCTTCGAGCACCAAAACCATTTCGGAGTGTGGCGCAGCTTGGTAGCGCGCCTGCCTTGGGAGCAGGAGGTCCAGAGTTCAAATCTCTGCACTCCGACCATGAAAATCGTATGAGCCATTAGCTCAGTTGGTAGAGCACCTGACTTTTAATCAGGGTGTCGAAGGTTCGAGTCCTTCATGGCTCACCAGAGATGCGGAAGTAGCTCAGTGGTAGAGCATCGCCTTGCCAAGGCGAGGGCCGCGGGTTCGAGTCCCGTCTTCCGCTCCACAGATGCGATCGTGGCGGAATCGGCAGACGCGCACGTTTGAGGGGCGTGTGGGTTTATCCCGTGGTGGTTCAAGTCCACTCGATCGCACCATACATGTGCCCGTAGCTCAGCTGGATAGAGCGTTTGACTACGAATCAAAAGGTCGGGAGTTCGAATCTCTCCGGGCACGCCATCGTAAAACGCCAGCGTAGCTCAGCAGGTAGAGCAACTGACTTGTAATCAGTAGGTCGCAGGTTCGATTCCTGTCGCTGGCTCCATGTCTCGCAGGGGCATAGTTCAGTTGGTAGAACGGCGGTCTCCAAAACCGCATGTCGTGGGTTCGAGTCCTGCTGCCCCTGCCATGAAGATTTTTTCGTTCTTTCGTTGGGGAGTCGCCAAGCGGTAAGGCAACGGACTTTGACTCCGTCATGCGTAGGTTCGATCCCTACCTCCCCAGCCAGATGCGGTCGTGGCGGAATTGGCAGACGCGCAAGATTCAGGTTCTTGTGAGTGCAAACTCGTGGAGGTTCAAGTCCTCTCGACCGCACCAAGCGAAATCCATAGAAACGTCGCGGGGTGGAGCAGTTGGCAGCTCGTCGGGCTCATAACCCGAAGGCCGCAGGTTCGAGTCCTGCCCCCGCAACCAAGAATCGGCTTGGTAGCTCAGTCGGTAGAGCAGAGGACTGAAAATCCTCGTGTCGGCGGTTCGATTCCGTCCCAAGCCACCATATGCCATCTTAGCTCAGTTGGTAGAGCGATTCACTCGTAATGAATAGGTCACCGGTTCGAGTCCGGTAGATGGCTCCAGCTTGGAGGGGTACCAAAGTGGTCAAATGGGGCGGACTGTAAATCCGTTGCGTAAGCTTCGAAGGTTCGAATCCTTCCCCCTCCACCATTCATGGCTCGGTAGCTCAGTTGGTGAGAGCGACGGATTCATAACCCGTAGGTCGGCAGTTCGACTCTGCCCCGAGCCACCAAAGAATGGCGCCATAGCCAAGTGGTAAGGCAGAGGTCTGCAAAACCTTTATTCCCCGGTTCGAATCCGGGTGGCGCCTCCAAAGAAGTGCACGCGGCTATAGCTCAGAGGGAGAGCACCACCTTGACACGGTGGGGGTCATAGGTTCGATTCCTATTAGCCGCACCATAATACCAAACGCTTCTCATTCGAATACATTCGAGTGGGAGGCGTTTTTTATATCATAGCTTCACGAGAAGGGAATTGTCTAAAAATATTGCGATATGAGTATGAATGTTGTAAGCTTAGGATAAATGGGCAAGCGCTTTCTGTTTTGTAGATCAAACGATCTTGTAAGAACATGAGTATTTCAAATGAATATAATAACTACTAAACGAAAGATTGATGAAAAATGAAAGTAACGATTTATGATGTTGCCAAAAAGGCGGGTGTATCTATTTCCACTGTTTCCAGAGTGATCAATAATACCGGCCGAATTAGTGAGAAGACAAAGAAAAAAGTCTTAGAAGTGATAGAAACATTACAGTATCAACCCAGTGTCGTAGCCTCCGCTTTAACGGGAAAGCGTACTCGTACAATAGGACTCATTATCCCGGACGTCGCCAATCCCTTTTTTGCAGAAATAGCCAGAAGTGTGGAGGATCGTGGAAGGGAATTGGGATTCAATCTGCTAATGTGCAATACGGATAATAACCCGGATACGGAAGAGATGTACCTTTCTCTACTAAAGCAAAAAAGTGTAGACGGAATTATTATCGGAACTACGACAAAGAACTATACTATAATAAAAGATTTATTACAAGAACGTTTTCCTATTGCTCTGATTGCACAAGATATCCCTGAATTAACGATTGATGTTGTATGTGTGGATGATTTTTTAGGCGGTTATATGGCTACCTCCCATTTAGTTTCATTAGGACATAAGAAGATTGCCATCATGTTGGGAAGTATGAATCATACAAGTGAAAAATTCCGTTTTCAAGCTTATCGGCAAGTTCTTGAGGAAAATGGAATCGAATACGATGAAAAATTAGTCCTGTACACAGACTATTCGATAGAGAATAGTCGACGTGCAGCTCTAGAAATTCTTCAATCGCCACAGCGACCTTCTGCTATTTTTGCTCATTTTGATTCCCTTGCCATTGGAGTTTATCAAGCGGCCAAAGAATTGGGACTGAACATTCCGGACGATTTATCGGTGATCGGATTCGACAATACCATATTAGCTACCATAGTCGATCCTCCGTTGACCACCATTGCACAACCGATTCATGAGATGGGACGCCAAGTGATGGATTTGCTGGTACAAGAGATAGAGGGTAATAAAAAATTGAAACAACGGGTGATATTACCCCCCGAATTAATTGTTCGTCATTCCACGAAAGAAAACGCAAGATCATAGGAGATTTGTGCTTTCAATTTTACAGCAAAAAAACTACGGCATACCAATGAACGAACGAATCCCAAAACCTCCGTCGAAGTAGTTTGAGAAGCGCTTAGACGGAGGTTTTGTTATGCCGTTGCCTAAAGATCGTATGAGGCCATCTCATTAAGTCCACATCCGCCCTGACCTTCAATTGTATTCCCGTTGTCGATCGAAATCTATTTGAAACACGTAGAGTATGTTTTCGAACGAGGTTTCGGTAAAATTAATATTTTTTAAAAAAATGTTGCAAAAGAGTTGGGTAAGTTATAAAATGAAGATAAGTTAGCGAAAGCGCTTGCTCAAATTCCTCCTCAGAAATATGTCATTGATCAATCATTACTTAGGAGCGCTGGATAGCTAACTATTCCATGTCATTCATCTCATTTTCAACCTTGGAGGAGGGGGGAGATTATAAAATTTTTATTCAAATGAAGCAAGCGCTTCCATTATGGTTGTAATATCATGAATATTTCATGTCTTCCAATGTGAGTAAAAACATTCAATTTTTTGAGCGTTCATTTCCACTTCATTTTGAATACAAAATTCGATTTAAAAATATTGTCCGACTAAAGGGTGAGATGATGGGAAGCAAGACACCAGTAAGAGTTGGGATGATTGGTTATAAGTTTATGGGGAAAGCTCACAGTCACGCATTACGCGATGTTCCGTTTTACTTTGATCAGGGAGTGACTCCGGTACTTCAAGCGGTTGCAGGACGTGATGAAAACGGGGTTAAAGCCGCCGCGGAAAAAATGGGTTGGAACTCTTATGAAACAGATTGGCGTCGACTCATTGAACGTGATGATATTGATCTGATTGATATTGTAACCCCTAACAATACACATGCGGAAATGGCCATTGTAGCGGCAGAAGCTGGTAAGCATATTCTATGTGAAAAACCATTGGCTTTAACTCTTGAGCAATCCAAACGAATGTTGGAAGCGGTTAAAAAGGCAGGTGTAATACATATGATTTGTCATAACTATCGTTTTGCACCTGCTGTTCAGTATGCTAAACAATTAATTGAAGAAGGGCGCTTGGGAAAGATATATCATATGCGTGCAACTTTTTTGCAAGATTGGAATATGGATCCTAATTTTCCGTTAATTTGGCGTTCGCGCAAAGAAATTTCCGGTTCAGGAGTCCTGGGAGATTTGGGGACACATATTATTGATCTGGCTCGTTTTTTGGTAGGTGAAATTGCAGAAGTATCCGGAATGATGGAAACGTTTATAAAGAAACGTCCACTTGGCGATATGACAAGTAATCTGCGGCCTCAAATCGATGGGGATGCTTGGGGAGAAGTTGATGTAGAGGATGCTGCAGCATTTTTAGCGAGGTTTGAAAATGGTGCTTTAGGTGTTTTCGAAGTGACGCGTTTTTGTAGAGGTAACCGTGCCGGTAATCGATTTGAAATCAATGGTGAAAAAGGCTCCATACGCTGGGATATGGAGAACTTGAATAACTTGCAAGTGTACCTTGAAGATGATGAACGAGGTTTACAAGGATTTCGTACAATTAACTGCACAGAAGTAGAACATCCATATGCGGGAGCTTATTGGCCAGCCGGACATATTATTGGATATGAACATACTTTTATTAACCTAATGGTAGCGTTGATGGATGGGATCGAGAAAGGATATTCTCCATCTCCTAACTTTGAAGATGGGGTTCGAAATCAAGCGGTATTAGAGGCGGTGATCCAATCTGCAGAAACCGGAAAGTGGATGAGCATACCCCGACTATTGGAATCATCGAAAATACTTTCTTCCCAAACAGTAAAAAATTCATAATGAAAGGGGTTTCTGGCCAAATATGAACAAAATTCGTTGTGCAGTTCTTGGGTTAGGCCGATTAGGTTATCATCATGCCAAAAATATGGCGACACAAGTTCAAGGCGCCCAATTGGTCAGCGTAATTGATCCCATGCCAGGTCGGGCTGAACAAGTGGCAAGAGAATTAGGTGTTGAAAAATGGTCAACGGATCCCAATCACGCATTTGAGGATCCAAATATCGATGCTGTGATTATTGTAACACCAACAAGTACACACGCTGAAATGATCGCGAAAGCAGCTGAACATAAAAAGCAAGTATTTGTAGAAAAACCATTAACACAAACTCTGGAAGAAGCAGAGTATATCATAAAAATCATAAAAGAGAACGGTATCATTTGTCAAGTCGGATTTATGAGAAGATTCGATCCTGCTTATGCAGAAGCAAAAAGAAGAATTGATGCTGGGGATATCGGAAAACCGATTTATTTTAAAGGTATTACACGGGATGCTGGTAGTCCACCTGCTGAGTTTATAAAGCATAGCGGCGGTATTTTCCTGGATTGTTCCATCCATGACTACGACATTGCCCGATATCTGATGGGGGCGGAAATCACATCTGTTTCCGCTCACGGAAGAATTCTGAAAAATCCGTTTATGGAAGAATTTAATGATGTGGATCAAGGACTCACTTATGTGCAATTTGACTCAGGGGCAGCCGGAGATATCGAGGCAAGTCGTAACGCGTTGTATGGACACGATATTCGCACAGAAATCATTGGAACAGAAGGTTCCCTTTTCATCGGCACCTTGCGGAATCAAAATGTTACGCTCCTGAGTACCCAAGGCAGTACCTATGAAATCGTACCTGATTTCCAGACTCGTTTTAAAGATGCTTATGTATTGGAACTGGTTCACTTTATTGAGTGTGTTCAAAACAAAGTTCAACCAGCCGTTACGGAGGTGGATGCAAAAATAAACATGGAAATTGCTTTGAGAGCAACAGAATCTTTCTTAAGTGGTAAAACATTAAATGTTGAGAAAGTTCAGGTTTAGTTGTTTGTTTCAGATCAAAAGGCTGATTTTAGGTAAAGAGAAGAAGACAAAAGGTAGAATCCAAAAAGGGGGCTTTTATCATGTGGATCTCAAGAAAAACCATATTATCCATTTTGATGATCTTGTGTTTAGCCATTTTTACCGGTTGTGGAAGCACAGCTTCGAATACGGCTTCCTCCAATGGACAGAAAAAAATTGTCATTGGTGCGGCCCTTCCTGATTTTAGTGATAAGTGGTTGAGCTATTTGCAAGATGGAATGAAACAATATCAGAAAACACTGGACAATGTTGATGTGAATTATGTGGATGCACAAAATGATGCGAGTAAACAGTTAGCTCAAGTAGAAACCTTTATTTCTCAGAAAGTGGATGCCATTGTGATCGTTCCTGTCGACACGACTTCCATAAAAGAAATAGTGAATGAAGCCAATAAAGCCAAAATTCCCATTGTCGTCGTTAACAGAATATATGATGGAGTAGAACAAGCTACGGCTTATGTGGGTTCAGAGTCAATCAAGGCCGGAATCATGCAAATGGAAGAAGTCGCTAAGCTTCTTCATGGAAAAGGGAATATCGCGATTATGGATGGACAAATGGGACAAGAGGCACAAATTAAAAGAACAGAAGGAAATAAACAAGTCATTGCTAAGAATCCGGATATGAAGGTGGTATTAGAAGGTACTGGATCATGGGATCGAGCCAAAGGCATGGCTTTGATGGAAAACTGGTTGCATTCGGGTACGAAAATCGATGCCGTTGTATCGAATAACGACGAAATGGCGATCGGTGCCATTATGGCGGCTGAAGCGGCAGGAAAAGCGAAAGACATTCTGTTTGCGGGAGTCGATGCTACACCGGACGCTTTACAATATGTAAAAGAAGGAAAGCTGCAAGTAACTGTTTACCAAAATGCAAAAGCCCAAGGACAAAAAGGACTGGAAACAGCCATTAAAGCAGCAAAAGGCGAAAAAGTGGAAAAATTGAATTATATTCCTTATGAGTTAGTCACGAAAGATAACGTAGATGAATATATCAAAAAATGGCAGTAATAATCTTGTTATCGTATCGGTTTATAGAGAAAAAGAAAGGACACTATACGATTCCATAGTGTCCTTTCATAAACAACATACTCTCGAAAGGAGGTAATCTGTATGAGTAGTGATTATATCTTGGAAATGGAGAATATCACAAAGGAATTCCCAGGAGTCAAGGCTCTGGATCATGTGCAGCTCAAAGTAAAAAAAGGAACCGTTCATGCTTTAATGGGTGAGAATGGTGCGGGAAAATCTACTCTTATGAAAATATTGATTGGGATTTATAGTCCCGATCAAGGTGTTATCAAATTTGATGGTGAAGTATTACAGACTTCCAATATTCGCAACGCTTTAAACAAAGGGATTTCCATGATTCATCAGGAACTAAGCCCAGTGCCGCATATGACGGTGGCAGAAAATATTTTTTTGGGAAGAGAGCCCAGTTATGGCTTCATGGGTTGGGTAAAAAGCAAGGAAATGGAGGAAAATACAAGGAGATTATTTGAAAGACTGGAGATCGATATTGATCCGAAAGCCAAAATGGTCGATCTCAGCATCGCTAATACACAAATGGTTGAGATTGCTAAGGCGATTTCCTACAATTCAAAATTGATTATCATGGATGAGCCGACATCGGCCATTACTGAAAAAGAAGTGAACCATCTGTTTAAAATCATCCGTTCTTTAAAGAAAGAGGGCGTATCTATCATCTATATCACCCATAAAATGGAGGAGCTTGCCCAAATCACGGATGAAGTCACGGTTTTAAGAGATGGAAAGTATATAGGAACAAAATCGACGGGAGAGATGACAAAAGATCAACTCATTGAAATGATGGTGGGAAGGGAATTAACTCAAATATTTGACAAAAAACCAATCGAAATCAAAGACGTCGTATTATCGGTGCGAAACTTATCGAAAAAAGGGAAATTTGAAAATGTGAGTTTTGAATTGAGAAAAGGTGAAATATTAGGCTTTGCCGGTTTGATGGGTTCCGGAAGAACAGAAGTGTTAGAAAGTATATTTGGAATATTCAAACCAGATGAAGGTGAAATCTACGTAAAAGGGAAAAAAGCTGTCATCAATTCCCCCAAGGATGCCATTGCACATGGAATGGGTTTATTGACAGAGGACCGAAAATTAACCGGTTGTTTTCTACCGCTATCGGTTCAGGATAACATGATTACCGTCAATATAGATAAATATTTAAAATGGGGATTTCTTAATCGGAAGAAAATCACATCCGATTGTAATAAGCAAATCGATCAATTATCCATTAAAACGCCGAGCTTACATCAAACCATCAATTTTTTAAGTGGAGGAAATCAACAAAAAGCTTTAATCGCGAGATGGTTGCTTCATGATCCCGATATTTTATTTTTGGATGAACCCACAAGAGGGATTGATGTGGGTGCAAAATCAGAAATTTATCATCTCATTTTTGAATTAGCCCAAAAAGGAAAAGCGATCGTTGTCATCTCTTCAGAGATGCCAGAAATTTTAGGATTAAGCGATCGGATTCTAGTTATGCATGAAGGGAGAAAAATGGGAGAGTTATCAAGAGAAGAGGCGACACAAGAGAAAATCTTGCAGCTGGCGACCGGAGAGTTGATCACCAACTAGATGTTAAAGAATCTGGAGGAGATAAAGATGAGTAGGAATATTTCAGTCACCCCTGAGCAAAACAATGCTCCAATCATGAATAAAATTAATTTAAAAGAAAAATCATTTCATTTCCTTCATCGTTATGGAATGTTATTGGTTTTGATTGCTTTGCTTATTCTCATGTCGACACTATCCCCTACTTTTTTTACATCTAGTAACTTAATCAATATCGTACGGCAAATGTCAGTGATAGGTATTGTAGCCATTGGTAGTACGATTGTCATTATCACCACGGGTATTGACCTTTCCCCAGGTTCATTGATCGCGCTTGTTTCTGTTGTAACCGCCAGTCTTGCTCATCCAGGTAACTATCCTCTTATTGTTCCGATCGTCATAGGACTTGGTCTGGGACTTCTCACCGGTATCTTAAATGGCACCATCATTGCCAAAGGAAAAATTGCTCCCTTTATTGTAACCCTAGGGACGATGACAGGTGCAAGAGGTGCGGCTTTACTCTTCAGTAACGGAAGACCGATTGGTAATTTGTCAGACGCCTTCAATTTTATCGGCCAAGGTGATGTGCTCGGTGTTCCTGTTCCCATTCTCCTTTTTGCTCTCGTAGGAGTTATCTCTTATATCCTTCTCAACAAAACCAAATTTGGGAAGTATGTCTATGCGATCGGTGGTAATGAGCAAGCGGCATATATTGCAGGTGTAAACGTGGATAAATACAAAATCATGGTTTATGGTTATGCCGGGTTATTAACATCCATTGCTGGCATCATTTTAACGTCTCGCATCAGCTCCGGTCAACCAACCGCGGGTTTAATGTATGAATTAGATGCCATCACAGCTGCGGTGGTTGGTGGAACGAGTCTTACCGGGGGAATCGGCACGATTGGCGGAACCGTTATTGGCGCTCTCATCATTGGTGTCATGAATAATGGACTTGATTTGTTGAATGTATCTTCGTATTGGCAACAGATATTAAAAGGGGTTATTATCGTGGCTGCTGTACTTATCGATAACAAAAAGAATAGAAAAAAATAGAGGGTGGAGCGATGAAAACGATTCGATTAACCATGGCTCAGGCGTTAATAAAATTTTTAAATCAACAGTATATTGAATTTGATGGAAGAGAGGAGAAATTTGTAAAAGGAATCTTCACTATATTCGGTCATGGAAATGTTCTAGGTATTGGCCAAGCATTAGAAGAAGATCCAGGAGATCTTGAAGTTTACCAAGGAAGAAATGAGCAAGGGATGGCTCATGCAGCCATAGCATTCGCGAAGCAAAAAAATCGTAAGCAGATCATGGCTTGCACATCTTCCGTTGGTCCGGGAGCAGCCAATATGGTCACAGCCGCAGCGACCGCTTCCGCGAATAACATTCCGGTTTTATTGCTTCCCGGCGATACGTTTGCCACAAGACAGCCAGATCCTGTTCTTCAACAAATTGAACACGATCATGACTTAACCATAACAACAAATGATGCATTCCGAGCAGTGAGCAAATATTGGGATCGCATCAACCGCCCAGAACAATTGATGACAGCCATGATCCATGCGATGCGTGTTCTCACAGACCCAGCCGATACCGGAGCGGTAACGATTGCCCTTCCCCAAGATGTGCAAGGAGAAGTGTATGATTACCCTGAATATTTCTTCAAAAAACGCGTTCATCGGATTGAACGTCGCATTCCGACCGAATCGGATCTGAAAGATGCTGTTGAACTGATAAAAGGAAAGAAAAAGCCAGTCATCATATGCGGCGGGGGTGTTCGATACTCCGAAGCAGCCGACTCGTTAAAGCGTTTTGCTGAGAAGTTCAACATCCCTTATTGTGAAACCCAGGCCGGAAAAAGTGCGATTGAAAGTTTTCATGCGTACAATCTGGGAGGGGTCGGAGTCACCGGAAACCTGGTTGCGAACATGATTACGAAAGATGCAGATTTAGTTATAGGAGTCGGTACCCGATATTCAGACTTTACGACATCATCCAAGCGACTGTTTCAAAATCCTGACGTGGACTTCTTAACCATCAATGTTTCCGAATACCATGCCTATAAACTCGATGCGGTAAAGATCGTGGCAGATGCGAAATTGGCCCTTGAAGCTTTAGAAAAGGAACTGGAAAAGATTCAATATTGTTCAGGCTATACTAATGAGATTGAAGCGGCCAAAGATGCGTGGAAGGCTGAGCTCAACCGTCTTCACCACATTCAATATACGGATCAAGGTTTTACACCGGAAGTAGCCGGTCATCTGGATGAAGTGCTGCCCGAATTCGTTGAAACCTATCAATCATGCCTAACCCAAACAGAAGTGATCGGCCAAGTGAATACACTTATCGATGAGGAGGCCATTATCGTTGGGGCTGCAGGAAGTCTTCCGGGTGACTTGCAAAGAATGTGGGAGTCTCGAAGACCGAACACATACCATATGGAATACGGTTATTCGTGCATGGGATATGAAATATCCGGGGCTCTTGGCGTAAAAATAGCTGAACCGGATAAAGAGGTCTATGCCATGGTCGGTGACGGAAGCTATCTTATGTTGCATTCTGAATTGGTGACGAGCATCCAGGAAGGTAAAAAAATCAATGTGCTGTTATTTGATAACGCATCTTTTGGGTGTATCAACAACTTGCAAATGGAGAATGGCATGGGCAGCTTTGGGACGGAATTCCGGTATCGGAACCATGAGACCGGCCGTTTGGATGGCGGTTTTATCAAAATCGATTTTGCGCAAAGCGCTGCCGGATATGGCGTGAAAACCTATAAGGTTAGAACCCTGGAAGAATTGCGGGCAGCCATCGAAGACGCGAAGAATCAAACAGTGTCTACCTTGATCGATATTAAAGTGCTTCCCAAGACGATGACATGCGGCTATGAATCATGGTGGCATGTGGGAATTGCAGGCACTTCGAATAATCCAAAAGTAAATGAGGCTTTCAATCATAAAGAAAACAACTTGAAAAAAGCGAGAAAATATTAATCAATTCTTCCATAAAAAGTGTAAGATGCATTCCTGGTATGAGGAAGTTAAGAGAAATAGCAAAACCAATTCAAAATAAAGGTGTGAATATTGGATGAAGACACAAAGCAATCAATTCCGAATCGGGATCGCTCCCATCAGTTGGGTCAATGACGATATTCCCGGTCTTGGCGATCACTATACACAAGATCAGGTCTTATCCGAAATGTCTGCTCTGGGGTATATTTCCACCGAAATGGGACGTCTCTTCTCTCAAGATCCTCCGTCTCTGAAGGCCAAATTAAAGGAACATGGAATACAGCTTGCAAGCAAATTTGTGGGGGTATTGTTTTCTGATGCCAATCGCTTGGAAGAGGAACTTCAATCCTTTAGAGAATGGGTCAAATACCTGAAGGACATGGAATGTGAGTATGTGATTACGTGTGAAATGGGTGGATCCATGCACTGGGATCCTCGGCGTTCTCCGGAAGACAAGGATATCCAAAAGCTTACAGAAAGAGAATGGGAATCTCTGGTGGATGGGTTGCACCGCGCGGCCCACATATGCCAAGAATACGGTATGCAACTGGTCTATCATTACCATGCCGGTACTGTCGTTGAAACGAAGGAAGAGATCGATCGCTTAATGACGCTGACCGATCCCCATTTAGTGCATCTATTGTACGATACGGGGCATGCCCTCTATGGAGGTTATGATCCGCTGGAGTTGTTGAAGAAATATCCTGAACGGATCCGATACGTCCATTTGAAAGATGTACGGCGCGATATTTTGGACCTTGTCAGGAAAGAAAATTTAGATTTCCGTACGGCTGTGCTAAAGGGACTGTTTACAGTACCTGGAGATGGCTGTATTGATTTTGCTCCTATCTTTAAAGAATTAATTGAAAGAAACTACGAGGGTTGGATCATCGTAGAAGCGGAACAGGATCCTGCTATAGCTAATCCTTATAAGTATGCGAAAATGGCGAAAGAATACATTGATTCTACCATCATGTCCATCAAAGCTATGTATTTAAGATAAGAAAAGGGGATAGATATGAGTCGATTGATTGTACCCAGTCGCTGTGAAGCTGATCAGGAAGGAAATGTCTTAACCATTACCCCTATGTCGGCTGGTTGGGACTATGTGGGCTTTCAAGTGTATACGTTGCAAAAAGGTCAAACGTTACATAGGGAAACGGGTGATCAAGAGGTTTGTCTTGTTCTCCTGAGTGGAAAAGCTCATGTAACGACTAAGATGGAAAAGTGGGAAAATATCGGTAGGCGGATGCATGTGTTTGAGAAAATTCCACCCTATTCCGTATATGTTCCATCGAATGATATGTACACAATCGAAGCGGTCACGGATCTTGAACTGGCGGTTTGTATGGCTCCTGGTAAAGGAACGTATCCTGCCCGTCTCATCGCTCCGGAAGATGTTGGGGTTGAAATGAGGGGAGCCGGAAATATTGAACGTAAAGTTCATAATATTCTGCCTGAGAATAAGCCTGCGGACAGCTTATTGGTGGTCGAAGTCTTTACCCCGGAAGGCCACTGGTCCAGTTATCCTCCTCACAAACATGATGAGGATCATTTGCCTCATGAGTCTTATTTGGAGGAAACTTACTATTACAAAGTGAATCCGGAACATGGGTTTGCGGTGCAAAGGGTATATTCGGATGACCGAAGCTTGGATGAAACGATGGTCATTAAAAATGGTGATGCGGTTCTTGTTCCGAAAGGATATCACCCTGTGTCTGCCCCTCCCGGCTATGAAGTCTACTATTTAAATGTGATGGCAGGTCCTGTCCGCACATGGAAGTTTCGTAATGATCCAGATCATGAATGGATTATGAATGAAAAATTGTCTTTAAAGCAGTTCTAAGTGAGGGGGGAGAACATGAATCATTTAACATTTCATCCAAATAAAAAGATGGATATGATCGCGCTGGGAAGACTTTGCATCGATTTGAATGCCAATGAAATCAATCGTCCGATGGAAGAAACCATGACGTTTACCAAATATGTAGGCGGTTCTCCGGCCAATATCGCGATTGGATTGGCCAGACTCGGCCGAAAAACCGGGTTTATCGGCCGGGTGGCGGATGACCCAATGGGGCGGTTTATTGTTAACTACCTGGAGAAGAATCAGATTGATACGTCCAACGTCATTACGGATCAATCGGGGGCGGTAACCGGACTTGCTTTTACAGAGATCAAAAGCCCAACGGATTGCAGCATTCTCATGTATCGGGATAATGTCGCCGATCTGAAGTTAGAGCCCAAGGATGTCTCTGAAGAATATATCAAAAATTCGAAATCACTCCTCATTTCTGGTACCGCCTTAGCCAAAAGTCCGTCGCGGGAAGCGGTTTTTCTCGCTCTTGATTATGCCAGAAAGCATGAAGTGATTGTTTTCTTTGATCTCGATTACCGCCCTTACACGTGGACCTCACCGGAGGAAACCGCGATTTACTACAATCTGGCGGCCGAAAAATGTGATGTCATTATCGGAACCAGAGATGAATTCGATCTAATGGAATGCTTCGAAAACAATGTCGCTCATGATGATGATGTGACGGCGAAAAAATGGTTTAAGTATCACGCGAAAATTGTAGTCATTAAACATGGGAAGGAAGGTTCGATCGCCTATACCAAGGAAGGGGAACGTTTTGAGGGAACGATTTTTCCTGCGAAAGTCTTAAAGACCTTTGGGGCAGGAGATTCTTATGCGGCTGGGTTTATCTATGGCCTTATGAATGGTTGGGAGATTCCCCGATCGATGGAATACGGCGCTGCTGCCGCTTCGATCGTCATTTCCTCCCATAGTTCTTCAGATGCCATGCCAACGGTGGAACAAATCGAAAGCTATATTCATAAGTGCAAAAACGGGGAGATCGTCACAGCTTAATAACATTCAAAAGGAAAAAGGAGATGATTGTCATGTCTACAACTGCAACTGCAGCAACTTTGAAAAACTTTATAGGCGGAGAATGGGTGGAATCCATTTCTAGTCAAGCAGAGCCTGTGTATAACCCAGCAACGGAAGAGATTTTGGCCTATGTACCGATCTCCACGAAGGAAGAAGTAGATCGAGCGGTTCAAGCGGCCAAAGAAGCATTTAAATTATGGAGCAGAACACCTGTGCCGCGCAGAGCCCGCATTCTATTCAAGTATCAACAGTTACTTGTTGAGCATTGGGAAGAGCTTGCTCGCTTAGTCACTCTGGAAAACGGAAAAAACTATGAAGAAGCGTATGGGGAAGTCCAGCGCGGAATAGAATGTGTGGAGTTTGCAGCTGGCGCTCCTACCTTAATGATGGGAAAACAATTGCCGGATATTGCGACCCATGTGGAATCGGGTATGTATCGCTATCCGATCGGAGTGATCGGTGGGATCACGCCATTTAATTTCCCGATGATGGTTCCTTGCTGGATGTTTCCTTTAGCCATCGCGTGCGGAAATACGTTTGTCCTCAAACCGTCCGAGCGGACGCCTTTGTTGGCCAACCGCTTGGCTGAACTATTCAAGGAAGCGGGATTGCCGGATGGTGTTTTGAATATTGTTCATGGTGCTCATGACGTGGTGAATGGATTGTTGGAACACAAGGATGTGAAAGCCATCTCTTTTGTCGGATCTCAACCGGTGGCGGAATATGTCTACAAGACAGGTGCTGCTCATGGCAAGCGGGTGCAAGCTTTGGCAGGAGCGAAAAACCATACCATTGTCATGCCGGATGCGGATTTGGATGCAGCGGTTCAGCAAATCATCAACGCGGCATTTGGATCTGCAGGGGAAAGGTGTATGGCATGTTCCGTTGTTGTGGCTGTAGGGAACATCGGAGATCAGCTGGTTGATAAACTGGTAAAGGCCGCCGACAACATTCAAATCGGGAATGGGTTGGAGGAAGGAGTTTTCCTCGGGCCTGTGATCCGTGACAGCAACAAAGAACGAACGGTGAAATATATTGAAATCGGGGAAAAGGAAGGAGCGATCTTGGTTCGAGACGGCCGTAAAGATGCAGCTACTTGCGGAAAAGGCTATTTCGTTGGGCCAACGATCTTCGACCATGTTTCCACTGAAATGAAAATATGGCAAGATGAAATTTTTGCTCCGGTTCTATCCGTTGTACGTGTGAATACCTTAGATGAAGCGATTGAGCTCGCCAATCAATCCGAATTTGCTAACGGTGCTTGTATTTTTACTAAGGATGGAAGTCATGTCCGTCAATTCCGTGAAACGATTGACGCCGGGATGTTGGGAGTGAACTTAGGTGTTCCCGCACCGATGGCGTTCTTCCCGTTCTCCGGTTGGAAAAATTCCTTCTACGGGGATCTTCATGCCAATGGCCCCGATGGCGTCGAGTTTTACACTCGCAAGAAAATGGTTACGGCTCGTTGGTAATAGAAATTTTTCATTTTCATACCGGGGGAATTCCCCCGGTATTCCTTCGAAAGGGTAGTGGGAATGAAATCTTCCCTTTACGATGTGGCCCGAGAAGCCGGTGTCTCCATAAAACAAGTGGTCGTTTCTATCACATGGACAGAAGGTGACGGTAATGCCTTTCGTTTCAATGAAAGAGATGTTACATCAGGCTTTGGAAAATAAATATGCAGTGGGACATTTTAACGTAAATAATCTGGAGTTTGCCCAAGCGATCCTGCAGGCGGCACAGGAAGAACAATCCCCCGTGATTCTTGCTGTAAGCCCGGGGTATATTCCTTACCTAGGGGGATTGAAGGTTGCAGCATCCATGGTGAGGGCGCTCGTTGATGAGTTTAAGATAAACGTTCCTGTCGCACTGCACTTAGATCACGGTTCATCATTCGAAATGTGTATCCAAGCCATAGAAGCAGGATTTACTTCGGTTATGATTGATGCATCTCATCATCCATTGGAGGAGAATATCGCCATAACGAAAAAAGTGGTTGAGGTGGCAAAAGGTTTAGGGATTTCTGTTGAAGCCGAGGTAGGGCGAATTGGCGGACAAGAAGATGACCTGATGGTGGACGAAGCTGAAGCGATGTATGCCATCCCGGAAGAATGTGTCCGATTCGTTCATGAAACCGGAGTCGATTGTCTCGCACCGGCACTCGGTTCGGTTCATGGCCCTTATAAAGGGGAACCTCGTCTGGGCTTTTCGCAAATGGAGGAAATCGGCAGATTAACAGGCGTCCCTCTTGTATTGCATGGTGGGACGGGTATTCCTACCCATCATATTCAGCGAGCGATTTCTCTAGGTACTGCCAAAATCAACGTGAATACGGAAAATCAGCTTGCTTTTACAGCAACGGTACGTCAATTTTTCATAGAAAATTCAACAGATTACGATCCCCGTAAATATTTGGGCCTTGCAAGGGAAGCGATCAAAGATACGGTGAAAAGAAAGATGCGTGAATTTGGTTGTTCTGGAAAAAACCATAACTACTCATACGAAAGATGATGAAAAATGAAAACAACGATTTACGATGTTGCAAAAAAGGCGGGAGTATCCATTTCCACCGTTTCCAGAGTGATCAATAATACCGGCCGGATTAGTGAGAAGACAAAGAAAAAAGTCCTGGAAGTGATGGAAGTATTGCAATATCAACCCAGTGTCGTAGCCTCCGCTTTAACGGGGAAGCGTACTCGTACAATAGGACTCATTATCCCGGACGTAGCCAATCCCTTTTATGCAGAAATAGCCAGAAGTGTAGAGGATCGTGGAAGGGAATTGGGATTTAATCTGTTGATGTGCAATTCGGATAATAACCCGGATACGGAAGAAATGTATCTTTCTTTATTACAACAGAAAAAAGTAGACGGAATCATCTTTGGAACTACAACTAAAAATTTTACAGTATTGAAGAATTTACTGCAGGAAAAATTCCCTGTCGCATTGATTGGAAACGATATTCCTGAATTAATGATTGATGTTGTATCTGTGGATGATTTTTTAGGCGGCTATATGGCCACCTCCCATTTGGTTTCTCTAGGGCATAAAAAGATTGCCATCATGCTGGGACGTTTGAATCATGCAAGTGAAAAGTACCGTTTTCAAGCTTATCGGCAAGTTCTTGAGGAAAATGGAATCGAATACGATGAAAAATTAGTCCTGTACACAGACTATTCGATTGAGAGCAGTCGACGCGCAGCTCTAGAAATTCTTCAATCATCACAGCGACCTTCTGCTATTTTTGCTTATTATGATTCTCTTGCCATTGGAGTCTATCAAGCGGCCAAAGAATTGGGACTGAACATTCCGGATGATTTATCGGTGATCGGATTCGACGATACCATATTAGCTACCATAGTCGATCCTCCGTTGACCACCATTGCACAACCGATTCATGAGATGGGACGCCAAGTAATGGATTTGCTGGTACAAGAGATAGAGGGCAAAAAAAAATTGAAACAACGGGTGATTTTACCGCCTGAATTAATGATTCGTCATTCTACCAAAGAAAAATAAGATCAATGGAATTCGAACGAGTTTGGTTTTAAATTCATAGATGTAAGAAAATAAATTATTGATTAAAAAATGTTGCAAATGATGCATGAAGGGTATACAATGAAAACAAGACAGCGCAAGCGCTTGCACAAAATGATTAGAAACGACTCTCGAAAAGCCATTACAGAGCAAGGTGTGTATGATAGTCGAACCTTGAATTTTATTGATTTTTGCATTCTTTTTGGCAAAAAAGATATAACATTCTGTAATGTTTATCGAGGCAAGCGCTTTTATTCAAGTAGAAAGATTAAAACAGACTTCATAGCAAATACAAGAAATACAAGTTAGGAGATGGAAATATGTCTCAAGTTAAAGTTGGTATTTTAGGAGCAGGCGGGATTGCCAAAGTACACACTTCCATTTTGAAAAAAGATGATAGGGTAGAAATTATTGGGGTAGCAGACATTTCCGATGAAAGAGCCATTTCTTTAGCAAATGATGCGGGAAATGCTAAACCTGTAAGAAGTTTAGAAGATTTATTTGACCTTGGGGTTGATGCAGTCTATGTAACTACCCCGAATACATTGCATGTGGAGCCGGTATTGAAGTGTCTCGAAAATAATATTCATGTTTTTTCCGAAAAACCCATGGCAACCTCTTTAGCTGAAGCGGAACAAATTAAAGAAGCGGCAGCGAGATCGAAGGCTATATATAATTTGGGAATGAACAGACGTTACGCCTCCGTTTATAAGAGAGTTAAAGAATTGATCGTTTCAGGTGAACTAACCCCATACTTGGCCAATATTAAGATGAATCGCGGGGAGTTACTAAATCCTCCTTGGACTGCCGACCCGAAGATCACAGGTGGCTTTCTCTATGAAACGCCTTTTCATCTCATGGATATGAGCCGTTATTTATTTGGTGAAGTGAAATCGGTTCAATGTGAAGCTAGACAAAATATTTCTGAGTCAGAATTCGATACTTTTGCCATTTTACTTACATTTGAATCAGGAACGATCGCTAACTTTGTTACTTATGCTCACGCTGGATGGAGTTTTCCTTTTGAAAGCCTCGAAGTTTATGGAAAGTACTCCACTGTTGGAACTTATGAATTAGAGAAAGTCATGTATGCGCCCGGATTGAAACAAGCCGCACAAATAAATGACTTTTTTCAAGTTTCTGTAGAAGAAAAATGGGGGTATATGGAGGAGGACCGTTTATTCATCGATGCTATCGTTAATGGAACGAAGCCTCCTGTGACAGCTGAAGACGGATATCTTTCCATTCGATTATTGGAAGCGATTTATGAGAGCGGGAGAACCGGAAAACGAATCGATTTTCGCGAGTATGCACATGTAAAGTAATTTCATCTCATAAAGAAAATGAACGCTAATCGGGAAGATGGTTAGCGTTCATTTTCAAAAGGACGTGTTCATTACGTTTTGGAAATGGGGGAAATCCTTTTGAAAATAGCATTCAATCAAGCAACAACGATGAAAAACTCTTCTCTGAAAACGGATTTAGAGCTTTGTGAAAAACTTGGATACGAATTGATTGAAATTCGATTCGATAAACTGAAGGAATATTTATTAAACAATACCGTAGAGGATCTGAAATCGTTTTTCGAAAACAGTAGAATTAAGCCCTATGCTTTTAATGCGCTTGAGTTTATTAGCTTTAGAGACGAAGAAGGGTATCAGCAAATCAAAGAAGACTTAAAATTTTTATGTCATGTTGGTGAAATCATCAATTGCAAAACAATCATTGCTGTCCCAACCTTGGATATTGGAGATTATACGAAATCGCAGATTAAAGAAGAAACTGTAAGAGTACTGAATGAGTTAGCAGATGTAGCCCAACCCTATGGCGTAAGACTTGCCTTGGAATTTATCGGATACCCAAACTGTTCAGTAAATACTTTTGGCCAAGCGTATGAGATTGTAAATGAAGTGAACAGAGATCATGTAGGGATCGTTTTGGATTGTTTTCACTTTCACGCCATGAATTCCAGAATAGAAGACTTACAGAAAGCTGATCCAAATAAAATTTTTGTTTTTCATATTGATGACTGTGAAGATTTACCCGTTGGTGCATTGAGGGATTATCATCGATTATGGCCCGGAGAAGGGGCAATTAACTTAGATCTGATAGTACGTACTTTAAAAGAAATTGGGTATCATGAAATGGTTTCTGTTGAATTATTTAGGCCGGAATATTGGGAATGGGATATTGAAAGAGCCATAAAAGTCGCTAAAGAAACTACTGAAAAGATGGTTAGTAAATATTTTGAAGTGGAGTAATCGCCAAGACTCCACTTTTCATTTCCTCAATTTATACCGGCTGACCGCATCGTTCAACAAACGATCAATGAGTCCGAAAAAGCGATGCTGAATCAATATCGTGTGCTGATGCTCCTCGGCGTCCGAGAGCACGTTAAAAGTACATAAGAGATCAACGAGCAATAGCAATGGGCAGTGGGGTGTATTTCATGAGGATAACAATCGGTAAAAAGTTGATAACTGGATTTATTTGCGTACTTCTTCTCCTGGTTTCAGTGGGCGGAATCTCCATCTGGAAAATAAACAAAATGGCAAGTCATGCAAAAGAAATAAACGACGATTGGATACCCAGCGTACAGACTCTCAGTCAAATTCAGCAGGATTTTATTGATATTCAACGACTATCCTTACTCATTGCCTTGGAGACGGATCGCAATGAAATGGATCAACTGGTACAAAAACTCAACGCTGAAGTCGATGATTTAAAGAAAAAACAGCAAACCTATGAATCCTTCATTCGTAGTGAAGAAGAAAGAACTATGTACAACATTTTCGCCGCGTCTGAAAAAAAGTATTTGGAATTTACACCCGCGATTATAGAGGCTGCAAAGGAACATAATTTGGTAAAAGTGAATGTATTGGTAAGGGAAAACCGTGACAATTTTAATCGAGCGCTCCGTGATCTCACCGATAATATTGACCTAAATAAAAAAGGATCGACTACTGCTGCCCTCGCTTCATTACAGGAAGCCCAATCCGGTAGTACCTTGGTGACTCTTTTAGTTGTTTTGGCCATTCTCATGGGGATTGGCATTGCTCTTATGATCACACGAATGATCTCCAAACCTCTCGTTCAAATGTATGGAGCGGTCGAAAAAATCGCAATCGGCGATCTGACTGCAGATGAACTTCAAGTGAAAAACCGTGATGAAATCGGAGATTTGGCCCGATCCTTTAATCAAATGGCGAAAAATCTTCGAACTTTGATTCACCAAGTGATGTCAAGTGCCGAACAGGTGGCTGCATCCGCGGAAGAATTGACAGCAAGTGCCGAACAAACCGTTCAGGCAACCGAACAAATTGCCACGATTGCACAGGAAATATCCATAGGATCTCAGAAACAATCTCAAAGTGTAAAGGAAACTTCCCATACCATTAACGAAATGGCCGCCAGTGTACAACAAATTGCAGCGAGTTCGCAAAGTGTCTCAACAACGGCTGTACAAACCTCTGATGCAGCAAAAGAAGGAAATCAATCCATTCAGAAAGCGGTTCAACAGATGAATTTTATCCATACAACTGTCAACGAAGCAGCCCAGTCCATCAAGCAATTGGGTGAACATGCCAAACATATTGATACGATCGTTGAAATTATTTCCAATATCTCCAATCAAACAAATTTGCTCGCTTTAAATGCGGCCATTGAGGCCGCCCGTGCGGGTGAACAGGGACGAGGTTTTGCCGTCGTCGCCGATGAAGTGCGCAAATTGGCTGAAGAATCCAGGCAATCCGCGCAAAAAATCGCTGAATATATCGCTACCATTCAGGATGAGATCCATAAAGTTGTACAAAAGATGGAAGCAGGCACCATCGAAGTGAATACAGGTATTGAAGTTGTGCATGAGGCGGGAAATTCCTTTGAGCAAATTCAACGTTTGATTCATGAAGTAGCAGACCAATTTCAAGAAGTTTCCTCATCTGTTCAACAGATGGCCGCGAGCTCAGAGCAGGTGGTTAGAACCATCGATGACGTCACGGAGATTGCCGCTTCTTCCGCGGCGGGAACACAAACCGTATCCGCATCTGCCGAAGAGCAACTGGCAACCATGGAAGAAATCACAGCATCGGCCACCGCTTTGGCCAAGATGGCGGAAGAGTTACAAACACTGGTTGGACAATTCAAAGTTTGATAAAAAAGCGCTCTTATCGTCACTTCTGTCATGGGTAAGAGCGCTCTCTTTATAAGAACCCAAGATTCGCAGGACGGACGCGTTCTGCCATTGTATCAACGAGTACACCCCGAGGTTCGTTTGATGGGACGATGATCTCCATGCAGGATCTCATGGTTGAAATATTACAAATTGAGTGAATATCATGAAACAAAAAGCCAAAAAATGATTTATTCCCTATATGACAATATGTTATACTATGATTCCTAAGCCATCACAAAGGAGGTTTGAGTGATGCAAACAAACGTACATATTTCCACAAAAAAATCATCGAAAGCAACTGTGTGGATGGTTTTACTGTTTCTTGCCGTAGCCATTCTCGGACTTTATTACGTAAAATGGGAACCGTATTATCAGAAAGCATTTCTAGCGGCAACAAAGCATGATATCGGCGCATCGATCGTGAGTGGTAAAGCTGCCGCCGCTCCGGCACCGTCTTGGCAAGCAGCCCTGGATTATGCCAAAACATATTTTCTCGCTGTCTGGAAGGCTGCCGTCCTTGGAATCGTTTTGGGATCTTTGGTGCAAGTGTTGATTCCGCGTGACTGGTTGGTTCGTGTGCTCGGTAGCCGATCCTTTAAAAGTACCGCTGTTGCCAGCATAGCCGCACTGCCAGGGATGATGTGTTCATGCTGTGCTGCACCTGTGGCTGTGGGTCTGCGTAAACGGTTTGCTTCAGTAGGTGCCGCATTGGCATTCTGGTTGGGAAATCCCGTTCTTAACCCGGCAACGATTATTTTCATGGGGTTTGTTCTCAATTGGCGATTTGCCTTTTTGCGAATTGTATTTGGGATTCTATTAGTCTTTGGAGTGGCTTATTTGGCAAATCGTTTAGTCAAAGAGAATGAACTAAAGGCGGAAGGCGATATTTTTGAAGTACCCAAAGAGTTGGCGAAAGCACAAGGGTCACTATGGATACGATGGGGAAAAGCGCTCTTGTCCTTATTTTGGTCAATTGTACCCGTTTATGTTCTCACAGTACTCATTCTAGGGGCTGCCCGCGCTTGGCTATTCCCATCTGTCAGCGTTGAATGGGGCAACAGTCTCGTAACGCTCATCGTACTTTCCATCACCGGTACGCTCTTTGTGATCCCAACCGCTGCGGAAATACCGATCGTGAAAACGATGATGTCATACGGCTTGGGAGTCGGCCCAGCAGCCGCATTGATGATGACATTACCTGCAGTAAGTCTTCCTTCATTGATGATGGTGCGCAAAGTGTTTCCAGCCAAAGTTCTTTGGATGGTCCTTGGAGTGGTGATTCTCGTAGGCATCCTCACCGGGCTGGTCGCTATGATATAAAAAATTTTGCACGACTACATAAGAGCAGAAAGCTTCACGTGAGCAGCTAAAAAGCTGACACGTGGAGCTTTTTTTGCATCAACAGACATCATATCGGTAATGCGTCGAAAGAATCAAAGACTTTTTTTAGGAGGTGCTCTGATTACGATCAGGGAAATACGGAGATTCGGGAAATGATGGGGTGCAGTGCGTTCTGCCCATCTTCAGAAGAGGGTTGTGTAACTCGGGTATGAGGTAATTGACTTGGGTAATCTAAATGTACTGCCACCTGAGTACAGTGTGTACATCTCGGTTCAAGAATGTTGTGATTGTTAGTACCTGTGACTTGAATCCCGAAAAACTCACCTTCATAGCACAAGTGGATACATCCATTCTCACAATCATGAAAAGATCGTACAGCACGAGTAGCAGGTCGATAGGATAGGCTCGATGTTGGGGCAAACGGTTAAATCGGTTTGAATTCTGAGTTCAAGCAGACAGGAGGAAGTTTGAAATGATCGAATTTCGTAACGAACCTTTTACAAACTTTGAGGATCCTGCGAACAAGCAAGCTATGCAGGCGGCTCTTGCAAAAGTCAAGTCTGAATTCGGTCAGGAATACCCGTTGATTATTGGCGGGGAGAAGATTTTTACCGAGAGAAAGGAAAAATCGATCAACCCAGGGAACTTGGATGAAATTGTCGGGCTTCAGTCTCAAGCTGATAAGACCTTGGCTGATCAAGCGATTCATGTTGCACTCGAAACGTTCAAAACTTGGCAGTATGTAGACCCTCAAGAACGAGCGGGGTATCTGTTCAAAGCAGCCGCTGCGATGCGCCGCCGTAAGTTTGAGTTTGCTGCATGGATGGTATATGAAGTGGGAAAAAACTGGAGCGAAGCAGACGCGGATGTGGCTGAAGCGATTGACTTTATGGAATTCTATGGCCGTGAGATGATCCGTCTGGGCGGTCCGCAACCATTGGTTCCGCTAGAAGGAGAAGATAACCGTTTGTACTACATACCACTGGGGGTGGGGGTGATCATTCCTCCCTGGAACTTTCCCCTTGCAATTATGGTCGGAATGACAACGGCCGCTATTGTATCCGGTAACACGGTAGTGCTAAAGCCGGCTTCCCCTTCTCCGATCATTGCCGCGAAGTTTATGGAGTTGATGGAAGAAATCGGACTCCCGTCAGGCGTCATCAATTTCATCCCTGGTCCCGCATCAGAAATCGGCGATTTCATGGTCGAACACCCCAATACTCGATTCGTTTCCTTTACGGGATCACGAGACGTCGGTCTGCGTATTAATGAACGCATCGCGAAAACTGCCCAAGGCCAGACTTGGATCAAGCGTCTTGTAGCAGAAATGGGCGGTAAGGACGCAGTCGTTGTGGACGCTTCTGCTGATCCGGAAGAAGCTGCGATCGGGATTGTACAGTCTGCTTTTGGATTCCAGGGACAAAAGTGTTCGGCCGGTTCCCGTGCGATCATTCACAAGGACTTGTATGATGTGGTACTGGAAAAAGTCATTGCGAAAACGAAAACGTTACAAATTGGCCTGCCGGAGGAAAATTATTCAATAGGTCCGGTTATCGACGAGAAGGCATACAACAAAATTCTGAAATACATCGAAATCGGAAAGAGTGAAGGACGATTGGTTGCTGGTGGCGGCAAAGCGGAAGGCAACGGGTATTATATCCAACCGACAATCTTCGCAGATGTAAAAGAAGACGCGCACATTATGCTGGAGGAGATTTTTGGCCCGGTATTAGCGTTTTATAAGGCAGATAGCTTTGAAAAAGCGATCGAAGTGTTCAATAATACCGAGTACGGGTTGACGGGAGCACTGTACAGCAACAACCGAGAGCACCTTGAATACGCACGCAGACATATGCATTGCGGAAACCTTTACTTTAACCGTAAGTGCACCGGAGCGCTTGTTGGTGTTCATCCATTTGGCGGATTCAATATGTCTGGTACCGACTCAAAAGCGGGGGGCCGTGACTACTTGTTACTGTTTACCCAGGGGAAAGTCGTATCGGAAAAATATTAAAATTGATCCTACGTCCGTGGGGCTGTTTTTCATGCCAAGAGAGGGGAAACTCGCCCCTCTCTTTTTTGCACGAGAACAAAAAAATTTTCGTGGATCCAATTCATTATATGTAATATTCATTGTGAAATGGGAAAAGAGAAGATACTGTCTATACAGGCAGTCAGACAAGAAATGAACAGATGATTGGCAAGCAGAGGATAACAGTAACGTACACCGAATATGAAAGGAATACGATCAACAAGAATACACATCTCCGGGAGGTAAAATGTTGTTAAGCAAGATTTTGTGGGGATATGTGATTCTGGCCAACCTGTTCGGCTGGGCCAGTATGGGCTACGATAAACTTCAGGCCAAACGCCATGGACGACGTTTGCCGGAGAAACGTTTGTTTCTCACCGCATTTCTTGGAGGTGCGATCGGCTTGTTCGTTGGCATGTGTCAGTTTCATCATAAAACCCGACACCGTTCGTTTCAGGTATTGGTGCCTATGGCAATATTGTTCAATATCGTTCTGTATGTGCTTGTTTTAGGTGGGCGGTGATCTTGTTTTCCGAAGAGAACCATGAGATGTAAAACAAGGAATAGCCAAGGTAGCCCCTCCCGCAAGCGGCGCTATCAGAGGATGAAAAGCTTCTTGTGCAGGAAGAAGTAAAAGGCTATCTCAAGAAACGGAGTGGCTTTTGGGTGGGTTGTATCGCTTTGCGGTGCAGAGGTGAGTTGAAGGTCGTTCCGCTTCCTTTAAACCGTTAATAGGTCATATGCTTTGCGTGAAACAGCGACTTTGGAGGGCGTCTCGTTTCCTCTTTGTCTGGAAAGGGGTATGTGCTTTGCGCGTAATAGCGACTTTGAAGGTCGTCTCGCAACATTTGATTATGATTCCATGCGAGACGACCTTCACGGAGCATAAGCCGCAATGCATATATCCGCTGAAACGACCTCCACGGAGCATGAACGCAAAGCATATGACCGCTTGACCTTCATCGAACCCAAGCGCAAAGCGATACACCCACCCAAGCACTAGTTTTCAAGGTAGTCACGGAAAGTGACCCACTTTGGCTTTTTGCATTCACTCATTTATATTTTCCACGTTACCCATTCACAATCTCCCCGCCATTCACATGCAGAATCTGTCCCGAAACATATGTAGAATCATCCGATGCCAAATAAACATAGGTAGGCGCAAGTTCGAAAGGTTGCCCCGCACGCATCATCGGAGTGTCTGCTCCGAATGTGGCGACTTCTTGTTCCGTAAACGTCGAAGGTATCAATGGGGTCCAGATGGGGCCTGGCGCGACACCGTTCACCCGAATGCCTTGTCCGACCAGTTGCAGGGACAGGGAGCGGGTGAATGTGACGATCGCACCTTTGGTAGAAGAGTAATCGAGGAGTGTCTTGTGTCCGTGGTACGCGGTGATCGAAGCGGTATTGATGATCACGCTGCCGGGTTTGAGGTGAGGAAGGGCGGCTTTGCTCATATAAAAAAACGAAAAGATATTCGTGCGAAATGTTCGTTCCAGTTGAGCGGCGGTGATATTGAGAATACTGTTTTGCGGATGTTGCTCCGCGCAGTTGTTGACGAGAATATCCAGTTTGCCAAACGTCTGAATAGTCTGATTGATAACCTGCTGGCAAATGTTCTCGTCACCCAGATCACCGGAAAACAGCAAGCAACGACGGCCAAGTGATTCGATCCTTCGTTTCGTTTCTTCGGCATCACTGTGCTCGTTTAGGTAGGCGATAACAATGTCTGCACCCTCTTGTGCGAACGCGTAGGCGACCGCGTGCCCGATCCCGCTGTCACCACCGGTGATGATTGCAACTTTGTTTTGTAGTTTGCTTGCAGCTGTATAGTTAGGGTTCTCAGAAAATGGACGAGGGTTCATTTCTGATTCGACGCCGGGTCTCTGATTTTGATGTTGCGGAGGAAAAGTAGTGGGCAGATTGAACAGAATGGAGTTGTTGATTGGCATGAAGAATCGACCCCTCTTTCAGTGAAATTTCGTTTGTTTATCTGGTACCCAAGTGGTGGAACTTTTATCACAAGCAACAGACTCAGTTGGATTGTCGAAAAAATATACGAGCGAGGTTCTTGCCACTAAGGCTGGAGCGTGCTATACTGTCCTCTAAATAAGGATTCAATTCCTTTGTAGGAGGACAGTAAGTTATGTGATTCTTCCTACGATATGTAGTACAAGTATTGTTATTTATGTTCCTTTTTTCTTTCAAGCTTGGCAAAGAATGTACATGCACTTTTCCCGGAAAATAATAAATCAAGAAATCTTAATCTTTCAATAAATCAGGAGGACATAAAGATGAAAACGTATGTAGAAGATATTGGGGAGAGAACCGATTCAGATGATCTTCATAATCATGGATCACAATATAAAATTTCTAATTTAGAAAACAAGAGGAATAGCTCGCTGAATGTACAAGAAAAGAGCAGCATCGAAAAAGGTCCTGTCCAAAAAAGAAAATGGCTCGTCTACCAATCTGATGGATCATTATTACACGAGAAGGAAGTCGATTGGGTCTGTTTTTCAAGGAGAGGAGACGAAGAGCTTATACTTAATGGATTTATTCCCGCCAACTTTTCCTTTCAAGGAGAACAAGATATCAAAGAAAATTTCCGGTTACGAATCTTCACACGCGTGAACTTTTCAAGGAACCCTTACATTGATTGCATGTATGTTGTGTATTCTACATATGCGGGTTCGTACATTTTGATCAAGGACGTTCCAACCCTCATCGATTTCTTTTATCGCCTGGAACACCTTACGGAGTTGATATTTCCGGAATCCTACGTGTTACGAATATAAAAATCTGAGCTGTCCAGAGGCGGATCCCCTGAATGATTGGGGTTCCGTCTATTCATTTTTACCACTTACCATGAACGAGACCCTCCGTGACCAACCGTTCTACTGTCGGAAGGTCTGCAGGTGCCCAGTTTAACGAAGAGAGTTTTTCTACTGGCAGCCATATCAATTTTTCGTGTTCGCTGGCGACAGGTTCCCCATGAACGATTTTGGCAAAATAGGTCTCAAGATGAACGACTGCGTCCGGGTAATGATAAATCGTCTCGGCGATATGATCGCCAACATCGATCTCACAGTGCAGTTCTTCTTTGATTTCTCGTTTCAGCGCGTCTTTCGGATCCTCGTTTGACTCGATTTTACCACCGGGAAATTCCCAGAAGGACGGTAGAGACATTTGCTCCGAACGTAACGCACACAAAATTTCGTTTTTTTCGTTAATGATCACTGCACCGACCACATCGATTCTTTTCGTCATGTTCGTTATGAACTCCCTTCTTTATATATGTCATTCTCATGAAAAATTTAGTCCTAGGTACGATCATATTCTTGTAGTCTGTATGCAAGTAATTTGACATAATTTTTGTAGATCCTTTTGATTAAAATTCACTCATAGATTGAATAAACCATGAGATGATGATAAGTGAGTGAAAACATGGGGTGCCAAAATCAAACAGGTTAAAAAGGAGCCATCATCATGAACTTTATGTCGCAAATGTTAGATTACTTTCGCTCACCTGCTATCAAAGAAAGTTTGTATAAAGCATTGGCGAATCAGGACTGTACATTGGAAAAGGATAAGCTGTTGCCGGAGATGGATGGATTTACAGCCGATTTGTATATTGAAACGGATGATGTCATCTATCTTGTAAAGACAGTCGAGAAATTCTCAATCGAGCCGTTATCTGGAGACGATGTGGAAGATCTTTGGCAGGCAAAAAAGCGGCTTGTACAACATGTGTACAAACAAGTGGTGCCTATCATGATTATCGGTCAAAACACCCAAGGTCATTCATTTATGGAAGCCGCGTATCGCCATCATGTGCTTGTCATACAAGGTCCGATTGAAGATTGTGCGAATCATCTGGAATTCATTCTGCAACACCAAGTGGTACCAACTTATCAGATGTCCATGCAAATACGAGATTCGGACATGCTCTTTTTTGCGATTTGATCATCTTAGGAAAGTCAAAATGGTGGAGCGCATTTTAACCATGATTTTGGCTTTTCGGATTTCAAAGAAGCTACCTTGAAAATGTGTAGTTTGGCGGGCGTATGCTTCGCGTTCGCGCTCCGTGGAGGTCGTCTCGCACGGAACAATGTTCAGATGTCGCGAGACGACCTCCAAAGTCGCTGTCTCACGCAAAGCATTACGCCCACCCAATGTCACTTTTCATCTTCTGATGGCGCCATCGCTTGCGGCATGGGGGACTACTTTGAAAATGAGTGCTTGGGTGGGTGTATCGCTTTGCGCTTGGGTTCGATGAAGGTCTTGCGCGCATATGCTTGGCGTTCATGCTCCGTGGAGGTCGTATCAGTGGGTATGTGCTTTGCGCTCATGCTCCGTGAAGGTCGTTTCAGCGGGGTATATTGCATTGCGCTTATGCTCCGTGAAGGTCGTCTCGCATGGAATCATAATCATATGTTGCGAGACGACCTTCAAAGTCGCTATTACGCGCAAAGCACATACCCCTTTCCAGACAAAGAGGTAACGAGACGACCTCCAAAGTCGCTGTCTCACGCAAAGCATTACGCCTACCCAAAGACACTTTTCATCCTCTGATGGGCCGCTTGCGGCATGGGTGGCTACTTCGATATCACGCAAAGACATCTGTAAGGCTTTAAAAAGACATTTTTATGAAAACCAAGAATAAGGGTGAGTATCCATACATGAAAAAAGATTCATCATTGGTTTTTGTTTACGGAACATTACGCCGTCATGAGACAAACTTTCACTTTTTGAAAAATGCGGAAAGGGTAGCCGCACAATGTTGGACATACGGCCAGTTGTTTAATACGGGAGAGGGATATCCCGCAATGATAGAAAGTATGACAGAACGGGTCTATGGCGAGCTTTATCGGGTAACCCCAAACGAATTAAAAGCCCTCGACCAACTCGAGGATTATTATGGGGAAGGCTGTCATAATCTTTATGACCGCATTCGCCAAACGGTTTACACGGATCGGGGGAAAGTGGAGGCTTTTGTTTACGTTTGGGCACAAGACAATAACTCGTTGAAAGAACATATTGTTTCAGGGGATTGGAAATGCTATCGGTTGTTTGGGAAACATGAACATCTCTTTTTCACGTATGGTTCCGTTATAAATAGCGAGAGATTAAAAGAAGATGATGTGGAACATTTGTTTCAGAGTGTCAATGGCAGAGGATTGCTGCATGGGTATTCATTAAGTTTTACGCAGCAATCATTTGACGGGGGAATGGATGATATCGTGGAGATCGGAGGATGTGTGGAAGGTAACGTGTACCTTCTCTCGCGGGAGGCTGTTGATTACTTGCGGGATCGGGAAGAAGTGAAACAAGGGATGTACCGGCCAACATTTGTCGATCTCGAAATGGATGGACAGATCGTCCCTGATGTGCTCACGTTCGTCGTAGTAAAGAAGGAAGTGTAAACAAGTTCCGCCGGCATATTTAGCCACAGATCTTTTGAGTAAGGTGATCTTTCTTCATGTAAAGTTTACAGGAGTCATGTCGATTCAAATCGAATCATATAGCTAATTCGAGAAAAAGAGAGAATCATAATAGAACGATACCATTGAATGAGTTATATGTAGATTTTTGTTTCGTATTGTTCAATGGACTGGATTGAGATGAGCCAAGTTACGTGATACTATTATTCACGTCGCCGCGATGCGGTGGTGATAATGAGTGAACATGAAACGGATGGATACTCAAGTGGTCGAAGAGGACGGTTTGCTAAACCGTTAGGAGGATGTAAATTCTCGCGAGGGTTCAAATCCCTCTCCATCCGCCAGTTCCTTGAAGTCAGCATCTGTAATCCAAGTGGGTTTTATAGAGATTGATGCGGACGCTTAGCTCAGCTGGGAGAGCACCTGCCTTACAAGCAGGGGGTCGGCGGTTCGATCCCGTCAGCGTCCACCATCATGCCAGCGTAGCTCAGCAGGTAGAGCAACTGACTTGTAATCAGTAGGTCGCAGGTTCGATTCCTGTCGCTGGCTCCACTTTCATATCGATTTCGATTACGTGTGGAACGTTGTTCCTGTGTGATATACTTGGTGGATGTGGCGAAGTGGCTAACGCACCGGATTGTGGCTCCGGCATTCGTGGGTTCGATTCCCATCATCCACCCCACGTTGGGGAGTCGCCAAGCGGTAAGGCAACGGACTTTGACTCCGTCATGCGTAGGTTCGATCCCTACCTCCCCAGCCAAGGATCTGATTCACTCAACTTGTTGATCGACAAGATAATCGAATATTTGCGGGTGTAGTTCAATGGTAGAACTCCAGCCTTCCAAGCTGGTAGCGTGGGTTCGATTCCCATCACCCGCTCCATATGGGCCTATAGCTCAGCTGGCTAGAGCGCACGACTGATAATCGTGAGGTCAGTGGTTCAAGTCCACTTAGGCCCACCAAAGAGGCACGCGAAAGCGTGTTTTTTTGTTTTTGTTGTAAACTTTCAATGATCCTTCCCATTCCGCTTTTACAATACCATCCGATCACCTGTTTAAATATGTGCGTGTAAACCACGCGATCATATCTCTCACCATTTCTTCCCGGTTGATTTGAGCATTCATGACTTTCGCCTTCAGAAAAGTGAGACGCAACATTCGCGCTGATTGTTGTTGATTCGATTATTTTGAAAAAATGAAATAAATTCATTGTTTTTTGTCTGTTCTATAACATAGGACATTGACAAAGAACAGATGAAAAAGATAATTAAAATAAGCGCGAAAAATGGAGGCGATTCAGATTGAAAACAGCGGATTTATGTGATCGGTACCCCAACGAATTGAACATATGCGAATTGTCTTTCCGTTCTTATGGGAAAAAAAGCTCGTTTTTTGGTCCCATCTCAACTGTCAAAGTGCAGGATGATAATGTTTTGGTTTTAGAAGCGATCGAAAGTGTACCAGCCGGTACAGTGCTTGTAGTGGATGGTGGCGGATCGAAGCGATGTGCCCTTCTGGGAGACCGATTGGCCTCAATCGCTGCCTCACGTCAATTGGCAGGCATCATTATAAACGGTTGTGTCCGTGATGTCAGTGAGTTATCTAAAATTGAGTGTGGAATTTTTGCTTTAGGGAGTATGCCTCTCAAGAGTAAAAAGGAAAGAAAAGGAGAGACCAATGTTGTTGTTCGTTTCGGTGGCATAGACTGGACACCTGGCCAGTATGTTTATGCGGATGAAGATGGTGTTGTTGTCTCCGCAAGAAAATTAGAAGTGTAAAACAAATCCATGGGGATCAACCGCTGTGAAGAACATCCGGTCATCGGTAGGGGTTGATCGGCTGTATCTTTAGAGTCCTTATGATTTCACGCTATCCCTCTGAAATAAACCGTGCAAAAATTCATCGTATAGGTTAATCTGACATTGAGCCATTTTCCATTCCTCTTTAGTAGATGGGGCGGCAACCATACTCCACCCAAGAGGAAGATAAATGGCTCAATTTTTCTAGATTCTGAACCGCATACTCTCTACCAAGCTGTTTATTATCTGAGTCGAATACAAAATAAGGGTGTGTTTGTATGCATCAATATTGGTTTTGGATTGGAAATTTCCCTGTACGTGCTTATAGCACGATCTTTGTCTTAGCATTTCTTCTCGGATTGGGAGTGACTTTGTATTTTGTAAGAGCCGATCAAAAGCAAGATTATATCCCGCATATATGGAATCTTGCACCCGGTTTGTTCATTGGCGGAATCATTGGTGCTCGTTTTTGGCAGGTGTTCTTCTTTGATTGGTCCTATTACTCTAAGAATTTGAGTGAAATCATCGCGATCTGGCATGGGGGGCTGTCAATACAAGGAGGTATAGTAGGAGCCTTTCTTGTCGGCACCTGGTATGTCTGGCGTCACAAGTTAGACTTTTGGGATATGGCAGATCTCGTGGCTCCGGGTATCTTACTTGGACAGAGTATTGGCCGTGATGCCAATTTGTTGAATGGTGACGCATTCGGAAGTCCCACACATCAGGGATTTGGCTTGTTGTATCCGACGAGCACATTGGCCTATCAAACATATGGCAATCAACCGTTATGGCCAGCCGAAGTCTGGGAGGGACAGGCCGATGTCATATTGTTTGCACTGATGTTGGTATTCAAGCAGCGTAAATGGCCAAAGGGATTTCTGTTTTTGTTTTATTTGATCGGTTATAACCTCATTCGTTTTGGACTGGAATGGTTACGAGGTGATTCCCCCCGGTTCCTATTCGGTTGGGATGCGGCCCAGTGGACTTCGATGCCGATTGTGGTGTTGGGAATCATCGTTGGGGTCATGTTGTTCGTACACGATCGAAAAAAGAGAGGCAACCCAAGCGCATGAAGTCCTGACTTTGGTAAATGGCATTCCAAAATAAAAAACTCCCCATTTCTTGACCAAAGTCTCCTCTCCTCTCAGAGAGATTGTCCAGAAAGTGGGGAGTTTTCCATTCGGCTTCATCTTTCTGTTGAATTTATCATATTTTAATGTTTTGTTGTGGCAAGTGAGTAATCGAGGACACGCGAATCGACAAGATGAGCGTGATCATAAGGAAGCACACGATCATGCTGACTACACCGTCCCATCCATAAGATGTCCAGAACATGCCACCGGCTGTTCCACCAATGCTCGAGCCGACATAGTAGAAGAACAGGTAGAGTGACGATGCTTGTGCTTTGTCATGGGTAGAGCGGCGCCCGACCCAACTGCTGGCAATTGAATGACCGCCAAAGAAGCCAAAGGTGAAGACAGCAATGCCAATGATTTTTAGCAGAAGGTTGATGTTCAGAGTCATGCACGCACCGATGAACATAATCAATAGCGTGACCCCAAGCACTTTGGGCCGCCCGTATTTGTCAGCCATGCGTCCCATCCAGGTCGAGCTGAACGTCCCTACGATATAGACAATGAAAATCCAGCCGACTAGCGTTTGACTGAGCGAATAGGGAGGGGCGATCAATAGATAGCCGATGTAATTGTATAATGCGACAAAACTGCCCATCAGAAAAAAGCCAATACCATACAAGCAAAGCAAACCGGGATCTTTAAGATGGCTGATCATCGATTTTATCAGTTTCCCTATTTCCAAAGAACGTGGGTGAAAGTTTTTCGAAGGTGGAAGCGAGAACCAAAATAAAAAGCTGGCTATGATACTTAACACACCAATGACACTGAGCGCGACACGCCAATTGAAGAGGTCGGCCAACATCCCGGTGATCAACCGACCACTCATCCCTCCGATTGAGTTACCGCTGATATACAGCCCCATGGCCACTCCCAAATGAGTAGGCTCGATCTCTTCCCCCAGATAAGCCATTGCAATGGCGGGTAAGCCCGCCAATACGATGCCTTGCAGGATTCGAACCCCAAGCAAAAAGTGAAAATCAGGGATGAATACGGTCAGTACACTCAGCACGGATGCTGCGAAAAGGGAAAATGTCATGATTGGTTTTCGGCCCCATACTTCTGACAAGGAGCCAACCAGTAGCATGCTGACAGCCAAGGCGAACGTTGTTACCGACAGTGAGAGGCTGGCGGCAGTGGGTGAGATATGAAACTCCCTGGAGAGCTCTGGCATGATCGGCTGTGTGCTGTACAAGATAGCAAACGTGTTGAGGCCACCGGCAAATAACGCAACATTGGCCTTGCGAAATGCCGGAGTCCCTTGTTGGATATAACTCATCGTGCTATCACTCCAAGGTTCATACTCCATACTATATTTTCCACAACGTGTGACTCCTTTCAAAATCTGCAAACATTCATAGTTATAGAGTTCAAGTGCTGAGTCGAACATATTTTGAAAACAGAATTCAGTTCGAACACAATTAATAGTACGCCTTGACTCGTTATAACGTCAAATTTATAATTTGCATCAATTTGATGCATGTGGATAATGAATGGACGTCACGATAAAAGAGGTGTTCGTTAATGGAATGGAATCAACTCCAATACTTTCAAACGGTAGCACAAATACAACACTTTACTCGGGCTGCAGAGATACTTTCGATCTCCCAACCTGCCCTAAGCCGTTCGATCGCAAGGTTAGAAGAGGAATTGGGGGTACCCTTATTTGAACGACAAGGACGGATGGTTTCTCTCAATCGTTATGGGGAAATATTCCTTAAGCGTGTGAACCGTGCCATACAGGAAATAAATGATGGACAACAAGAGATTCAAAATCTCATTCATCCTTCACACGGAAGTGTTTCCATCGGATTTATTCATACGCTAGGAACGAACCTGATACCAGATTTACTGGGTCTATTTCGTAAAAACTATCCGAATATAAACTTCCAGCTCTTCCAAAATGGGGCGAGCATGATTTTAGATCAGCTTGAAGCTGCAGAAATTGACTTTTGCCTCTGTTCGCCGACGCAAACAAGAGAAGGAGTCCGTTGGGTAAAATTATTTACCGAAGAACTTTTTGTCATCGTTCCTAACGATCACAGGCTTGCAAAACGAAGTAGTATTAAACTGAACGAAGTTGCCGAGGATCCATTTATTCTTGTAAAAAAGGGGTACGGTTTAAGAGAAATTACGGAGCAAATATGTAATGAGGCAGGATTTATCCCAAATGTAACATTTGAAGGCGAAGAAGTGGGCACCATTGCAGGATTGGTCGGGGCGAAATTGGGAGTTGCACTTATTCCTCATATCAAAGGATTAGATATGACAAAAATATCACTATTACGGGTGAGTCAACCTATATGTCAGAGGGTTATAGGTATCGCTTGGATAGAAGGTAGATACTTATCACCTGCAGCGAAACGGTTTAAGCAATTTGTCCTCGATCATTTTTGTCAATTCGAATGAGATCAATAAGTAAGGCTTGCTAGCCTCAGGTCAACATTTTTAAAATCACAGGTAAAACCAGAAAGGAGGAGAGCGTGGTCCAAAGGATACATTTGGATACGCATTGCGGGGCAGCGTTAAATTGTTCTGCCAGGATGATCGCATTGACAGCCGCGGGCATGGAAGCCAGGATCAAGAGGACGGAGAACAGCAGGCCTTTTACTGCGATCACGTTTAAAATCACGTACGCGAGCAGAGGGGCGGCGAGCAGTCGCACGAACAACCCCGCCCAGAATGCCCGCTGATACGTTTGCGGGAGTTTTACGCGTTTCACACTCATCATTTGCACGCCCAGAACGGACAAGACGACGGGAGAATAGGAATCGGAAAGCATCGTGAATCCCTTATCCACAGTATCCGGGAGATGGACATGCAACAGGCGCAAGAGAACGGCCAGGAGGGTCGCATATACGGAAGGCATCGCAAAAACGCTCTTGACTGCCTTTTTCACTGTGAAGTGTGAACGGGCGGCAAAGTAAACGCCAAGCGTGTTGACCAGAATCATCTGGATGATGACATATACGGCGGCGATATCCAGACCGCTTTTGCCGAAAGCGAGCATGACAAGCGGCAAACCGTAATTGACGCAGTTTGTGAATGTGGAAACCATCGTGAGGCCTGCCCGTTCTTCCATGGACAGAGAATAAAGTTTACATAAAATAGTAGAAATCAACCAAAGAGACAGCAAATTCACAAAGGAAAAAATCATGATCTCTGAAATATCGTGAAATGAGATTTTCGCTTTGAAAATCGACTCGAAAATCAACGCAGGGCTCAACACATACAACGCAAGCGTTGAAATGGGCTTCGTGTCAATCCCGCGAAACCGGTACAGTAAGGCGCCCCCGATCACGGGGAACAAAATGGGAAGAAACACATGATATATCGTGGATAGAAAAGCATGCCCCATGGTTTTTCCGGCCTCCTCCGACCCTATTAAGAAAAATCATAAAACATATTGAGGAAGCGCGCAATCGGAATGCGGGAAACGCTCGCTCGTACAGAAAGCCTTGAATGAAGAGCACAATGTTAGCGCCTTTCAGCGTGTAGACGAAGTACTGAAAATTCAAGGTTTACACGCATTTTTGTCGTATATCATACACAAGTGAGGAGGAAAAAGAATGAAATTTACCTTTCGATACGGAATTGATGCCCCCTTTTGGGTGATATTTCTCATTGTGTTAGGAGCAGGTGGGTTCATCGTCAGCATGACAGGATTACCCCAAAGTATAGGTGGTTTGGTATTTGGTTTGTACATGTTGGTCACTGGTCTTTGGATGTTCTTGTATTCGACTGTGATTAAAATAATGCACCGCCACGTGATCTTGAACCTTGCCCAAGCACATGCTGGCGACAAGGTATTGGACGTGGGAACTGGACGGGGGCTACTCGCTATTGCTGCCGCGAATATGGGGTGTAAGGTGACTGCAATCGATAAATGGTCTCAATGGGATCTTGCAGGAAACGGAAGAGATGCACTGCTGAAAAACGCAAGAGATGAGGGGGTTCCGCACATTGAGGTAGTAGACGGTGACGTACAGGAATTGCCGTTTGCGGATGAATGTTTTGACGTAGTTGTTTCGAATTTCGTTATCCATAATATCAAAAGCGCTGGGGGCAGAGCCCGAGCGATCCAGGAAATGTGGCGAGTCCTGCGTCCAAATGGTCATCTTGTTATCTCAGATATCAGTCGAACGCAGGAATATGTTCAGATATTATCCGGGTTGACTGATCATATCACAACGGAGCGGTTTTTTTACACGTTCCCCTTTTCTCGGGTCGTAGTGGCACAAAAAAGGAAACTTGGTTAGGAAAATAAGGTTTGTATTCTGACTATCGGTTGTCGAAACAACAAAAATTGATTTGCGTGAACGTGATCATTTGGGTCTCTTCAGAGAGAAAGGAGGCAGGGAAATGCACTTGGCAAACAGTTCTGAGTTAGCGTTTATCATTTTACAAATCATAATCGTGTTGTTTCTTATGATTCACGATTGGGTTCCGATGGGGACTTTGAATGACGTCAAGGGAGTTCTTAGCCAAAACACGGTCAAGCAAAATCTCATCATCACACTGATCAATACCATTCCGTTTGCGGTTGGCTTGATCATTTCTCTTGTTTATGCAGGGAAGCCATACCCCTTGTTTGTAAAAATGTACTTAGTCCTTGCTTATGGTACTGTTTATTGGTGAACTCAAAGCCTCGTGGATTCCTTACCTCTTCGTGACGGATCCGCAACGTATCAGAAGATATGAAGCCATGTTTGGCAAAACCCATTCCTTTTTGCCCAAGCGCAACGGGATCGTTCCAAACACCGCCCATACTCTGCTGCACATTTGTACACTCATTGTTCTGATTCTGGCAATTCAAATTTCGTTGAGATAATAACACATCTTGTTTTACCCGGGAAAACAGGGGAACATTTAAAAAAATATAGATTTACTCGAAAGGAAAACAGGTAAAATTCCTCGGTTGGATGCCGGGGATTTTTTTAATACTTTCATTCTGTAACAGAATGAATATTTTATTTGAATTTATGTGAAATGTTTATTATCATTGTATGTAAAAATAATTCACAAATTAGTGACGGGAGGAGTCTTGAAGAAATATGATGCATTTTGGAAGGGGAACGATCAACAGAATACGGTTGCCATTCACTGATTACATGATCCATTTGGGATCCGTTTATTATTCGGCTTGAATTTGTATCGGGGGAGGGTATAAAGAAATGAAACTTTTGTTTCTGCCTGTTATCACTTTAATGAATCGCTTGAAATACATACAGAAATTTTTATTAATTGGTACAATTATGGTCATACCGATCGCTATTTTAATCTATTTTTTAAATTCCGAAGTGAATCAGGGGATCGATTTTGCGACGAAAGAGCGACAGGGGATTTCCTATCTTACCCCCGTTAAAAACTTGACGAAAGATATACAAGAACATCGAGCGTTGGCAAATATGTATGCCAATGGAGATTCGACAGCGAAAGAAAAAATGATAACGCGAGAAACAAAGATCGAAGAAGATATAAAAGAAATAGATCACGTGAATCAAAAATTAGGCACTTCTTTAAAAGCTTCTGAAAAATGGAATGAACTGAAATCAAAATGGACGGATCTAAAAGGGGAAGTATTTCACATACAAGCTAAAGAAAGTTTAGATATGCATACCGCATTAATTGCAGATATTTTAGATTTCAATAATTATATAGGGGATACTTCAAATCTAATATTAGACCCTGATATTGACAGTTATTATTTAATGGATGCGATTGTTATCCAAATTCCTCATCTTACGGAAAAAATAGAACAAGCGTCATTTCTAAGTAATGATATAGCGACGAAGAAATCTGTTAGCGATGGGGATAGGATCCGTCTTACTACTTAATACGCAGATATCCAATCACTTCTCATGAATGTGGATAAAGATATGAAAAAAACGGTCACCGAAAATTCTACCTTAAAACCTAAAATGGATGCTACTTTTCAAAGTTCCACAACAGCTATAAAAGACTTTATGAAAATGTTAAATACAATAATCGTGCAGGAGAATACAATACCCGTGCAGTCGGAACAAATTTTATCGTTAAGAATAAAAGCAATGGAAGCAAATGATAAACTTTTTGACCAAGAAGCTTCTACTTTAGATGGATTATTGCAAGCGCGCATCGAGAAATTTACAGATCATCGAACTTTTATGATCATTGTAACTACAATCTCGTTGGTCGTCGTACTTTATCTTTTTGTTGGCTTTTATTTATCGGTAAGGAATACTGTATCCTCTTTAGAACACATGACGAGTCGTTTGGCGGAAGGCGACTTGACCGCACGTGCAAAACTGCATACAAAGGATGAGTTACGAAGGATCGGAGATTCTTTTAATCGTATGATTGAGTCGTTCCGTGAGTTAATCTCGATGAACATGAAGATCGTACAACAAGTGGCTTCTTCTGTTGAAGAATTGACTGCCAATGTCGAACATACAAGTAAAGCGAGTGAACATATTGCCGATACGATTCAAGAAGTGGCAAACGGTACAGAAAAGCAATTTCACAGTGTTGCAAAGAGCGTTGAGACTTTTAATGAGATGACTACAGGTATACAACATATTGCGGCAAATGCACAAGACGCTTCTTCTTCGGCAATTCGTACTGCAGAAGTCGCAGCCAAAGGAACAGAAGCAATCCAAACGGTGATTCAACAGATGAATTCAATTCACCATACGGTTAATGGTCTGGCCCAAGTGATTCAGGAACTGAACCTTCGTTCACATGAAATCGGGCAAATTGTAGAGGTGATTACAGATATTGCAGAGCAAACCAATCTTCTCGCGCTAAATGCTGCAATTGAGGCGGCGAGGGCAGGAGAACACGGCCGTGGATTTGCGGTAGTTGCAGATGAAGTAAGAAAACTTGCAGAACAATCTGCCCAATCTTCTCAAAAGATCATTGCGCTTATCGGCAACATTCAAAATGAAACAAGGAAAGTGATTCACTCCATGAATGCTACGACGAAGGAAGTAGAGGCGGGGATCGGAGTTGTAAATACATCCGGTCGTCTATTTGAACAGATTCAGCGTTCCGTCAATGAAGTAGCAAAACAAATAGAGGAAATTTCTTCATTCTCTCAACAGATTTCGATCGGTGCAGAACAAATGATCCAATCAGTTACTTTTATTTCGGAAGTTGTAGAAACTACAGCATCAGGGACGCAAAACATATCTGCGATTACACAAGAACAGTTGGCATCCATGGAAGAAATCTCTATTTCTGCAGCATCCTTATCGAGAATGGCTGAGGAACTGCTGCAGTCGATTCGTAAATTTAAGATATAGTATGGAATCGTAAATGCCTTGTCGTAATCTAAGGCTAAGAAACTGAAAAACCTAGGGGAAAAATTCCACTAGGCTTTTGATCCATAAATTTTTAATGTAGGTTCATATATGGTTGACTTTCGACTTGACCTTCGAATGTGTGGAAGAAAGGTTTCGTTTCTTCAAAGAAACGGTCTTGATTCTCAGGTGCAACGTATCCGAGTTGGATTCCTGTCGCTTTTGCTATAAAGGGGTCAAGAGTACACAGATCAGACTTTGTAATATCTGATAATGCAGTTTTACCGAGTGTTACGGCTACGGATTCCATTTCTTGAACACAAGCATTCAGATATCGAACGACATTCAATGCCGCTTGGTCAATATTTAATTGGTCTGTCAATTTACCTGTATATATAACTAAGCTCGTGGGCGGTTCAAACGGTACAGCTTTCACCATTTGTTCACTGACAAGCGCCATGATAGCGGCTGTACCAATATAGACACCATCTGCACCCAATGCCATTGCCTTCAACATTTGTCCAGGTGTCACGAGTCCCCCGGTTGCAATCAGGTTGATATCACCAATTACGCCTTTTCGCGCGAAGAACTCAGCTGCCCTTGTGATAGCAAAAAGAGTGGGTAATCCAACGTCATCTTGTAATGTGGGTGACCCTCCATGCGTTCCCCTTCCGCACCATCAAGGGTTACGAAATCCACTTCGGCTTCTACAGCAATTTGTAATTCTTTTCAAGATGATGCGTGGCGGCTATTTTCAGTCCTATGGGTACACCTGTTTCGTCTCGAAGACGCCTTACTAATTGAATAAAGTCATCCTTTGAATTAACCCCGGCAGGCGCGAATGAATCAGGGCGTCTTCGCCCTCGTGTAAACCAAAAACTTCTCGAAAGTCCTCCCCGATATTTTTGCTGTTGTGCGTTGTGGCGCTGAACCTTGTGCACCTTGACCCAATTGAATTTCAATGGCATCCAGACGCTTATATTTGTCGGGGGTGTTCATCCATCCCCCCCGATTATACTGACCAATGAATAAATGAGCCGTATCCCTTTCTTCTTTAAGGAGTCCCGCTTCACCCGAGTTTGTTGCTGTACCGACTGCGGTTGCCGCTTTGGCCAAAGCGATTTTGGTACTTTTGCTTAACGCACCGCCAAAAGACATAGCGGCAATCATAATCGGAATAGAAAGGGTCAAAGGTTTTCTTGCACGTTGTCCTATCGTGATTGACGTACGGATTCCGACGTTTTCAGGCGTTGGAAAACGAAAGAGATGTACAGGATTGAACAAAATTTTCTCCCATGGAGACATATGAATCGGGCTCCCAAGAGGACGCGAGATAGGAGTTCCTTGATTCGCTCGCATGGCAATTTCCATAAGGTTCGTCATGCCCACTTTGTTCGTTGCAGGAATCATTTCAAACAGGTTCTCGGTGTATTGGTCTCTGATTGCTCTCGAAATCGCTTTATCGACAGATTCGTTAATCGATGAACGGATAAAATTTTCAATGAGCCTCAGCACGATGAGCACTCTCCTCGGTTTTACCAAGATCCATTGCGTTTTTTATCCCTTCAATCTTTTGGGCCATCGCTAAACACATATGCTTCATGGTTTCGAGTTGACGGGCAGCATTTTGTTCTTCAACCGCAAGATCCACTAACTCACGATGGTCAAACTTTGTAAGTTTGTTGAAGTGGTCACGTTCAATGGAAGAAAGTGTTCCCGCCATTGTTTCGATACGATTGAGTTCAGAATGGATGTAGGAAAGTGTATGTTTCAGGTCTTGATCATTCTCCATTTTGTTTACACCTACCCAATGTTTTTGCTTTTACTTTACCCATTGTTTAAAATTTTATCCCCGCCCATTCTGTTATCCGGATGTACCCTGAAATGGTTTCTAAACAAGGCCCGAGAAAGAAGAACGCACCGGGCTGACATCAATAACTTCTCCGCAGCTCAATATCCAGATACGGCTTTTCTTTGTTAGGAGAAGAAAATATCGAATAATGATCCAATTACTGGAGAAAATAATCAAAGAATGATCGCGTTGGGCATGAGGTCATTTTTAGAATGTCGTAGACCTTATCGCAGATCTTCTTCATCTTTATTCAGGAAGGTTATGGAATACCATGATGAGGATGTTGCAACAATGACGAGTATCATTGACATGTGTAAAGGGAAGGATGATTTTTGTGCCTTACATCGTATCAACTGGCATCGCAAAAGCCCCCTACGAATATCAACAAAAAGACATTCTTCCGATTGTCAGAGAGATGTTTTCAGATAGGTTTCCTGATATAGACCGATTGCTTCGGGTTTTTGAAAATACACAGATCGATACGAGACGTTTTTGTATGCCGATCGAACATTTTGCGGAAACATACGATTTTAGAAGAAAAAATCAACTTTACATAGACAATGCCGTCAAGTTAGGAATGGATGCACTTAAAAATTGCCTTGACCAGGTTCAACTCAGTCTGAATGAAGTTCATCATCTATTTTTTATCTCTACCACAGGACTGGCGACACCAAGTATCGATGCGAGGATTTTGAATGAACTTGATGCCCATCCACACATGAAACGGACTCCCATCTGGGGATTAGGTTGTGCGGGTGGAGCAGCGGGTCTCTCCAGGGCTTACGATTATGTCCAGGCACATCCCGATGAACTTGCGATTGTCGTCGCTGTCGAGCTTTGCGGATTAACATTTCAACGTGACGATAAAACGAAAAGCAATCTGGTAGCGACTTCCCTTTTTGCCGATGGTGCTGCAGCGGTTTTAGTCTCTGGGGATCGGGCATCCCTAAAAGGAAAGTTGAAGATTAAAGGAACGATGAGCACACTTTTAAAAGATAGCTATGATGTCATGGGATGGGATTTTTCGTCATCCGGATTTCATGTCATCTTTTCACGCGATATTCCTACTTTGGTAAAACGGGAACTACCGAAGACGATCCGTGAATTCACGAATTTCTATCGTTTAAACGAGGAGATTGATCATTATGTTATACATCCGGGTGGGAAAAAGGTTTTAGAGGCATATCAGAAGTCACTGTCCATACCTGTTGAAAAACTGCGTTTGGCAGAACAGATCCTCCGTGAAAACGGAAATATGTCATCTTGCACCGTCCTCTTTGTTTTAGACCGTTTCCTTAAAAATGAACCGATACAAAAAGGTGAAGCGACTCTTATCTCCGCCCTCGGCCCAGGCTTTAGTTCTGAACTTATACTTGCGGAAGGAGTCTAGCTGATGCTTATCAATCATTATTTTCTATTCCTTTTTCTCTTTCTTATCCTCCAACGCTTTGTGGAATTATGGTTGGCAAGAAGAAATGGGAAGTGGATCATTTCCCAAGGCGGGTATGAAGTTGGGAAGAGTCATTTTAAATACATCGTGTTCATACACACAGGCTTTCTCGTCAGCCTTTTTATGGAGGTAGGTGCCGGCGCGAAACCTCCGACCTGGTGGATGTTACCCTGTATCATTCTCATTCTTTCTCAGTTTTTGCGATACTGGTGTATCTATTCCCTTGGACCATATTGGAATACAAGAATTTATATCGTTCCAGAAAGCGGTCTTGTGAAGAAAGGACCTTATCGTTGGTATTCCCATCCTAACTATTTAGTCGTTATGACAGAATTCGTTGTTATACCGCTTATTTTTGGCGCTTATTGGACGTCTGTTTTCTGGTCCTTGATCAACTTTGTTTTCTTAACATTTGTTCGAATTCCTGTTGAAGAAAAAGCTCTGGAAGTTGCCGATTTTAACGGTAGCAATATAAATGAATGAACGGTTAAAATCAGGTGTCATTCGTTTAAACACAAATGACATGACATCTCAATCTGCAAATAAAATATAGGGTAACCACTGATGAGTTGGTGATCCCTATGGATAAAAATGAAAAATTATTAATAAGGCCTTATTTACGCACAAGAAGCTTAGTTCCTGAAAATCAAGAATCTCCTATAGAATTTATGAATACTCCAAGTATCCCCGAGGAATATTTTTATAAAAGAAATCACTTTCCTTATCCTGAAATACAAAAAAATGCTTTTGAGTTATCAATAGAGGGTGAAGTTCAAAGACCAATGGTTTTTAGCTTACAGGATCTTCTCTCCCTTCCCTCCAAGGAAATTGCAATGGTAATGGAGTGTGCAGGTAATAAAAGAGCATTTTTTGAACCCAAAGTATTTGGGGAACAATGGGAAATGGGAGCCATGAGTCAAGGTGTTTGGAAAGGAGTGTCTTTAGCGGAATTACTTAAATATACGGGGGTTACATATAGAGTAAGAGAGGTTGTCTTTGAAGGACACGATTACGGATATAGGAATGATTTGAATGGGGAATATCGATTTGCTAGAAGTTTGCCTATTGATAAGGCGATTCATCCTGATACCATCATCGCTTATGAATATAATGGGAAACCCATTCCTTTCAAGCACGGGTATCCCATACGTCTTATCGTACCCCAATGGTATGGAATGGCTTCCGTGAAATGGTTACGTAAGATAACGTTGATCGCAAATACATTCAATGGACCTTTTCAAGCAATTGATTATATGTATTATCCGTTTAAAGATAACGACATCGGAAAAACCCCTGTTACACGTATCAACGTGAATTCCACGATTCTGCAACCTCATGACCTTGCTCAACTTGATACAGGTATACACACGGTTTTCGGAATTGCTTGGACTGGAATGGGAACAATTTCAGAAGTAGAAGTCAGCCTTGACCAAGGGGTAACTTGGGAGAAGACGCAATTGTACCAAGATTTGAACTCAATGTATGGATGGACGTATTGGTCTTATAAGTGGTACGCAGAGAAAAAAGGGGAATATGTGCTCATGGCAAGAGCAAAAGACACATATGGAAGAATGCAACCTAGTAATGCGTTCTGGAACAGGAAGGGTTATGGGTTTAATGCTATTTCTAGCGTACGTGTTAAAATTGAATAGACCAGTAAACTCTTGCGGAAGAACAGAATCAAAAAATTAGCACGAAATTCCTCCATTTCATAAACGAATCGGAAAATAGGATACGCCAGGAAGTCAATGGTGGCGTATCCCAAGAAGTAAGCCATTGATTCATAGTATGAATGGATCTTCTTCATCTTAGAAAAAACGTTACGGTCTTTTAATTAATACACAGGAACAGTTTTACATACTCGGGTATATCCAGGAACCAGCAAGAAGAACAAAACGAAAATGATCAGAAAAACGACGGCCCAACGAGTGTAGCCACCGAATACTCCATACATTTGTGATCGCTCCTTTTTGTTCAGGTCGATAAAATCCAGAATCGTACGTTAAACAGGTAGTTCATTTCCTGTTTTTCCACTATAAGAGTGGCTATGTGGAGGGACGCCCGGCGCACCATCTCTTGTGGTGATTCCCTCGAAATAATGGTAATGCCCGCCGCCTGGAAGTGGAATGGCAGGCCCCGTCCTTCCACGAATGAAATGCGTATGCCCGTCGTCAAATGTTGTTTCAGTGGCGTAGGCATGGATATGCGGAACACCGCTTGGAGCCGGTTCGGTGACCCCTTTGTAACCATGCCGATGCCCAACATCAAACGAGGTAATGCCTGAAAAATCGTGAACATGAAGTACTCTTCCATCCCATGTAATGAGGTACATTTCATGGGAATGAGCACCTGAACCAGATTCATCTGGCTCATAAATCACTCCATAAATGTGTTGTTCTTCTTCACCGCGTTGCTGGGCTTCCATCCCTACTCCCCCTTATCAACAAAAAAGCCCGCTCATGGGTAAGGGTTTTTAACCGTCCACATCATCGACTGCGGGTACAATCAGCCTCCTCACTTTTTCATGTGTAAACATCAGGGGTCATAGGTGGGGGCAGCAGCTGCAGGGGCTCCATAATAACCAGGTACGAGCAAGAAGAAAAGAACAAAGATGATCAGGAATACAACGGCCCAACGAGTATAGGCTCCGAAAGTGCCGTACATTTGATTTCCTCCTTTTGTTGATCTCGATATTAGTTAATGAAAATGGGCAAGGTTAGGAAACGTACATTTATCATGGGTATTCGTACGTTCTTAAGGCTACGATTGTAAAAATACAAAAACGGGCTTGTGGCCCGTGCGGTGATCCCCAAAACCCCTTGATCTTTCCGTAGTGTTCTTTTGAATGAATGTCGTTTTCTCTGCTCATATTAAATGCGAAATGAAGTTATGATCAGGGAGAAATCATTGATGGGAAATGTGTGAAAAAAACATGAAAACATGGGGCGAATCATGATGTGGAAACTATCACGAATTTTTATTACCGTTCTCCTTTGTATTAGCTTCATGTGGATGATCTTATTTGAAAACAAAATAACTCGTGCGAACGATTGGGTATCGGATGGGATCCTCGTAACGGTAAAATCCTCCCCGGAATCGAAGTTTTCATCCACTCTACATATTGATGACCGTAAATTTTTCCGTTCGATCGTGAGAAGTCAGACCATAAAAACTGACCGAAAGCCAGAACTGCCTGAAGTTTATTTGACAGTAAAAAATGGAAATCAGCAAATGGAGTATATAGTCGATCATTCCCTTCGTGTATTCTTGAAAAACGACAATCAACTCCTTCAATGTTCTTCCGATACCACAAACAAGCTTCTCCACTCGATTCACATGGTTAAAAGAAAACATTACGGTGAGGCTATCCCTTGGACTTCGGTCAAAGAGATATTCCCTAGAATGGGATTCGCACAGGTCATTGACCTTGAAACAGGTTTAAATTTCACTGTTCAAAGGAGAGCGGGCAACTATCATGCTGATGTGCAACCTGTAACCCAAGACGATACTCGAATAATGAAAGAGATTTATAACGGTAAGTGGAGTTGGAAACGTAGGGCCATTTTGGTGAAAGTAAAAGATAAAGTAATCGCTGCTTCAATGAACGGTATGCCTCATGGTGCAGGAGCTATCAAGGGAAACAACTTCCCCGGTCATTTTTGCATTCACTTCGAAGGAAGTACCACCCATCGTTTGCGGAAACATGATCTTAGTCATAACCTTATGATACGAAAGGCTTCCGGGCAATTAAACGATGTGATCACAAAAGCGACTCCCCGAGAGCTAGTGAATTTGGTTTTAACCGCACTAAAAGAGAAAGATCTCAATATCGTAAAACTAACTCTCGACCAGTCCGATCCTGATGCAGTGGAAGATTTCCTCGAAAAAGCGAAGGGCATTGAGAATATCCGTTTAATGAAAGCAGATACAAGTGAAGAGAATGAAAAATACAGCAAAGAAAGTGCAGATCGGGTTGAAATACCTGTCCATGTATCGGTGTTCATGTCATCACAAAAAAAATTCCAAAAGAAACTTCAGTTCGTTGTAACAAGAGATCACGAAATGAATAGATGGAAAATAGATGTAGAATCATTAAATTTATTGTTTTAACCCTCTTCTCCGTTACACCCGAGTGGAATATGTGAAACCTTTGCTGCAAAAAGTAAACGAGTCAAGAAAAAAACAGGAGAAGGAGTGGTTTATGCCCTTGAAATGTATACGGAAGTTAAATCTGTTTGGGTAAATTTACAATAGTTATTTAAAGGAGTCCGACAATGGGATCTTATAAAGGAGACTTTATTTCTGGAGACATGAGTCCTGATAAAAAAGAATTCACGATTCGAAAGATAAAAAATACCCCCGCCTATTCCGTTTGGAACGAAAAACAATTACGAACGATGTATGATCAACTTACAAAAGTGAAAAACAGTGGAGAAGACTTTTTGGTGATGACTTACGGTATGTTTCCTATTCCATTAAATCGTAACGAAATTGAAAGATTCCATGAAGACCTAAGAGCGGTTCTGTCACAAACAGAGCAACTGTGAACATAGCTTCAGCAATCATTCAAAAGAGAGTATTTACTCAAGAAAGCGGGGGCGGGGCTGATTGTTCGGAGCCCGCCTTCTTTCATGACTGAACCTCACGAATCCGGTGGAAGTCTCTTATTCCTGCATCGTCAGGTGGCTTGAGAGTGCCAACCGGATCGGGATGAAGTCCTGAGCGGTTTTTTTATGCTTCTGTCAGCTTCAAGATGGCTTTTCTTCTAATAAATTATAGAAGAGGGAAGCGAACGTTTCTTTTCCAACGTCAAACGAAGACGTGCCATACAAGATCGTTAAGAAAGGAGAGAGTACGATCTTAAAAAAGAACATCTATCCGGTTAAATTCATTCGAACATTGGAAGGAGGTATTGCTCATCTCTTTCTTTGCAATAACGATTTAAGATATGTAATTAAGTTCAAAAATGATCGACATGGAACCAAAGAACTGGTCAACGAGTACATTGCGAATCATTTGGCTCGACTACTTTACCTCCCAGTGGTTCCCTATAAGCGTATGTATTTAAAAAGGAATAGGATACAGTCAATCAATGAAAAGCTTAAAAAGAGATTCAAACCTGGCAATCAATATGCCAGTTTATTTATTGAAAATTGTACGGGACTCCCATACCCACTTCCCTCCTTCGAGAAAATCGAAAATCCCCATGCTCTTGCAGGAATGATTGTATTCGACCATTGGATCGATAATCCTAGCAGAGACTATAAAAATATACTTTTTGAATCTCTTCCCAAAGGACGTTATCATATCCATATGATCGATCATGGTTCTTCTTTTCCGGGAGGATATGATTGGACCGCAGAAAAACTGAAATATGGCCGGGGACATGTACACGATACGGTTGTATATCAGTGGGCTATGACATTTTTGAAGGATAGGCAACTGACTTCATTTATCAGAAGGATCACATCCTTATCGGATCAGGCAATAGTCAAAGTGATCCATTCGCTCCCGAACGATTGGAACGTTTCTCGAGAAGAGAAAGACGCTTTTGTCGCCTTTCTTTCAAAACAGAAAAAGTTATTACCTGATCTCGTATCAAAGTTCATCCGGCAATATCGGTAAAAGGCAGAAGGGTTGTGCTTCCAGAAAAAATGAAATCGGAGTGATTGTACGGGAGCAGCGGTATACCCGTTTGTGATTTGCCGGATTTATTCTGTTTTTTGGACTGGAGGATAATGGGTAGAGGAGGTTCGTTATGATCAAGAAGTTGACCGAAGCCGATCATCAGGCTGTAATTCAATATTTGTCAAAAGACTCGGAGATGAACCTCTTCATCATCAGTGATCTGGAATCGTTCGGATACCATTCGGATTTTCAAGACATTTGGGCGGATCTCGACGAAGACAGGAAGATACGCTCCGTATTACTTCGTTATTATCATACATATATTCCGTATGCACGCGGAGACTTTGATGTCACCCCCTATGTGGAGATCATCATGAAGGATGACCGGTTTGAACTGCTTCAGGGAAAAGCGGATGTTACAGAAAAGTTTGAAGTGATTCCTTCTGTGCGACATGCACAGAAACGTACGGCCTATTATGCCAAGTTGTCAGCTCTTACAAAGGCGGACGCACACTCTGGTGCTTTGTCTCAAGTAAAACGGGCAACTCTGGATGATGTGGATCGTATTTTCGAGTTGCGAAGTCAGATCGCTACGTTCATACCAAGCAAAAGCAGCCGTCATAGTTTATGGAAATCAATGGAGAAAGGAGTTTCCCGTACGTTTTATATAGAAGATGAAAAGGGTCAAATGATCTCCGCGGCATCCACAGCGGCGGAAAATTCAATGTCCGCAATGATTGTAGGGGTATGTACATTACCGGAGCATCGCCGGAAAGGACTGGCCTCTCTCTGTATGACCGTATTATGCCAAGAGTTAGTGAATGAGAAGAGAACTCCCTGCTTGTTCTACGATAATCCAAGTGCCGGCAAGATCTACAAACGTTTGGGCTTTCATGACTTCGGTTTATGGAACATGTACCGGGTTATGTGACATTTTCGTTTTATCCTTATGTAAACCGATCATCTATACTATACTTAGTAAAAAGGTTGTATTCCTATATGTGTAAAGACACATGAAACGGGCTGGAGGAATCAAATGAAAATCGTACTCGCAACTTTGAACGCGAAATATATACACTCTTCACTGGCACTGCGCTACCTGAGAGCTTACGCACGCAGGGATTTTCCCGATATCGATCTGTGTGAGTATACAATCAAGGATGTCGCCATCAATGTCGTGGCGGATATTTATAAACGGAATCCAGATGTGGTGGGATTCTCATGTTATATTTGGAACATCGAAGAAACGATCCCTATCATTCAGATGCTGCGCAAAATCAAACCGGACGTGAAAATCGTTTTGGGTGGCCCAGAGGTTTCTTATGACGTGAAGTACTGGATGGAACGGATCCCGGAGGTGGATGTGATCGTATGTAACGAAGGGGAGAAGACGTTTCATCACGTGTTGACCGAGTTTCAAGCGGAACAGCGATTGGAATTGGTTCCGGGAATCGCTTTTCGCCATCCGGAAAAAGGGATCGTTCAAAATCTGCCGCGTGAAAAGATGAATCTCGAAGAAATTCCGTCTCCATATGACGATGACGATTTGCCAACACTCGTTGATCGTATCGTCTATTTTGAATGCAGCCGCGGCTGTCCGTTTTCTTGTTCCTACTGTCTTTCCTCGATTGAAACGGGCGTACGTTACTTTCCACTAGAACGTACTCTGTCGGAATTGAAACGATTAATCGACGCCGGGGTCAAAACGATCAAGTTTGTCGATCGCACGTTTAATATACATCGCCGCTATGCCCTGAATGTATTCGATTTTTTGATCAAAAATCATAAGAACACCGTCTTTCAGTTTGAGATTACGGCAGATATTTTGAAACCGGATGTCGTTCAGTTTCTGGCGGAGAATGCGCCGCCGGGAATTTTCCGTTTTGAGATTGGTGTGCAATCGACGAACGATTTGACGAACGCAATCGTACAGAGGAAACAAAATTGGGAGAAGCTTACACATACCGTGCTAAGCATTAAAGAGACAGGAAAGATCACTCAGCATCTCGATTTGATCGCTGGCCTTCCGGAAGAGGATTACAACTCGTTCCGCAAAACGTTTAATGATGTCTTTGGCCTCGAACCGGAAGAGTTGCAACTCGGATTCCTGAAAATGTTGCGGGGCACAGGAGTTCGCTTGAACGCGGACAAGTATCATTATGTATATATGGACACGGCTCCTTATGAAATCTTGAGTAACAACGTCCTTTCTTTTGATGATGTGATTCGCATCAAACGTGTCGAAGATGTGTTGGAAAAATATTGGAACGCGCATCGCGCCGATCGAACGGTAAAGTACCTGATCGATGAAGAGTTTCCCTCTGCCTTTGATTTCTTCCAGGAATTTGGGGACTATTGGGAAGAGAAAGGATGGAACCGAATCGGTCATCAGTTGCATGATTTGTTCAAGCGATTATACGAGTTTTTATCCGTCCGTGGCATCAAAAACCTGGAAGTTGCCCAGGGGCTGATGAAACTTGACTATCTCGAGGCCTTTAAAAACAAACCTCGCGGGATTTGGTGGGATCGTTCTCTCGATAAACGGGAGACACAGCGCATCATTCAGGAAATTGTTACGACTCCTTTGTTGTTGGGAAGTGCGTTTGCAAACCTGGAATTGACAGAACAAGACATGCATAAGCACTGTCTTTTGGAAGTTATTCCCTTCAACCCTATCGATGTATCAAAGAAAAATGTTCATCCGCGGGAGATCGGTGAGCCGCATTTGCTCGTCGTCTACTATGGAAAGAGTCAGGAAGAGGATCCGGTCTTCTACCATTGCCCGATGTCCCGGTTTAGAGAAACGGTAAAGGCGATCGAATCCCCACAGCGTTAATCCGTTACCCCTTGGATCAAACCTCGAGCGCTAACGATGTCCTACGTCATTCGACTTTTTGAAATCCGAGCTCCCTTTGCGGGAACTCGGATGCTATTTTTTCAACCCCATGAAAATAAGAAGCCTGCAAGAAAAAGGGGATATCCACATGTGCTAGCTCGTACGGTCGTAGGTTTCCCCTATGTTTTGAGTGAGAAGTGTCTCATACATGTCCATTAAGAGTATGGAGAAAAGATTTCTCATAGTCGGATTGTTTCATATGAAAATGTGCAAGGAAACTTTGCTCAACACCACTATGAGCGATCCCGTTGATGAATGACTTGAACGTTTGTTTTCCGAAGTTCTGTATCAGATGTTCAACAGCGAGTGCGTCCTCCCACTCCACATTGTAATTCGCGTGTAAAATATCATTTTCATCGGCAGACAGTGGGAGCAGCTGACCTTTTTCTGCCGCTTGTTTGACTTGCTGTGTGAGAGCGTATCTTTCTTCTTGAACTTTCCCTGGATTCATTTGACTCTGGGCGGTGAGTCCGTTATGCCACGCGATTCCTTCATTAATCCAAGTAGGAATCTGTTCGCCGATCCCTTTTTGATTGAGGACCACGTGTGTCAATTCGTGTGTTAACACATTGGCCAAATCGGATGAATCCTGAAGGTTATACAACGGAATCCAGACGTCGGAGCCTATGGTTAAACCGCCGGTTTCCGAAACAATATTGTCCACCTCATCGGAAGAGATTCCGCTTTTTCTTAGTGAATTTGCGTAAGACTGCGGAGATGAGAAGAGAACGATGTGCGTATTCCTAGCCGGAACGCTGTCTAAAGAATCTTGTATGACCGGAATGGAAAGATTTTTTATGATATCGGCAGCCATATTGACCGTTGACAAGGGAACGCCTGGATCCCCTGCCGCAACTTCGATGCCTGACGATGTCGTTCGAGCATGTCCGGATTTGACCCTTGGCAAATGATGAACTCCTGGGTGATTGAACGACGTTTGATCAAAAATGGTTTGGTTGATCCGATTCATGTCATTCAAGATTTGATTCATTCGATTCTGCAGATCATTTGGATCCATTTCAGGAGCATTGAACAGATCTTCAAGGGAGCTTAAATCATTTAAAATTTTCTGTTCAAGCTCGTTGAGCCCCTCATTTTGCTGCGATAAGGTATACGGTTGGGCGTTCTCGCAAGTCTGCACGTGAGAAGCAGGAACGAATGGGTGGGAAACTGCAATCAGACCAGCTAAGAGTAGCCCTTTCATTTTTTCCACTCCTTTGTTTTACGATGAAATGGAATGATCTTGCTCTGATACCGATCGGTAGAAGGTACTTCGATTTCATCTAGTTGTATGAAAGGATAGAAACTAATTTTATATTATCTGATGTAGCAGTTTGTCGTGAATAGGTTATGAAAAAAGTTCCGCCGAGTGTGCGTGACTTTTGCGCGTTTGAAGAATAGATGGGCCCCAAACCGTGAACGATCGAAGACATAAAGTATACGTATAGTTGGGTAAATTTACCTCTTGAGGAAACAAAAAAATTCAACTACATTATATAGAGTCGTCACGTTCGTATGAAGAAAACGGATGGCTCATTTTTTTGTCAAATGGGGGGAAATGTACTTCAGCGAACAACTGGTCGTTTCTCATTCTATCATTTACAATGTATACGTTTTATTGTAACATATTTTTTGTGAGTTATTATTTATCAAATGTAAAAATAATTTGAATTTTAAATGCGATGGAGGGGTAGAATGAAGAAAGTCGGCTTAGCTTGGCAAATTCTCATTGGACTCATATTGGGTATCGTTGTGGGTGCCGTTTTTTATGGGAATCCGACGATCGCTAAAGTCTTGCAGCCTATTGGCGATATCTTTATTCGTTTGATTAAAATGATCGTTGTTCCGATCGTATTCTCCACGCTTGTAATCGGCGTTTCCGGTGTAGGCGATGTAAAGAAACTCGGGAAACTTGGTGGAAAAACGATCCTGTACTTTGAGATTGTCACAACGATTGCCATCATCGTCGGGTTATTGACGGCTAATATTTTCAAGCCGGGTCTTGGTGTCGATTTACATGAACTTTCGAAAAGCGATATCCACAAATATGTTGAAACGACCAATAAAGTCGGTCATAGTTTCGTTGACACGTTTGTGAACATTGTACCTACAAATATCGTACAAGCGTTGGCAAACGGTGATATGTTGGCGATCATTTTCTTTGCCGTCCTGTTCGGCCTTGCGATTTCCGCGATCGGTGAGAAAGGAAAACCGATCATTCAATTTTTCCATGGTGTCGCGGATGCCATGTTCTGGATGGTTAATCAGATCATGAAATTTGCACCTTTCGGCGTTTTTGCCTTGATCGGTGTAACCGTTTCCAAATTCGGGATCCATTCATTGATTCCTCTGGGTAAATTGGTGCTTTGCGTATACGGTTCGATGATCTTCTTTGTCGTTGTCGTTTTGGGACTGATTGCCAAAATGGTGGGGACAAACATCTTTGCCATCATTAAAATTTTGAAAGAGGAACTGATCCTCGCGTATTCCACCGCAAGTTCCGAAACGGTTCTACCGCGTATTATGGAAAAAATGGAGGAATTCGGTTGCCCGAGAGGGATTACTTCATTCGTCATTCCGACCGGGTATTCGTTCAATTTGGATGGTTCCACTTTATACCAAGCGCTCGCTGCAATCTTTATCGCACAAATGTATGGAATCCATATGTCGCTGAGTGCACAGATTTCACTCGTACTTGTGTTGATGGTTACATCAAAAGGGATTGCCGGTGTACCTGGGGTTTCGTTCGTCGTCTTGTTGGCGACGCTCGGTTCCGTAGGAATTCCGTTAGAGGGTTTGGCGTTCATTGCAGGTATTGACCGTATTCTGGACATGGCACGTACAGCCGTAAACGTGGTCGGCAACTCTTTGGCCGCCATCGTAATGTCCAAGTGGGAAGGTCAATATGACACAGAAAAAGCGAAAACGTATGTAACTTCCATGAACAGTTCTGCAGTTACCAAGTAATAAGTAAGGCCTCTTTTCAAAAAGCCCCCTTGCTAGGAGAAGAGCAGGGGGTTTTTTTCAATTAAAAAAATCCTTTATACGAAAGTCGATTTTTTTCGATATTACTCGACAAAAAATTTACAGTGTGGTAATATAAGCTTGTCCATTATGTGCCTTTCTTGTGTCTGACATGTATGGCTATCTTACTTTACTCATCTTGGTTTGACGTTTCTTCGGATATGAAGAGCGTCTTTTTTTTGTTTACTTCACTGATCTTTTGATCTTGCAAGATCAATTTATTGCTTTAACGCTTTACTACATATATGTTTTTATGTATTTTCGCGTTTACGCACGTTTTTGCGTGAGATTTTGAATCCATTTATAATTACAGTAGTTGCAATTTTGTGAAAGGGGACGTGGTGATTATTATTAACGAAAAGGACATTTTCCAGCATGTCGCTGGAATGAAAACGCATACAAGCATTCTGCCTGCAGATCATGTGTTGGAAATGTATCAAGTGTTGACAAGTGATGGAGATGTCCGGGAGGATCTCGAGGGACGAATCGACGAATCCCTCATGCTCAAAATGTATGAAAATATGGTGCTTGTTCGGGCGTTTGACCGTAAGTCTTTGATCTTGCAAAGACAGGGGCGATTGGGCACATACGCTCCCTTTGAAGGACAAGAGGCCAGTCAGGTAGGAAGTGCGATGGCTTTGTCGCCCGGGGATTGGTTGTTTCCAACGTACCGGGATCACGCGGCCGCAATCACGCATGGCCAACCGTTGATGAGAGTGTTTCTCTACTGGATGGGCCATATGGAAGGTACCGTATGTCCAGAAGGGAAAAAGATCATGCCTTATTGCGTCCCGATCGCCACACAGATGCTACATGCTGTCGGTACGGCTTGGGCCAGCAAATTAAAAGGAGAAAAGAATGTAAGCATCGCTTACTTCGGAGACGGGGCAAGTTCAGAAGGAGATTTTCATGAAGCGCTCAATTTCGCCGGTGTGTATAAAGCGCCTGTGATCTTTTTCTGTCAAAATAATGGTTTTGCCATCAGCACTCCCTTTGCCAGACAATCAGCTTCACGGACGATCGCGCAAAGAGCGGCCGCTTACGATATCAAAGGCGTTCGGGTGGATGGCAACGATATTTTTGCCGTTTGGTTGACCGTTAAGGAAGCGATCGAGCGAGGACTCGCCGGTGAAGGACCAACGTTGATCGAGGCCGTTACGTTCCGTTACGGCGCTCATACTACTGCTGATGATCCGACTAAATATCGCGACCAAGAGACTCTTTCTCAAGAATGGCGAACAAAACGGGATCCGATTTTGCGACTGCGAATGTTCCTCGAAAAGAGGGATCTTTGGGACGAGAAGCGGGAAATTCAGTTACAAAAAGAAGTCAGTGAGAAAATCGATGCGGCCTTCCAGGAAGCGATGAACTATCCCAAGTCCCAGCCTGACGATATGTTCCGTCACGTGTATGCCGATACCCCGTGGCAAATCCGCGAACAACAACAAGAGTTTCATCGAGTCTGCAAGAAGGATGGGATTAAAGCATGAGCCGACAACTGACGATTATTCAGGCAATCAAGGAAGCATTGGATCAGAAAATGGCTGAGGATCAACGGGTGATGCTCTTAGGAGAAGATATCGGAGTCAACGGAGGAGTATTCAGGGCCACCGAGGGATTGCTTGAAAAATACGGATCGGCCCGCGTGGTGGATACGCCTTTGGCGGAATCAGGAATCGTGGGTTCAGCCATCGGACTTGCCTTAAATGGAATGATTCCGGTGGTGGAAATCCAGTTTCTGGCGTTCATTTATCCGGGATTTGAACAAATCGTTTCCCATGCGGCGAGGATGCGGTTCAGAACCCGTGGTCAGTTCCATGTACCGCTTGTGATTCGCACCCCATACGGAGCCGGTATTCGAGGGCCCGAACTTCATTCGGAGAGTGTCGAGTCGTTTTTTGTGCATACACCGGGACTGAAAGTGGTTGTTCCGAGCAACCCTTATGACGCGAAAGGGATGTTAATTTCAGCGATCGAAGACCCCGATCCGGTCATTTTCCTTGAACCCACCCGTACCTACCGCGCTTTCAAGGAGGAGGTTCCGGAAGAAATGTACAGGGTTCCTCTCGGCAAAGCCAGAGTTATACAGGAAGGAAACGACCTGTCTATTTTCGCCTGGGGAGCGATGTTGCGCGTTGCGATGAATGCGGCCAAACAAATCGAGCAGGAGAAAGGTTGGTCCTGTGAGGTGATCGACCTGCGTTCCTTGTATCCTTTGGATCGCGATACAATCATTCAATCCGTGCAAAAGACCGGGAGAGCCTGCGTGGTTCATGAAGCGCATAAAACGATGGGCGTGGGTGCTGAAATCATTTCTCTCATTAATGATGAAGCGCTTATGTATTTGAAGGCTCCCGTGAAACGGATCACCGGGTTCGATGTTCCGGTTCCGCAATTCACGATTGAAGACAGTTATCTTCCGACTGAACAACGCATCAAAGAAGGAATTGTCGAAACGATTTTGTTCTAAGGAGAGAAGGGTTTCATGGTTGAATTCAAACTACCGGACGTTCTTGAAGGGATGCACGAATGCGAAATTTCCAAATGGTTGGTGAAAGAGGGGGAACGGGTACAGTCTGATCAGCCGATCGTGGAGATTCAGACGGATAAAGTAAATACGGAAATCACTTCCCCAGTAACAGGAACTGTCGCAAAGATCCTCTTTGCCGAAGGGGATGTAGTCAAGGTAGGCTCTACTCTCCTTATGATTCTTCCCGAAGAGGAAACGGCGGCTTCGTTAGCTCCGGATGTGGAAGCCACGGTATCGCCGGTTCCAGAGGCGGCAGTGACGCAACAAGAAGCCTCTCCTCTTCCCAGACGTGTCATTGCCACACCTTATGTACGTCAGTTAGCGAGGAGGATGAATATTGATATAGAACAGGTGAAGGGAACGGGCCCTATCGGACGGGTGACAGTTGAAGATCTTCACCGCTTTGCCCAAGAGCAGCAAGGTGAAACGACCATTCGGCAAAATAAAAACAATTCCGTCTCCGTTGAGGATATCCCGTTCGCTAAAGGGGACGAATCTGTAAACGGTTCTGCCGACAAAGGGCTTGAGAGAAAACAAGTAGAACTCGAAACTGTTTCCTTGAGCGGTGCGGGTATACCATCAACTCTAGAAGCGGAAGAGAGGATTCCGTTAAGGGGGATCCGCAAGAAAATCGCCCAACATATGGTGAAATCCGTAACGATTATCCCTCATGTGACCCATGTCGATGAGCTGGAAGTGGACTCTCTCTGGGCTTTAAGGGAACGTTTGAAGGATTATGCGGAAGAACGTCAGGTCAAGTTGACTTTCCTACCCTTTTTCATCAAAGCGATTGTGATCGCTTTGAAGGAGTTTAAAACGTTGAATGCTTCGATCGATGATGATACGGGTGAAATCATTCTGAAACATTACTATCATATCGGAATTGCAACTGATACTGATGAAGGTTTGATCGTCCCCGTCATCAAACATGCAGACAGGAAGACGATCATCCAGTTAGCAGAAGAGATCAGCCAATTGTCAACTATGGCGCGGAATGGAAAACTCTCCAGGGATCAGGTCACTGGCGGCACATTTACGATCAGCAATGTGGGACCAATCGGAGGGCTTCATGCAACACCGATCATCAACCATCCGGAGGTAGCGATTTTGGCGTTACACAAGATGGAACAACGAATGGTTGTACGCAATGGAGAAGGTGTGATCCGATGGATGATGAATATGTCCCTGTCTTTCGATCATCGCTTGATCGATGGCGCGACTGCGGTACGCTTCACCAATCGGATCAAACAACTATTAGAGAATCCAGACCGATTATTAGCCGAGATGACCTAAGAGCGTTTTGGAAAAGAACTTGATCAACATTGATGAGATGCCCCCCTCAATTGGATGACCGTGAGGGGGAATTTTTTTGGAATTTTAGTAAGTGCCACTGTAAGGAACAAGCAAGAAGAACAGGACGAAAATAATGAGAAATACAACAGCCCAACGGGTATACGCACCGAAGCAACCGTACATGGAGGTTCCTCCTTTCATGTAGTCTCATCTTTAGTAAATGAAGCGGAAAGCGAGTAAGACACGTATATCAGACTAGGAAAATGGCGGATTGTTCCTTGACATGGCCAGCACGTAGCGAAGGGTACTTGCATTTTCTCTCTTCCATCATTCATATCCTCATGACGAAGGGAGATGTTGATAAGAAACACACTCCACTGATGATTTAGAAAATCACGGCTTTGACGTCTTGAACGAATCAACTAAAAGTTATATACTTATTAATAGTTAGTTTATAACATGATCGAAAGAGAATCGAAATAGGGGGATGACCCAATGCTTCCTTCATTTTTTCTTGCACACGGAGCACCAACGCTTGTTCTTGAGAACAACGAGTATACAAAATTTTTACGAGATTTAGCGAATGAATTACAGAGACCGAAAGGAATCGTGCTGTTTTCCGCTCACTGGGAAGAGCCCATTCAATCGATCAGCGGCGTTGAAACGTATGACATGATTTATGATTTCTACGGTTTTCCGGACGAAATGTATCAAATCACGTATCCGGCGACCGGAAACAAGCAAATGACCAAGGAGATTCAAGCATTATTGACGGCTCAGGGCATCCCTTCACGAATTGATGAGAAGCGCGGTTTAGACCACGGTGCGTGGGTGATCCTCCGTCTCATGTACCCGGATGCGGATATTCCCGTTACGACATTGTCGGTAAATCCGGCGCTTCCTCCTCAAGAGCAATATCAAATCGGGCGCGCGCTTGCTTCATTGCGTGATAAAGATATTCTGATTATTGGCAGCGGTGGCACCGTGCATAATTTGCGACGTTTGGAATGGAATGGCACGCACCCGAATGAATGGGCGGTTGCATTTGATCGTTGGCTAGCCAATCAGTTAGAAGAGTGGGACTTGGAATCATTATTCCAATATGAGAACAGGGCCCCGTACGCGAAAGATGCGGTACCGCGAAATGAGCACTTTATCCCTCTGCTAATAGCGATGGGTGCGGCCAATGACCAACGAAAAGCGAATCTTTTGTATCAAAATTATCAGTATGGAACATTGAGTCTCAGTTGTTGGCAATTTGGAGAATAGATTGAAAGATTCGAGTATCCTTACAAACGAGTTGCGCAAAATTCGTGAAATAGGGGATAATGAAGTAAGCTATGGTGAATAAAAGCGAAGGAGGCTCCTCTGGTGAGTGAAACGCAAAAGTCGATTGAACAACTCGCAATAGATACGATTCGCACCCTCTCGATTGACATGGTGGAACAAGCGAATTCGGGACACCCTGGTATGCCGATGGGGGCAGCTCCGATGGCATACACGTTATGGACCAAGTACATGCGTCATAATCCGAGTAATCCATCTTGGCCCAATCGTGACCGTTTTGTCTTATCTGCCGGACACGGCTCGGCGCTTCTATATAGCTTATTGCATTTAAGCGGTTACGATCTTCCGATGGAGGAGCTCAAAAGCTTTCGTCAGTGGGGAAGCCGTACGCCTGGACATCCGGAGTACGGGCATACACCGGGCGTAGAAGCGACGACGGGTCCTCTCGGCCAGGGCATTGCTATGGCTGTAGGTATGGCCATGGCAGAACGTCATTTGGCGGCAACATATAATCGTGATGGATTTCCAGTGATCGATCATTATACATATGTCATCTGTGGTGACGGTGACCTCATGGAAGGCGTTTCGGCGGAGGCATCATCATTGGCTGGCCATCTGCGTTTGGGAAAGCTGATCGTTCTCTACGATTCCAATGACATTTCATTGGATGGGGAAACTTCTTACACGTTTACGGAAGATGTCGCCAAACGTTATGAGGCCTACGGGTGGCAAGTGTTGCGCGTAGAAGACGGCAACGATATCGAGGAGATCGGACGCGCACTTGAGGAGGCGCGTGCAGATCAAGTCCGTCCGACCCTCATCGAAATCAAAACGACGATCGGTTACGGCAGTCCGAACAAAGCGGGCAAGTCGGCCGCCCACGGTTCTCCTTTGGGGGGAGATGAAGTCAAGCTGGCCAAGGAAGCGTATCAATGGCCCTATGAGGAACCTTTCTTCATCCCTGATGAGGTGCGTGAACATTTTGCCTCGTGGAAGAAACATGCCGAACAGGAAGAAGCTCGTTGGCAAGAGATGATGGCGAACTATAGGTCTGCTCACCCGGATTTGGCTCAACAGTTAGAGCTTGCCCTGAAGGGAGAATTGCCGCAGGGGTGGGACGCCGACTTACCTGTTTACGAAGCGGGAAGTGCGAAAATGGCTACCCGTCAAGCATCGGGAGCCGCGATCAACGCACTGGCCAAAAGAGTTCCGTTCCTTATCGGCGGCTCGGCCGATCTCGCATCTTCCAATAATACGACGATGAAAGGGATCCCCGTGTTCCATGCGGAAGATTACAGCGGGCGAAATCTCTGGTTTGGCGTTCGCGAGCATGCGATGGGTGCTGCGATGAACGGCATGTCCTTGCACGGCGGACTGCGCGTATATGGAGGTACGTTCTTTGTTTTCTCCGATTATTTGCGCCCAACTATGAGACTTGCGGCCTTGATGAAACAACCGGTGATTTATGTGTTCACACATGATAGCTTCGTCGTCGGGGAAGACGGTCCTACCCATGAGCCGATTGAACATCTCCCTTCTACGCGCGCGATTCCGGGCATGACTGTCATTCGACCGGCGGATGCCAACGAGACGATTGCCGCTTGGCGATATGTCATCAGTCACCAGGAAGGTCCTTACGCGCTTGTGCTGTCTCGACAGGGATTGCCGATCCTTCCGGGAACGGCTGAGAAGAGCCGCGATTCTCTTCCGCTCGGCGCGTATGTTCTGTCTGATCCTGCGGAAGGAAGTCCGGAAGCGATCCTGATTGCGACCGGATCAGAAGTGAGCTTGGCGATGGAAGCGCAGAAACAACTCGCAGAAAAAGGGATTCCCGTGCGCGTGGTCAGCATGCCAAGTTGGGAATTGTTCGAGAAACAACCGCAGGAGTACAAGGATTCTGTCTTGTTACCGCATGTCAAAGCGCGGGTGGCAATCGAGATGGCGAATCCTCTCGGCTGGGAACGTTACGTGGGCGAACAAGGGACGGTCATCGGCATCGCTCATTATGGCGCCTCCGCCCCGGGAGACCGCTTGATCAAAGAGTTCGGCTTCACTCCGGAACACGTAGTCACGGCAGTGGAAAATGTTTTGGGTAAGTGAGATCGTCTGTATAACGGAATACCGTTGATATTATAAAGGGGACTCAAAAGGTCGATACCATGCGACTTGATGAGTCCCTTTTATTACTGGTGTTTTTAAACAAATAAAATCAGCTTTATTGGTATGAACGATCGACTGGAACCTCCGCGAGAGTGTCCGAGCGCAGATGCGTATCACCGTAAAACGACTGCTCAAGAAGTACGGCTACCCGCCGGATCTGGAAAAGATGGCAATTGAAACGGTGTTGAAACAGGCTGAATTGATGTATCAAAATGAGGTTGAAGAGTTTACATATTGATCAGTATCTGGCGTAGTGACAGGATGGGGAAAGTCTGTGTATTACGCCTTTTGCTAATTAGCTGTTTTTCACGGACTTCTATTATTTTTGCTTTAATTTCCAATTATCATACAATTTATTCTATACAATGTCATACTCTTGTTTGCCCTTTACCATAATGAATTCTTCTACCGTTCCGCAGATATGGCATACAGCTTCGTACTTTCTGAACACTATCTCTTGATTGTTAGTAACAAATATCTCAAGCGAATCACCGACATCGATCTTGAATGTATCATGAAGTTTTTTCGGTAAAACAACTCTTCCTAAATTATCGAATATAAATATCCCCACGATTGCCGATCGTTTCCACAATGATCAACTGTCGGTCATGATCGACAAAAAATAATACCCGAAAGGTTCCAATACGAAGCCGGAACAACCCTTGTTCACCCTTGAGCTTTTTTATATCACCTTGGGGTGGAACATTTTTTAGCCCTTCCAGTGATTCCAAAATGCGCATTTGCAATTTCTTGTCCTGCTTCTTGATAAACTTAATGGCTGGTGGCTTTAAGATGAGATTATAGATTAAGCTCACTTTTTAAATCCTCCAAAGATATGGATTCGTCATCTTCTTTTGCACGAGCCAACTTTGCTTTCTCTTCATCGGTTAAAGGCTCATCCACCTCTGGAATATCATCCCATGCTTTTTTAGCTGCACGTGCAACCAGGTATTCCATGTAATCAAGTAAACTTTTTTTGTCCTGCTCAGGAAGCTGATTAAAAAGGTGATCAAATTGGTCCTTGGGAAGTGCCATTTTTATGCCTCCTCATATATCCGATAAGGTATTGGATAAGCTGAGAATACCCAACCACTGTCATACGGACAAAAATAACCCGTAGGTGTTTTTTCTATCGTTTTGTGTATAAGACATTACCTTTCTCAGAAAAACATAACATATCAAGGGTTTATTCGCAAAACTTAGCTGCGAAAGTTGAATAACTCACCTGAATCATTTGACTTTCAGTAGAATACACATTTTTCCATAAAAATAATTTCCGACGCTTTTCGACATAAAATTCTCCATAGCCCCAGTCCGATCAAGGATATTGTCGATTATTAACAAACTTCGACAACCGCGAAAGACATCTTGTGAGTCTGAAAGTTATGCTATAGAATAAGAGAGGGAAATGTACAAGGGTAAATTATTCGTGTACGGAAACATAGTGGTAAATGAAAGTTTTGATTCTCGATACGCATCGAAAAAGAAATAAGAGATTGTGAGATAAAAAAAGCCCCCTGAAAAAGGGGGTACAATGGGATTCTATCTCCTCGTTTTCACGAGAAGAAGAAACAAGGGATATCTCTATTATACATATAAACATTAGGAATTTTTATAGAGAAAAATTGGTGAATATAGAGATCGTTGTAAGAGACTAGTTGAATATACATTCTTTTTTCGATGCGTATCAAGGTGTCGATCAAACGAAACGAAAGTTAAACGATAATATCTTATGTGTATGGACACTTACTGATAACACCGGAATCCTTCTTGCCTGAAGGCATGGAGGATCCCGGTGTTTTTTATTTCCTTTTCGAAGCTACATCGAACCCAAGCGCAAAGCGATACACCCACCCAAGCACTAGTTCTCAAGATAGATTCTTTCGTATAACGAGGCACTCTCAATAGGGCTGTTCTGAAATATGAGAAACACAATATTTATGTAACGAGGAGCAATCAGGGAAAGATTACTTGAGGGAGAGCGGTACTCATGAGTGAGGAGGGGAATTATGGCTTGTAAAACAGGGGTTAGGTTTGACGCTCAAGTAACGGACTATAACTGGTCATGGCGGTACTGGAAAATGGACGAAAAAACCTGAATGTGAAAAAAACAGAACATATCTTACTTACGGATTTGACGCAATCACTTCTCGTTAGGAGGGGGAAGGTGTGGGAAGCAGCTTCTGGTTGCCGCAACCGATCACGGATCTGGCGAAAAGCGTGGATTCCCTTTTTTATATTATCACATGGGTCGCGGTCGTTATTTTTCTTTTAGTAGAGATTTTACTCGTCACTTTTGTCATTCGGTATCGCAGAAAACATCCAAAACAAGAGGGTCCCGCCATCCATGGAAACCATCGATTGGAGATTATTTGGACGGCGATTCCCGCACTGATTCTGGTCGTCATTGCCGTGATCAGTTTTCCTCTAGTAAACAAGATTCAAACTCCGCCTAAAGACTCAATGGAAATACAAGTAACAGGGCGTATGTGGTCATGGGAATTCCGGTATCCGAATGGGGTGACCACATATAATGAACTGCGTCTTCCGGTAGGAAAAGATCTATTGTTCCGCATCACATCCAGCGATGTGATTCACAGCTTCTGGCTTCCGGAGTGGCGTATCAAGCAGGATGCAGTCCCAGGAAGGGAAACGCAAATATGGGCACGTATCGATAAACCGGGAACGTACGAGGTAAAGTGCGCGGAGTATTGCGGTACGAACCATTCACAAATGCTCGCCAAAGTGATCACCATGAACGATTCCGAGTTCGATGCGTGGATGAATGAACAAAAGAAAAAAGCAGAATCTCAAGGAGTGAATGGTCAGCAATTGGTGCAGACACTCGGTTGTCTTTCCTGTCATTCGACGGACGGCAGCCAATCGGTCGGGCCCACGTGGAAAGGTTTATTTGGTTCGAAGGTGACTTTACAGGACGGAAGTACGGTGACAGCAGATGAAGCGTACTTGAAAGAATCGATCGTACAACCGGGAGCAAAAGTCGTTCAAGGATATTCCAATATCATGACGCCCGCCCAACTGAATGATCAACAGGTGAAGGCGATTCTCGACTACTTAAAGTCTCTCAACTAACAGTCAGATTGGGACGAGAGGAAGGAGTGAGAGTATGAATACATCAATGTCCCGGCGCTCGGTTATTCGCGAATGGGTATTTACTGTCGATCACAAAAAGATCGGTATCATGTACGGAGTGACAGCGCTATTCTTCTTTTTGCTTGGAGGGCTCGCCGCTTTAATTATTCGCACCAAACTTTTAACGCCGGGTCCGGACGTGGTGAGTGCCGATACGTTTAATCAAACGTTTACATTACATGGAACGATCATGATTTTCCTGTTTATGATTCCTATGCTCACAGGGTTCTTTGGCAACTATTTGATCCCTCTGATGATCGGTGCGCGGGATATGGCATTTCCCCGCATGAACGCTCTCAGTTATTGGCTTTTTTTGTTAGGGGGACTCATATTGATCATCAGTCCCATATTTGGAGCGATCCCCGACGCGGGATGGACGGCGTATCCGCCTTACAGTGTACGCTCCCCCGGTGCGGGAATCGACCTCTGGATATCAAGTCTTCATATTTTGGGAATTTCGTCCATTCTCGGTGCCATTAACTTTATCGTTACCATATGTACCATGAGGGCTCCTGGAATGACATGGAACAGACTTCCGCTCTTCGTCTGGTCATCCCTCGTTACCTCATTCATTCAATTGTTCGGTATACCTGCACTTGCAGGAGCGATTACAACATTGTTAGCCGATCGGCATTGGGGTACGGTCTTCTCTGTCCCGTCGGCAGGCGGTGATCCCATGCTGTACGAACATCTTTTCTGGTTTTACTCCCATCCGGCCGTCTATGTGATGATCCTGCCTGCGATGGGGATTGTTTCTGAAATTATACCTGTTTTTGCGAGAAAACCGATTTTTGGATATCGAGCGGTCGCTTATGCGAGTGTTGCGATCGGCTTCTTGGGATTTTTCGTCTGGGCACACCACATGTTTGTCGCGGGAATGAAGGTGGATGCAGGGACTCCTTTCGAAATCTCTTCCATGGTGATCGCTGTACCCTCCGCCATCAAGATTTTTAACTGGCTGGCTACAATGTGGCGAGGAGCGAACGTCTATACGACCCCCATGTTATTCGTCACGATTGGATTTTTGGGACTATTTACCATTGGTGGATTAAGCGGGGTCTATGCGGCAGCCGTACCTGTCGATATGCACGTGCATGATACGTATTTTGTGGTCGCTCATTTCCATTATGTTCTATTCGGCGGAAGCATGATGGGGGTTCTCGGAGGGATCTATTATTGGTTTCCAAAAGTCTTTGGCAAGAAATATAACGAAACATTAGGAAAATGGATCTTCTGGCTGTACTTCATCGGTACCAACCTGACATTCATGCCGATGCATTTCTTAGGGCTGGCCGGCATGCCACGGCGCGTATACACGTACGACCCGCACTATACCCTGTTCAATCAGATTGCAACCTTAGGGGCGTACATGCTGGCGGTTGCTGTCCTGATGATGATCTACAATTTTGTGCACTCGGCGTTGCGCGGAGAAGAGGCGGGGGCGAATCCGTGGGGCGATGCGCAGACATTGGAGTGGACGATTTCTTCACCGCCTCCTGCACATAATTTTGATACCATTCCTGTGGTCACCGCCAGCCCGTATGAATTCGGAGTATCGGAATGGGTAAAGAAGGAGCAGCATTCGATCCAGTAACCGCTAATGAGGGAGGGCTTTCGGTGGAACGCTTGTGGCCTCATCTGGAATCACTCTCGGGAGAGAAGGATAACAGCAACACAGAGGTTTCCGTTAAACCGACAACATGGAAAGATTATTTCCACATTACCAAAATCGGAATCACGCTTTCGAATTTGTTGAGTACGCTGACGGGAATCTCATTGGCATCAAGGGAGGGGTGGCAAACGGGGACAACAGTGCTCACGTTGGTGAGTACCGCGTTGGTCATCGCTTCGGGATGTACGCTCAATAATTATATCGATCGGGATATCGACTCACGGATGGCTCGCACTCAGAAAAGGGCTTTGCCCGATGGCCGTATGCAACCACAGAAGGTGTTATGGATCGGAATCACACTTGGAGTTTTGGGAATTTCCCTACTGGGACTCTTTGTGAATCTTCTCTCCGCGATGCTCGGGCTACTTGGGTTGTTCGTATACGTCTGGATCTATACCGCCTGGTTAAAACGAACCTCTACACTGAGTACGGTCATCGGCGGGATTTCGGGAGCGATTCCGCCCGTCATGGGGTATAGTGCGGTCTCGGGAACATTGGATTTGACCGCATGGATCCTCTTTATATTTATGTTTCTGTGGCAACCGCCTCATTTTCTTGCACTTGCCATGCGCCGGATTGAAGAGTACCGTGCCGCAGGCATTCCATTGCTTCCCGTCGTTCGCGGGTTTACTGAGACCAAACAACAGATGCTTCGCTATACGACGGCGATGGTTCTGACATCCTTCTTGATCTTTGAGGTGCATGCGGCAGGCAAAGGATATCTGACCATCGCCATCGGGATGGGGATTCTCTACATGGCCTTTTGTGTCGCAGGATTCTTCGCAAAGGATAACATCGTATGGGCACAGAAGATGTTTCGTTATTCATTGCTTTACTTAATCGCCATGTTTATCGGAATGATCGTGTCGAGATAGGAGGGGGGACGAGATATGTCATCAGAACATACGGTTCATGGGGTTATACATGAGCCCCTGGATCCGGAACTGATTCATCGCAACGCCAGACTCGCCGTGTGGTTGGGGCTCGTGTCATTTACCTTCTTTATTGCCACAGCTGTAGCATCCAATGTGTATTTGCGCAAATGGTCACCCGACAAATTCACCTTGCAACTAGCGGAAAGTCCAAAAGAAATGCTCTGGTTGAGTATCATCGTGTTGCTTGTTTGCGGAATTTTGCTCTTGTTGGCAGGCGGTTTTTTCCGCGCGGATAAATGGAGAAGTTTTAATGTGGCTATGTCGCTGATCACCCTTTGCTTTTTCGCATACGGGTTGCTTCAGATATGGTTCATCCGCTTTCTCGTGCAGCAGACTCCACAGATTTGGACCGCATATGTGGGAATTGCCGCCATTCAGGTTCTCCTGGCCGCTGTGAGCATCATCTTATTGATCTGGGCCGCGTTTTATACAGGATTTAAAAACAAACAACGGTTGCGAGCTTGGGTTCCCGTTGTTATGAACGTCTGGTTGTATACCGTGATCGTAGGAATCGTCGTGATTTTTCTGACCGATCTGATGACCGTGAGCGAGTTTGCTGATTATTGCGGAGTGAAGCTGAAACAATTGATTCGCTAAAATGAGGGAGGGATCGCGTTGGCGTTTATTCTTTTTGCCTTCGGTGTTTTCGTGTTTGTAGGCCTTTTGTACGGATTGTACCGGTATACCCATTATCTTTCTTCCGACAAATAAAGATCTAAAATCCCCCTATTCGCGAAAGGGGGATTTTTTGCGCACGTTATTCAGCAGAAGAGTTAATCAAAAATTGTCCCATACAACAGATAAGCATTGAGAACGGCGATCATGAAGGCAACTGTCCATGCCAGGAACTGCAGCCATCTCGGCGATACAAACTCTCCCATTTTACTTTTATCACTGGTGAATTGGACAAGCGGGATGACGGCGAAAGACAATTGCAAGGAAAGAATCACTTGGCTGAGAATCAGCAAACTCGTCGTTCCATGTTCCCCGTAGAGGCCAATGACGATCACGGCGGGAACGATCGCGATCAAGCGCGTAATGAGCCTGCGCAGCCACGGTTTTAAACGGATGTTAAGAAATCCTTCCATGACAATTTGCCCAGCCAACGTGCCTGTCAATGTGGAATTTTGCCCTGAAGCGAGCAAAGCAACCGCAAACATCACACTGGCAATTCCTGACCCTAACAGCGGGTTCAGCAGTTGATAAGCATCCTGGATTTCCGCCACATCCGTATGCCCGGTCGAGTGAAAAGTAGCGGCAGATAAGATTAAAATGGCCGCATTCACAAATAAGGCAAGCATGAGGGCAACGGTTGAGTCGATCGTAGCAAAAGTGATCGCTGATCTTTTGTCTGCGGATGTTTCATCATATCGGCGGGTTTGCACAATCGATGAATGGAGATAGAGATTGTGCGGCATAACGGTCGCTCCCAAGATCCCCAAACCGACATAAAGCATCTGCGGATTGGTGATCAATTGCGCGCTGGGAACAAAACCGTGCAACACTTCACCCATGTTCGGTTTCGCCAAAAACAGTTCGAATCCGAAACAGATCATGATCATCGTAATCAAGGAAATCACGATCGCTTCGATATAACGAAATCCTTTCTTTTGAAGAAGCAAGAGGAGAAGGACATCCAGGGCGGTGATCAAAACACCGTAGATCAAAGGAATATGAAAAAGCAATTGTAACGCGATGGCCGATCCGATCACTTCCGCCAAATCACAAGCGGCGATCGCAAGCTCACAAAGCAGCCAGAGACTGATCACGACCGGCTTGCTGTAATGGTCTCGACAAGCTTGGGCCAAGTCACGCCCGGTAGCGATCCCTAATCGGGCAGACAAAGCTTGAAGCAAGATGGCCATCAAATTGGAAATCAGGATGACAGATAAGAGTGAATATTGAAAAGATGAACCGCCAGCCAAATCGGTTGCCCAGTTCCCCGGATCCATATAACCAACAGCCACCAAGTAGCCGGGGCCAATAAATGCCAGTAATTTTCTCAGAAAGCTTCCTTTTTGAGGAACATGTATCGTTTTATAAACTTCTTGCAAGCTTGGATTTGTACGATTCTGTTTCCATCCTCGAAGCTGAGTGAATTCTTCCTTAGCCTCGATGTTCATGAGAGACCCTCTCTTTCCTTAGCGCAATATTTTTTCCTACAGGAAACATTCGGGTAAAATAAAAAGTACGGCTGTTCGATGAACCACATCTTTCTACCATACAATATGAGCATAATACAAAAATTGTGCATGAGCAACAAAAATTTTCCCTAGGGAAAATTTTTGTTTTCTTAGATGATGAATTTTGCAAAACATATTGAGGGTTCGTTCGGTTCGATCTCCGACGTTCACTTAAAACCGGAACGGCGGAGAGGATCACAACGGTCTGATAAGAGGGACAGACCGCGATTCTGCACTTCACATCGTTGAATGCTGCCTGTCCCCAAAATACTTCAGAACCCCGTGATAAATTCCGGATGCAAGCTTTTCTTGATAAGCGGGGAGGATACTGTTTTCTACCTCATCAGGGTTTGAGAGGAAACATCCCTCAATAAGAATGGAAGGTTGTTGATTGTGATGGAGAACATACAGTTCCTCCTGATTCATTTGCTCTTTTGATGCACGGCTTTGCAAGGAGGCAAGCGCCTGCTCTTCTATATCTTTCGCCAGTGCTTTTGATGAAGCCTCATCATAATAATAAGTGATCGTCCCTGTGACGGATCGATCTTCCGGATACATATTTTGGTGAATACTAATAAAGACGTCCGCATGATTGTCGTTCGAGATTTTGACACGATCGGCCAAAGAAACGAATTGATCATTGGTTGTGCGTGTCAGAATCACATGTGCACCCGCTGCTTCCAGCTTGCTCGCCAGTACGCGAGCAACAGCCAAGTTGATATCTCTCTCGTAAACCGGTAAAACTGTACCGATCGCTCCGGTATCGGCTCCTCCATGTCCAGGGTCGAGCACGATCGTCTTTCCCTGTAACGGTCGCTCTGTTTGCAAGGGTGGATCTGAGATGCTTGACGCTTGGATCGTAGGGATACTGACTGTACCATATCCCCAAACGACTGACTGGGCCGGCACCCAGACGGAACTTCCGGTATCTACGGTGAGTAAATGTACCCAATCCCCACATACTTCCCTGGGCAGATAGGTGAATGTAGGATTGGCAGTACCTGTTGAAGAAAAAGAAAGGTCTGGGCCTGCATACTTGGGTGTATTCCATTTCACGTCCACAAGTTGCAACTGTTGCGGGTTCTTTTGTTTTTGTACAATCCAATCCGCAATCCAACCTGTCTGTTCATTTCCCAGTCGGATTTGATCCCACTGTCCTTCATGTCCCAAAACGGGAAACCATGATTGTGCAGGGACTTGTAAGAGAATCGGTGCCGTCAGAGAAGGCTCTGTACGGATGTTTGATACGGAGTTTGTCATGATCCACTGATCATAACTTCTTATCGCATCCTGTGGTATGGGGTTCGTTTTTGGTGTGTCAGCCGGAAGCGATGCGTCGGAAGATTGATTCGTGGATGGATTTTGTGTAACCTGTTTCTGTGTATTTTGCGGTTGAATGTTTTGATTGGGAAAAACGATAAGTGAACCATGTACAGGAAAAATTGGATTGCCGAAGAAATGCAAGAGCATCGAGGATATCAATTCCATACCCGTCAACCATTTCATTTCAACCACTCCCAAAAAGACATAACTTCAATTCTAGATTTGACGAAAACTTCACTCGATAAACGTTCATGTTTCTCTTCTCCTCATTTTCATCGTGAAAACAAAGAGGAAATCATTTACTCTTATAGAATCTATCATGAGCAGGAGAATTGTCTCAGGAGCGGCACTCATACTAGGGATCCCTTTTAGATTTGCTATAATCAGCCTGGTAAAGGAGCGAAACGGATATGAAGCAATCCAATTTTGTCAGTAGAGAATGGCTGAAATCCCATCTTGAAGACCCGCAGGTCGTGATCGTTGATTGTCGGTTTGAACTGGGGAAACCTGAAGCAGGGAGACACCAGTATGAAAAAGACCATATTCCCGGTGCCGTTTATATGGATCTGGAAGAAGATTTATCCGGCCCAAAAGGAACGCATGGAGGCAGGCATCCCTTACCGGATTTGAATGAATTCGTCGAAAAAATCGGGAAAAAGGGAATTGATGAGACGGTAACAGTGATTGCATACGATGATGGCGGCGAAATGGCCGCAAGATTTTGGTGGATGTTACGCTTTCTCGGCCATTCGAACGTCAAGGTGCTCGATGGAGGATACCAAAACTGGGTAAAAAACGGCTTGCCCGTCACAGACGAAATCAGCGAACGGGCTCCGCGCAAATTTGTCCCGAATATTCAGAGCCATATGCTTGTAGATATGGAGTATGTGAAAAAGCGCGATCCAAAAAGCGTGCTCATCGATGCGCGTGCCGGCGAACGTTTTCGCGGTGACGTGGAACCGATCGATCCCGTAGCGGGACACATTCCCGGCGCCGTGAACTACTTCTGGAAAGAAGGTCTTCGTCCCGACGGAACATGGAAGACGAAGAAAGAACAGCAAGAACGCTTTCGCGATGTCGCGGCCGCTGATGAATTGATTGTCTATTGCGGTTCCGGCGTTACCGCATGTGCGAATGTCCTCGCATTGGAAGAGGCGGGATTGGAGAACATCAAACTATATCTTGGCAGTTGGAGCGATTGGTGTTCATACTCCGATAATCCGGTAGCGAAAGGTGAGAAGTAAAAAGATCAAGCGTAACGAGGAATGTCCACAAATCCTCAAGACTTTCTAGGAATCACCCTGCCGCTAGCAGTGCAGTTTTACGAGTGCGTAATGCTTTGCATGAGAAAGCGACTTTGAAGGTCGTCTCACAACAATTGTTTATTATTCCATGCGAGACGACCTCCACGGAGCGCGAACACAAAGCATACGCCCACCTAACACACATTTTCAACATAGCCCTTCAAGCCGCAAGCGGCGCCATCGAAGGATGAAAAGTTACTTGTACGGGAAGAGAGATTTAAGCTGCCTAATGCAACGAAGTGTCTTTTGGGTGGGTTGTATCGCTTTGCAGCGCAGAGGTGAGTTGAAGGTCGTTCCGCAACCTCTGTTAAGAATCCGGGCGGGACGACCTTCATCGAACCCAAGCGCAAAGCGATACGTCCACCCAAGCACTATCGTCTTAGAAGGAGGTTCATGATATGAAATCGCTGGAAACATTGGTGAACGAATTCAAGGAATACGTCAAGAAAATGGTTCATTATAATGAAGCGCTCTCTCTCATGTTCTGGGATCTGCGCACAGGGGCACCGAAAAAAGGTGTTGCTGCACGGGCAGAAGCGATCGGTACCCTTTCGACAGAAGTCTTCAAAATGGCTACATCCCCGCAAATGGAAGAATACCTCACGGCCCTTTCAGAACCAGGTGTCTATGAACAGTTAGATCGGATCACCCGGGGAATCGTGCGCGAATGCAAAAAAGAGTTTGACCGCAGCAAAAAAATTCCGCAGGATCGTTATCAAGAATACGTAGTATTGACGTCACAAGCTGAATCCGTTTGGGAGGAAGCGAAACATACGTCCGATTTCGCAATGTTTCAACCCTATCTCGAAAAAATCGTGGCCATGAATATCGAATTTATCGGCTACTGGGGTTATAAAGAGCACAAGTACGATACTCTACTGGATCAATACGAGCCGGGCATGACCGTTAAGAAACTGGATGCGATCTTCGGTGAGTTGAGACGCAATACGGTCGATCTGGTGCAAGCCATCGTCCATTCTTCGACAAGCAAACCGGACGTCCAACCGTTCCTCAAATTTTACGATCCGTTAAAACAGCGCGAATTCAGCCGATACATCCTCGAAAAAATGGGATACGACTTTCAGGCCGGACGGCTTGATGAAACGGTGCATCCGTTTGAGATCACATTGAATCAAGGAGATGTTCGTGTCACCACCAAATTCGATCCGCATGACCTGCGTTCCGCATTGTTCAGCACCATCCATGAAGGCGGCCATGCCCTCTATGAACAAAATGTGTCGCCGGAATTGGCGGGAACGCCGCTGAGTTCGGGAACTTCCATGGGCATTCATGAATCACAGTCCCGTTTTTGGGAGAATATCATCGGCCGCAGTTACGAGTTCTGGCAATGTTTTTACCGGGATCTTGTTCGCGCATTTCCCGCGCAGTTATCGGATGTCTCATTGGATGCGTTCTATCGCGGGATCAATGTCGTGGAGCCCTCTTTGATCCGCATCGAAGCCGATGAAGTCACTTACAATTTGCATATCATGATCCGATACGAGATCGAGAAAGGACTGATTCAGGGAGACATTCGCGTGGCCGATCTGCCTGAGATCTGGGCGGATAAGATGAAAGACTATCTCGGAATTGTCCCTAAGAACGACGCAGAAGGCGTCCTTCAGGACGTACATTGGTCGGGCGGCAGCTTCGGATACTTCCCGTCCTATTCGTTGGGGAATATTTACGCGGCTCAGTTTACACATGCGTTGGAAAAAGAAATGCCCGATTTCAAAGAACGGATCAAAAACGGTGATTTGCGGAGCATCAAAGAATGGTTGAGCGAAAAGATCCATAAGCATGGGAAACTCTTGACGCCATCCGAGATCATCCAAGCCGTCACCGGCGAGGAAATCAATGCGACGTATCTCGTCCGTTACCTCGAAAACAAGTTCAAGCCTTTGTACCATCTGAACTAGAGCGAAGAAGATTTTGCGCTCCCGTTGAGAAAGAAAAGCTTTCGCCGTTTCGGCGAAAGCTTTTTTCCTTTCTATTTTTTTCATATAATCAAAGTGTTTTCGCTTTCCACACATCATTTGTACATCAAGGAGGTTTTCATTTTTGAAAAGAGGGGTAAAGGGTTTATTTTCGTTCAATGTGAAAACAAGATTGATGCTATCTTTTGCCATCATCTTGGTGATCCCAAGCTTGGTGCTTGGATGGTTCTCTTATTACACGGCGAAAAATAAAATAGCGACACAGATACAACAATCAGCCGATGAAAATGTCAAATTAATCAATCAGACGTTGGATCAAATGATCAATGCGAAAATCCAGGATGTCAATTTCTTTTCCCAGAGGATCAAGGGGAATGAATTCAATGGACAGGAAAGCCCGCTTGTCCGCGAACAATTAAATGCCTATCAAAAGCTTCATCCTGAATTGCTTTCTACATATGTGGGGACGTCTACCGGTTTAATGATCCAGTCTCCCAAAATGGAGATCCCCAGTGGGTACGATCCCAGAAAAAGGCCTTGGTACCAAGAGGCGATGAAGCAAAAAGGGAGCGTTATCATAACAGAACCTTACGTGGATGCGATGACCGGTCAGATCGTGGTTACGATCGCCAAATCGCTTGAGGACGGATCGGGCGTCGCGGCGGTTGATCTCGAACTTCAACATTTGTCCGAGTTGGTCAAACAGGTGAAAATCGGGCAGAATGGATACGCTTTTATCTTGGACAAGATGAGCAAAGTGATCGTGCATCCGACCATGAAACCGGGAACCCAAGCTACGGGCAATCAGTCAGATGTAATGTACAAACAGGATTCCGGTGTGTTCGATTATCTTTATGAGGGTCAACAGAAATACATGGATTTCGTCACAAACCAAACGACGGGCTGGAAGATCGCTACCACATGGTTTGCGGACGAAATTACCGCAGCCTCATCGTCGATCCTGTACACGACACAGGCTGTCATACTTGTTTCGCTGTTGGCCGGTGCTTTGATTGTCTGGCTGATCATTCGCTCGATTTCGCGCCGCTTTAAAGAATTGAACGAAGCTGCCGAGAAAATCAGTCAAGGGGATCTTACAGAAACGATCCATGTCAAGGCGAATCATGAGTTTGACAAACTGGCCATGAGCTTCAATCACATGATCGCATCTCTCCGCGAGATTATCGCCCAAGTAAGGGAAACGGCTGACCATGTGGCTTCTTCTTCCGGCGAGTTGAGAGCGAGCGCCGAACAAACGAGCAAGGCGACGGAACAGGTCGCCATGGCGATTCAAGAGGTAGCCAACGGCACGGAGAATCAGACGCACAGTGCCGAAGAGAGCGCCAAAGCGATGGGGGAAATGGCCGCAGGAATCAGCAGGATCGCTGAAAGTTCATCGATCGTTTCAGAGGTAGCGTCTGAGGCGATGCTGCAGGCGGAAGAAGGTAACCGTTTTGTTCAAAACACGGTTAAGCAGATGAATTCGATCAGCACCTCCGTGAAACAGTCGGAAGAATCGATTTTGTTATTGGCGGAACGTGCGCAAGCGATTGGAAAGATCGTCGAGATGATCACGAACATCGCTGATCAGACCAGTTTGCTCGCACTCAATGCGGCGATTGAGGCGGCAAGAGCAGGAGAATCGGGCCGCGGATTCGCCGTCGTCGCCGACGAGGTGAGAAAACTCGCTGAACAGACGGCAGAATCGACGAGACAGATCACCCATTTAATTGAAGAAACGCAAAAAGACACGAAAGCCTCAGTGGAATACATGGGACAAGTGAAAAAAGAAGTCGAATCGGGTCTCTCTGTGGCACAGGAAACGGAACAAAAATTCTCACTCATCTTCGAATCGATGAACCGAATCGCCGAACAAATTCAGGAGGTTTCCACTACCGCGCAACAACTTTCGGCCGGATCGCAACAAGTTGCCGCTTCCGTGGAAGAGATGGCACGCGTATCGCAAGAAACGGCGGCACATTCGCAAAATGTAGCGGCGATCACGGAAGAACAGTTGGCTTCGATGGAGGAAATCGGTTCCGCAGCCGAAAGTTTGGAAACCATCGTGGAAGAACTACAAAACCTCATGCAGAAGTTCAAATTGTAAACAGGCGGGTATGTAACCCGCCGAACATATTTTTCAGAAAATAAAGATAAATGAGTCGCATCCTGTTTACGTATAAAAGGAAGAGGTAGGAAACAAGGTATTGACAAGGATACAATCTTGCCTTAGCATCACTTATGTTAAAAGTCCAATCAGGAAACTAGGAGATGGAGAAACATGAAGAAAACGTTCATGAAATTCGTTTTACCTTTGGCATTATTATTTACGTTAACCGCTTGTGGAACAAATAATCAAGCGGCACCCAAAGAGGATACGGGTAAAAATTTGCTTGAACAAATTCGTGCGGAAGGGACCATTCGCGTAGGTACGGAAGGTACGTATGCGCCGTTCACTTTTCATGATAAGGACGGTAAATTGACCGGTTTCGATGTCGATCTGATGACGGAAGTGGCCAAACGCATTGGTGTTAAGCCTCAATTTGTCGAGACGCAATGGGACGGCATGTTTGCCGGATTGGATTCCAAACGTTTCGATGTCGTAGCCAATGAAGTAGGGATTCGCCCGGATCGCCAACAAAAATACGATTTCTCCGAACCCTATATCGTTTCCAAAGCGGTCGTTCTCGTAGCGAAAGACAACAATACGATCCATTCGTTTGCCGATCTGAAAGGAAAAAAAGCGGCACAATCGTTAACCAGTAACTACGCGGACATCGCACGGAAAAACGGGGCGGAAATCGTAGGGACGGAAGGATTCAACCAGGCGATCGATTTGATTCTTTCCAAACGGGCGGATGCCACAGTGAATGACAGCCTGTCTTATCTTGATTTGAAGAAACAAAAACCGGATGTGCCTGTCAAAGTTGTAGCTGAACAAAGTGATGGCTCAAAAAGCGGTTTCCTCTTCCGGAAAGGGAACAAAGAACTCGTGGATGCTGTAAACAAAGCGTTGGAGGATATGAAGAAAGACGGCACGTATCTTAAGATCTCCGAGAAATGGTTTGGTACGGACGTATCAAAATAAGGGTGAACTAGATGTTTAGCGATGATCGGTCACAACGAATCATTGAAATTCTCACTCAATCGTTTGTTCCTTTATTGCAAGCGTTTGTCGAAGTTACCGTGCCCTTAACAATCATCTCGTTTGCTTTGGGATTGCTTCTCGCGCTATTTACGGCACTGGCTCGATTATCGAACATTAAACCGCTTGTAGGTATCATGCGGTTTTATGTTTGGATCATTCGGGGGACTCCATTGCTCGTCCAATTGTTCATTATCTTTTACGGACTCCCGAGTGTAGGAATCACCATCAATGCGTTCCCGGCTGCCGTGATCGGTTTTGTACTGAGTGTGGGGGCGTACAATTCGGAAATCATCCGTGCGGCCATCCTTTCGATCCCGAAAGGACAATGGGAAGCCGCGTACTCGATGGGCATGACGTACGCACAGGCATTGCGCCGGATCATTTTGCCGCAGGCCGCTCGGGTATCCATCCCGCCCCTGGCTAACAGTTTTATCAGTCTGGTGAAAGATACCTCTTTGGCCGCAACGATCACCGTGACCGAGATGTTCCGCGTGGCTCAGCAGATTACCGCCGTCACGTATGAGCCGCTGGTTCTGTATTGCGAGGCAGCCTTTGTCTATTTGATTTTCTGTACGATTCTTTCATCCGTACAGGCCCGGTTGGAAAAACGATTCGACCGCTATGTCGCGTAACGGGACGGAGGAATCATGATGATTACGATTCGCAATCTGCATAAACGATTCGATGATCGGGAAGTGCTCAGAGGGATCGACTTGCATGTCGAGGCGGGAAGCACGGTGGTGATAATCGGACCGTCGGGATCCGGGAAGACAACGCTTTTGCGGTGCATCAATCTTTTGGAGACCCCAACGAGCGGGACGATTACGCTTGGTGAGCATACGATCTCCTTTGATGAGAATCAAACGGTGAAGAAAGACGTTGTGATCGCTTTGCGCAAACAAACGGGAATGGTCTTTCAAAACTATCATCTGTTCCCGCATATGACCGCGCTGGAAAATGTGATGGAAGGCCAGGTCACTGTTCTCAAACGATCGAAAGAGTTTGCCCGTGAAAAAGCTCTTCAATTGTTGGACAAAGTCGGTTTGAAAGATCGCGCAGATATGTATCCCCATCAACTCTCCGGCGGACAGCAACAACGCGTGGGGATTGCTCGCGCGATGGCCATGGATCCTGCAGTACTCTTGTTTGATGAGCCAACATCCGCACTGGATCCGGAGCTCGTCGGCGAAGTATTAAAAGTGATGAAAGAATTGGCGCGTGAAGGCATGACGATGGTCGTTGTCACACATGAGATGAACTTCGCTCGCGAAGTTGCCGATCAAGTCGTATTTGTGGATCAAGGCGTCATCGTTGAACAAGGGACGCCGGAGCAGATCTTTCTTCACTCCAATAACGAACGTACGTTGCAGTTTCTAAACAAACTGAAACATTAAAGTAATGGAAGAACGCTTGGGCTTAGGCCCAGGCGTTTTCTTTTCTCGTGACCCTTGCTGATGGGAAACGTTCATTTTTACCTGGGTTTATTTATCAAATCATTTGCTATATTATTAAACTTGCACTCGCTCATGAGAGAAAGGGATAGAATACCTGAGAAGGAAGGGGGAGTCCAGAATGCGTCAAACGATCGTTTTTATTGCCGCACTCGTTCTATTCGTTCTACTTATTGTACTATTATTTTTCTTTGGTCGAACCATTAACAAAATGACATTGACCACACGGACGGTTGATCAAGAGAACGTGAAACCCAACGCTTATCATTTCGTCTTGATTTCGGAACAGTTTGACAACCCTTACTGGCGGTCTGTGGAACAAGGGGCTCAAGATGCCGCCAAGGAAAGGCATGTCACCTTGGAATACATGGGTCCTTTTCGCAGCAACATTGACGACCACTTGAAGATTCTCGATCAGGCGATCGCGGCGAAAGTGGACGGCATTCTCGTCCAAGGATTGAACGACTCGCTGTACGCACCGGTGATTAATAAAGCGATCGAGCGGGGGATTCCCGTAATTACCGTCGATACGGATGCACCGAGCAGCAGAAGACTGTCATATGTAGGCACCGATAATTATCAGGCAGGTCTCGATCTAGGAAAGGAAGTGGTACGAATCTTGCGGGGAAAAGGACGTATCGCCATCATAACGGGGACGTTTGGCACTACCAATCAAGAGATGCGCGTGAAAGGAATTAAGGACGCGGTGAGAGATGCGGATATACAAATCGTCAGCATTCGTTCTTCTCAGATTTCACGGATTCAGGCGACCGAACAAACGAACCAGATTTTGTCTGCTTATCCGGATCTTGATGCGATCGTCGGTACGAGCGCGACGGATGCTTTGGGTATCTATGATGCGGTGAAAGAGAGAAGCAATACGCACCTGAAAATCATCGGTTTCGATGATCTGACACAGACATTAACATTGTTGAACGAAGGCAAGATCGCTGCTACGATCATTCAGAAACCTTACTGGATGGGGTATCGGGCGGTGAACCTTCTCGCGGATGTGAAAGAAGGGAAGACGATTCAACCCAGGGTTTATACAGGCACGCAAATTTTAGAAAGAAAAGATGTGATTGGACGGTGAATATTCGCACGAAACTGTTGGTATTTATCCTATTGCTCGTGATCCTGTTAAACAGCGTATCTCTATTTCTGTATCAAAATGCGCGTTCGATTCAAAACGGATATAGCGAAATCATGGAACGGTTCGTCTTATTGAATCAAATTAGCAAATACGTAGATAATAATTTGCGAATATTGAATCTTTATGTTATTGAACGGAGCCAATCGGATCTTGTCCAATTCAAGACCAGCCAGGACCAATTGATCAATGCGCTGAAAGATCTGGATCGAATTGTGGAACGAAGTGACAATCAGCTGGCATTGGCAAACTTACGCCACATGATTGAGACTTTTATCCAAGAAGAGAATCGGACATTGCAGGCGATCATGAATAAACAAAACGAGTACACGATCCATTTTGAAGAAGCGGAAAAAGTGTCCGGCTACATACGCGAACAATCACAAAAGCTGTTGATGATCGAACTGGATGCGTATCACCCGATTTTCCAGACAATTGTCCAAAGCAATCTGCAATTGAACCGGATCGGTATCGGAATCTTTTTTGTGTCAACCATCCTTTCGATATTATTTGCCGTCTGGTTTTCCAAGGGAATCACCGATCCGATTCACCGCTTGGTCAAGGCGGCAAACCGCATCTCACGCGGTGAGCTTGAGTTCATCGACATGGATTTCAAGATCACGGCGAAAGATGAGGTGGGACGGCTCGCGGATGCTTTTCAGCGCATGCAGCGCAATATTCACGATTTGGTCATCGAGATCCAACACAAGGCGAACATTGAAAAAGAATTGAAGGAACAGGCACTCAAACATGCGGAAGTGGATCGCATGATTAAAGAGTTGGAGCTCAAAACGTTACAAAGCCAGATCAATCCCCATTTTCTGTTCAATACATTAAACTCTTTGGCAAAATTGGCTTATATTGAGGGGGCTGAACAAACCAGCGAGTTGACGACATCCGTGGCGAATCTGTTGCGTTACAACTTGCGCAAACTTGACCGTCCCGTGACCCTGCGGGAAGAAGTGCAGCATGTCAAAGAGTATCTTGCCATCCAGAAAGCGCGGTTCCGTGATCGGGTGACCTATGAAATCGACATCGACGAACGTTTTCTCGATGTGTTGATCCCTAGTCTTACACTTCAGCCCATTGTGGAGAACGCGTTTATTCACGGAATCGAAAGCCTTGAGCAGGGAGCCCGTATCCGTCTCGTGGTCACAGGCGGGGATGACAAGGTCGAGATGCGGGTGGAAGATAACGGGATCGGCATGGAAGAAGATGTGGTAAACCGCCTTCTTACGGATGTTGAAATCCAAAAACGTCATGGTCATTCCACTGGCCTTGGTTTGCAGAATGTATGGAAGCGTCTGCAGCTTTTTTATCAGCAGGAACCTTTCATTCGAATTGTAAGCAAAAGGGGAATGGGTACAAGTGTACAGATTACGATTCCGTACTCCAGAACAGGTGAGGTGATGGAACATGCTTAAACTTTTGCTTGTCGATGATGAACCATTGGAACGGGAAGGCTTGGAAATGATGATTAACAGGGAACTGCCGGGGGTATGGCAGTGCATTCACGCGGAGAACGGCAGGAGGGCCGTCGAATTGGCGGAAATACACCAGCCGGACGTGATTTTTATGGATATCCGCATGCCGGGTGTATCCGGTTTGGAAGCCTTGAAGTTCATCAAACAAAAATGTCCGGATGCGCGAATGGTACTGGTGACTGCGTATGAACAGTTTGAGTACGCACGTGAAGCGATTCGTATGGGGGTGAAAGAGTATCTCTTAAAACCGGCGAGAAAAGAGCAGGTATTGAGTCTTTTGCAGCGTTTGCGAGAGGAACTGTCTGAAGAGAGGCAGAGGCGCGATTCCGAACAACAAATGAAACAAAAACTAACGAATTTCATACAACTCGCGGAAAGTGAAATTGCATATGCGCTCATTTTTGACCCGTTGCAAGAAGAAAGAGGAAAGGAGCTTTTTGCTTATTTGGACCTTCCCGTTGCCGGCGGTTATGCGTTAACCTTGTCATTTCCCGCTACTCAAGGCGAATCGATGAGCTTCTTGAACGAAAAAAGGAAGCGCGTGTATCACAGTATAAAGAATTTTGTGAAAACGATGCATCAGGCAGTGGTCAGCCCGTTTGTCGGTAATCATGTGAGCTGTTTTGTTCTGGAACCTAACCTTCCCTACAGCGATTACCGTTCTCAATCGACGTACCTCGCCCGCGTCTTGTTGAATCGTTTGAAAACCGATTTCAACGTAACGGTCAATGTGGGAATCGGCAGACAAGCGACATCATACGAGGAATTGAGACGTTCTTATCTGGAATCGTTCGCTGCCTCTCAAGGGAATGTGAGCGGGCGTATTCGTTATTATGAGGCGATGGGAGCGCAGGATAAAGAGGCGATTCTTCCCGTAGAGGACATTCGACCTCTTGTGGATGCCTTGTTGCAAGGTGAACAGCAAAAGGCTGTCGACATCCTGTTAGACGTTTGGCATCGTCTCGGTTTCGATGAAATCCTTCATGCAGATAACGGATTGCGTTTTTTTATTGAGCTGTTTGCTATTCTGCAATGGCATTTATTCGAAATGGGAATCGTGATTGAGAAACCCCCGGTGTTCTCCCAAACAATGTCATCCGAACAATGGCTGATGATTGCGTGCCGGGAGATTCATGCATGGTGTCGTCTGATTCGATTGAAGAAGGAGGAGAAGCAGACCGATTGTATCGCGCGTATGAAAGAATACTTGGCCGAGAGCTATATGAAAGACCTTACGCTTGAACAAGCGGCCGAGTATGTGAATCTCAGTCCATACTATTTTAGCAAGCTGTTCAAACAACATACGGGAGAAACGTTCATCGACTATCTTACCCGTTTGCGCATCGAGAAGGCGAAAGAACTGATTCGCAATCCCGAAAAGAGTTTGAAAGAAATCTGTTATCTCGTGGGATACCGCAACCCGGCTTATTTCAGCCGTGTGTTTAAAAAATGGGTGGGGCAAACACCGAGTGAATACCGCGCCCGTTTTGAGTGATTAAAAAACAAAATAGTACAACACATCGCAAGATAATGTAAGCGTTTTAAAGTCAACGCCCTCACATTCGTTGATAGGATACAAGTAAGCGTTATCAAAACGAAAATATGGGGGCGAAAACACATGAACAACTGGAAGAAAAGGGCAACAAACGTTGTATTGACCACGATTTTAGCCGGAGGGTTGACGGCATGTTCGGTCGTAAATTCGGGTTCCAACGCGAAACCTGCCGATGCTCCGAAAGGCGATAACAAGAAAATTGTTGTCGGTTTTTCTATGGATACGCTGAAAGAGGAGCGCTGGCAAAAAGACAAAGAACTGTTTGAGAAAAAAGTGAAGGAACTTGGCGGGGAAGTGAAAACGCTCGCAGCTAACAGTGACAGTGCCACTCAATTGAGTCAGGCAGAACAATTGATAAGTGAAGGCGTCAACGTATTGGTCGTCGTACCTTATAATGCGGAAGCGGCGGCACAGATCGTCAAGAAAGCGCATGATGCGGGGATCAAAGTATTGTCGTATGACCGCTTGATCAAAAATGCGGATGTCGATCTCTATGTATCGTTCGACAACGTTCGCGTGGGTGAGATGCAGGCGAAAGCGATCGTGGAGAAAGCGCCGAAAGGGAACTACGTATACATCGGTGGAGCGGATACGGATAATAACGCAATCCTTTTCCGCCAGGGCGCGATGAACGTATTGAAGCCTCTGGAACAAAAAGGAGATATCAAGATCGTATATGATCAGTATTCGAAAGATTGGAAACCGGAAGAAGCGCTCAAAAATATGGAAAATGCTTTGACCGCCAATAAAAACAATATACAAGCGGTCGTCGCGGCTAATGACGGCACGGCAGGCGGCGTCGTTCAAGCGCTTAAAGAACAGAACCTTGCCGGAAAAGTTCCCGTTTCCGGTCAGGATGCCGAACTGGCAGCCCTCCAGCGTATCCTCGAAGGCACACAAACCATGACCATCTATAAACCGATCTCCAAAGAAGCGACATTAGCGGCAGAACTGGCAATGAAGATGGGGAAAGGAGAACCGGTGAATGAGGCGAATCAGAAGGTGAATAACGGCAAAACCGACGTACCTTCCGTGCTGCTTGATCCGATCGTTGTGACGAAAGATAACATTGTCGATACGGTAATCAAAGATGGCTATCAGAGATTGGAAGAAGTATACAAATATGTACCGAAGGATCAGTGGCCGAAGACGAACTGATGAGGCTTTCTTCAAGACCTATAAGGCGGGTGATGGGGGACATGTATGCACTGGAAATGAACGGGATAACGAAAGAGTTCCCCGGGGTGAAAGCGCTCAATCAGGTAAGCTTTAAAGTGCGTCCGGGGGAAATCCACGCATTATGCGGCGAGAATGGAGCGGGCAAATCGACATTGATGAAGGTGCTTTCCGGTTTATATCCGGCCGGAACGTACGAAGGGGATATCTATGTCTTTGGCGAACGCAAGGAGTTTCAATCAATCAAAGATGCGGAAGATGCCGGAATTGTCATTATCCATCAGGAATTGGCGCTCGTCAAAGAATTGACGGTAGGAGAGAATCTGTTCCTTGGCGCTGAACCTGGAAAATACGGACTCGTAGATTGGAATGAAATGTACGTCCAAACGAAGAAATGGCTTGAGCGCGTGGGGTTGCAAGTGAGTCCCGATACGAAAGCGGGAAGACTGGGCATCGGGCAACAGCAGCTTGTTGAGATCGCCAAAGCACTTGCCAAGAATGCGAGGATTCTCATCCTGGACGAGCCGACAGCCGCCTTGACTGAGAGTGAAGTGGAAACGCTGGTGCATATTCTTGACCAACTGCGCCAATCGGGTGTGGCGTGCATCTACATTTCTCACAAATTAAACGAAGTCTTTCGCCTGGCAGACACGATCACCGTCCTGCGGGATGGTCAATCGGTGGCGACCCATCCGGCTTCGGAACTTAACGAAGATCGGGTGATCGCCCTGATGGTCGGCCGTGAATTAACGGAGCGCTACCCGTATGTGCAAAGGAAAGCGGGGGACGTGGTACTCGAAGTCAGCGATTATGTCGTCTATGATGAACATGATCCGACAAAAAAACGGATCGATGGTGTCTCGTTCCGCCTCCATAAGGGGGAAATCTTGGGGATTGCCGGCCTCATGGGGGCCGGTAGAACGGAACTGGCTATGAGTCTCTTCGGTGCGTACGGGGGACAGAAGGAAGGCTCTGTCAAGGTTGAGAACCAATCGGTACGCATACACACGGTTTCCGATGCGATTCGTGCGGGCATCGCGTATGTGTCGGAAGACCGCAAACGGTTCGGCCTTGTTCTGGGTATGGATGTGAAGACGAATATCACGCTTCCGAACATGGATGAGATCAGCTACGCCGGAGTGGTCAACCATAACGAGGAGATCAAACATGCGCAACAGTACCGAGAAGATTTGCGCATAAAAACCGCTTCATTGGAAACGGCTGTAGGTACATTGTCAGGAGGAAACCAACAGAAAGTGGTTCTCAGTAAATGGCTGATGGCCAATCCAAAGATTCTCATATTGGATGAGCCTACACGCGGGATCGATGTGGGTGCCAAATACGAAATCTATAACCTGATGAATCAACTGGTAGAACAAGGTGTGGCTGTGATTATGATTTCTTCGGAACTTCCGGAAATTTTAGGAATGAGCGATCGGATTCTGGTGATGCATGAAGGAAAAATCACGGCAGAATTCTCGCGCGAAGAGGCCTCACAAGAAGCGATCATGGTGGCAGCAACGGGAGGGAGGTAAATGAAATCCATGAAAAACGCGGCGCAGACTGTCAACGTGGAGACAGTCCATGAGAATCGCTTCAGGTTTCAATTGGGCAAAATTGATATACGTGCATATACCATGGTTGCCGCATTATTGGTAATCTGGATATTTTTTGATTTGGTCGACAGTACGTTTTTGACGGCAAGAAATATGTCGAATCTCTTTACACAGATGTCCGTCACATCGATCCTGGCGATCGGTATGGTCTTGATCATAGTCGCAGGTCATATCGATTTGTCTGTAGGCTCTGTCGTCGGTTTGACAGGCGGCGTGGCTGCCATCCTGAGTACGTGGTTAGGGTGTTCTACACCCGTTGTCATCTTGGGTACTCTGGCAACAGGGTTGCTGATTGGTCTGTTGCAAGGCTCGCTGATCGCTTACCGGGGGATCCCCGCATTCATTGTTACGCTGGGGGGTATGCTCGCGTTTCGCGGTGTTCTCATGGGGGTTACGAAAAGTACGACGATCGCTGTTTCCGATCCCGCATTTCTCATGATCGGAAGCGCTTATTTTTCCCAAGGATTCGGTTTGGTGCTCGGTTTGATCGCGATCGCCGTCATCATTTATAGCATCTGGCGGAAGCGCACAGTCCGAAGCAAATATGGGTTTGCAGTATCCCCGCTTGCTTCCGATCTTTTGAGAATGTTGCTTTACAGCGGACTCGTACTTGCTTTTGTATTGACGATGAACGCTTACAAGGGAATTCCTTTTCCGATCACGTTTGTCATCATCGTTGCTCTGCTCTTTTCTTTCATCGCCAATCGCACCAAGTTTGGTCGTCATGTCTATGCGATCGGCGGAAATCCGGAAGCAGCGCGTCTTTCAGGGATTCATATCCAATCAAGAGTCCTCGTTCTCTTTCTTTTCATGGGGCTCTTATCTGCTGTCGCCGCGTTGATCCTGACTTCCCGCTTGGGATCCGCCACGATTACTGCCGGACAAAACTACGAATTGGATGCAATCGCCGCAGCGGTGATTGGCGGAACCAGCCTCATGGGCGGTTCGGGAACGATCGTCGGTGCCATTATCGGTGCGTTGATTATGTCCAGCCTTGACAACGGCATGAGCTTAATGGGACTTGAAACCTTTTGGCAATATATCGTGAAGGGGACGATTCTCGTAATTGCCGTATGGTTCGATATCGCCAGCCGGAGAAAGAACAGTGTACGGTAGATGTAAAATATCTTTGAAAAAATGTGCCCTATAAAGATGTTCCGATGACGAACATCTTTATAGGGCATTATTATTCGGCTGAGAAATGCTTTCACATAAATGTTCTACACATAAACGTTTTGATAACTTTATTATATATGTTTTTATCTATTTCGCAACTCTAAAATTTTGTCGAAAAACAAAAGTGCAAGAATGATAGACGTGGAAATACGGAGGATGAACGTGTCCGGTGAGTTCCCATGTGAATTCATGCTTTTTGAGGAGTGCTACATCAACTTCTTCAATTTCCGATACAACGTATTGCGCCCAATCCCAAGGATTCTTGCAGCTTGCGCTACGTTCCCTTCCGTTCTTTGCAAAGTCTCAAGAATCGCTTGGTATTCGATTTGTTTCAGGGAATCGCCCGTGAGGGGTGTTTGCGGTTTGCCATTCGAAAGAATGTAGCTTGGAAAATGGTGAACATCGATGGTTTCGCTGGTAGTTACAAAAGCCGCGTGGCGTAAGGCGGCGTTGAGTTCTCGGATATTGCCCGGCCATGAGTATGTTTCGATCAATTGTTGCGCATTGGGAGAAAGCGTGAAAGCGTTCTTGCCCAATTCGTGACGAATCTTCTTCAGAAGATGAACCGCCAGGTTCAACCGGTCTTCTCGTTCCCGCAGCGGTGGGATTTTAATCTGCACGCCTTGCAGGCGGAAAAATAAATCGGCACGGAAGCGGCCTTCTTGCACTTCTTGCCAGAGATCTTTGTGTGTAGCGGCAATGATACGGACATCGACAGGGATCGGCCGACTACCGCTTATTCGGGTGACAGTGAACTCCTGCAACACACGCAAAAGAGCGACCTGCATATCGAGCGGCATTTCTGCAATTTCATCGAGGAACAATGTGCCTCCGTGCGCCAATTCGATCTTTCCTGCATGGCCCGACTGTTTGGCTCCCGTAAAAGCCCCAGCCTCGTAACCGAAAAGTTCACTTTCTAATAATGTTTTCGTAATCGCCCCGCAATTGAGTGCAATGAAGGGACGATCCGCCCTCTTGCTTGCGTGATGGATCGCCTGGCTTACCATTTCCTTGCCTGTCCCGCTTTCTCCTGTCACTAAGATCGCATAGTCGGTAGCAGCCGCCCGTTTTGCAAACTCGAGAACAGAAAGGAAATATTTATCGTTCCCGAAAATATCGGAAAACGTATAGCGAACGGAATGGATCTGTTTTGCCTGTTTGCTTTTTGTCTCAGAAGGACTTACAGGAAAAACGGGAGGGCGCATATCCATCCATACCGACGCAAGCAACTTTCCTCGTCCATTCTTTTTTTTATGTACGGAATAATCCCGATGCTTACCGTGTGATCTCTGGATCAAGGGTTCTACGCCGGAGAGCAGGTCGGTAAGAGCGATTGGCTCTGCGGGATTCCATTCCAGCAATGAACGCGCTTCCCGATTCACTCCAGTTATGATCCCTTCTTCATCAACAGCGATGAGTGCACGGTGTGCTCTTTCTTCTTCAGCGTAGAGAGAGAGGATCAGTCGTTTTTCATTGTTGCGTATCAGGAGAGAATCTTCGATGGAACGAGCGATCACATCTACCATTCCAAGCAGCAACGGGTGGTGTTTTTCATGATAACCGCTAACGTCGAGGACGGCGACCAAGTCACCGAGGGGATTGAAAATAGGCGAAGCAGCACAGAAAAGAATGTGGTTCACTTCCAAATAATGCTCTTTTCCCATAACTTCCAGAGGATGTCGTTCCGCGATCACGGTTCCGATGGCATTCGTACCTCTCGCTTGTTCAGACCAGCAAGCGCCTTGATGTAAATGGATTTTCTCAACATCATGCAGAAACTCCGGGTCGCCCATGGATTCCAGGATATAACCTTGCGGATCTGCAAGCAATGCGATGGAACCGCTCGATTTCAGACCGTGAAACATCCTTTCGATCGTGGGCTTAACTTCTTGAAGGAACGATTGTTTTTGTTCGCGGTATTTCTTGAATTCGTCTGCTCCCAAAATTGCGTCTTTTGCGATTTGTGGATCAACACCATACATGGAACTGCGTTCCCAAGACTTTTTCAAAAAATCTTTGGTTGATCCCCGCATTCAACCACCCCAGTCTCAACGATTATTTCGAACTATTATGTTTGAATCATATGAAATTGAAACAATATTCATGAAAATAATACTCTTATTACTATACTATCCGAAATGGATGTATTTGTCCATGGAATTGTTCCGAATTGGAATACATGTATCACTTTGGAACGGTATTTCTGTAAAACGATCAGCGAAAGAGCGCATCTGTCAAGGTTCAACTGATTGGCATGGTTGTTGCTATATAAAGACGGCGGAATATACATCCCCACCTGCCATGTCGGTACCGGACGGGGATACACATCCTTCGAAGGGGGAGGGATCAACTCGTACAACTCCATGTAGGTGAACGGTAAAATCGCATGTTTTCACCGGCCTAGGACAACGGGCGCAATGAACTCGTCTCATCGGTTTCACAAATGATTGAAACAAATTCGCAAAGGAGGCTTTCTGTTATGCAAACACCGGTAGCCGTTCAACCCAGCGTATCTGCTTTCTTAAACAAACCGAAGAAATTGTTGATCGGAGGAGAGTGGGTCGAAGCGGCGTCAGGAAAGACGTTTGCCACATTAAACCCGGCAACGAGTGAAGTCCTGGCAGTGGTAGCGGAAGGTGACAAGGAAGATATCGACCGCGCCGTACGTGCAGCAAGAAAGGCGTTTGAAGAAGGACCATGGCCGAAGATGACACCATCCGAACGCGGTCGTCTCCTTTACAATCTGGCCGACTTGATCGAACGCAATGCAACCGAATTGGCGCAATTGGAAACACTCGATAACGGAAAGCCCATACGCGAGAGCCTGAATGCGGATATTCCGCTGGCAGTTGATCATTTCCGCTATTATGCGGGTTGGGCAACGAAAATCACGGGAGATACGATTCCCGTTTCCGTTCCAGGAAACTATTTCAACTACACGCGCCGTGAGCCTGTCGGTGTCGTCGGACAAATTATTCCATGGAACTTCCCGTTGCTCATGGCCGCATGGAAACTGGGCGCTGCCCTTGCATGCGGGAATACGGTCGTGTTGAAACCGGCAGAGCAGACACCTTTAACGGCATTGCGTCTGGGTGAGTTGATCCAGGAAGCGGGATTCCCCGATGGTGTCGTCAATATCGTCACTGGCTACGGAGAAACAGCGGGTGCCGCGCTTGCGCAGCATATGGATGTTGACAAGGTCGCTTTCACCGGTTCGACGGAAGTAGGGAAGAAAATCATGCAAGCGGCTTCCGGGAACCTGAAAAAGATCTCGCTTGAACTTGGAGGTAAGTCGCCAAATATTATTTTCCCCGACGCAGATTTCAGCAAAGCGATCCCGGGTGCTCTGATGGGGATTTTCTTCAATCAAGGACAGGTATGCTGTGCAGGATCCCGGTTGTATATCGAAAAGAGCGTATATGATCGCGTCGTCAGCGACATGGTCGATCATGCGACGAAGATCAAGCAGGGACCGGGAATCGATCCTTCCACACAGATGGGGCCACTTGTATCGAAGGAACAACTGGATCGTGTCACCGGATACCTGGAAAAAGGCGTTACCGAAGGAGCGGAAATATTGGTAGGCGGTGAGACTGCAGGCGGGGATTTGGAGAAAGGGTATTTTGTCAAGCCGACCGTTTTTGCGAATGTAACGGATCAGATGACGATCGCTCAGGAGGAAATTTTCGGTCCAGTGGTTGCAGCGATGCCGTTTGAAGATATCGATGAAGTCATCCGCCGTGCGAATCTGACTACATACGGACTGGCGGCTGGCGTATGGACAACTGATATCCGAAAAGCGCATCGCGTAGCCAATGCGGTCAAAGTAGGTACCGTGTGGGTGAACTGCTACAACGTATTCGACGCTGCATCTCCATTCGGAGGATACAAGCAAAGCGGTATCGGACGAGAAATGGGCAGCTACGCGCCTGAATTGTATACCCAAGTGAAAAGCGTATGGGTGAATTTGGACTAAAAAAGAATGAAACGATTGAAATAGAGGAGTATACAAAAAGGGACTCGCAGTTTTAAATTGCGAGTCCCTTTTTCAGAGTTTCGTAAAAAGCACTTCGACAAAGCTTTTTTTGCTTCCAATTGCTCCTTAGCTTTTGATGATGCTTCACGAAAAGTTAGCCTCTGCTCATTTTGTTTGTAATCACGCTTTAAAAAGAAACCGTTTCCACTTGAGGTTCCACATGAAAAAGAACATTTCCCCTCATGGCATTGGAAACCATGCAGTTGATTTCCGCATCTTTCGCCAGAGCAAGCGCAAGCCCCGATTGCTCGTTAGTCGGATTTTGAAGAATGATTTTCGGCCGATGAATAATGCGGTCATAACGGAGAACCGGATCGACCACGGCAATTCCTTCCGACTCCAGATGGATCGTTTGTACGGGCAGATTTCTCTTTTTCAACAAGATTCCTAATGTAATGAGGTAGCAACTGGCGGCTGCAGAAAGCAACAATTCTTCTGGATTCGTACCTTCACCCGGGCCTCTCATGTTTGCAGGGATAGAGATCGTTGACGAAAAACCGGTTGTTTGAATCGAGCCAGTGCCTTCACGTCCTCCCTGCCAAGTACCTTGAAGTGTAAAATGATGTTCGCTCATCGTAAACATCCTTCCGTTAATTTGTCTGCTTTTTATTGTACATGAATTAGGAAAATTGAAAAAGTACTTGACCTTAAGATTCGCTTTACGGTTACGTCCCGGAAAACGGATGTCAGGACGCAAGAATTGATATCAGTGCTTGAGATATTCTGCTTTATTTGAAGGAGAGACCAGGAATGATCCGCTTGTTGCGCGCAATCAAGATACGGTACCGATGGAATTATATTCGGGTGTTTTAGGTAGATTTGAAAGGACTAAATTTTCGGAGTAGGATGGGGGGATTGACTTTATGGAGTATCAAGGTAAAACACTTCTCTGCTAAGAATTAATTAATAAAGGGGAAAACACAGACATTGAATAATTATTATCTTAAGAAGTTTAATATCAGATAAGGGAGCACGAATTATGGATGACAATCATTTTTTATGGAAATTGTTCAAAATTTGGCTTTTAATCCCAAGGAGCATCCGTAGGGCTGTTTTGTGGTCATTCATACTTGGATGTTCATATTTGGGATGGATAAAACTAATAGGGAAATTATCCCTTAATAATGACCAGTAGCGAAACCGTGAAAATAAATCGCTGCTTTCAAGAAGGGGCTTGGGCGGGTGTATCTTTTTGCGCTTGGGTTCGATGAACGTCCAGCGGTCATTTACTTTGCGTTCATGCTCCGGGGAGATCGTCTCAGTGGGTATATGCTTTGCGCTCATGTTCCGTGAATGTCGTCTCGCATGGAAATATAATCAAATGCTGCGAGACGACATTCAAAGTCGCTATTACGCGCAAAGTATATACCCCATACCAAAAAGGAAGCGAGACGATCTCCAAAGTCGCTATCTCACACAAAGTATCGGACCACTTAACGGTTGGAAACGGAGCGATCTTCCACTCACCTCTGCGCTGCAGAGCGATACACCCAACCAAAAGCCACTTCGTGTCTGGTGGAAGACTCAAACTTTCTTTCCGCACAAGAAACTTTTCATCCTCTGATGGTGCCTTTTGCGGCATGAGTAACTATCATTAATACGGCTATACAGCAGAACAGTTTTTTAGCAATCGCGCAATGTTTCGGGCAGCAAGGAATAAATAGTGTTCCGCATTCTCCATCGCTTCTTCCAGGCTTATGGGTGCATGAACGATGGAATGGCAACTGATGAAATCTTCATACAGCGCTTCAAACCCTTTTCCCAATCCTCCCGAAAGCAGGAGAGTTTTGGCATTATATTTTTTTGCCAGTTTCGCAACATACGAAGGGACTTTGCCGTACAGTGTTTGAAAATCGCTTTGTCCTTCTCCTGTGATCACCCAGTCGGCTTGCCGGATTCTTTCCTCCAAGCTGGTCGCTTTGGCGATGACATGCGATCCTGAAACGATGGTTCCCCCAAGTACGAGCAAAGCGAAACCGAGTCCTCCTGCTGCACCGCTTCCCGGTATCTTTTGAAAACTGCGGTTGAGATTAGCTTCGATGAGCGTAGCGTATTTTTGCAAAGCGAGATCCAGGATTTTGATTTGCTCTTCAGTAGCTCCTTTCTGCCGCCCGAAGACGTAGGAAGATCCATTCGGACCGCATAATGGATTTTGTACATCGCTGGCGATCAGGATCTCACAATCAAAAATCCTTGGATCAATCGTACTGAGATCAACGGAAGCGACACTTAACAATGCGGCTCCGCACGTATCTGTAATCAGATTTCCTTCCTCATCCCAAAAACGTCCTCCCAATGCCTGCAGCATCCCCATGCCCCCGTCGTTTGTGGCACTGCCTCCGATTCCAGTGATAAATTTTTTGTATCCCCGATCGAGAGCATGCAGCAACAGTTCGCCAACCCCATAAGTGGTCGTGTTCATCGGGTTTCTTTTTTCTCTCGGAACCATGGGGAGCCCTGCCACATTGGCCATTTCAATCAAGATGGTTTCATCATCTCCCAGGATACCGTAGGATGTCTGGACACGCTCACCGAGAGGCCCGGTGGCCATTACTTTCACTTCTTTTCCTCCGGTTGCAAAAAGTAACGTTTCAAGTGTCCCTTCACCGCCATCCGCCATGGGAACCACCTCGATTTTCGCGTCGGGGATCTCCGATAAGAACGCATCGCGAATGGTAAGACCGACTTTCGTTGCCGATAAACTTCCTTTAAACGAATCGGGAGCAATGACGATGTTCATAAGTGCCTCCTGTATAAATTGTAGCGTTTGTTTAACCAGCCTTTCTTAAATATCAATTAGTCAAGTATTTTCATATCCCTTCTCAGAAAAAATTTTTAAAGAAGATTCCATAAATTTATAAACTGATATCTTTTTTTATTTGGCAATGAATATATTGACAAATATACTATATATTATAATATAAAAATTAAATACTATCTGGATAGTATTTAATTTTACATTCGGAGAAATTGTTGGGTGTACACCTTTTTTAAATCAATGCATTTGTTAATTTCAATAATAAAATGTAGTGTTTTGTTTTTACAATGTGGGGGGATTTAGATGAAGAAGAAAAAAGCTCTCTTGAAAGCATTCACTGTACCTATATTTGTTTCGGCTTTTTCTTTCACTTCTTTAGCTTCCGCCAATCAAAGCGATACGAATGTGCAAATAACCCAAGAACAAAAAGATGAGTGGAAGAAGAATCATAATATTCCCAAGACGCCACTTCCGCAAGACCCTAGAGGTCCTATTCCCAACTTTCAATCTCTCGCTGAATATGAACAATGGGCCAAGACCCATCCCGATATAAGCGTGAAAAGTCAAATCAATACTGTATCTGCGCAATCACAGAAAAAATTTCCGATGTCTTCACTTAGTGATGGTGACCTAGTATTCGGTGCAAAGCCGTATGATCTTTCGAGCGGTAGCAGTATTCCATATGGCTACTTCCGTCACGCCGGAATGTATGTGAATGATAGAGGTAAATTCATATCTGCAATGCCTGGGAAAGGCGTGCGATGGGAAACTGTAGACTGGTGGGAGACAAACTATGCCGATGTATCGCTGAACTGGGTTCCATCTACTACATCTTCTCAAAGAACATCGGTTGTACAAAATGCATCCTATCATATTGGAGAACCCTATGACTGGGGGACTAATAAATATAAAACGAACAAATGGTATTGCTCCAAATTGCCTTGGTTTGAATATAATAAATGGGCCCAAATTGACCTTGATTCTAATGGAGGATATTGGGTTACACCTGATGACATTTATAACTCAAACTATGTCAAACAATATTGGAGAGGATGAGCAATAACAAATAAGGGGGGAGTTTTCCTCCCTTATTTGTTGAAAAAGGGGGAATAAAGGAATGAGGAGACTATGGCGTATTTATTTAATATTTCTACTAATGGGGATCGTCCTTATTGGCTGTTCAAATTCAAAAACACCAATAAACTCGAATACGACTCTAGATCCAGACAAGATATTGATCAGCGATGGTCATAAAGTAGAAGTATTCGACCTTAGTAATGATCATCATATCACATGTTTGTGGCGGAATCATTTTGCAGGATGTGGCGGCAACGATTTATACACAAAAACTGAGTAAATATACCGAGCTTGATATGGAGAAGCGGGCATGTTAGGCTGGCTCATTGCCAAAGGTGTCCCGTACTGGCCCTATGAACCTGTTACATGCCCGTAGAGGCTCCATGTCAAGCGACCTTCATTGTTTGCATAAGCATCCATGTGGCGGTATATTTTGTGGCCGCCATACTCTGTATTTCTCGACCGCCAAAAACATCACATCCATAAACAACAAAATTTCTCTGGAAAGCTTAAATTATGATAAAAGCCGTAAACAAATTGTTTGTACAGGGTATTCGCCCGAATCCGGATTTTCTGGATTACTTATTTTTAATGGAAATCATACAGAAAGAGATGAAATAAAAGAATCTAGTTTTTCCCCAATTCAACTTTATCAATATGAAAATACTTATTTAATGAACTCAGCTCAAGTACTGAGTGACGGGCAGTCGTATTTAACTGAGTTGGGTTTCTATGATACAAATCAAAAGAAAATAATAAAAACGGTACGTATTCCCGGGGGGGTGGAATATATTTCGGGAAACGGGCCGAAAGCGTATGTATCCAGCTATCAGTTTCCAAATAAGGGTCAAGATAGTATACTAAAAAAATCCAATATTTATGAATTTGATCTTGTTACAAAGGAATATCGAAAAATATTTTCAGAAGATCAAGATTATGTCCCTTTCTCGGTTGAGTATCATGATGGTTACTTATATGGGGTGTATCAAAGTGCGCTGAATGTACCGAAGGATGCACCACAGAATCTTTTTGTAAAAATTGACCTTAAAACAGGAAACATTGTTAAGAAAGTACAATTATCGGAGTATGCGAGGGATCTCGTCTTTTCTGCAGACGGAAACTATGCATACGTAACACACTTTTACGGATTGTTTCAGGACATAACCATGAAAAATCCGATCACCCGAATCGATCTACATACATTCGAAGCGAAAGATTACCCCGGTGACTATCGTGCAGTGTCCATTCTCGAACAAAACGGAAAGCTCTGCATCGGAGACGATTTAACCTCTAAATTAACAGTACTTAACGAACAAACATTAGAGGTCGAAAAAACGATTCAACTCGATATCGCTCCAATATTTTTGGCGAACGAATCCCGCAGCGGGAAGGAGCATGTGCAGTAATTTCGTTTTCACCTGTCATCCAATGAAGATAAACCACTTGTTCTCTCATTCCTTTGTTTTTCCATCAAAGGAATGAGAGAACGATTGTACCCTTGACGTAATAAAAGGAAGGGGATCAGGTTTAAGTATCATCCGCTCCGATGTTAATGAGAACGATGAAATGATGCTATAGTCTTGGTTTGACGGTAAGAACATCGGGCGTATCTGACCTGCTTTACTATGTTCCAGACGTACCGCGCGGGAGATAACATCCGTAAAGGGATTGCCTATCTAAATTTAAACGGTACAATTTTTTAGGCAATGCAGTGATAAATTTAGGGAATATTGGTACATCCCATCATGCAGTAGAGGAGCTTTCCATAATGAGGGCAATTCCGAATACAATTTCTGAAAATCCAATGCCCGGTTAAACTATAAGATGACAAAATACCCAATCCCAGTAGTTTACACAGGGCAAGAATCATTCGATATTGACATTCCAAGTGAATCGGGCACTTGTAAAACTTATCAAAATCAACTGGCAGAACGCGTGAACGCAATGTAACAGTTTTCCCCGTGCATGCATATTTCATGTATGCGCGGGGAAAAGTACTTGTATCATCCAGTACCACACAAGACACAAAAGCAGGAATTTGATGTTTGATCGAGAAATAATCATACGACATATGTCGAACAAATGTGTTCATAAAAGCTCACGAGCTAATTGGTTTTTTATCGTATCTACAGACGATTAAAAAAGTTTTTCGGGGAGCCTTGAGATGACCGATTCTTCATTTTCGAGTCTATCCCCCTTTTTGAAACAAATTAGTAATCCTCGAAAAAATCACTTATTCATACCGCGGACAGAATTCATGCATCCCGCACCTCGCTTGAGTTTTACCCTCGTCTGCGAATGCGGTAACATTGATGACCCGAGTAACTAGGGGACTGAAAGGTCCGTTACGATCCTTGAGGCCGGTGTATTGCATGAGTAACATTGATGACCCGAGTAACTAGGGGACTGAAAGAAAAAGGTACAACACCTTTTGGACAGCGGCTTTTTTGAGTAACATTGATGACCCGAGTAACTAGGGGACTGAAAGATGAGCAGATATGAAACATGAATTGTGAATTATAACAGTAACATTGATGACCCGAGTAACTAGGGGACTGAAAGTGTCTTTTTCTCGTAATTGGTCAGATTGACTTTGGGGTCGTAACATTAATGACCCGAGTAACTAATGACTAAAAGCCTATACATTACTGTTCAGAGAATTTAAAGATTTAAACTTGAAAATAAAGAATCAGACTGAGGGCAAGGTTTATTTGAACAAAAGGTAAATTTGCACAATTGTTGAAATCTTACAATAGATCGCGTTTTTTGGATCGGGGGAGAAATGATGCAGAAAGAATTTGAAATTATTAATGGAATCAAAAGCTTTATCCGTTCAGATGAAATAAACGGGAATAACAAAAAGTATTAAAAGATGTACGATAAGATTGCTCCTTTTTATAATTTCTCGAACAAAATATACTTTTGGTTGAAGTTTGGCGGGGAGGCTAACTATCGTAATCAGTTTTTAAGTGAATTGGAAGTAAAAGAAGGGGATAAAGTATTAGAAGTCTCTTGTGGTACGGGTGATAACTTTCCTTTTCTACCCAAAAACGTTGAATTGCATGGTTTAGATATTTCAATGGGTATGTTAAAACGTTGTCAAAAACATTTGAAAAAATGGGGAATTGATGCTTCTCTTTATCATGCTTCTGCCGAGGAACTACCTTTTGACAATGCGACGTTTGATGTGGTCTATCATGTAGGAGGGATTAACTTTTTTAATAACAAGAAACAAGCGATAGAAGAAATGATTAGGGTGGCAAAAAAGGGAACAAAGATTGTGATTGTCGATGAAACGGAAAAATTAGCAAAAGGGACTTATGAAAAAACACCGTTAGTAGGCCGTAGCATCAAAAATCGAGATACGATTCATATCCCAATTGACCTTATTCCGGAAGGAATGCAAGACATTCGAGTGAAAGAGGTATGCGATGGACTCATGTACTGTTTAAGTTTTAGAATTCCTTATGAAAAAATTTAAAGTTTTGGCTCTTTGAAACTATAGTATACATGTTTTCAAATATTGAATTTGAAACTTTAACAGTGAGTCGTCTTGGATTGCCGGATCTTATCCAAAAGATTTTAATCATCCAACCTCATTGTATCTACCCATATCACATTGTGATGGATGTCGAACCGCCGAATCGGGCGGTTATTTGTTTACGGTGTACAGACGGCCTCTTTCTCTATGGGCTTCTTCTCCATCTGCAACTTGGTAACGATTTCAGGCAATCGCTCTTTCGTATAATGATATCCTACCTCTACACAATGGACGGATTGGCGGAATGAAAGCGCACCGACTTGACCGACATCCGGGTGCAAGACGATGTCGGCATGTTTATGTTCCCGTTTCATTTGTTGGTAAAGATTCAAATTGATCACATGAAACAAAATGGACAGACTCGATTGAAACCGATTCTCTCTGTTTTCCACAAACGGGGTGATCGTATCCACCGTGATGACGTGAGTGGCTCCGAGATTTTTAACGATCTGTACCGGACAGTTACAGCTGATTCCCCCGTCGACGAGTAGATAGGAACCATACGGCACCGGTTGAAAGATGAATGGAATCGAGAAACTGGCTTGTACGGCTGTCGCGATCGGTATGTCATGGAGACAGGTTTGATGGGGTAAAGCATAGGGTGTGCAAACGACCGCTTCCCCGTTTTTCAGATCGGTGGCGATGATCCCGCAGGGAATGCGAAAACGGGAAACGGAAGCGCCGTCCGTCAATTCCTCGATCCATCCGTGAAGCCGTTTTCCCTTGATCCAACCATTCCATGTACTCTTTCGCAAGAACAAACGGGAGAAAAATGAAAAGAAATCATAGTCCAAATTTCTCCAAGTTAATTGTGGAAGCAAATTGCATAGTTCTGCAGGAGTATAACCATAACCGTACAAGGCAGCCACTACGGCGCCTGAGCTCGCTCCAGCGATATGAGTGATTTCAATGCCTGCTTCTTCTAAAGCCTGAATCACTCCGATCGCCGCAAACCCCGATACGCCTCCACCTGCGAGCGCAAGACCTGTCTTCATGGGTACCTCCTTTTTTATCTTTCTAGTTTATAGACTCTTCCTTCATCTCTCGATGCTAAGTATAATGAAAAGAATATGATAGAGGTGAGGGGTGCTAGATGGAGACATTTCGTGAATATCTCGAACACCACATCGTGATTGGCGACGGCGCGATGGCGACATTGTTGTATCAACACGGGATTCCAGTAAATTCTTGTTATGAACATTTGAACGTCACGCGTCCCGATGTTGTGCAACAGATTCACCGATCGTATTTGGATGCGGGAGCAACGCTTCTGACGACGAATACGTTCGGCGCGCATCGCGACAAACTGAGCCGTTACGGTCTTACGGATCAGTTGGATGCGATCAATCGGCACGGTGTTCGTCTGGCTAGGGAAGTTGCACAGGGACGCGCTTATGTGGTAGGGAGTATCGGACCGATCCGTGCGGGCCGTCAAATGTATATGGATGAAGAGACGCTTCGCAAACAGTTTTCTGAACAGGCAACAGCACTTCTTACGGAAAATCCGGACGGATTGATCCTCGAAACCTTTTTGGAAGCGGAAGAACTGTTCATCGCGTTGGATGTGATACGTCCCTTAACCGATATTCCGATGATCTGTCAACTGAGCATTCAGGAACGAGACACGACCCTGGACGGATACCGACTTGACGAAGCATTTCGCCATCTCATGGACGCAGGAGCGGATGTCATCGGTTTAAATTGTCGAGTAGGTCCTTATGGGATACTCCGAGCGCTTGAACAGGTGCATGTATCTGAAGATGCGATCCTGTCCGCTTTTCCAAATGCAGGTTTGCCCGAACTTGTCGATGGTGAGTATGTATATCAATCCACTCCGGAGTATTTCGGTGACAGCGCGCGTATATTCCAGAAAAACGGCGTGCGTGTGATTGGTGGTTGTTGCGGAACCACGCCTGCACACATCTCCGCAATTGCCAAGGCGGTGGGGGGATTAACCCCGGCACCTATTGTACCGTCTGTGCAGCAACAAAAGGAGACTTCGACCATCATTGTGGAAGAACCTCCTACTGAGGAAACGCTCGTCGATCTGGTCAAAAAACGCCATACGGTGATCGTCGAATTGGATCCTCCCAAAGATTTGAATATCGAGCCATTTATAGAAGGAGCCAAAGCACTGAAGCAAGCGGGAGCCGATGCTATAACATTGGCCGATAATTCGCTGGCAACCACCAGAATGAGCAACATGGCTCTCGGAAGACTTATCAAGGAACAGATACAGATCCGACCTCTCTTGCATATGGCGTGCCGGGACAGAAACCTGATCGGCCAACAATCCCATTTGATGGGACTTTATGCATTGGGACTGGATCATGTGCTTGCGGTAACCGGCGATCCATCGCGTTTCGGCGATACCCCGGGGGCAAGTTCCGTTTTTGATCATACTTCGTTTGATCTGATTCGCATGATTAAACAATTGAATGAAGGCATCTCTTATTCCGGCAAACCGTTGCAACGAAAAGCGAATTTTGTTGTAGGTGCCGCTTTTAACCCAAACGTCCGCCATCTGGATGCCGCAATCAGACGGCTGGAGAAAAAGGTTGAGGCCGGTGCGGATTTTATCATGACACAACCCGTCTATGATATGAACTTAATTGAGGAGATCTATCAAGCGACCAAGCATCTCCCGATTCCGATCTTCATTGGTATTATGCCGCTCGTCAGTGCACGCAATGCAGAGTTTTTGCATAACGAAGTGCCAGGGATCTCTCTGCCTCTCGAGGTACGTCAGCGCATGGCCGCTTATGAGGGGGAACGTGCACGGGAGGAAGGGATCGCTATCGCTTCCGAGTTATTGGAACAAGGGATGCGATTTTTCCATGGTATCTATTTAATGACTCCCTTCATGCGTTATGAGATGACGGTGGAACTTTGCAAACGGGCGGTTGAAAGAGCATATGCGGCTGAAAAAATGTAGGGCAAGACAACGTATTTGTTAAAAACATCAAGGAGTACGTGATTATAAGTATATGGCAACATGATTATGATTTCTCCTATATTCATATAATTTTGGATATAGGAGATTTTTATTTTGGACAAACACAATTTATATAATTTTTACAAATCTTTAATAAGGCGATCACATTTCTGCTGTGAAGCAGGAGTATACTCATCTGCAGCTACATAGGTAGAGGTGGACAATGTGAGTAGTATCATGTGGAATGGGTTTCGTGATTTCGCCTGGAAATTGTTCAATCATATAACGGATGATTTGCATTTGGGTGTCATCTATATAGATTTAATGGGATTCAGCCAATTGGAACGCACCTATGGCATGTCTTCTGCGCAAAAGATCCTGCAACTGACCAGACATCATCTGCAACAAGTGACTGGAGTGTTTGCCGAACGAAACGGGTTGAAGGCTTCTTCCTATTATGTTTGGGATGATTGTTTCGCTGTTCTTCTTACCTGTTCACAAGCGGGAAGATTGTCCGCGCTTTCTCATCTGGCTGCAAAAATTGTATACGAACTGGAACAAGAATTGGCGAAACGGAAAAGGGAACTTCCAATTGTTCAGGAACTTTGTTTTCGCGTGGGGATACAAGTGTTTCAACGAGGGGAAGAAGAAGACCTGGAACAAGTCTCCTTACGCTTTTATGAAGCATTTGTACGAGCCTCGCGTCAGGCGAAACAAGCGGCCGGCGCTGTTCCTTATTTTGACATAATCGAGTTTGAGCAGATCTTACAGGAGAAGTCAGTCACCTCTCTGTTTCAGCCGATCGTGGATTTGAAAGATGGCACGGTTTTTGGTTGGGAGGCTCTTTCCCGTGGGCCGGAGGGCAGTCGTCTACATTCACCCGCCCGTCTTTTTGCTACGGCTGAAAAGTTAGGGCAGTTATTTGTCCTAGAGCGGATTTGCCGTGAATCGGGAATCAAGTCTTTTGGCAAGGAAATCAATAAAAATCCGCTGTTTCCCCCTGATGACAGGCCTCACCTATTTATAAACGTGCATCCTCAAACGATTCATGATCCTAACTTTATCTCTGGACAAACGATGAAGATGGTACAACGGAACGGTCTTCAGCCTTCACAAATCGTTATCGAGATCACGGAACATCAGGCGATTCAGGACTATCCGACTTTTCTGGAGTCGATCAACCATTACCGTCAACAAGGGTACCGGATCGCTATTGATGATACAGGTGCGGGGTATGCCGGTTTGCAGACGATCGTTGAATTGATGCCTGATTTCATCAAGCTGGATATGCATCTGGTACGCCATGTGGATAGGGACGAGAGAAAGCGGATCATGGGAGAGACCATCGTGAATTTGGCCAATAAACTGGGGGCACAGGTTATTGCAGAGGGGATTGAGACGCCTGAAGAACTGGAGATGATGAAATCGTTGGGAGCCCACTATGGACAAGGGTATCTCTGGGGGAAACCGGATTCGGTCATTGATCCGTTTTGTGCTTGGACAAGCCCAGCTGTTCGTCTGGAAAGGTGCTCTTTGTTTCAGTCTTTAAAGGAATATCATTTGTAACATTGCGTTGGAGAAAGGTTTCAATAAAGGGGAATCAGAGGGGGAGGGTATATGAAGGGGATCCATACATCACGCGTTTGTGTGATCTGCATTTGCAACCGGGCTATACCGTCCATGCGGATGAACGGGTTGAAAATCTTATGCAAATGATCAAATCGCAAAAGTCAACTCATCATACATTTGTCGTGATGGAAAGATCTCGTCCCGTGGGTATTATTCGCAGCAGTGACATGTTTCGCATCCTGGGGACACGATACGGGGTCGCTCTGAATTATAAGAAACGTTTGCGTGAAGTGATGGATCCGGATTTTCTTGTCGTAGATGGGTCAACACCGGTTGAAGATGCATCCAGAAAAGCATTGGCACGGTCTTATAAGTCGATCTACGACGACATCGTTGTTACAAATGAAGGGAACTATGCAGGTGTATTGCCCGTTTATGTTTTGTTTACATTTATGACCGAATGGAAAGTGCGGGAAGCCGCCCAAAGTAATCCGTTGACTGGTCTCCCCGGAAATGAACGGATCAGGGAAGTACTGGATCGTAAGATAAAAAGTCTAAAACCTTTCACGATGATTTATACCGATATTGATCATTTTAAGTCGTATAATGATGTATACGGCTTTAAAAACGGGGATGATGTATTGAAATGGATCAGTGGACTTTTACAAGAACCTTCTGTCCCTGATCTTTTTGTTGGACATATTGGCGGGGATGATTTTATTACCTGTCTTTTGCCCGATGAACCCATCTCCTACTGCCAGCATGTCATCAGTCGTTTCGAACATGGCAAAAGCACATTTTACACAGAGGAAGATGCGGCGAGGGGGGTTCTCGTATCTCTCGATCGTGATCACCAATTGAAAAAATTCCCGTTGATTTCCTTGTCGATGGCGATTGTTGATATCCATCCCTCGGAACGTATGAATGTCGATGAAGTTTCAGTAATGGCTGCTGGAATCAAGAAACGGGCCAAACAGATACAAGGTAGTATTTATTATCGGGAATGCTTGAACGATTGCTTTTCAGAAAAGAAGACAAGATAAAAAAGCGTAGCCAAAAAGAAAGAAAAAAATTCCAAAATCGTTGATGGAGGCGTATGTGGCAGGTTAGGGATGGAATAGGTGATTGTACGATGCGAGATTCGAGGAAGTTTGATACGATAATAAAAAAGTCAAGGGATGGATAGCATCGTTTAGGGATACAGTCAGCCACCTGTGATGGGTGGTTTTTGTTTTGTGTGTGGGTGGATCGTTCCCACCTGCGCACGTTTTTATAGTCTGTATATCCATTTATACCTGACTGAATTTGCGTAATTATGCTCAGTTATGGATACAAATGTAGCATTGGTGATAGTCCCTTTTCCTCTGTGTTCATAAGTGCTTTTACAGGCGATTAGGGTTCAATGAGATATATTTTTGATCAATATCAAACTTTTTTACCTATTGAAATATCAGAAAATATCAAATATAATCATGAATGAGCATAATCAATCAGAAATGACGGCAAGTGGGTGAATGATTTGAGTAATGTTTTGTTTGGCGAAGAAAGAAAGATGATGATTCTTAAATACATACAACAGCACTCGAGAGCATCCGTTCAGGAACTGAGTCGGGTTCTTAATGTTTCAGAATCGACTGTGCGAAGAGACCTCAAGGAGTTAGAAGATGAAAAAATGCTTCATAGAACCCATGGGGGAGCCGTTTCTCTTCAGGGTGTAAATTTTGAGCCCACTTTTATGGAAAAGGGCGTTAAGTATCAGAGAGAAAAGGTAGCCATTGCAAAAAAAGCTGCGGAGTTAATTGATGATGGGGATACCATTTTGTTGGATTCCGGTACTACAACGTTTCATCTACTTTCCGAGCTTCATAGATTTTCCGAGCTTACAATTGTTACAAATTGTCCGTTGTTTGTTGAATATATCCAAGATCGCCCTACTATAGAATTGATTGTAGTTGGAGGAATATATAGGAGGGGGACGGCGGCATTAGTGGGTCCCATTACCGAGCAGTTGATTCGCTCTGTCAAAGTGGACAAAGCTTTTATCGGAATGAATGGTATAGATTTGCATGATGGTTTAACAACCCCCAATATTATGGAAGCGTCCACAAAAAGGCAAATGATCAAATCTGCCAAACAGGTAATTCTATTAACTGATCATAGTAAGGTAGGAAAAGTATCGTTCGCTAAGGTTGCCGAAATCAGTGATATTGATATATGTGTTATCGATAACGGAGTGCCTCTAGAATTTGTTAAAGGACTGGAGGAACAAGGTGTAGAGGTCCATGTAGTCGATCCGTAGTTCCGCCGAATTTTCTAATTAGGACCTACTTTCATGATAAACACAAAGATAACTTGAAAGGGGGGATGTCATCGAGTGCTGAATGCGCTTGTGATTTGTATGGTTTCTGATTCATCTTGAGAATTGGCATCAAATAGACGTTTAGTAAGAGTGAGCGATTGAGGTGAGTGAAGGTTCCGTTAACCGTGTATGAAAAGAAAATCCATATGTATTTTTCTAAAATTTAACTCGTGAACAAAATACGAATCAATCGGAGGGAAATGAAATGAAAAAAGGAAGCAAAATGATTGCTTGTTTAGCAATGGGCTTGACAGTATTCGCATTATCGGCTTGCGGAAGTAGCGGAACGCAACAAGTTTCAAACGGAAGTGGGGGCTCATCTGAAGGACAGACCGCGAAGAAGATTAAAATTGGCTTAACGGTCGGCACCCTAAGCAACCCGTTCTTTGTCTCTATGGGAAAAGGGGCGGAAGAGGCAGCCAAGAAATACAATGCCGAAGTGTATACAGTGAGTGCGGATTACGACTTAGCCAAACAAACGTCACAGATCGAAGATTTTATCACCAAAAAAGTGGATCTCATTCTCCTCAATGCCGTTGATTCCAAGGGAATTGCCGGAGCTGTACAGGAAGCAAAAGCTGCCCACATCCCAATAATTGCCCTTGATGTAGCGGCTGAAGGCGGTGTAGATGCTACCGTTACTTCTGATAATGTACAGGCGGGGAAAATTGTGGGTGAATATCTGGTCAAACGATTAAACGGAAAAGGGAACATTGCGATTCTTGACGGTCCTCCTGTAAGCGCTGTCACCGATCGTATACAAGGTTTTGAAGAAGCGATTAAAGGAACGGGAATCAATGTTGTGGCCAAACAGAATGGAGAAGGAAACAAGGAAAAGGCATTAAGTGTGATGGAGAACATTCTGCAAGCCAAGCAAAAAGGACAACTGGATGCCGTGTTTGCCATTAACGACCCGGAGGGACTCGGGGCTAAAATTGCTGCTGAACAAGCCGGACGTGATAAAGATTTGTTTATTGTGGGAGTGGATGGATCTCCCCAGGCTACGGATGCGTTAAAAGAAAAAAAGAGCTTTGCTGCAACGGCTGCTCAACATCCGGATGAAATGGTGAAGACGGCGGTAGATCTTGGGGTGAAAATTATTAAAGGAGAAAAAGTGGATCCGGTGGTGAAGGTACCCGTTGAATTAGTTACCCAAGATAATGTCAACAGCTACAGAGGTTGGTAAGCGGGAAGGGATCATGACAACTTTCCAGAAGGAGGGGAGAAAGTCCATGCAACAACAAGTGGAGCATAAGGAGCTTGACCATTCAACGGTTATTCTTCGAATGGAAGGGATCAGCAAGCAATTTCCCGGTGTGAAAGCCCTTGAACGCGTACAGCTTACTTTGCATCGAGGGGAAGTACATGCCCTTATGGGGGAAAATGGGGCGGGTAAATCCACGCTCATGAAAATTTTATGCGGTGTTCATCGGCCGGATGAGGGGACGATTCTATACAAGGGTAAACCTGTCGTTTGGACAAACCCGCTGGAAGCCAGAGAAAATGGAATCAGCGTTATTCATCAGGAACTAAATCTATCTCCCAATTTGACCATCGGAGAAAATATCTTTATGGGAAGCAAGCTGCCTCGCAATCGATTGGGGATGGTGAAATGGAATGAAATTTTTGAAAGTGCCGCTAAGATTTTAAAGTCCATTGGCTCAGATCTGGATCCGCGTGCATCGGTATCAACATTGAGTGTAGCTCAACAGCAGATGGTCGAAATTGCCCGTGCCCTCTCTTTTCATGCCGAAGTATTGATCATGGATGAACCGACGGCGGCGTTAACAGATAAGGAAATTGATAAACTCTTCTCGATCATAAAAAATCTCAAAGAAAAGGGAGTTGCGATTATCTATATTTCCCATCGGATGGATGAAATATTTAAAATCTCCGATCGTTGTACGGTTTTTCGGGATGGAAACTGGGTGGCGAGCATGCCGATTCGGGAAACAAATCCTGAGCACTTAGTACAGTTGATGGTGGGTAGAGAATTGAAGGATCTTTTTCAGCGGCCGAAGGAGACGAGTGTAAACCTTAAGGGGAAGACACCCGTCCTTGAGGTAAAGGGACTCACGGACAAGAAAATACTCAAAAATGTAAATCTGAAAGTGTATCCCGGAGAAATCGTCGGGGTTGCCGGCCTCGTTGGAGCAGGAAGGTCGGAATTGGTTCGAGCGATTTTTGGAGTTTCAGAGCTTATTCAAGGGGAGATCAGGATAGAGGGAAAAAAGGTTGCGATCACTTCCCCCATTCACGCGATTGCGCAAGGTATCGCTTTAGTTCCTGAAAGTCGAAAAGAGCAAGGTTTATTTTTGGATCTGTCGGTAAAAGAAAATCTTTTGATGGCTGTGCTCCAAAACTATCGGAAATCGGGGGTCTTGCAGTGGAAGAAAATCGATCAAGGAGCGGAGGGGTATATTCAAAAATTGGGGATCAAAGTATCTTCACCTGATCAAAAAGTGGTCAACCTGAGTGGCGGGAATCAACAGAAGGTCGTTCTCGCTCGTTGGTTATCGATCCAACCCAAAGTTCTGATGCTCGATGAACCTACACGCGGAGTAGATGTGGGGGCAAAGACGGAGATTCATAAAATCATCCATGAATTGTCCCAAACCGGTCTTGGTGTTCTGGTTATTTCGTCGGAACTTCCCGAAATTCTGGCCGTGAGTGATCGAATCCTTGTCATGCATGAGGGAAGGATTAAGGCTGAATTATCAAGCAAGGAAGCAACACAAGAAAAGATTATGTACTATGCAACGGGGGGAAAGGCATGAGAACAAGAATACAAGCTTCGAACCGAGTTGAATTCAGGTGGAGTACAGGTAGTTTGAAAACGTTATGGAACCGTTTAGGGATGTTCTTGATCTTAGCTCTTCTTTGTATCGTTCTCTCTTTTCTTTCCCACAACTTTTTAGAAACGACCAATCTTTTAAACGTGTTAAAACAAATCTCCATTATTGCCATTTTGGCCGCTGGGATGACGTTCATTATTCTTACGGGAGGGATTGATCTCTCCGTAGGATCGACGTTGGCCTTATCCGGGGTGATTTCAGTCATGCTAATTGGGAAAGGGGTGAATTCAGTTCTCGGACTATTGATAGGAATGGGCGTGGGAATTATGGTCGGAGTCCTGAATGGATTCTTAACGGCAAAAACCAAACTACCCCCTTTTATCGTCACATTAGGGAGTTACACGTATGTTCGCGGATTGGCCTATGTCATTAGCGGAGGATATCCGATTGTATTGAATTCGCAATTTATTAAATTTTTGGGATCAGGGAATATCGCAGGGATTCCAACGCCGATTTACATAATGATCCTGATCTACGGAATTTCCTATTTTGTCTTGAAATACACGATGTTTGGACGTCACGTATATGCGATTGGCGGAAACGAAGAGGCAGCCAGATTAACGGGCATTAAAGTGGAAAGAACGCTCATCTGTGTATATGCGATCAGTGGGTTGCTATCCGGTCTGGCGGGCGTGGTCTTAGCGGGACGTTTATTTTCCGGACAGCCGACAGCCGGAATCGGTTTTGAATTGGATGCCATCGCAGCGGTTATCTTAGGCGGTACGAGTTTTACCGGTGGAGTCGGAACCATTCAAGGAACGATTATTGGGGCACTCATCATGGGAGTATTAAGCAACGGTCTGACCTTATTGGATGTTAGCTATTACTGGCAGTTGGTCGTCAAGGGCGTCGTGATTATTATTGCGGTTCTCCTCGACTATTTACGTAAATAAATCCGGATCTACATGTCTTTCAGGTGATAGTGGGAAATAGTAAAATGTGACGGAGGCAGTCCAGAACTTTATTTTTACGTTCTGGACTGCCCTTTTGCTATGTAGCTACCGATGCCTCGGGCGGCGTATAAGAGGATGAAAAGTTTCATGTGTGGAAAAGAAGTTTGAGGCTGTCACAGATATCGGAATGGCTTTCGGATGTGTTGTATCGCTATACTGCTTACCAACATGAATACATATATCATAAGTTGAAATGAGCAGTTCATAGCCCACTGCCTATCAATCCTCGCATGCGTTTGACTAGTGAACTATGCGAAAGGATGTTGTTTTGTCCCGATTGTTCGTCATGTACCATACGTGCTACACTTGGAAATATGCGATGAGACGGAAGAGGGGTTTATCATGAACATTGGGTATATTTATGCCATTTTGGCGTATACGGCTTGGGGCGTGTTGCCGATTTATTGGAAAGTATTCTCAAGTGTAGGAGCATGGGAGATCTTGTCTCACCGGATTCTTTGGTCCGCTCTATTTGTTTTGGTATTGATCGTATGCAAGAAGAGAGGACGTGAAATCAAACAACTTTTATCAGATAAGAAAAATCGATTCACATTGACGATCAGTTCACTCCTTATCAGCGCAAACTGGGTGACTTATATTTGGGCGGTGAATAACGGATACGTGATTGAAGCAAGTCTCGGTTATTATATAAATCCTCTCGTCAATGTCATGCTCGGTGTTTTGTTTTTACGAGAACGGTTAAAAGGCCTGCAGTGGGGAGCCGTTACGTTAGCAATGATCGGCGTGATGATCCTTACGATAAGCTACGGACACTTTCCATGGATTTCGATTTCCTTGGCCATTTCGTTTGGATTGTATGGACTCGCCAAAAAGAAAGTTCATGTAGATACTACTGTGGGATTAGCGGTTGAAACGTTACTGGTTCTTCCTATTGCTCTCATATACTTGATCGTGTTCGAGCAAGGCGGTCAGGCATGGCACATGTTATCTGGATGGAGACTCTTCGTACTTTGCCTCTCGGGGGTGGCTACAGCCCTACCCTTATTGTGGTTTACGGAGGCCGCGAAGCGTCTGCCATTGTCCGTTTTGGGATTTATTCAATACCTTGCACCGACAATCATGTTAATCCTGGGGGTAGTTGTGTATCATGAACCGTTTACAGACATGGGAATCATCAGTTTTGGTTTCATTTGGAGTGCATTGATCGTTTATACGATTCATTTGACAAAAAACCGGGAAAGCCAAAACAAACGTGCCGTACAAACATGACCTACGAATTGCTACTTTAAGAAATAATGGGGCCGTTTCTGGGCAACTTAGAGTAAAAGCTTCTTTTGTGAGGTGGAATCAAGTGAAGGAGCATGAAGAAAGAGACTATATAACAATTGAAGATGAAGAAGGAAAAGAAAAGGCGTATGCAGTCGAAGCATTATTCGACATGGATGATCGCTCCTATGTACTCCTGTCGTCAGAGCATGAGACCCTTCTTATGCGTGTGGAAGGGAACGGTGGAGATCAATATCTTGTCGGCATCACAGACCCCGTGGAACGAGAATCGATCCTAAATGCCTACGAGATTGCGGTTGATGCCGCACCGGCAGATTAGGATGAAACTTTCTATCTTCAATAACGTTTGAGAGTAAGTTATGAATTTGGTCATTATCAGTATCCTTTCAATTTGAGGGAGCTGACAATGACTTTTTTTGTTTTTATCTTATGTTGCATACATAGAACCTTCTTCCTGAGGTAACCGCTTTTTTGCAATTCCCTTTCTACTCGATTGACCAGGAATCTGTTTCGGTCATCTTTTACCGTCTTCAAACATAGGGTTTGGTTAAGGGAGGCAAGAAAAGGGGGTTCACTCGTGAAGCTGATTCGTCAACGACAGGCTGCACCGATTCTCATCGTTGGAGTTATCTTCCTTGTGGTTGCTCTGTTCTTTTCCGTTCAAGTGTTTCGTGCGCTATTGCCTTTTTATACATGGAACCCGTTTGTGAACATGATCACCATTGGACAAGATGTCATCGGAAAATGGCAATACGGGGGAGTGGACGATCAAGGAAGGATGCAATTTTACAACGGCTTCCAAACGGTGAAAATCCCCGGCACTTCTCCCACTTTTGATGCGGAAGGGAGCTATGTCGTTATCAAGGATCATACGCCGAATACACTCACCATCCAGTATCCGAGGGCGGTGATCCTTCAATGGGTGATCATCTTCATCGCGATCACCGTTTTTTTACTTGGTACGATTAAACTGATTGTTCTAGCGAAGTGGCCGTCTGGAAAAACGGGAATCTCTAGACGAAGATGGAAAAAACGAATGCGTATTCCCATGAGAGTGAGGCGTATGTTTTGGCGGAGATAGAGAAGTAAAAAGATGGAATCTTCTATTTGATCGTTCTTTCTTAGAACTTAGGACAAGCTACTTGAATAGTATTTTTTAGGTTGAAATAACATAGATTGGTATGCAATACTTATCTTATACATCTTGGGGAGGGGGGATGTGCAGTGAGTTGGTGGATCTGGTTGATCATTGCTGTCTTTGCTGGAATCGTAGAAATCATGTCTTTAACATTTTTTCTTTTGTGGGTAGCAATCGGTTCCCTGATCGGTATGATCTTATCTCTTTTCCAGGTTTCCTGGCTCTGGCAAATCATTTGTGCGAGTGTGGCAACGGTAGGCTTGTCTTTTTTCATAAAACCGCTTTTAAAAAATTGGAAACAGCGAAAAACGTATGTGTCTCGTGTAGAGACGATTGTTGGACGCCGAGGAATAGCGGTATCGATCATTGAACCGGGGCGCATGGGGATGGTGCGCATCGATGGGGAAACATGGAGTGCTGTCGCGGATACAACGGTGAAAACGGGAACGCCGATTCTTGTCCGGGAAGTGAGAAGTTCGATTCTCGTTGTCGAACCTGATCTCAAGGAGGAGAGATGAGATGTTGTTTTCTTTGATTTTTGCAGTGTTGCTGATCGTTTTGGTGCTCATTACCATAGCGAAAATGATTCGTATCATTCCACAGCAACGTGTGGCGATCGTGGAACGATTGGGGAAGTACCATTCGACATTGACGGCAGGTGTGAATATTATTGTACCATTTATCGACAATGTGAAAAGCATTCTCGATTTACGTACGCAACAAGCGGAAGTTCCTCCTCAGATGGTCATTACCAAAGATAATGTGCAGATCCAAATCGACACGATTTTCTTTTATACAGTGATTGATCCGAAACAAGCCACATATGGAATCCAAAATTTCGTACAGGGAATCCAAAACATCACGGCGGCAAACATCCGCCAGGTCGTCGGTAAAATGGAACTCGATGAAACATTGTCAGGACGTGACAAGATCAGTATGGAATTGCGTAACGCTCTGGATGAGGTAACCGAAACTTGGGGGGTACGCATCGATCGAGTGGAAGTGATCGATATCAAACCACCTAAGGAAATTCAGGATGCCATGGAAAAACAGATGAAAGCGGAACGGGAAAAACGGGCGGCGATTCTGCAAGCGGAAGGTGCAAGACAAGCGGCGATCTTGCGTGCCGATGGCGAAAAGCAGGCGATGATCTTACGCGCAGAAGCGGAGAAAGAAGCGAACATTCGCATCGCGGAAGGGAAAAAAGAATCGCTCGAGCTCGAGGCCAAAGGAAAAGCGGAAGCGATCCGCCTGGTCGCCGAAGCGGAAAAAACGAGGATCGAGGCGCTTCGGGAGGCAGGGCTCGACGCGCAAGTGTTAGCTTATAAATCGTTTGAAGCGCTCGGTGAGGTTGCCAACGGTCAAGCGACGACGATCATACTTCCGTCCGATGTGGCGAATGTGCTCGGGAGTGTCGGAGCGATCGCGAAAGTGTTTGAGACACCAAAAGAGAAAAGTCAATCTATTCGTCAAACATAACAGCAGGCTGTCATCAGGCGGGGGTTCAACATCCCCGCCTAAGCTTGTTTATATGGTGAAGAGAATCTCACATGAAATACTGAGAGCAATTATCTATCTATGTACTCAGGTTTGTCAGGAACTTATTAAGCGTTGTCATGAAATCAAATATGACAAATTTGAGCAAGTAGTCACACTATTTCGTATACTAACCAGGTATAATGGACATCAGAAAGTCCAAATTTATATTTGTCCTGATGTAAGTGGTGTCGTAAAGGCTTACATCCGAACGGAATTTAAAGGGGGGTTATGAATGAAGATGAAAAAGAGATGGTTGAATGTTTTAAGCGCACTAACCTTAACTACTCTGGCGCTGACGGGGTGCGGATCTTCCGGTTCATCAGCTAATAATGCTGCACCAGCGAACGGAGGTGGATCCGGTGGCGATGGGGGGAAGGGATCCATTACCATTGCTACTGTAAACAATCCAGACATGATGATCATGAAAAAATTGTCGCCGGAATTTGAAAAAGAAACCGGCATTAAAGTCAACTGGGTGGTTCTTCCTGAAAACGATCTTCGGAAAAAGGTAACTGAGGATGTGGCCCTCGGGGCTGGAAAATTCGACATTGTGACTGTCGGGATGTATGATACCCCAATTTGGGCGAAAAACAAGTGGTTGGAGCCGTTGACTCCATATTTGGACAAGATGTCCGCGGATGAAAAAGCAAAATATGATCTGAATGATATATTCCCAGCTTTAAGAGATGCTCTCTCCTATAACAATCAGTTGTATGCAGCACCATTTAATGCTGAAAGCAGCATTCTCTATTATAACAAGGATATGCTAGCGAAAGCAGGCGTTACCATGCCTGAGAACCCAACTTGGGATCAAGTGGCCGAGATCGCGAAGAAAGTAAAGGCAGCGAATAATGTTCCGGGCATCGTGCTTCGCGGACTGCCGGGTTGGGGTGAAATTCTGGCACCCCTCGATACGGTCATAAATGCTTTCGGCGGTTCTTGGTACGATATGAATTGGAATGCCAAATTGAACAGTCCGGAAACAGTGAAAGCGGTTAAATTCTATGTTGATCTTTTGAAAGAGGCTGGCGAACCAGGGGCGACCAGCACAGGGTTTACCGAAGCCCTCACTTTGATGCAACAGGGTAAAGCCGCGATGTGGTATGATGCGACAACAGCAGCTGGATTCCTGAATGACCCGAAGAATTCTAAGGTAGCTGGTAAGATCGGATACGCTTTAGCGCCCAAAGAAGTGAAGGATAACAATGGTTGGCTGTGGTCTTGGGCTTTAGGCATGGAAAGTTCGAGTAAACATAAGGAAGAAGCCTTTAAATTTATTACATGGGCTACTAGCAAGCAATATATAGAAGAGGTTGGAGAAAAAGAAGGTTGGGTGGTTGCTCCAGCCGGAACACGGAAATCAACTTATGAGAACCCGAAATATAAACAAGCGGCACCTTTTGCAGACATCACATTGCAGTCGATGGAACATGCAGATTATAAGCATCCGACTAAGGATCCAGTTCCTTATCAGGGAATTCAATATGTGGCGATCCCTGAGTTCCAACAGCTTGGAACAGAAGTGAGCCAGGAAATCGCTGCAGCTATTGCCGGGCAGAAAACAGTAGAAGATGCAATGAACACGGCACAACAAAAAGCAGAAAAAGTGGCTCAAGAGGGCGGATACAAAAAATAAAGTTTGTGAGGGGGAGGGCCGCAAGCTCTCTCCTCCTAATTACATCAATCGAGAGGAGAGGCGTATGAAAACAGTTGAAGTTATCGAGCCTGTGCAGACCAACATCAAACGAACGCCACGCAAGAAAAGTATTTCCACCCCTCCTGTGAAAAGGTTATTATGGCCAAGCCTTATTTTTGTAGGCATTGTTACCCAAATTCCTTTCATATTCACTGTTTATTACAGTTTTCATGAATGGAATTTGATGAGACCTGATAAAGGTATTTCGTTTGCAGGCTTCTCCAATTTCAGAAATATTATAAAAGACCCTGCATTTGGAGAGATTCTTAAAAATACGTTTCTGCTGACTGTTGTTCCTTTGCTGTTATGTTTGATTTTAGGAATGGCGTTAGCGTTGTTATTGAACCGAAATTTTTTCGGCAAAGGATTCATCAGAACGATGCTTGTCTCCCCGTTCTTTGTGATGCCAGCGGTATCGGGGATCGTTTGGAAGACAATGATTTTAAACCCAAACTTCGGCTTCTCTTCATATCTAGCCAGTGTTTTGGGAACCCAACCTGCGGATTGGTTAGCCAAATATCCGCTAGAAATGATCATGCTTATGGTTTCATGGCAGTGGACACCTTTTTTTATGTTGGTTCTTCTTGCAGGTCTCCAATCGGTGCCAGGTGAATTGCTCGAGGCATCTTTGCTGGACGGTGCAAGCAGAATACATCAATTTTTCTATGTCATAGTTCCTCATTTATTAAGATATATCGAAGTGGTTGCTCTATTAGGTCTTATCTTCATCATGCAGACGTTTGGTGAAATCTATGTAAGTACAGCGGGTGGGCCAGGATATACTTCAACAAACTTGCCATTCTATGTATACCGTATTGGCTTTCAGGGCTGGGATGTTGGAGGAGCTTCGGCGGTAGGTGTCATCATTGTAATCATCACAACGATTTTCATGACGTTATTATTTAAATTTTTGCGTAGAACGTTTGGAGGCGAATTGTCATGAAAAAGGCGCTATCCTTCATTCTCACCCTGTTTACCTATGCATTGGCGCTCCTGTTTTTCTTTCCGATTCTTTGGATGATCATTACAGGATTTAAGCTCGAAGGGGATGCTGTAAAAATGCCGCCTTCCCTGATTTTTACACCGACATTAGAAAATTATCAACAGATTTGGGACTCTGGTGTCGTTTTATACCTTAAAAATTCCGCCATGATTTCCCTAACTTCGACGTTATTGGCACTGATCTTGGGAGTTCCTGCAGCCTATGCATTGGCCATGTTCAAGATGAAGAAAGGGGACGATATTCTTTTCTGGTTTATTTCAACAAAAATGCTGCCAGCTGTAGGAGTGATTGTTCCTGTCTATTTGGTTTTTAAATATTTAAATCTGTTAGATACGCCCATTTCCTTGATCATTCTATATACAGCCATGAATGTGCCGTTAGTTGTCTGGATGATGCGCTCCTTCTTTAAGGATATACCCTATGAATTAATTGAGGCCTATCAAGTCGATGGAGCAACCGGATGGCAAGGTTTCTTCAAGGTGACACTTCCTCTTGTCAGACCTGGTATTATTTCTACATCTTTACTTTGCCTGGTTTTTGCTTGGAATGAATTCTTTTTTGGAGTCACTTTGACTTATACGCATGCCGCGACGATGCCTATTTTTATGGCTTCCTTCATGACACAGGAAGGGCTGTTCTGGGCAAAAATGTCTGCCGTTGCCACACTGGCTATACTTCCTGCCTTGATTTTAGGTTGGTTCACGCAAAAGCAACTCGTCCGTGGTTTAACGATGGGAGCCGTAAAAGGTTGATATTTAATTATACCATTTGAATGATGGGGGAAAAAGTATGAGTCCAGCAGTTATGTCTGCAGCTGTAATGGATAAACCCTTATCCATCGAGGTAAAAAAAGTAAACCGGCCTGAACCGGGACCCGACGAAGCGCTGATCAAAGTTCATTGTATCGGGATATGCGGTTCGGATGTGCATTACTATGAACATGGTAGAATCGGGCGTTATGTAGTAGAAAAACCGATCATTTTAGGACATGAATTAGCCGGTGAGGTCGTACAAGTCGGGGAAAAGGTGACAAATGTTTCTATAGGGGATCGTGTAGCCGTTGAACCTGGGATTACGTGTGGCCGCTGTGAATATTGTAAATCGGGGCGTTATAATCTTTGTCCGGATGTAGTTTTTATGGCCACACCTCCAGTAGACGGAGCATGGGCGGAATATGTCACGGTACGAAGCGATTTTCTTTATAAGCTACCTGATGAAATGAGTTTTGAAGATGGGGCGCTCCTGGAGCCCTTGTCTGTTGGCTTCCACGCGATGCGGCGCGGAAAGGTGGGACCGGGTGACCGCGTTTTAGTAGTTGGATTAGGCCCGATCGGGCTTCTTGCCATCCAGGCAGCCAAATTGTTTGGCGTTACTGAAATCTATGGCAGTGATGTGGTTCCATTTCGACGTGAATTGGCTTTGGAAATGGGGGCTACCGGAGTTGTGAATCCTTTGGATGGGGATGTGCAGGGACAGCTTTCCCAATTGACGGAAGAAAAAGGAATCGATGTTATTATTGAAACTTCCGGTAACAGCAAAGCGATTTCGGATACGATTCATCTGGTGAAGCGTGGGGGGCGTATTGTTTTCGTAGGATTGCCTGCGACGAACGAAATTCCCTTGGATATTCCTCAATTAGTAGATTCTGAGTTAAATGTTTATGGAGTCTTTCGATATGCCAACACGTATCCGGACGCTATTCAGGCGCTGAGTCGCAGTCAATTGGATATGGGTAAGATTATCACCCACAAATATCCACTGAGCCGAATCAAAGAAGCTCTGGAAGTAGCAAGAACACAAAAAGATACGAGCATTAAAGTAATGATCTATCCACATGGAGGCGAAAATAAATGAAAGCATTAGTCATTGAGGCACCGCATCAAGCAGTAGTCAAGGAGGTTCCTTACCCGAAACCTGGTTCGGGTGAAGTCACCATAAAAGTCGAAAATGTAGGGATTTGTGGAACCGATTTTCATATCTATGAAGGTGAATTCATTACACCCTATCCAATTATTCCGGGCCATGAGTTTTCCGGTGTCATTTATGAGATCGGGGAAGGGGTTACCGGGTTGCAAGTAGGGGACAGGGTAAGTGCCGATCCATCTATATTCTGTGGATCTTGTAAGTTCTGTCTCACCAATAGGGGGAATCATTGTGAGAATTGGAATGCATTAGGTAATACTGTGAACGGAAGTATGGCGGAATATGTGGCTGTTCCCGCAAAAAATGTAATTCGATTGCCGGATACGATGTCTTTTGAAGAGGCAGCTTTTATTGAACCGATGGCTTGTGTCGTTCATGGCATGAACCGTTTACATCTTCAGGTCGGAGACCGGGTCATTCTGTTTGGAGCAGGTGCCATGGGACAACAGCTTGTGCAGGCCATATCCAGAGCAGGGGCATCTGAACTGGTTGTGGTAGATGTTTCTGAAGGGAAACTCGATTTGGCCAAGAAGTTCGGAGCCACCAAGGGCGTTCTAAGCAAGGACATGGATGTGGAATTAAACCGTGAGCGATATCCATATGGTTTTGATGTCGTTGTCGATGTAACCGGAATCCCCGCAGTGATTGAAAAGGCCTTTGAGTTTTTGGGTCCCACGGGAAAATTCCTGCAGTTCGGCGTCACACCCGAAAATGCCAAAATCCAATTGAACCCTTTTAAAATTTATCACAAGGACTGGACTATACTTGGGTCGATGGCAATCAATCATACGTTCTTGCCGGCTTTCCACTGGCTCAAAGAAGGAAGAATTGATGTGAAGCCATTGATTTCTAAAGTGATCTCTCTAGAAGAAACGGTAGATTTCTTATCAAAGCCGAAGGATCCAGATCTTCTAAAAGTACAAATTAAATTATAAAAATCGAAAGTAGTCACTTCATAGTGGCTACTTTCTTTCCACAAAAAATTGGATGTGAGGACTATGGATACTCTGTTAGGAATTGATCTTGGGTCTTCTTCAATCAAATTGATTTTGGTAGACCGACATGGAAAAGTGGTAGACGCCACTGCAAAAGAATATGTCATTCATTCACGCAGTATGGGTTGGGCAGAACAGAATCCAGAAGATTGGTTGGCGGCATTAAAAGAAGGTATAGAAGAATTGCGATCCCATCACCCGGAATGGATCAGTCATTTGAAAGGAATAGGAATAACCGGGCAAATGCACGGACTTGTTCCTGTCGGTCAAGATGGAAAACCGGTCTCTTACGCTATGATCTGGGCTGATCGACGCTGTGAAGAGGAGGTTCAGGAACTTGAAAATCGCATCCCTTTAGAAACTTGGGTGGAAATCACCGGTAGCCGTCCTCATGTCAGTTTCACACTTCCCAAAATATTATGGATGCGACGCAACCAACCCGATCTTTTCGCCAAAACATCCTATTATTTACTTCCCAAGGATTACATAAGATACGTTCTAACAGGGATCTTTGCCACGGATGTGACAGATGCTTCAGCCACGTTAATGTTTGATATCAAAAAAAGACAATGGTCTCAAACCATTTTACAATCGTTTGATCTTGATGTTCAAAAATTACCGAAGACATATCCATCGATAAGCCAAGTGGGTCGTTTAACAGTCAGTGCAGCTGAATGGTTAGGGCTTAATCCCGGAATTCCCGTGATATGTGGGGCAGGAGATGCTGAAGCCCAGGCCATCGGAAACGGAGTGGTCAATCCGGGAACATGGTTATGCACCATTGGTACGGGTGGACAAATATTCACCCCAGTTACAACAGAAGTTACAGATAGGCAAGGACGAATCCATACTTTCTGCCATGGAGTGGAGGGAGTGTGGCATTTGATGGGGGCTACGCTGTCAGCCGGAATGTCTCTGCAGTGGATAGCCCGCCATATTCTGAATCTGGAAGGACAGGATGCATATGGAGAATTGATGAAACTTGTCCAATCGGTGAGCCCAGGTTCAAAGGGATTGATTTATTTGCCTTATTTATTTGGGGAACGTACTCCTTATATGGATAACAAGGCAAAAGGAGCGTTTATTGGACTCGGATTCCACCATACCCGCAAGGAAATGGTCAGGGCTGTCCTTGAAGGTGTTCTATTTTCCTTGCGTCAATCCATAGATGTCATCCAGGAAATCGGAATATCGCCGCCTGCTTCGATGATCCTGACAGGTGGGGCGGCGGAAAGTTCAATTTGGAGACAGATGGCGGCAGATATCTTTGGCATCCCAGTGTCCCGTTGTACAAGTCGTAGTGGCTCTGCATATGGTGCAGTCATATTGGCCGCCGTTGGTCTGGGGTGGTTTCCTGATGTGCAATCGGCTGCAGATTCCTGGATCCATATCACGGATACCACATATCCTGACAGAGCTGTTCATCAGAGGTATCAATCCTTTTATTCGATTTTTAGAGAGTCATATAGAGACCTAAGAAATACGTTTTTAAAGATCGATGCTCTAATGAATGACTGAAAAGAAGAGGTTTTCATTCAGCCATGTGAGAGGTCTAGGAGAGAACGTTATGGTTAACGAATATTTGCTCGGGATTGATATAGGAACTTCCGGATGTAAGGTGGCTGCCTTTACCAAAGAGGGGAGGGTCGTTTTTCAGCGGACAGAGCATTATGAAACGTTATATCCCGCGTTAGACTATGTCGAGCAGAACCCTGAGTCTTGGTGGAAGGCGGTTTGTCGGGCCACAAGGCAAATGTTTGTGGAAACGAATATTCGACCGGATGAAATTAAAGGAATCGGAGTGGATGGCCAAAGTGGTGCCGCCATTCCGGTTGATAGAAACGGCAATGTATTGCGAAATGCGATTATATGGCTGGATCGAAGATCGGCCAAACAATGTGATGAGTTGAATCGTACCATAGGTGAAGATCGAATCTTTTCTGTTTCCGGTAATCCTTTGGCTCCTACCTATACAACAGGCAAGATATTATGGATAAAAGAATATGAACCAGATCTTTATAAAGAAACCTATAAGTTTTTACAGTGTAACAGCTTTATTGTGTATAAGCTAACTGGAAAATTCACTCATGACTTTTCCCAGGGAAACAGTATCCATGCTTTCGACATTGAACGCAGAAAATGGGATGATCACCTCTGTGAAGAAATAGGGATAGACCCCCGCTTGCTCCCCGATCTTTACGAGTGCAGCGAAGTGGTTGGAGTAGTGACAAGCCGCGCTTCAGAAGAGAGTGGATTAGCTAAAGGGATTCCCGTTGTTGCAGGCGGATTAGACGCCGCTTGCGGAACATTGGGAGCGGGAGCCATTCATCAAGGTCAAACGCAGGAGCAAGGCGGCCAAGCCGGCGGCATGAGTATTGTTTTAGACCAAGCGGTTAAAAATGAAAAATTGATTCTTAGCTGTCATGTCGTCAAAGGGAAATGGATTTTGCAAGGCGGTACGGTCGGAGGCGGCAGTTTGAATTGGTTTAAAAGAGAGTTTGCCGATAAATATGGGAACATCAAGGATCAAGATTTCTTCAGGACTATGAATGAAGAAGCAGAACGTATACCAGCCGGCAGTGAAGGGCTTATCTTTTTACCTTATATGGCAGGGGAAAGATCTCCTATCTGGGATGTCTATGCCAAGGGGGTATTTCTGGGACTCTCTTTCGAGAAAACGCGGGCACATATGGTTCGGGCTATCATGGAAGGCTGTGCTTATGCCCTCCATCATAATCTGCAAACGGCTGAGATGAAAGGAGTCACCGTTCGTGAACTTCACAGTATGGGTGGAGCTGCCAATAGCTTGGTATGGACACAGATAAAGGCCGATGTCACTGGAAAAGTCATTAAGATTCCCTCTTCCGATACCGCAACGACCTTAGGAGCGGCTATCCTTGCAGGGGTCGGGATCGGTATGTATCGAGACTTTGAGGAAGCCGTCAATCAAACCCTTCACATTCAGCGAGTCCATGAACCCAATAGAACTCTATATGAAGAATACCAAAGAAACTATGAAATTTACCTTGAAACGTACCGCAGGCTAAAAGATATATTTCCAAAACTGGGATATAAGGAGAGGAACGCATGAAGGCGGCAGTCTTATATGCGAAAGACGACTTGAGAGTGGAAGATATACCACTGCCGGAGATTAATGACCATGAAGTCTTGGTCAAGGTAAAGGCCACCGGTATCTGTGGGTCCGACTTGCCTAGAGTACTGGGGGATGGGGCCCACTATTATCCGATTGTTCTCGGCCATGAATTTTCGGGGATAGTGGATAAAATAGGAAAAAAGGTGACAAAGGTACAGGTGGGAGATAAGGTGGCTGGAGCGCCGCTCGTGCCCTGTCACGAATGTTGGGATTGTCAGAAAGGAAATTACGCGCAATGTAAGAATTATACTTTTATCGGGTCCAGAATCAATGGCAGCTGGGCAGAATATGTGAAATTACCAGAAGTGAATGCTATTAAAGTGGATGAGAGTGTGAGCTTCGAAGAGGCCGCATTCTTTGAACCTTCGGCTGTAGCCCTTCACGCTCTTCATCATATCCAATTCCAAGGTGGAGAAGATGTGGCCATTTTGGGGGGAGGGAATATTGGACTCCTCATTTTACAATGGGTAAAGATATTAGGAGCGAAAACTGTCACTGTGTTTGATATTGATGATGAAAAATTGGAACTGGCTAAAAAACTTGGAGCCGATCATGTCATCAATACATTACATGAAGGATTTAAAGAGGAATGTTTCGTTATAACTAAAGGAAAGGGCTTTGGAGTCGTGCTGGAAACGGCGGGGTCGAACATAACGATGAATCTGAGCTTTGACCTGGCTGCTAATAAGGCAAAGGTATGCTTTGTTGGCACTCCTACAAGAGATATTACATTCGATTTTAAACGCTTTGAGCAGATGAATCGTAAAGAATTCATCCTAACAGGTTCCTGGATGTCATACAGTGCACCATATCCAGGAAGAGAATGGGAACTTACCGCATATTTTCTGGAAAAGAAAAAATTGAATTTTAAAGATATGATATATAAAGTTTTTCCACTAGACAGAATAGGGGATGCTTTTGATTTATATCGAGCACCTGGATTCGTAAAAGGAAAAATTATTTTATTAAATGAATAAAACAAAATTATTAAATTTTAAAATGTAAGTGTCCAAGTAAAATGGGCCATGAATACATATTCGTGGTCTTTGTGTTTATATATGAAAATAAAAATAAACATGAGAGTATTTAAAATTCATCTGATTTATATAACGTGAAACTAAGTTCCTATTACAGGAGGAATCTAAGGTTGAAAATGAAAAGGATTATCTCGTTAGGAGAGGCCCTTATCGATTTTGTATCGATTCAGTCTGGATGTGGATTAGAGGAATCTCCAGGATTCGAAAAAACTCCTGGTGGGGCTCCAGCGAATGTTGCTGCTGCAGTCGCGAAACTCGGTGGGGAAGCTGGATTTATAGGGAAGACAGGTGATGATCCCTTCGGTTATTTTTTAAGGGATACCCTTCAAAGCGTGGGGGTCGATACATCACAACTTGTTCATACAGTAGCAGCGAAAACAGCTTTGGCTTTTGTGTCTTTGCGAGAAAATGGAGAGAGAGATTTTATGTTTTACCGGGATCCAAGCGCGGATATGCTTCTTGAACCCAATGACATTCATGAAGAGTATATCAGAGATTCATTTATTTTCCATTTTGGCTCTATATCCCTCATTACAGAACCTGTTCGATCGGCGACTTTAAAAGCTTTACATGTAGCGAAGAAGGGGGATGTTGTTATTTCATTTGATCCGAACTGGCGCCCGAGTTTGTGGGGCTCTCCAGAACAGGCACGAAAAGAAATCGAACATGTTTTGCCTTTTGTGGATATCTTAAAAATCAATGAAGAAGAAATGGTTGTTTTTACCGGTACAACCGAAGTCATGAAGGCTGCTGAATATTACCATACTAGGGGAATTCCGATGATCATCATTACCTTGGGAAAGGAAGGATGTTATTACTCTTATCTTCAGGATGAAACGAAGGTATCAGGCTTTTGTAAGGGGCTTCAAGTTGAAGTTATTGATACGACCGGTGCTGGAGATGCGTTTGTAGGTGGGTTATTAAACCGGTTAACGGAATTATCCAACGAGAATTTTCATGAGATTTCTATTGGGAAAATGCGATGTTTAAAAAGCCATCTACAGGAAGCTGTTACCTTTGCTGTGGCGACAAGCGCACTTGCGGTCACAAAAAAAGGAGCGATTTCTGCTTTGCCTGATCGTGAACAGGTAGAAAGTTTATTGCGCAAAAATGGAGGGGAAATAATTTAATAAAATCGGAAAATTTGATAGAAAGACGTGTATAATAGTTATGAATCTCATAAATATTAAAAAACATGAGGAGTGATTGATATGTTAGTGCAGGGGAGTACACCATTGAATTCTAGACAACAGCAAATTCTACTGCTCCTCCTGCAATCCTCTTGTTTCACTACATTAAAATCTATATCCGATGAGCTTCAGATCAGTATTCGAACTGTTCAAAGAGAGCTGTCTGGACTGAAGGAGATACTGAATGAATACGGTCTTCGATTGAATAAGAAAAGTGGGGTCGGCTTATCAATCGAAGGTGACGAAGAGGCGAAGCAGAGCTTGTTTCAGCAGTTATCCATCAGTAAATCCATTAAGATATTTTCACCGGAAGAGCGTCAGTATTTTTTGATGCAGCTACTGCTAACTCTGAAGGAACCGACTAAGCTGTATTATTTTAGCCGTAAATTTAACGTTACAGAATCCACGATCAGTAATGACCTGATGAAGATAGAGCCTTGGTTTGAGAAGCATCATATCAAGTTAATTCGTAAACCCGGATTAGGTGTGTATATTGAGGGCAGTGAAAAGAACATTCGTGCAGCGATTATCGATTTGTTATATCAGCATCTTTCGCACGAGCAATTAATGGACATTCTTTCCACCTACACGTATTCGTTGAAAGATAAGATGAAATTAGACATCACGATTAGAAACCGCCTTTTACATTTTATCGATCCCGAGACAATTGAGAAAATCGAAAAAATTGTTCAGCGTACAGAACAATGGGGTTATAGAATGACGGACAGCGCCTATGTGGGTTTGGTAGTTCATATCGCCTTAGCTGTCCAGCGCTTAAAACATGGAGAGCATATTACGATTGATTACGATTTACTCGAAAAGTTGAAGGGTACCCAAGAATATAAGTGGGCTGATCAAATAGGACAAGAACTGAGTACGATATTAGAAATAAAGATTCCCGAGAGTGAAGTTGGCTATATTACCATGCATCTTCTAGGCGCAAAGGCCAGAAGGGCGCATTCTATTCCCGTGCTCTCTTACATTGAAGAATACGTGTATCAAATGGTACGAATTGTAGAAAAAGAAATGAAGTTGAATTTAGAAAATGATCTAACCCTCATGGAGAATTTGGTTACACATTTAGAATCAGCGATCCATCGAATCCAGCTTCATATGGATATTCGAAATCCCCTTTTAAGCCATATCAAAGAAAAATATCCAAAAATATTTGCAGCAGCTTGTAAAGCAGCCGCTTTTTTGGAACAACAGCTACAGTGTTCGATCCCGGAAGAAGAAGTAGGGTATTTGGCCATGCACTTCGGTGCTGCCGTGGTTAGAAGAGGGGATATGGATCGTAATCGATATCATGTATTGCTCGTATGTACAAGCGGTATAGGCACATCACGATTATTAGCCGCCCAAATTGAGAAAGAACTTCCCCATGTCCAGGTAGTCGGTACGGTTTCTCTGTTAAATCTTGAGGATGGGGTGAAAAATCAGCGCCCATTTGATTTGATCATCTCTACTGTACCTTTCCATTACAAAAACTATCAAGTCGTCGTGGTAAACCCGTTTTTACAGCCTCGGGATATTGAATTGATTGAAGAGCACTTAAGAAATTTGAATAGGGAGAAAAGGGAGGAAATGATAAAGAATCTCGAAATTGAAGATACAGTCATGAAGATCAATCGTTACAGGGAAGCGATGGTTGACCTGCTCGAAAATATTTACTTTGTACCTCATGTTGAAGCCTTTTCGAAAGAAATGGTTATCCAAAACGCCGTGGAGTATGTGAAAAATCAATTTACCGGAATCCAAGGAGATTTATTAAAAGAGGATTTGTTGAAAAGAGAAAAAATGGGTGCATGGGTTTTAGAAGAGGATCAGTTAGCAATGCTTCATTGCCGCAGTGATGCGATCGAAAAGTCGTGTATTATCTTATTGCAGTTAAAAGAGAAAATAAATTGGGGGAGTATGGAAGAGCCTATTGACATTGATACGGTTTTGGTCTTATTGGCCTCACGCAATGCTCCAAAGGAACATATTGAAATCATGAGTGAAATAAGTGCTGCTTTAATTGAGGAAGAGTTTGTTTCCGTTTTGAAAAGCCATCATTTTGAGAGGATCAAAAAGCAAATAAAACTGATCCTCAGCAAAGGCTTTCTAGAGAAAACGAAAGCTTTAATACGGGGATGTGTATGAAGAAAGTGGATCGATTGGGCCGTTTCTTCAGTACAATGGTGTTTCAAAATATATCCGGGTTAATCGCTATAGGGCTGATTCGAGTTGTATTTGGCCCTACCGGATGGTGGCCGAATAACGAGTTTTATCCAATAGTGAACCTCTTGCTTCTATACTATATTCCGATCGTTTTTGCCTATACAGGGGGCAAGATGGTAGGGGGTCAACGCGGAGGGGTCATTGCCTCTTTTGTGACTGCAGCTATGACCGCGGCCGATTCTACTTCTTACCCCATGATTCTTCCAGCTATGGTCTTGGGGCCGTTGGTGGGGTATGTCATTAAGAAAGTGGATCAATGGTTGGAAAGTAGAATTCCCGTAGGATTCGAGCTATTATTCTATAACGTTGTCGCAGGTATTACGGGAGTGAGTTTTACGATCCTATGTTATTTCTATGTTGCCCCTCTGTTTATAGAAGGGATGCAATGTATATTTTTAGAGGCGAAGCGACTGGTTTCTTCAGGATTTCTTCCTCTAGTCGCTTTAATTATAGAACCAGCCAAGATTTTATTTTTAAATAACGTGATCAATCATGGTATTTTGGAACCTTTAGGTATTCAACAAACGAAGGAATTCGGAAATTCTATTTTTTTCTTACTGGAATCGAATCCAGGACCCGGATTTGGGCTTCTATTGGCTTATTATTTACATTTCAAGGGTAAAGAGAAGGATGAAGTTAAATCATCTCTTGCTATTCATGTTCTAGGTGGAATTCATGAGGTCTATTTCCCTTATGTTTTAATGAAACCTATAACGATTATCCCTTTGATTCTGGGGGGAATGGCCGGAGATATGACTTTTTATTTGCTGAAGACGGGACTGGTCGCTACCCCTTCGCCAGGGAGCATTCTGGTGCTTCTCGTGATGGCTCCTAAAGGATACCACATGGCTATCTTAGCAGGATTTATCATATCGGCTTTGGTAAGTTTCCTTGCTTCTGTACTTGTAATTTCTAGGGAAAAGGCTGAGTCGGATAACGATCATACTAGTGAAAGTAAGGAGAAAACCATGTGTGTACAAACAAAAACAGTTGTGGAAGTAGATAAGAAAAAAACTAAGCCCGTACAAAAAATTATTTTTGCCTGTGATGCGGGAATGGGTTCTAGTGCTATGGGAGCAGCATTGTTGCGAAAAAAGTTAAGGCAGGCTAACCTCCATTTTATAGTGGATAATGCTTCTGTTGATGATATTCCGTTGGATGCTGATATCGTGATTTCACACAAACACTTAACGGAAAGAGCCAGAGTCTCTGCACCTTCAGCTAAGCATTTTTCCATCACTTCTTTTGTCGATCATTCTTTTTACCAAGAGTTCATTTCCCAACTCCAATCCCAGAGCTTTGATGAAGTTAGTGAAAGGCTGCCTTTGTTGAATGAAAGGATGGGATTGACTTCGGAGCATATACTTCTTCGTATGGAAGCAAAAGATAAATGGGAGGCCATTGAGCAAGTGGGGAGTTTGCTTGTTCGGTTAGGGAATGTGGAAAAGGCATATATAGAGGAAATGAAACAGCGCGAACATTCTCTTTCAACGTACTTGGGAAATGGGGTAGCTGTTCCCCACGGGATCGATGCAAACAGTTCTTGCATTCGGAAACCCGGCATAGCTATTGCCCAATATCCAAAGGGGATCGATTTTGGAGATGGGAATACAGCCTACATTCTCATTGCTATAGCTGGTCGAGGACCTCAACAATTATCTACACTCTCTCAATTGGCTGTGATGATTGAATCTGTTGAACAGGTACGTCAGCTCATTTATGCCAAAAATAAAGAGGAGATCATTCAGATTATTGAAGAGAATATCGAGATCAATGAATATGAGATGGCGGGAGGGACAGGCTCGTGATTTGTGGAGAGATTCAAATTAAAGGAAAATTCGGCCTTCACCTACGCCCGGCTACCTTGTTTGCTTCCATCGCGAAGCAATTCTGTTCTGAGATCACTCTTGAATATAATGGTAAAATTGTAGAAGGAAAAAGTGCGATTGGCCTTCTTCAACTAGGAGCTCAAGAAGGAAGCAGGATATTAGTGCGAATAGACGGTGAAGATGAACAAGAAGCAATGAAAGTGATTTTAGCGTTTGTTACCAATGGATTTGATTGAATGTCCAAAAATATGGCCATGACACCGTGTTCATGGCTTTATTTTTATACCGATCAACAAGCTTCGGTGGCAGTAGGGGTCTGTCTGCTTCTGAGGCGGGGGTACAAAGTCCCCCGCTATTTTGTGGCTCGTGAAATCAAGATTTTTTGTTTTCCAATCATTCTTTTTCTTGGCCCAACTGCCGCTTTCTCATATAGATCGCCGTTAGAACCCCAATCAGAAGGAAATAAACCGCGTAAATCAGTAATGAAGTCGTTCTGTTGTTAACAAAGCTGCTTCCCGCAAAGGTAAAAACGAGAATCGACGGGATTTTGCCGAGCAGGGAAGCGAGGAAAAATGTATACCACGGCACTAGACTAATGCCGCAAAGGATGTTTACCACAGGTGACGGAACGATCGGTATGATGCGGACAAACATGATGCTGAGGAATGCATTGTTCTCAAAATAGGTTTCAAATTCCTTTGCTTTGGGATACTTTCGTACATACCGTTGCGCCCAATCACGAAACCCGTAGCGAGCCATTGTAAACATAAGCAGCGCACCGAGAAGCGCTCCGATCAGAGAGATGAAGGTACCGATCCAAGTGCCGAAGACAGCACCGATGATCCCTGTAACCGCGATAAACGGCATAACGGGAAAGAAGACGAGAATCGCTACGAACAGGATACTTACCAGAATGGCGATGCTTCCGCCGGATCGAATCCACGTGAGAAAGAGATCTTTCCATGTATACCCAATGAAAACAACCGCCAAAAAAACAAGGATAGCGAGTATTTTTCTCATCATAGCCCCTCACTGGAAAATAGTATTACCTTCATCTTATCCTGATGAACATGGAAACATCAACCTTTTTGCGATTTAATCGCAAGAGAATGCTTAATTTTTTGAGACCGCTCTCGCTGAACCAGTTCTTTTAACTCACGAAAAATCTCAACGATTTCAGTGAGCTTCATTCGAACGAGCCCGCTCGATGAAGGAGCCACGAATTCGATCACTCCGGGAACGATCGATTCCGCTTGAATTCCCCAAGGAATATTTCGCCGTCCGCTGTATTGTTCATAAACCCCTTTACCGACGAAGCAGACGACAAGAGGTCGGAAGCGGGCAATTTTCTCCCGCAGAATGATTCGACCTTGCCTATACTCTTCCCGGGAAATTTCAGCAGCCGTACGGGTCGGTCTCGCTACGATATTTGTGAATCCGTAACCAAGAGCGAGTAACTGTCCGTCCTCTTCCGGTCGATATTTTCTGGGAGTCAAGCCCGCTTCATAAAGAATCGTCCAAAAACGGTTGTTCGGATTTGCATAGTGATGTCCGGTCTCTCCAGAGCGAATGCTCGGATTAAATCCTACGAACAAGACGTCCAGATCTTCACGGATATGATCAGGTATAGGTCCCATATAAACATCTCCTGTATGGATGGATAATATCTCTTTGTAACTAATTTAACATAACAGGTGATCGACGAAAAAAGAGCGAGCCGGGCATCCGGTTCGCTCAAACATTCTTTACTTTTGTCCAGCTTTCAAAGCGTCTTTGTGGGACCTGAATAGGCGATACTTGATTGAAATCTTGAATTGAACGATAAACCCCCGATCATCGGATCGAGGGGTTACGTGTATCGATGAGACTTGTTCATTAATCCATCACTCTTGCTTATTGCCCTCTTGGATAGAAGAAAGCAGCTGCTTTATTTGCAAAAGCTCTCCTTCGATGCGATGCAAGTGACTTTGCATGTCATCGATTTCTTGCTCGGCTTTGTAATTGATCGCAAAGTCGATCAGCGCCTCGTGTTTGTCACGTGCGGCTTGACGGTTCTGGCTCATCATAATAATCGGGGCTTGGAACGCCGCGATAAAAGATAAACATAAGTTCAGCAGGATAAAGGGAGGTTCATCAAAGTGGTAGTGTCGGGTAAAGGGAAGTGTATTCCATACCATCCAAAAGGTGAGGAACAACGCAAACCAAATAATAAACTTCCAACTTCCTCCGAATACTGCCATGCGATCGGCAAGACGATCCGCCCAGGTTGTTTTTTTCAAATAGAGTTCATCCAGATGACTCATGATACGAGTTTCGTAATCATTGACCAAACGGTCAATTCTTGCTACATCATCCTTATTGATCTCGATATCGAAACCATGAATGACGGATGCATCATCTTTGATTTCCGGTTTTACATAATACAATTTTTTTGCCATGGTGATCCCTCCTTTTCATCGCGAGGGAGCCATGATGAACTTAGATTCGAGTTGATTGGCTTCCTATGAAGCAATCAACATTCCATATGCAATTTCCTTCACGACTCCCTCTCTTTCTTGATCGAGGTTCAGGAACATCTGAACATCGACTGCCCATAGAAAGTTTCAACTCCTTTCCGATAATGTGTACTTAATCATCATATTCCGTTATCTTCTATATTTCAAGCGGATTTTTCCCCGATTTCCATCCGCCGTCAACCTTGACAACGTACAATCATTCGATCCTTTGACGCGTGAAGCGTACTACATCCTTCCATTCCTATTCATTCGAACCGTGCTTTGAGCAATGAAACAAAACGTCTTCAATCACACGTTTAGATTGAGGAACCTTCAAATACAAAATTCAAAAAATAAATGTAAGATACAGTATTGCAACACGAAAAAACCTGTGTTATATTACAATCATAAAACACAAACGTGTTATATAATAACGAAAAGAGATCATACTGAAGGGAGGAGAGGGCGTGGGGATTCAAACAAACGTGTATCCACCTGGTGTCCGGGTAACAGCACCCCTGAGTCCTGAATTTTCAGAGATTCTGACCCCTGATGCTCTGCAATTTCTAGCAAACATGTCACGCCGGTTCGAAGAGAGACGGCAGGAACTTTTGAGGAGAAGGGAAGAGAGACAGAGGGAATTCGATGCCGGTAAGCTCCCTGACTTTCTGCCTGAAACCGAACATATTCGAAACAGTTCATGGACGATCGCTCCCGTCCCACATGATTTGCAAGATCGGCGTGTGGAAATCACCGGTCCAGCGGGAGACCGCAAGATGGTCATCAATGCGTTGAACTCCGGAGCAAAAGTTTTTATGGCAGACTTTGAAGATGCCAATTCACCCACGTGGGAGAACACGATTCAAGGCCAAATCAACATGAGGGATGCGGTTAATCGAACCATTGAATATGTCAGTCCGGAAGGGAAAGAATATTCCCTCAATTACAAAGTGGCTACCCTTCTTGTGCGCCCGCGAGGTTGGCACCTGGATGAAAAACATGTGCTCGTTGACGGTAAGCCGATCTCAGGCAGCCTGTTCGACTTTGGTCTGTACTTTTACCATAACGTACACACACTTTTGCAAAACGGAACAGGTCCTTATTTCTACCTTCCCAAGATGGAGAGCCATCTGGAAGCAAGACTATGGAACGATGTTTTCGTTTGGGCGCAAAATGAATTGGGCATCCCCCAAGGGACAATCAAAGCGACCGTACTTATCGAAACTATTCTCGCAACATTCGAACTTGACGAAATACTATATGAATTGCGTGAACATTGCGCAGGATTGAATTGCGGACGATGGGACTACATTTTCAGTTATATTAAGAAATTCCGTAATCAACCGAATGTCATCCTTCCTGATCGTGCACTCGTGACCATGACCACACCGTTCATGCGTGCATATTCGCTCTTGACAATAAAAACCTGCCATAAGAGGAATGCGCATGCGATCGGAGGCATGGCGGCGCAGATTCCGATCAAGAACGATCCGGAGGCAAACGAGGAAGCGTTGAAGAAAGTACGTGCCGACAAAGAGAGGGAAGCACGTGACGGACATGATGGAACATGGGTGGCTCACCCAGGGCTTGTACCTGTAGCGATGGAAGTTTTCGATAGACTTATGCCGACACCGAACCAGGTCGATAAGAAACGGGAAGATGTTCAGGTAAGTGCCAGCGATCTTCTCGAAGTTCCCCAAGGACCGATCACCGAAGCAGGTCTTCGCACAAATATCAGCGTGGGGATTCAATATATTGAGGCGTGGCTCAAGGGTTCAGGTGCCGTTCCCATCTTCAATCTCATGGAAGATGCGGCTACCGCGGAGATATCGAGAGCGCAAGTTTGGCAGTGGATCCGCCATCCCAAAGGCGTTTTAGAAGACGGTAGAAAAGTGACGGCGGAGTTGGTTCAACAGTTGATAGAGGAAGAACTCCAGAAAATTAAGGACTCCGTTGGCGAACAGAGATATCAAGGCGGCAAATATCAGCAAGCAACCGAATTGTTCACCAAACTCATTTTAGATGATGATTTCGTTGATTTTCTCACTCTTCCCGGATATCAATACCTTGATTAAATATATTTTAAAATTTCAAAAGAGAAAGGGATGTTATTCATGATTAAAAAAGAAGAAGTTTTGAAACTTGAAGAAAGCTGGAAGTCTGACCGATGGAAAGGAATTGAGCGCCCGTATTCGGCAGAGGATGTCATTCGCCTTCGCGGTTCCATTCAGATCGAACACACGCTGGCACGCATGGGAGCTGAACGCTTGTGGCATTTGTTGCATAACGAAGATTATGTGCACGCACTTGGTGCTTTAACCGGTAACCAAGCTGTTCAGCAAGTGAAGGCAGGGCTTAAAGCGATCTACTTGAGCGGTTGGCAGGTGGCTGCCGATGCAAACCTGTCAGGCCATATGTATCCTGATCAAAGCCTCTATCCTGCAAACAGCGTGCCTCATGTAGTGAAACGGATCAATCAAGCACTTCAGCGCGCGGATCAGATTCAACACGCGGAAGGCAAAGGGGACACCTATTGGTTCGCTCCCATCGTCGCCGACGGAGAAGCTGGGTTCGGCGGTCCGCTCAACGTATTCGAGCTGATGAAAGCGATGATCGAAGCGGGTGCAGCCGGTGTTCACTTCGAAGATCAGCTTGCAGCTGAGAAAAAATGTGGGCATTTGGGAGGAAAAGTTCTGATTCCAACCTCTCATGCGATTCGCAATCTGGTCGCAGCACGATTGGCGGCAGATGTCATGGGGGTTCCTACAATCCTGATCGCTAGGACAGATGCCAACGCTGCAGCTCTGATAACAAGTGACATCGATCCTCGTGACCATGAGTTTATCACAGGTGAACGCACGGAAGAAGGATTCTTCAGAACACGCGCAGGCTTGGATCAGGCGATTGCAAGAGGTCTCGCATACGCGCCATACGCGGATTTGATCTGGTGCGAAACGTCGGAACCGAATCTGGAAGAGGCAAGACGTTTTGCGGAAGCGATTCACGCAAAATTCCCGGGCAAACTGTTGGCGTATAACTGTTCGCCATCGTTTAACTGGAAGAAGAAGCTCGACGATGAAACGATCGCAACATTCCAACAACAGATTGCCGAAATGGGTTACAAGTTCCAATTCGTCACGCTCGCAGGTTTCCACACGTTGAACCATAGCATGTTTGAACTGGCTCGCGGTTACAGAGACCGTGGCATGGCGGCTTACTCTGAACTCCAGCAAGCAGAATTTGAAAGTGAAAAATATGGATACACGGCTACAAGACATCAACGGGAAGTAGGTACAGGATATTTTGATGAAGTTTCCCAAGTGATCTCAGGAGGCACCTCTTCCACAACCGCTCTGACAGGCTCAACGGAAGAAGAGCAATTTACCCACGCATAATCTATAAAAGTAGCTCAAAAAGAAGGTTAGGATCGTTCGTCTCCTAACCTTCTTGTTATATGACTGGTCATTTCTGATTTTTCTCTTTGACCTCTTTCAACGTTTTTCTATTTCCGCACGTATTTTCATTTGATCATCTTCTAAAATTTCTAGTTCTCTTTGTAGTTGTTCCATTTGTTTTAATAACCTTTGGCGTACGTTCCGTAAGTGATATTCGAGATCTTCCAATTCTTCCTTTTTCAATTGATGAATTTCCCGATTATGTAAAAATCCGCTCGTAAGATGCATATGATGGCCACTCCTTTCCAATCATACTATTCGAGAAAAGTGAGGATTTGTTGTCAGTCATGGAGTAAAAGCCGGCAATTCATTCGCGTCATTCGTGAGTATGGGGAGAGAATGAATTCCCGGTTTTTACTTCATTCGTGATTCCGTCGATGACTGGAAGCCATAAAGTGAAAACGGTCCCTTTTCCCAATTCGCTTTCGACTGAAATCTTGCCCTGATGAAGTTCGACAAGCTGTTTTACAATAGCCAATCCTAACCCGGATCCTTTATTGTTCTTGGAACGCACGCGATCTCCTTTGAAAAACCTTTCCCAAATTCGCTCTAAATCGTTTTGGGGAATTCCCATTCCCGTATCCGCAACCTGCACTTTCACATATTTACCATCCGGAACAGCCATCATTTTGATTGTTCCTTGATCTGTGAATTTAACGGCGTTGTGTAAGAGATTCTTGAGAATCTGAACCACACGATGTCTGTCAGCATAAATTTGGGGAAGATCGTCCAAAACATGAATCTCGATGGATGTTTGTTTCTCGTCTGCCTCATGATGGAAGAGAAAAGCCACTTTTTTGATGACCTCTCTCAAGTCAACAGCCGTTTTGAACAAAGATACTTCCTTTTTCTCGAGCTTGATCAGATCCATGAGATCATCGATCAGACAACTCATCTGTAAAGTCTCTTGATACATGATTTGGAAATATTTCTGCCTTTCATCTTCACCCTCGATCAAGCCGTCTTGCAGCGCTTCCAAGAATCCTTGGATTGCGACTTGGCAGCTTGCTTGTCGTCATCCGACTTGGCAGCTTGCTTGTCATCATCCGACTTGGCAGCTTGCTTGTCGTCATCCGACTTGGCAGCTTGCTTGTCCTCATCCGACTTGGCAGCTTGCTTGTCATCATCCGACTTGGCAGCTTGCTTGTCATCATCCGACTTGGTAGCTTGTTTGTCGTCATCCGACTTGAGAGTTTGTTGATCGTCTTTGTCATGAGCGACCTCACGAACGACCGCGCCTTTACCAGGACCTCCTGGTAAGGAAGTAGCAACTTCGGACACTCTCTGTCCGTGATTGATTTTCACATGAAAATGATCCTTATCGAAATGGTTTGTATGCTCTTCTTGTACAGAGGCTACAATTTTAGCATGAGAGACCGGTTCACTGGTTGAAGCCATTGCTGCAGTGCCGAAAACTGCGGATGTCGCAAGGGAACTCAGTACAGTAAGGGGAATCCATTTTTTCTGATTCATTTTCAAATCAATCTCCTCCTTAACTTTTAAATTTAATCTCTTGCTCGCCTTTAAGTCTAAAAGAAAAAAGTAACCAATCTATGAGAACGATGGGAACTTTTCTTAAAAAACTATTAAAAAAATATGAATGGATCATAAAATCACATCTTTAACTTTAACAATTTTATGTTATAATACTTTAAAGCTTTTTAGTATATGGTTGTACTTAATTTAAATTGATCAACAGGAGTTAAGCTTTTCCGGGCATAAACCAATCGGTCGGTAGTGTGTTTGGAATGCATCCTACGGAATGAGAATCAATCTCTTTAACGAAATTGGAGTAGAAAAAGCCAACAGAAAGGTGTCGTTCGTGATCATGAATCATGGAAAGCAAGAGCTTGCACGTCAATTAAAATCGCGTCATATCATGATGATCGCTTTAGGCGGGGCGATCGGTGCCGGCATATTTAAAGGAAGCAGCAGTTCTATTTCCCTTGCCGGCCCTGGAGTCATCTTCGCTTATATATGGGGAGGGCTGCTCTTATTATTTGTCATGCAAGGATTAGCGGAGATGGCGGTACAGAATCCGCAAGCCCGGACGTTTCGAGAATTGATTGAACCGATTTTAGGGCGTTTCACGGGATATACACTCGGCTGGATTTATTGGTTGAACTGGGTACTCGTCATGTCTGCCGAGACGGCTGCGTCGGCAGTGTTTCTGCAGTACTGGTTTGCGGATGTTCCTCTTTGGGTTCTATCTTTAATCGTATCGATTGCGATTACCTTTTTGAATCTCTTTCAAGTAAATATATTCGGGGAGACAGAATACTGGTTGGCAGGTATCAAAGTCACTGTTTTATCCTTGTTTATTATCTTAGGCGGGGTTTTGCTTTTTGAGGGACTTGGCGATCATCCTGCCGTAGGTTTCAGCCATCTGACCAGTCACGGTGGGTTTTTCCCGCATGGTTTCACAGGTCTGGCAACTTCCATGCTTGTCGTGATGTTTTCATTCGGCGGGACAGAAATGATTGGGATGACATTAGGTGAAACGGAAAATCCGGAAAAAGTAATTCCGCGGGCTTCCCGTGGTGTGATCTACCGAGTCTTGCTGTTTTATGTCCTACCGATTCTTGTCATCGTGAGCCTCGTGCCGTGGGATCAGGTTTCTGCAGCGGGCAGCCCTTTTGTAACCGTTTTTCAGGCGATCGGTATCCCCTACGTTGGGGGCCTGATGAACTTCGTTATGTTAACGGCCGTTTTATCTGCTACCAATACGGGTATGTACGCTGCATCGCGCATGCTCTACACACAGGCGCTCGATCGACAAGCACCGCGCTTCTTCGGCGTTCTCTCGAAACGGAAAGTTCCGGTACGCGCTCTGCTTGCCAGTACCTCTTTCCTTTATGTAGGGGTCATTGTAGCCTTTTTTGCAAAAGGGCACACATTCGATTACCTTATGATCATCCCGGGCTACACTGTAATGGCGACTTGGATCGTGCTTTTACTAGCCCATCTCTTCAGCCATAAAAAAGGAATGAAAGTGAAAGGGTATACTTTCAAAGGTTTTCCCGTTATCACTGCGTTCGCGCTCTTCTTTATGCTCTTGATTTTTGCCGGGGTGATCTTGACATCTCCACTGTTTGGTACACTCTTTTTCTTCCTGGCATTGTTGATCATCATCGTAAGTTACCGTTTGCAACAAAGAGCATCTTTCATGAGAGTCAAACGTCTTTAAGGGAATTTGGGTGATACAAAAGAAATCCACCAAGAAACAAAGGTGGATTTCTTTCCTATTTTATTTAAACCATCCGAGGATAATTGATGCAATACCTGCCGCGATCAAAGGTCCCACGGGGACTCCTTTGAGAAAGGAGACTCCAATAATAGTACCGATCATAATGCTTGCTACCATCAAAGGATTCGAACTTAACAAGCTGAGTCCACGGCCGCCGAGGTATGCAACAAATATCCCGACGATCAGACCGAAGATCGTTGAGGGATGCGTAAATACTTTAATCATCTGATCCCATCCGATTTTTCCCGAAGCGATAGGCGCCAACACACCGATCGTCAAGATTATGATTCCCACTTGCAAACCGTACTTCTCAAGCAGGGGAATATAACGATCAAGATGAATGAGCCGTAATACTAACAAAATACTTACCGCAATTGCGACAGATTCGTTATTTCCCAAAATTCCAATAGCGAGTAAGAGTAATAAAATGACATTCACCGTATCCATAGAGAGTGTAACATTCCTTTTTCTGAAAATGTTTTGGTTACATTGTAATAGGTCTCAAGAAAATTGTAAAAGTATGCTGTTTGGATTCCATGGCAAACTGTAAAAACTCCTGGTGGACCAGGAGTTTCATCATGATGTGATATTATTGTAACCCCGCTTGTTCCTTGTCCAGTAATTTTCCGCTACGGAAAGTCAGTTTTGCATACGAGTTCGGCGATTCACCTTTATATTGATAGGTAACGGTGTACAAAGGATCGTCAGGATTCCCGGACTTTGAAACGATATCCCCTGGTCCCCCCACGAGGGAGAATACCTCATTCAAGGTCATTCCGTGTTTAAGCCGATCGAAAATCTGTTTGTCGATCACGGGTTGCGATTTCTTTTGCACTTCTGATTTTACAGGATTTTGTGAAGATGGAGTTGCTTGTTCCTGTTGATGAGAGGGTTCTTGTTTTGTTTGATCTGACGTATCCTTTTGTTGGTTTGCTGCATTCGTACTGGTGCTCGCCGACGGTTCTTGCTGTTTGGAGCTGCATCCGGTCGCACCAATGATGAGAACAGCGAGAGTCCAGATCCACCATTTTGGAATTGGATTTTTCTTCTTTTCTAACATGACATCCTCTCCTTTATTTTTAGTTAACCATAAGGAGTGGATGGGAGCAAGGAATTTACTGGTTAACTGGGTCTATTCACATGCGAACGTACTTTGTTGTATACACGCTTGAGGATCGTGAAATACTGTGGGCAAATTGTATCGTATGATTCATGAAGTGGAAATGATGAATGATGACAAAATAAATTAATGTAACATATAATTTAAATACAATTGTATTCTCGCTTGAAGAAATGGCATGTCAATGACGATTGGATGACTCCTACTCCATCAATGGAAAGGTAGGAGTTTGTTTTTGTTAACATTGGAGTCCAACGAATGTAATGGGGGAGCCCATATGAAGAGATTTGTTCACAGTACAGAAGTGAAGAAGGCTACGTATGATGCTTTGGCAAGCCGCGGCGTAACGATTGAGGAAATTGCGAAACTCACTCTATTTCTACAATCCCCATACATACCTGATTTAACTTTGGATGAATGTATCCAAAATGTCCAGAAGGTATTGGAAAAAAGAGAAGTACAAAATGCTGTTCTCACAGGTATCGAATTGGATGTTCTTGCTGAAAAGAAAGGCCTTTCAACACCGCTCCAAGATATCGTGGAGGCGGATGAAAGTTTATATGGGATCGACGAGGTTTTGGCCTTATCCATTCTCAATATATACGGAAGCATCGGTTACACGAATTACGGGTATATTGATAAACTAAAACATGGAATTTTGCAAACTCTCAACGATAAATCAACAGGGAAAGTTCATACGTTCCTGGATGATCTGGTAGGCGCAATTGCTGCCGCAGCGGCGAGCAGGCTGGCGCATCATTACCGCGCCAAGGTTGAGCAAAATATGGATGATCAAGCGTAAACGGGCATGTGTTTTCTATCAGCACACATTGAAAAGATCTTCAAGGATGACGGCTACTTTTAAAATGAGTGCTTGGGTGGGTGTATCTCTTTGCGCTTGGGTTCGATGAAGGTCTTGCGGGCATATGCTTGGCGTTCATGCTCCGTGGAGGTCGTTTCAGCGGTTATATGCATTGCGCTCATGCTCCGTGAAGGTCGTCTCGCATGGAATCATAATCATATGTTGCGAGACGACCTTCAAAGTCGCTATTACGCGCAATGCATATACCCTTTTACATTCGAAAGGAAGCGAGACGACCTTCAAAGTCGCTGTTTCACGCCAAGCATATGCCCTTTAACGTCCTAGAGTAAGCGGAACGACCTTCCACTCACCTCTGCGCTGCAAAGCGATACAACCCACCCAAAAGATACTCCGTTGCATTAGGCAGCTTAAATCTCTCTTCCTGCACAAGAAACTTTTCATCCTCTGATGGCGCTGTTTTCGGCATGAATGGCTATCATGAGGGTGAATGGCAAAATATACACCCGTTTGATTGCTTTCAGAGGCGACCGCGAGCCATAAGCTTTCGGGCTTCTCTAATTGTTCGCTTATCACAATTTTTCGAAAAGGGACTAGCAACGATCGTTCGACCCGAAGAGACGGATCTTCTCGCGGACGACTTCTTTGATCGCTTCACGCGCGGGTCCGAGAATCTTGCGCGGATCATATACTTTCGCATTGTTGTTCAAAATTTCGCGAACTTTCGCTGTAAATGCGATTTGATTCTCTGTATTCACATTGATTTTGGATACGCCAAGCGAGATCGCTTTGCGGATATCTTCATCCGGAATGCCGCTGCCTCCGTGCAATACGAGAGGTACACCCGTGAGATCACGGATTTTGGCGAGGCGGTCAAAGTCGAGTTCCGGTTTTCCTTTGTACGGACCATGTGCGGAACCGATCGCTGGCGCCAACGCATCGATTCCCGTTTCTTGTACAAGGCGTTGCGCTTCCTCCGGAATCGCGAGGGAAGCCTCTCGCTCATCGACAGTCAAGTCATCTTCCGTACCGCCGATTCGGCCAAGCTCGCCTTCCACATCGATGCCGAGCACATGACACGCATCCACAACCTGCTTGGTCTTGGCGATGTTTTCTTCCAGCGGATAGTGGGATGCGTCGATCATGATGGATGAGAAACCGGCGCGGATACATTTGAGCACGACTTGATAAGAGGAACCGTGATCGAGATGCAGGATCACAGGTACACTCGCTTTCTCGGCAGCCGCTTTCGCCATCGTCACCGTGTATTCGAGACCCATATATTTCATGGCACCTTCCGATACACCGAGAATCACGGGGGATCGTTCTTCTTCCGCTACTTCGACGATCGCTTGCAGAAACTCCAGGTTGTTCACGTTAAATTGGCCAACGGCGTACCCATTCTTGAGTCCATCGGTCAGTACTTCTTTAAATGATGCGAATCCCATTTTAGTCTCCTCCTTAATTCTCGCGCGTTTCAGAGTGTTTACCCACACTTTAACACTCGTCATCTCGCTGACTATCTTTTACTAATTTGAAAACTAGTGCTTGGGTGGGTGTATCGCTTTGCGCTTGGGTTCGATGAAGGTCGTCCCGCCTGGATTCTTAATAGAGGTTGCGGAACGACCTTCCACTCACCTCTGCGCTGCAAAGCGATACAACCCACCCAAAAGATACTCCGTTGCATTAGGCAGCTTAAATCTCTCTTCCCGCACAAGAAACTTTTCATCCTCTGATGGCGCCGCTTGCGACATGGGGGACTATCTAGGAAAGTACAAATGGCGGCTCAAGTAATTTGTACTTTCCGGATGTCAAAAAAGTCTTCTGGTATTCGTTCTTGCTTCGTTGATTGCGCTTCGATGGAAGTTTTTTGTGAATCGAAGGTATTACCTGATTTTTAATAATCTTATTGTAATAATTCGGGACATTTTTGGCAATCTATGGTCAAAAAATGTCCCGGATAAAGAATAGAAAAGCGGTCGGTTTATACCGACATCGCTTGAATATTCTTTACATGTCTTTGTTTCATTTCCAAGAGAAAGCTCCGCGTTTCCTCATGCATGCCAAATGAAAGAGCGTCATTAATTTTGCGGGCAACCCACGCTTGCCCCTTGTTTAAAAGCGAAATCTTGTCTTCGAACGAGGGTTGCGCTTTTACTTTTTCCAAGAATGTGCCCGTTTTCTTACTGGGGGTTCCCCCCTCTCTGCGCACCGCTTCGATCAGACCGGAGCAGCTCCAAGCTTCGTCTTTTTTGATGTCTTTCATTCGTTCTTCATAGACAGTGGAAGGGTATATACGTAATAGGTAATCCAGAGTTTCGACACCCGCTTTTTCTGCTTCCAATAACTGATTTAATATATGAATGAGTTCGTCATTCTCCCGGCATGTGAAACATAAAATATGGCTTGAATCGAGCACTATTCCATGTAAGAATCCGTCCGAACAATATACTTCTTTTGTACAGCGGATGCACCGTCCCACCGCTTCCCGCATACGTCATTCCTCCCATTTTCGTTGTGATTTCATTATATGACTTGTATCGATCATACCGAAGTTTATTTTCACAAGAATGTTTTCATGTGCCGAGGACTTCTTGTTAGAGACAAGCAAAATGTCTAACAATAAGAACAAAACTGTTGGATCAAGAAAAAAAGATCCTTTGATTTCGAAAAGGAGCGATAGAAGGATGCATTCGTTAATCTTAGGACATCGTGGCGCGAGCGGACATGCACCGGAAAACACGTTAGCTTCTTTCCGTTTGGCATTTCAGTATGGGGCCGATGGGGTGGAATTTGATGTACATGTGAGCAAAGAGGGGGCGTTGGTGGTCTGCCACGACCCGCGTGTGGATCGTACGACAGACGGAAGCGGAGAGATTCGCGCGATGAATCTTTCCCAGATCAAGAAACTGGACGCCGGATCCTGGTACGGAAAGGATTTCACGGGGGAGCGTATGCCTACATTGCAGGAGGTGTTTGCGATCGCTCCTTTTGAATCCATACTCAATATCGAAGTGAAAAAAGGGGTTCATGGTTTGTATCCTCTGGAGAAGCCTCTGGCGAGTGCCATTCTTTCTTCCGGGCGCCTGAATCAGATTATCGTCTCTTCTTTCGAAACCAAATACTTAATCAATTTGCACCAGGTGTGTCCGCAATTGCGTTTAGGGCTATTGATCCATCCTGAGGAACTATTTTCCTTTTCCTTCGATACATTACCGTCCATCCCGTTATATTCTTTACACCCGTATTTTGCCTTCCTCAATGAAGAATGGGTGAAGAAAGCTCGGCAAAAAGGGTATCGTATCTTCACCTGGACAGCCAACGACAAAAAGGATATTGAATACTGCGTACACCTCGGATGTGACGGAATCATTACGAATTATCCGGATCGGCGGCCGTAACGGGCATCCATGTTTCCGAAAGGCAAAAGAAATTCAGTGATGATTCGCGTTTTGCTGCGTCGAGAGCCGCTTGATTGAGGTTTTTTTACAAATCCTTTGGATTTTATTAATTTTTGATTCATCAGCAACCGTTAGAATGGGGGCAACAGGAGATCCAAGGGAGATGAGAGTTGATGAGAAATCGAGACCAGTCCTGCGGGACGATGATTGTTGAAGGAACACGCGTGGCTTATATTTGTGGTTCACCAGAGTTCTTGCAGGAATTGTCAAAATGTGATGTTCTCTACCTATTGCGAACCGATGAGCAGCCCGTTTCTTATCTTGAACCTGGATCCAATCGCCTGACGTTGGCACAGTGTGTACAACGCGGCGGAATCGCTTTGGAAATCACGGATCAGATCCGGCAACAATGCATGGAATCCGTGCGACTCAACAACTGACCCTCATTGTTATCGGCGGGATTTATCCATAGAGATAGTCCTGGTTGACTTTTTTACAGATACAGAACAAATGCAGAAGGACTCGTGCAGTGATCGAGTCCTTCTGCATTTGTTCAGAGAAAATTATGTTATTTTTATGTCAAATAATATTACATGTAATGATGATCACGAATGAGTGAGAAATAACCGTTAAATAGCCAAAGAAAACGCTCTAGATATGAAATAGCTTCAAATGTTCCTCTTTTTCAAGTTTTGCCATATACATTGCGATCCGTTATTATGAAGTAAACAATATGTTAATATTGCTGACATAACGGTGGTTGTATCGCTAAGAATATTTTCGTACTCTCAATTTTGTGTAATTAAAATTAACCTGATAAATGGAAGAGGGGGAATCGTGATGGGATTGTTATACGATCTTGCTGAAAAAATTCGCGAAGCCAAAAGCCGGAGTGAAAACAAAGTGAAATCTTTCACGATCAAGGAGAGTGATACGGATGATCGGAGCGAGAGTTATCAAAACGTCTCTGGCAGTGTCTCTCTCCGTGCTGACGGCCAGAACTCTTGATCTTCACACGCCTCTCTTTGCGGGTATTGTTTCTGTCTTGTCGGTACAACCTTCAATCATCCGTTCATTCCGTCTTGGGATTCAACAAACGATGAGTGCAGCCATTGGATCAGTTCTCGGCGCTTTGACGATGTATTCGTTCGGTACCTCTTGTTTTGTCGTGGGGCTCGTCACACTTATCCTCATGGTGTTGCACGTAAAGTTTCGCCGGGCAAACATGCTGTTGATTTCTGTGGTGAGTGCAATAAATACGATGGGGGCTGCCGATCTCACTTTCCTCGAAGCGGCAGGGAATGAGGTATCACTTGTATTGATCGGTGTAGGGATCGGTACACTTGTCAATTGTCTTCACAAGCCGAAGCATCAAGAAAGAGCGGAAGATTTGATTCAACAGTCAGAAGCGATGTTGCGGGCTCTCCTCCATTTTATGTGCCTCAGCTTCAAAGAGCAAGAGATTACTTCTTATCCCATCATGCGAGAACAGATTGATCAGGTGAGAGAGTATATAGAGAGGGGGAAAGAAATTTCTCGATTGATGATTGAAGACGAGAAAATTGTGAATTTCTCCGGGAAAAATACGCTCATGATTTTTCGGACTTTGGAAAGCTGTGTTGAACGCATTCGGGATATGTCCAAAGCGCTTCAAGGAACTGCCTGTCTTCCTGCGGAACTTGCATTCTCAGAAAAGGCGATTGCACTTCTGGTCAAGATGCAAGAACGAAAGTTTCTTGGAAGAAGCGCGCATATGGATGTTATGGGCAAGATCCTGGAAAAAAGAAGAAAAAGCATGTGGACTCAACAAAAGGGGGAGGAATATTTCGAGAGCAAGTTGGCGTTCTATAATTTTTACGGGTTTTTACACGAATATCTCAAGATGATCGATTCGGTATGACTCATCCCTAGATGAAGCAAACAATTCTGTGTCAATAAATATGAACATGGTTTCGTGAGAGTTGGTTCGCGGAATGGTTGTTGATTTAAAATGATTCCATGATATCTGCAGAAAAATGATGAAAAACCGCTTTCATCGTGAAGGATTGAAGCGAAAATTCATGTTATATATACTATACATCTCTTGTAAAAAATACTGACATTATATATAGTTTAAGTATCACAACAAACATGGATGTCAACGGCGACATCTAAGCGGCAAAGAAGCCTCTGTCAAGTTGAAAGTGACAGGGGCTTTTCTGTTTTTTCACCCGCTCATCGATGGGCGACCTTTCCAAAATATGTCGCAAAAAAGGAGGGGGGTATATGCACAACCTGTATCATGCATTTCAATCGAAAGTCGATCGGGGTCCGGTAGAAAAAACGATACAGACGCATTGCTGTTATTGCAGTATGCAGTGTGCGATCAACAATCTGGTGGATGTGAGTACAGAACAAATTATCGGCGTACAAGGGAGAAAGGATTTCCCCGTGACATTCGGTCGTTTATGCCAAAAGGGAATCACGGCACATGAGCATGTTCGCCACAAGGATCGACTCGTGACCCCGTTGATCAGGCGGAATGGAAAACTTTCCCCTTGCTCTTGGGATGAAGCGCTTGATGAAATAAGCTCCCGCATTCAAAAGATTCAACATCGAAATGGCTATGATGCCGTCGGGGTATACGGGGGAGGCTCGTTAACGAACGAAAAAGCATATTTACTGGGAAAGTTTGCACGCGTGGCTTTACGGACAAGAAACATCGATTACAACGGGCGTTACTGCATGTCGTCGGCTGCCGCGGCGATGAATAAAGCGTTCGGCTTGGATCGAGGATTAACCTTTCCGCTTGAGGATATTCCCGATGCGATGTGCATTCTGATCGTTGGATCGAACCTTGCGGAGTGTTAACCAACGATCATGCCTTATATCCGGCAAGCGCAAAAGAATGCCGGAAAAGTGATCGTCATTGATCCGCGGAAAACCCCGACAGCCAAAAGTGCCGACCTATACGTTCCGATTCGCCCGGGGACAGACTGGATTCTGATGAATGGGATTCTTCATATCATGATCCGCGAAGGATGGATCGACCCGGCATTTATCGATCAACGTACGCGTGGCTACGAACAAGTGAAAGAGACTGTCACTTTGTTTGATCCCGTTTATGTCTCTGAGCGTACGGATGTACCGGAAGAAAAGATTTTTCAGATTGCGGAATGGTATGGCAAGGCTAACACCGGCATCATTTTGACGGCCCGAGGGATTGAGCAGCAGACCAACGGCGTGAAGAATGTGCTAGCATGTATCAATCTTGCTTTAGCGTCAGGGAAAATCGGGCGTCCGGGTTGCGGTTTCGGTGCGGTTACCGGGCAAGCCAACGGACAGGGAGGGCGTGAACACGGTCAAAAGTCGGATCAACTTCCGGGATATCGCTCGATTGAGAACGCGGAACACCGCGCTCATATCGCGAACATTTGGGGCATCGACGAAATGGATCTCCCGCGAAAGGGTTCTTCCGCTTTTGAGATGATCGGTGACATTGCATCCGGAGAAATTCGGGGAATGTTTGTTCTCGCTTCCAATCCGGTCGTATCAAGCCCGCATAAAGGGTTTGTCAAAGAGGCGTTCTCACTGCTGGATACGCTGATCGTAGTGGATATCTTTCACACGGAAACAACCGCTATGGCGGATATCGTTCTACCCGGGTCTGCTTTCACCGAAGATGAAGGGACTGTAACAAATCTGGAAGGACGCGTGATTTATCGGCATGCCGTACAGAATCCTCCTGGACATGCGCGGAGAGACTGGGAGATCTTGTGTGAGATCGCCGCACGGTTGGGAAAAAAAGATTCCTTCAATTATGCTTCCGTTGAGCAAATTTTTCAGGAATTGCGCCGGGCTAGCGGCGGGGGGATCGCTGATTATTACGGGATCACATATGAACGGATTCGGAAGGAAAAAGGAGTGTTTTGGCCGTGCCCGTCTGAAGATCATCCGGGCAGTCCGCGTGTCTTTACGGAACGGTTTGCCCATCCGGATGGTAAAGCGGTCTTCCATAAGGTTACGCACGATGAAGCGGATGAAGAAGAGAAGGATTTAGATTTTCTCTACCTCACAACAGGAAGGGTGATCCATCACTATTTAACAGGGGTACAGACCCGGCGGACGGTCTCTTCAAATGCAAAATGCAAGGAACCTTATGTGGAAGTTCATCCGCTGACGGCTTCAAAGTTTGGGCTTTCCGAGAATGAACTCGCCGAAATCAAAACGTCTTTCGGGAGAATGGTTTGCAAAGTGAAATTGACAACCGATATTCGTCCGGATACCCTCTTTGTTCCTTTTCATTGGGAAGGGGAACAATCCGTGAATCAAGTAGTCGCGTCTCATTTGGATCCTGTTTCCAAAATGCCGGGGTTTAAAAGGACGCTGGCAACTCTGCAAAAATACGAAGAGGTGGTTACGAATGACGGGTAATTTCAAAAAATTTTCACAAAGTGGACATTTGCCGACATTGTTTAGTTCTTTTTTGTATTTCGATGTAAGTTTCATGCTTTGGGTGATTATTGTTGTGGCGGCAGGGAGTTTTTTTCGGCCGATCGGTGGATACCTGGCAGACCGTGTCGGGGGTATGAAACTGCTCACAGGATTATTCTTATTGATTGCTCTTGCCTTTATGGGATTGGGGCAACTTCCGCCATTCCCAGTAACACTGTTACTCTTGATCGTTGTCATGCTCTCGCTTGGAATGGGAAATGGTGCTGTCTTTCAAGTGGTTCCCCTGCTATTTCCCAAGCAGATCGGTGTCATCACAGGGCTCGTTGGAGCATGTGGAGGAATTGGCGGATTCTTTCTTCCGATCATCTTGGGGACGCTGAAAGACACATTCGGGTTCTTCGGAGCGGGTTTCGTAACGCTTGGCGGCGTTGTTGCAATCGCCTTTCTTGTAGCATTGCGCCTCAGAGGCCGCATCAAGCGTTTGTTAACTTCTGCAGTTGAAGCTTAATCAGAAAGGATGGAATCATATGAAAAAACGTAAGCTTGTGTTAATCGGTAATGGAATGGCCGGAGTACGTTGTGTCGAGGAGATTCTAAAACTGGCTCCAGACGCATTCGATATCACCATCTTCGGGGCCGAGCCTCACCCGAATTACAATCGTATTCAATTATCTGCTGTACTTGCCGGTGATGTGGATCTGCATGACATCGTGCTCAACGATTGGGAGTGGTATGCGAAACATCAAATTCGATTGTATGCAGGTCATACAGTCACACAAATTGATACAACACGAAAATGCGTTTATACGAAGAAGGGGATTTGCGCTGAATACGATGAATTGATCCTCGCAACAGGTTCTTTGCCGTTCATACTGCCGATACCGGGTGTGGATAAAGAAGGGGTCATCGCGTTTCGGGATATCAAAGACTGTGAAACGATGATCGAAGCTGCAAAACTTTACCAGAAGGCTATCGTCATTGGAGGCGGGTTATTGGGCTTGGAAGCGGCGAGAGGCTTGCTCAATCTTTCGATGGACGTGAGTGTCGTACACATTTTCGATAACCTGATGGAGCGGCAGTTAGATCGTGTTGCTTCAAAAATGCTGCAAGCCGAATTGGAAAAGCAGGGAATGAGATTCCTGCTCGAGAAACAAACAGAAGAAATTATCGGGGACACACGCGTGAAAGGAGTTCGTTTTAAAGACGGGACGATCGAGGAAGCCGATCTGGTAGTGATGGCGGTGGGAATTCGTCCAAATGTTTCGTTGGCAAAAGAGAGTGGCATCGAAGTCAACAGAGGAATCGTAGTGGATGATTATCTGGAGACAAATATACCGAATATTTACGCGGTTGGAGAATGTGCGGAACATCGTGGGATTGTTTACGGGTTGGTAGCCCCCCTTTTCGAACAAGGAGCGGTTTTGGCAAAGCGTTTGTGCGGCGTTAATACCGAACCGTATCAAGGCTCCGTTGTTTCCACGAAATTAAAAATCTCGGGGGTTGACGTCTTTTCAATGGGAGAGTTTATAGATACCGCAGATACACGGGCGATATGTGTACATGACGAATATTCCGGAATATATAAAAAGGTGCTCGTGCAAAACAACAAGATCGTTGGCGCTGTTTTATTCGGAGATACGAGTGACGGGACACGCCTTTTTCGGATGATGAGGGATGGGACTGATATCAGGGAATTGCAAAGAGTGAGCCTCTTCGAATCGGCAGTCGGAGCAGCAGCAGAGGGCGTCTGTGCTGTCGCATCGATGGCTGATGATGAAATCGTGTGCGGGTGCAATGGAGTGTCCAAAGGCGTGATCGCGAAAGCGATCAGAGATCAGGGGCTTCAGACTGTGGAACAGATCAAAGCGTGCACAGGCGCCTCGCGTTCTTGCGGGGGATGCAAACCGCTTGTTGAGCAGTTGTTGGAGCACGTTCTTGGCGAGAAATATGATCCTTCAAAACAGAAGGAACCGATTTGCTCTTGTACGACGTTGAGCCGTGACGAATTGATCGAAGAAATACGCGCCAAAAAGCTGACACACCTGAAAGAGGTTATGCATGTTTTGGGGTGGAAAGTGGAAGAAGGGTGTTCCAAGTGCAGGCCTGCATTGAATTATTATTTAAGCATGATTTGGCCTTTGGACTATGAAGATGAGAGAGAATCCCGGTTGGTGAATGAACGGATGCATGCGAATATTCAGAAGGACGGAACCTACTCGGTTGTCCCTCGGATCTATGGCGGGGTGACCACACCGCAAGAACTGAAGAGGATTGCGGAAGTAGCCGAAAAATATCAAGTGCCGATGGTGAAGATAACTGGCGGACAACGCATCGACCTGCTCGGCGTCAAAAAAAAGATTTGCCGCTAGTGTGGAGAGATTTGGATATGCCGTCAGGGTATGCATACGCAAAGGCGATACGTACGGTGAAAACATGCGTGGGAAGTGAGTTTTGTCGCTTTGGTACTCAGAATTCGATTCAGATGGGGATCGCGATGGAAAAGAAATTCGAAGGGTTGAATACACCGGCCAAAGTGAAAATGGCAGTATCCGCATGTCCGCGTAACTGTGCGGAATCAGGGATTAAAGATTTAGGAGTCATAGGAATCGACGGCGGATGGGAGATTTATATCGGAGGCAATGGCGGAGTGAAACTCCGGGCGGCAGATCTCTTGTGCAAAGTAAAAAGTAGTGAAGAGGTTTTGGAAATAACAGGTGCGTACTTGCAGTATTACAGAGAAACGGCCAAATACGGCGAACGCACATCGGAATGGGTGGAACGAATCGGTTTGGAGACGATACGTCAGGTCTTGTTAGATCAGGAAAATCGCCGTCAATTCAATGAGCGTGTCGAATTGGCCCTTTCCAGACGCAAAGATCCTTGGAAAGAAGCGATTGAAGATCAAACCGTTCGCGCGATATATGAGGAGTTGCCTGTGTTGGCTGTTGCCGAGTGAATCATGTGAACAGAGAGGGGAAGAGGCATGAGACGCATTGAGGTGTATCTTCACGATATCCCTGTACAATTGGGGCGTGTGATTCGTGTGGGGCAGCGTGAAATCGCATTATTCCGTTTATCGAATGGAGAGATAAGGGCATTGGAGAACCGATGCCCGCATAAGGGGGGTTCTTTGGCAGAAGGGATCATCAGCGGCGAATACGTTTTTTGCCCGCTTCATGATCGGAAGATTAATCTTTCTGACGGAAAGGTGCAAGAACCTGACACAGGATGTGTCCGTGCTTATCAAGTTGAAATAGACAAAGACAAAGTATTCATATACACTTAATAGAGATAAGTGGATAAAAGCAAGAGCCCGTGAGGGCTCTTTTTCTACAAGAGAGGAGTGGATGCCATGCAAGAGTACATACGTGAAGTGGGTCGCGGGAAAAAAGGCGCCAAGGACTTGACGTTTGAGCAAGCGAAAGATGCGGCGGCAAGAATATTGGACGGACAGGCGACAGATGCTCAGATTGGAGCCTTTTTGCTCTCGGAAAGAATCAAGATGGAAAGTATCGATGAATTGCAAGCGTTTATCGAAGAATGCAGAAAAAGAAGTACCGTTGTACGTCATGGCAGAATCGGCGTTTTGGATTGTTCGGGTCCTTACGACGGGAGAGCGAAATCCTTCGCGGCAACGATCCCTGTGTCGCTCATCCTCGCGGCCAGGGAAGTCCCTGTAGTCTTGCATGCGAGCGCAACGCTTCCACCGAAAAATGGGGTCAGTTTGTTAGAGATCCTCAGGGAATTAAAGGTTGAAACAGAAGCGGATGAAGGTTCCGTCCGTAACCAGTTGGAGAAAGTGGGGATCGCTTTTCTGCATACGGAAACATTCTGTCCTCCTTTGCGGAAGCTCCGTTCCATTCGTGAAGAATTAGGGGTGCGGACATTGTTCAATACGGTGGAAAAATCCCTCAACCTGACGGATGCCGCTTTTGCAATCACAGGTGTTTTTCATACGCCCGCATTGAATAAAACGGCGCAACTCTTACAACGTGCCGGTATTCGCAAAGGGATGGTCGTGCAAGGAATCGACGGTTCGGAAGATTTGCCTGTCAATCGAGCATCGACGATTTGTATCTTTGAGGGGGATTCTGTTGAAAAACAAATCATCAACCCGAAAGATTACGATCTGTTTTATGCACACGAACCCGTCCGTTTCACCTGCCAAGAGCAAGCGTCATTGACATTGGAGATTTTAAGTGGTGCGCAACATCCTTTCCGTAATATGGTTCTTTTAAATAGCGGATTGCGATTGTGGTTCGTCGGGAAAGCGAAGACGATCGAAGAAGGAATTGAATTGGCAAAAACGACGCTTGATTCCGGAGAAGCGATGCATAAACTTGAAGATTGGAAACAGATATCGAGTGTAAGTTAAATTTTATGTAAGAAAAAATGACACAAATGATCGATTCTCGATTCGAAAAACCTCTGTCTGGTGACAGAGGTTTTTTATTTTTTATAAAAAAACAAGAAAATACTCAAATAAAGAAGGGAAAGCGGATACATCCAGTTTTTTGAAGTGATATATAACATATCACTTATTGTAAAGAAACTTAACACAATATAGTATATATACATAAAGAGCAGGAGGGGAGAAGAGACATGAAGCGTACGATCAGTTGGATGAGTGGAATGATGTTACTCGCAACACCCGGGTTGGCACTCGCGGCCGATGAACCAACGGTCAAAGATGCCATTCAGGCAGTAGACACGGTTTGGGTCTTGGTCGCTGCCGTACTTGTATTTTTGATGCAGGCAGGTTTTGCTTTACTCGAAGCAGGTGCCACACGCATGAAAAACGCAGGACATATCGCAGGTAAGAATGTTCTCAGTTTCGCGATCGTAACATTGGTTTTCTGGGCGGTTGGATTTGCTATCAGCTTTGGTCAAGGGAACAATTACATCGGTATGAGTGGCTGGTTCCTCAACGTTGCCGAAGATAAGGTGAACGATATTTTCGCATCTCTGAGTTTTAGCTCGGTTCCACTGGGAGCAAAATTTCTTTTTCAGGTAGTCTTTGCCGGGGTATCACTGGCGATCATGTGGGGAGGAATCGCGGAAAGGGCAAAACTGATTGTCTATTTCGTTTTTGGCACGCTCTTTACTGCTATCATTTATCCGGTTATCGCACATTGGGTGTGGGGGGGAGGATGGTTATCCACATTAGGAATGCAAGATTTTGCTGGATCGACGGTTGTTCACTTGCAAGGAGGAGTTGCTGCACTCGTGGGTGCGATCTTGTTAGGACCGCGAATCGGTAAGTATAACAAAGATGGTACGGCGAACGTTATTCTTGGACATAATACGGTTTATTCGGTTTTAGGTGTAATCATCCTTTGGTTTGGCTGGTTTGGCTTCAATGCTGGCTCGACTTTAATGGCAAACGGGGTATTCTTCCCGTATGTGGCGATGACGACCAACTTGGCCGCGGCAGCTGGTGCAGTGGCAGCATTGCTTACAGCATGGGTGGTTCTGCGAAAGCCGGATATCGGTTATATGCTCAACGGTGTGCTGGCGGCACTTGTTGCCATTACCGCGTCTTGCGCCTTTGTAAAGCCTTGGGCGGCTGTGGTGATCGGGGCACTTGCAGGGATTTTCATGGTTATCTCCGTCTTGTTCTTTGATCGAATACTTAGAATCGATGATCCGGTTGGTGCTTTCTCTGTTCATGGAATGGCGGGAATATGGGGAACGCTTTCCACAGGTTTCTTCGCGGCTCCAGACCTGGTTCAGAAATTGGGAGTCGGTCAACCGGGGCTGTTCTATGGTGGCGGATGGCATCAACTTGGGATCCAGTTCTTGGGTATTGCAGTTTCTTTCGCTTTCGTTTTCGTAGCTTCGTTCCTCATTCTGTATGCGATCAAGGTGACGGTCGGTTTACGCATCAGCCGTGAAGAAGAGATCATCGGTCTGGATGTGAGCGAACATGGTGTTTCCGGTTATCCGGAACAACTGCCGCATGGCGGAGATTATCACCCCGGTTCAAACATGGAGTTTCGCCCGACTCACCTGGCATAGATAAGTAACATGTAAGGAGAGTTCCGTATGATTCCGCATACCGTTCTCTTCGTGGGGGATAGAGAGGGGTGGGGACTACTCCCCGCCCTTGTTCATAAACTTGGATATACCGCTCACTATGTAAACCGGGAACAGATCAAAAGATGGCGGGATAAACCCGTTCATATAGCCATCGTTTCGAGCAAAGATCAACATCTTTCAGAGATATTGAGGGAACTATCTGATTATCCCTTCGCAACGGTCTTGTTTGTTTCGGATGAGTTGATCGACATCACCAGACAACTCGTGGATGAGACACATACGGTCGATGGAATTGTCACGGAAGAAATGGGTGAAATACAGTTACGAATGGTGCTAGAAGTTGCGATGATGAACAACGCCCGTTTGCAACGCCTAAAAGGGGAAGTGATGGAATTACAGGAGACTCTTGTAGCAAGGAAGACTATCGAGAGAGCCAAAGGGTTCCTCATGAACTGGTGCGGGCTTTCCGAATCTGACGCGTATCAAAAAATGCGTACACAGGCGATGAAGGATCAACGCCCTTTAAGGGAAGTGGCAAAAAGCGTCCTCTTGGTGTCTGAGTTGTTGGGAAAGTCAAGAATGCGAACGGGATGTGAAGCGGATGGGAACGGTCTTGGAGGAATTTCTGGAGAGGCTGGAGCAAACGAATCATCCTGAAGAAGTGAGAATGTCGCATGATCGGTTGCCTGAAATGTTTACAGAATATTTGTCCTTAAAAAAGATTCGAGGTGTTATTCGCCTGATCACCGCCTGTCATGATGCGATGGTGAAAAAAGTGCTGTCATGTACACAACGGGAGATGGAGCGGGAGGGAAAAAAAACGCCCGATATTCCATATTGCTGGGTGGTTATGGGCAGTGGCGGACGAAATGAACAAACATTTCACACGGATCAGGATTACGGCCTTATCTATGAACAAACGTCTTCAGAAGAGCTAGAGGCTATAGAGTGTTACTTTGAAGAATTCGCAGAACGTGCGGTCATTGCTTTGGAACAAGCAGGATATCCCTTGTGTACAGGATTCGTGATGCCTGTTAATCCGCGCTGGCGGGGGGAGTTAAACGTCTGGTGTGATCGCTTTGAAGGATACTTCGACTACCCGAACTGGGAACATGTGCGCTATCTGCTGATCGCTTCCGATATGAGACCCTTGTTCGGGAACATGGACTTGGGAGAAAGATTGCGGACATGGTTGATTGAACGGATGAAAAACGCGGAATTTGTTCTTTGGCAGGTGGCCGCCCATGAGCGAGAACACGGGGTTGCCCTCGATCGTTTCTCCCGTTTTCGTATCGATCTTTCAGGGCCTGAGAAAGGAAGGTTAAACCTGAAAGAAGGACTTTATTTGCAACTGGTGAACATCTTGCGTTTATGGTCGTTGAAGGGAGGATTCACCGAGACGGAATCTTTTGCCCGCTTGGAGAAACTGAGGGAATCCGGGATTTGGCCGCAAGAATGGGGAGGCGGATCGAGGAAGCTCTCTCGCTCGTTTTTTTTCTCCGTTTGAAAGAACATGTAAATCGAAGTCGGAGAGGAGAGATGCCTAATCACTATATCAATCCGCATGAATTGAATCCGCACGATACATCCTGTTTGATTCAAGCGATGAGAACGGTAAAACAGTTGCAAAAGTTGACGGCCCGGAGATTTAGAAAGCCGGGATAACGGAGTGAATACGAGTATGGCGGATTGGCGTTCCTTTTTTGGACGGATGTTTGACTCAACGGGTGTTATGGGGCTATTTGGCGCGGCGAACAGTCGAAATCTGCAGGTGGAAGCGCAAGTGCGCGATTTGTTGAGGGAAGCGAGGAGGAAAGATTTGTGGGATCAGAAGCTGGATTCACTCCGTTATGTGGTGTTGGATACGGAGACAACAGGCTTCAATCCTACAGAGGATATGATTCTGTCCATAGGGGCTGTTGAGATGAACGGGACGGTCATTTGTGAAGGAAAGACGTACCACTCGTATATATCCTTGCCTGCACGAAAAGAGATTCCGGAAACGATCACAGAACTCACGGGAATCTCGATGGAAACGATCGCTGACGCCCCTTCGCTGAAAAAGGTATTGCAAGAGTTTTTAACATTTGCGGGAGATGCTGTTCTCGTCGCCCATCATGCGCTTCATGAGATGCGATTTTTACAGGCCGCTTTCCGAAGAACCTTCCGTGCCGACTTCTCGCATCGATTTATTGATACGGCCCGTGTCGCGCAAATCATTGGAGGAAGGGAACGCATCATGACACTCGATGAACTGGCTTCCGTCTATGGAATTCCGCTCCATGGCAGACATACGGCGATCGGCGATGCATGGATCACGGGCAGGGTCTGGTCATGCCTTCTGCAAGAGAGCAAGAAGATGGGAATTCGTTCACTCGGGGAATTGTTGGAATGTGTAAGTCGCGGCTTTTTTAAATGATTGAGGATCACGGGACTAAATCGACAAATCAGGGAATCCCCTGATTGCTTTTTAATTATTACTCGGGTTATTTTCTACTATATATATTTTTATAAAATTTCATCGAAATATGAAATTCCCTTCGTTATTGAATCATTATTTGATTGAACGTCAAAGACAGCAGTTATTGCGGAGTACAGAGACTTACTCTGTGAACTCCGTCTTTTTTGGCGTTTACATCTGATAAAACAAAAAAGAAAAATAGTGTAGAATCATCAAATGAGAGGTGTCAAAATTGGTCAAGTGACAATCAGCTACTCTAGGTAATCTTACATATTGTAGGGGTATGACAGTGGAGAGTATCCAAATCGGATGGTTTCTACAGACGTGGCTTTTGTCCGCACAGGTGTTTTCTACACGTGAATTTTCCCTATTAGCCGTCCGTCGGTTTCTACCCAGAATAGCACCGTGGTTCACCATTGTCCTTATTCCTCTAGGCTTTGCGTTCGATGGGATACACCTACACTTCCATATTTCTATTGGTATCATGGGTGTCTTATACACAACAGTATACGTATTACGGTCGGAAAAGTGGGAGCCTATCGCCTTCGCTACAACCATATTCCTCTCTCTCGTTGGTATGAACTTTTGGCAGTATGGGAATGCCTCACGTGTTTGGATTTGTGCATTTCTTTTAGTCTGTCTCATGGTAGTCATTTCAGTCATTCTCAAACGATTTCGGTCTGCTAAGGGAGTAACATTCGCGAGTTTAATCAGTGTACTTACGGAGCTTGGGTTTGATGTCGCTTGGGGAAACAAATTTGATGCCGTGGTCGTTGCGGCTATGATGGCCATCATGTCAGGTATGTACGTGGAATTTCGTGCTCGGCACGATCGACTTGTTCAAGAAACGCATGAAGCTGTGCAATACGATGTACTCACTCACGCACTGACACGTCGAGGACTTGCATCATGGCTCCAAGAGACGAAAGCCAGAGGACAGAACGAAGGTATTATCGCCTTTTGCGATCTCGATAACTTCAAATGGATAAATGATACATGGGGTCACGAAGTCGGGGATCGTGTTTTACAAGAGTTTGTCAATAGAATTCGTAATGGACTACGCGCTAATGATGCCGTAGCGCGATTTGGTGGGGACGAATTTCAAATATGGATTCCACTGCAAGACGCGAGCGTGGCCGAACAAATTGTGGACAGACTCCATCGTCTCGCGACAGAAGGCGAGTATCCGGTATTGAAGAAGGATGAAGGGCTTAAGATTGGGGTTTCCATCGGTTGGACTTACGGGCCATTAAATGAGGAGACTGCGAACCAAGCAGATTATGCTCTCCTGTCTGCTAAGAAATCCGGAAAGAACTGCATTATGAAATCTTCGCGATGCCAAGAATTGATACGTCAGAATAGAAGGAATGAAGATCCACATCTTTTTTGGCTTACAAACATTGCCCTGTCTTTATGGCGTGAATCTCACTATCCCTTTGTGCTTACAGACAGAGACGGACGTATTCTGGTAACAAACGAAGCGTATGAGCATCTAGTCGGTAGAACGCGGGACGAACTACGGGGAGCTAAGCCAGGTATGAATAGCGCAAACAAAACACCAATGAAGGTTTACCAAAGTATGTGGGCCAATCTTTCGCACGGAAAGCCGTGGAGCGGTTGTTTGTTGAATCGCCGAGAAGATGGAACTGAATGGTGGGAGGTCGCCGAGCTTTTCCCGGTCGTTCTGTCCGGGCAGATTGTTGGCTATTGGGGTATGGTACAGGAACTAAACAATGCCAGGTTCCCACACTCGACAAATAGAAATAACTATTCTTGGCATGGAGAAATTGAATGGGCGTTTCAGCCCATTGTCGATGCTGACTCCCAAACTCCTATCGGGTATGAAGCACTCGCTAGACCTAAATGGGGGAGTGAATTTGTAGGCCCTGACACCTTCTTCAGAATTGCGGAGCGGTTCGATTTCTGTTCGCAAGCGGATTGGGATTGCTTGGAAAGCTTGCTGAAACGTCTGCTTGAACTTTCGTGGCCAAACGGGAACCGATTATTTTTGAATGTGTATGCAGGCACGCTACGAGATACTGAACGGATTCGTAACTGGTTAGAAAGACTGTATAAACAGCACCCTAGAATCATTTGCGTCTTTGAAATACTGGAACACCACGTTGATTCCATTGATATTCACGCTTGGAACCAGCTTCAGGCGGAGTTCCCTATGATTGAATTGGCACAAGATGATTTTGGAGTAGGGGAACAAGACTTAATGCGTTTAATGACGGTCAAGCCGGACTGGATTAAGTTAGACCGACAGTGGGTCACAATGGCGGAACAACCGGAGAGTAAGGAATTGTTGTATTCCATTGCAGACTGGGCAGCATCCCAGGACATTCGTATTATTATCGAAGGGATAGAAACCCTTGAGCAATCCCAAATCTATCAGCGTCTTGGTATTCAACATCAGCAAGGATACTTTTGGAGCAGACCACAAAAGGAATTGCCACAACTTAACTACGTGAATCCCTAAGCTCGTTGATTTTGTAAGCGACGGACTATGATTGTCCAGAATATTTTTCAATCCTTTCAAATTATAGTCGTCACCTCGGGTTACACACAGAGAGGCAAATATCCCTCCCAGTACATATGATATACGTTGAGAGGTGATACTAGTGAAATGGCGTGTACTTCTGGAACGATGGAAAACGTGGTGGGAAGCTCGACGCGAACGCGTACGCTTTCAACGCCACAGAAACCGTTTGAATTCCGAGTTTTTAAAACACCTGCAAGAAAAGGAACGGGCTTTTCGATCCCACCGCTCTGCTTGGAAGCGTAGCTGGAATCAACATAGTTAGAATAGGATCATGAACCGGCTTCTTTTTTCAAATTACTGCCGGTCAGCAATGAGCGTTTCGCCTAAAAAGTAAAAGGATGCTGGTATCATCAGCATCCCTTTTATTTGTTTAATCGGCTCATCAGTTTTTTCGGACCTTTATTCCATACCAAGTTCAGGATGATATCGCTAAGTCGAACGGCAACGTAAGCGAGTGCCATGCCGGCGATGACATCAATCACCCAGTGGATTTCCAAATACAAAGTTGAATAGATGACACTTGCGCAGTAAAAAACCATCCCCCATTTGAAATAAGGACCTTTTTCCTGAAGAGCGAGCAGTAAAATGGCGAAGGCGACCGATGTATGCATACTGGGGAAACAGTTGGCTACCGTATTCAGTAACTTCTGTCCGGTGAGACCGCGCATGAGGCCGTCAGGATCTCCTTTGACATACCATACCTCTTGCAAGAGTACCGTATGATAGAAAAAGATAATAACCGGCATTTGAAGCACGAATCCGCCAAGAGCATATTGCAACATCTTGCGAACATCTTTAATCAGGAAACTGCGGATAATCGCTACCCACAGATTCAGGACAAATGCTTGCGAATAGGCAAACTGTAGCCAAACGGTCAACCAGTGTGTTTTATACAAACGGAATAAAGAACCGTCATTCCAAGGGATCATTCGAAACAGAGGGTTCCAATTCCAGACATGATGAAAATGGCCGAGATAGTCGTTGACAAGAAATAACCAAGGGTATGAGCGTTTGTTCCACAACCAATCGATAAGGGCAAGAACGGGAACCCCTATCCATAGAAATTGTGACCATGGAATCGTGCGCCTGTCATCTTTATGATCCAGCAAAGAAAAACCTAGGATGAACAGGTTTTCAGGAAAACGGATGAGAAGGGAAAACAAGTAGCTGAACATCGACAGTAATCCTCCAATCGTCAATATCATAACAGGTTCTTTGTTTGAGGGGTATAGTTTCAAAACAAAAGCCGAAAAAAGATTTGCAAACGGCTCTGTTGTGATATTCTTTTTCAAGGGGATATTCCAATCGGAGCGGGGTTTTCTCAGCATCATGCACAGCGATGCCGTACATAATTTTCTATCGCGTGTTCCCGATGATATCAAAAGAAAACAGGACTCGTGCCGACAATTTGTTTGTGATATCGGCGATGGGGCACGAGGAGTGATGGAGGAGGTTTAATACATGGCCGTATTGGTTACAGGAGGTGCCGGGTATATCGGCAGTCATGCGGTTGTAGAACTGCTTGCACAGGGAGAAGAAGTGATCGTGCTCGATAATTTGCAAAAAGGGCATCGACGCGCGGTGATGGCGGAAACTTTCTATCAAGGCGATGTTCGTGATGCGGAACTGCTTGAAAAGATATTTACGACCCATGACGTCGAGGCGGTCATTCACTTTGCAGCCGATTCACTCGTCGGTGAAAGTGTCTACGAACCTTTGAAGTACTATGATAACAACGTAGTAGCGGCTCAGCGGCTTCTTACAAAGATGAAGGAGCACGGCGTGAATAAGATCGTTTTTTCTTCGACAGCCGCCACCTACGGGGAGCCAAAACATGTCCCGATACGGGAGACAGATCCGACAGAACCAACAAACCCATATGGAGAGACGAAACTTGCAATCGAAAAAATGCTGAAATGGTGCGACCAAGCGTACGGAATTAAATATGTTTCGCTGCGTTATTTCAACGTGGCAGGCGCTCATGCGGATGGTCTGATTGGAGAAGATCACGATCCGGAAACGCATCTGATCCCAATCGTTCTGCAAGTGGCTTTGGGGCAAAGGGATTCGATTTCGATCTTTGGTGATGATTACCCGACGGAAGACGGGACCTGCATCCGCGATTATATCCATGTAATGGATTTGGCCAATGCTCATTGGCTCGCGTTGAAGAGGTTGCGGGAAGCGGGGGAAAGCGGCATCTATAATTTGGGGAACGGAACCGGTTTTTCGGTGAAACAGGTGATTGAAACAGCGCGAGAAGTAACCGGTCATCCGATTCCTGCGCGCATCGCACCGCGTCGTGCGGGGGATCCTGCCGTTTTGATCGCCTCGTATGACAAGGCGCAAAACGAGTTGGGGTGGGTTCAAAGATACGACAGCTTGGAGGAAATCATTCGTACAGCGTGGAACTGGCACAAGAAAAACCCAAAGGGCTATAAAAGTTAATGGGGGTAACACCTGAAACTTTCAAAATAGCCTACCATATCGCAAGGGGCTCCATCAGAAGATGAAACATTTCTTGTGCGGAAAGAAGTAGTTTTAAGGCTGTTACAAGAAACTGAATGGCCTTAGGGTGGGTTGTATCGCTTGCGGAGGTGAGTGGAAGGTCGTTCCGCTTCTCTTAAACCGTAAAGAGGCATTTGCTTCGCGTGAAACAGTGAGTTTGGAGGTCGTCTCCCTTCCTTTCGGATGTAAAAGGGTGTATGCATTGCGCGTAATAGCGACTTTGAAGGTCGTCTCGCAACATATGATTATGATTCGATGCGAGACGACCTTCACGGAGCATAAGCGCAATGCATATACCCGCTGAAACAACCTTCACGGAGCATGAGCGCAAAGCATATGCCTCAAGAACGACCTTTCTTACACCCAAGCGCATCCGTTCATCTTATGATGATGGCTGTAGCATTTTTATGGCTGTCATTGTGTTTCCTTCGATCCTGCGTACATGGAGCGAAACCAAGCAACCACGAAGAGAACAAAGGGTAATAAAATAAAAAAGGGAATTCCCAAAAAATAAGGAACCAGTTTCAATCCAACATACAGATGTTCAGAAATGTTAGACGACATCGTGTCTGCCAGAAAGATCGCGGTGAGGGCGGAAGGTAAGATTAATACTTTACCGTTTTGAATACCTGTTAGTTGTTGTATTCCTCGAATCGTACCAAACATGTAGAGAGCGAATTTAAAAAATCCGACGGTACAGAATTGTAAAACAACGATTGCATCGAGGTTTTGAAGAAAGTCGGCTATGTTAATCTGACGCATTAAAGCGTAATAGGGAAAGACATTACGTTGAAACATCCTTTCACTTAGAATAGTAATCGCTAAAAAATCAGAAAAGCCAAGCAAAATTCCGTATACGACCGTGGCCAGTAAAGTGGCCTTCATCACCTGATTCGGTTGATTGACTAACGGCCAAATCATTGTGAATACAATGGTCTCCCCGTAAGGGATGATCACATTAAGTGGCCATAAATTCTTCCAAATGGCGATCCAGCCATGTTCTGCGATCGGTTGAACCCTGCCTATGTCAATGATGTCTGAACCGATTAACAAGCATGTGAGTACGATATAGGGGACAACCACTAAGACAGGGAAAAGGAACTCCCCTAGACGTCCTAATGGTTCGATTCCATGATAAAGACCATATGCGGTGACAAGCGTGAATAAAAACATGATGACGAAAAGGGGCGTCTGAGTCAAAATTGTTCCCCGAATGACTTCACCGAAATTACGTAGGTCTCGCCCTGCTAGATATAAGAAGAGGAGTGGATATAACCACGCGAGAGGAGTACCGATCCATCGACCAAATTGAGCGGGGAAACATTGAACGAGTGTTAACCCTGTGTGCATACGCATCAATGTAAAATATAACAAGATAAGTAACGCTCCAAATACGACAGACAAGAGTGTAACAATCCAAGCATCTTTACCTGCTTTCGCAGCGAAACCAAATACACTCGTAGTTCCAATTTGAAACATAACGGTTAGTGTAAACAATTGATAACCCGATATTTTTTCCATAGAACCCTCTCACTTTACGTGATCTGCCGTTATTATGCTCATGAGGTACGATCACGATTCGCGAATACGAAAAAGGTACCAGTAATCTTCTGTAAATAATGAAGGTTATGATTTCTCTTTTCAAGCGGGGCTGTAATAGATTCAATCATTTGTTGTTGGCTGGTAATCCGAATGAAAAGATGTTACAATTTTGATAATTAGTTGTATTCGATAATCGATAAATGAATGTTCGGATGAAGAAGAGATACAATAATCATAACTGGAGGAAAGAGGGAGAGAGCATGAACTTGTTTGATTTAAGCGGAAAAGTTGCAGTCATCACGGGTGCAACTAGAGGTCTCGGACAAGCCATGGTGATAGGACTCGCGGAAGCGGGAGCCGATATTGCCCTCATCCAACGAACGGAAACAGAAAAGACTACGAAAGAAATGATTGAACGGCTCGGTCGTCGTTGTGAAATCTTTGTGTGTGATCTTGCTGACATGGAACATGTGAAGACGGTCATGAACCAAGTGGACGAGTGTTTCGGGCATGTTGATATTCTCGTGAATAATGGGGGGATACAACGCCGTTCACCGGCGGTACAATTTTCAGAAGAGGATTGGGATGAAGTCTTCGCTGTCAACTTAAAATCGGTATTCTTTTTATGTCAGCAAGCCGGCCAACGGATGATCACACAAGGCGGAGGCAAGATCATCAATATCGCGTCCCTCCTGTCATTCCAAGGGGGCGTAACTGTTCCCGCTTATGCCGCAGCGAAAGGCGGCGTGGCTCAGTTAACGAAAGCGTTGGCAAACGAATGGGCAGGTCATGGCATCAATGTGAATGCAATTGCTCCCGGTTATATGGATACCGATATGAATAGGGAGCTCCTGCATGATAAAACACGCAGCCGTCAAATTTTGGAGAGAATTCCCGCAGGACGTTGGGGAACGCCTGAAGACCTAAAGGGGGCTGTGGTGTTCCTGGCTTCAAGGGCGTCCGATTATGTGAACGGTCATGTGCTCGTCGTTGATGGAGGATGGTTGGGAAGATAATCCATTATTTGGTAACCACTGCGACTCTTCTATTGTTGATTAGCTGTTTCACACATATCTAGAGCAAAAGTTTCACATGATGGTTTCAGGTGAGTCATATATCGTTTTCAAATAAATGGTCGATTTAAAGGGAGATATGGCGACATATATCTCCCTTTAGCAATTTTAAGATTACCTTTTTGAGGGGAGGTCTGTAGTATAATGATCATGGTTCAACATGTCTCTTCAAGAATAGACAAAAAAGGATCAGAGGAGAACCATATCAAGAAGTACTTACACTCTGTCTTCTTGGACAATGTGTTGCAGTCACTCGTGCTGCGGGAGACAAACGCCTGATTTACAAATTTTATCATGGAGAGGCTTCGTAACCATGAGTAGACATGAAATGACGATTCAATCAGAGGATGATATCTATTTTGCTCTTTATTACGTTCGGGTTTTAATGAACCAGCTCTCTTTTTCGGCAATCGAACAACAAAAGGTGCTTGTGAGTGTAGCCGAATTAACCAGGAATCTCTTGGATCATGCGAATGGGATTGGCACCTTTTCTTGTGAAATCACCGATCAAGGGATCCGCTTTATGGTGATCGATAACGGTCCGGGAATCCCCGATCTCAATGAAGTGTTAAACGGCAAAAAAACGCCTTCATCTCGCGGGCTTGGACTCGGTCTATCAGGGGCCAAGCGATTGATGGATGAACTGCATATCGAAACATCTAGAGAAGGGACGAAAATCGTCGGGATCCAGCGAAAGAAGAAAAAACGAATGATTTCCTTGTATTCCGCGAGTACAAACGCTGAGTGACGATCGTCTCGGTTTATTAAAATGTATGACTAAACTTTTATGGAGGCATGTGATGAACAGGAGATATACAGAAATATACGAAGATATACGAAACCAAATCCTTGAAGGAAAATACCCTCCTGGAAAAAAACTGCCCTCTGAAAATGACTTTTGTAAGATATATGGCACAAGTCGGGGAACGATTCGCAGAGCTTTGGATTTGCTTGCTAAAGAAGGATTTGTAAATAGCTTGCACGGAAAAGGCGTTTTTGTACTGGACAATCAGCCCATCACTTTTTCTTTGGGTGGGCTTGTAAGTTTCAAAGAGGCGAGTGAAAACAGCGGCCAAACGTTCACGACTTCCGTTCCATTGTTTGAGGAAATCATGATTGAAGAATCCCTGCATAACAAGACTCGGTTGCCTACAGGCAGAGAAGCTTACAAGTTATACCGGGTTCGTCAGCTAGACGGGGAGAAAGTTATTCTCGATGTCAACTATTTTCTAAAAGATATCGTTACCGGCTTATCAAAGGAGATCGCCGAACAATCGATCTATCAATATATTGAAGAAACATTACAGCTAAAAATCGGTTTTGCCAAACGAGTGGTTCAGGTTGAACATGCATCAACAAAGGACAGAGAACATTTGGATTTGAAGTCATATAATTTCGTTGCGGTCGTCAAAAACTTCGTTCATTTGCACGATGGTACGCAATTCGAGTACACCGAGTCCCGCCATCGACCCGATCGTTTCATATTTACCGATTTTGCCCGTCGCCGATAAGGCGGCTTATTTATTTTTCATCCTCCAACATGTTTAAACAAGTGTTGACGCAACTTGTTTGAACAAGTTATCATGTAACTGAAAACGATTACAGGAGGGGAAGATATGGTTACCAAACAATCGGTTGAACGAATTGTCCAAGCCCTTGGGGGCAAAGACAACATTGTCACGGCAAGCCATTGCGTAACACGCCTAAGGCTTGCTTTGAAAGACGAGAGTATAGTTGATAAGAATGAGCTAGAGAACGTGGATATCGTCAAAGGTTTCTTTTCAGCCAACGGACAGTTTCAAGTGGTCATCGGCCCGGAACTTGTCGAGAAAGCTTATGAACAAATGCTTGCGATTACCGGTATTGAACGAGCAACTAAAGAACAAGTCAAAAGTGTGGCGGAAAAGAATTTGAATCTGTTTCAACGTTTGGTGAAGGCATTAGGAGATATCTTCATTCCGCTTCTTCCTGCCATTGTAACGGCCGGTCTGTTAATGGGGATCAATAATGTATTGACTGGGAAGGGGATTTTCTACCCGAATCAGGCATTCATTGATGTGCATCAGGAATGGAAAGACTTCGCCGGCATGATCAATCTGATCGCAAATACATCGTTTGTTTTCTTGCCCGGTCTAATCGGGTGGTCTGCCGTGAAGAGATTTGGCGGCAGTGAATTATTGGGGATCGTTCTGGGATTGATGCTGATACACCCCGATCTGCTCAATGCGTGGGGGTATGCGGAAGCGGCTGCTAAGGGAACCGTACCCTACTGGCATTTATTCAGATTGAATATTCAGAAAATTGGTTATCAAGGGCAAGTGTTACCGGTGTTGGTTTCGGCGTTCGTATTGGCGAAAATCGAAAACTTTTTGAACAAGCGTGTACCAGATGCTTTCAAATTGTTAATCGTCGCTCCTGTTACGTTATTGATCACAGGCTTCTTATCTTTCTTGATTATAGGCCCTGTCACCTTTGCGATCGGCAAAGCGATTACAGCCGCTTTCGTTGCCGTATTCGATAAAGTGCCGCTTTTAGGAGGCCTCATTTACGGGGGATTGTATGCAGTATTAGTCGTGACCGGAATGCATCACACCTTCTTGGCTGTCGATTTACAACTGATCGCAAGTACGGGAGGTACATTCTTATGGCCGATTCTGGCTTTATCGAATATCTCCCAAGGTTCGGCAGCTTTGGCCATGATGTTTGTTTCAAAAAATGAAAAGCTGAAGGGGATGGCTTTGACTTCTGCGATCTCCGCTTATCTCGGAATTACAGAACCGGCGATGTTTGGTGTGAATATTCGTTATCGATTCCCCTTCCTATCGGCAATGACCGGTTCCGCGATCGCTGCCGTCGTCATCACGTTACAACATGTGCGCGCATCCTCCATTGGAGTGGGAGGACTGCCCGGGTTTTTGTCAATCTTCCCTCAGCAATGGGGCGTGTTTTTCATCGGAATGGCGATCGCTTTGCTCGTTCCTTTCTTCTTGACATTCGTACTGGCCAAAGTGAAAAAAGTTGGACAAAGCGAACAGAGTGCACGTAACCTCAATTTCAACTAGAAATTCAGAGACCGAAAAGCGAGGAGTGCAGAATGGAGCAACCTTGGTGGAAAAAATCTGTAGTATATCAAATTTATCCAAAAAGCTTTAAAGATACGACAGGGAATGGGATCGGAGATTTACAAGGTATCATTGATCATCTGGATTACTTGCAGAACTTGGGGGTTGATGTGCTCTGGTTAACCCCCATTTATGATTCGCCCCAGAAAGATAACGGCTACGATATTCGGGATTATTACAGGATCAATCTGGAATACGGAACCATGGAAACGTTCGAGACCCTCCTTCATGAAGCGCATGCGAGAGGAATGAAAATCATCATGGATATGGTGGTGAATCATACATCAACGGAACATCGATGGTTTCAAGAGGCGTCGCGTTCCAGAGAGAACCCCTATCGCCATTTTTATATATGGAAGGATGGGGGGGAAGGAGGTCCTCCAAACAATTGGAAATCAAAGTTTGGAGGGAGTGCCTGGCAATATGATGAGACAACCGGTCAATATTACTTGCATCTCTTTGACGTAACACAAGCCGATTTGAATTGGGAACATCCAGAGTTGAGGGAACAAATATATCAAATGATGGATTTTTGGCTCGACAAAGGAGTTGACGGTTTTCGCCTGGATGTGATCAACCTTATCTCGAAAGATCAATCATTCCCGGACGATACGTTGGAAACGCCAACAGCCGACGGGCGCAAATACTATACAGACGGTCCGCGTATTCATGAATTCCTGAAGGAAATGAATCGAAGAGTGTTCTCAAAACACCCTCACATTCTTACAGTAGGGGAAATGTCTTCAACAACGATAGAGAACTGTGTGAAGTACACGAATCCCCAAGAAAAAGAACTCCATATGATTTTCAGTTTTCATCATTTGAAAGTCGACTATCCAAATGGAGAAAAATGGGTTGCCGCAGACTTTGATTTTCTGCAATTGAAAAAGATACTCAGCGATTGGCAATACGGCATGCAGCGAGGAGGGGGCTGGAACGCCCTGTTCTGGTGCAATCACGATCAACCACGGGTGGTCTCCCGTTTCGGCAATGATCGAGAGTTTCATAAAGAATCAGCGAAGATGTTGGCAACAGCGATCCATTTATTGCAGGGCACGCCTTTCATTTACCAAGGGGAAGAAATCGGTATGACCAACCCTTCTTTTGATATGATCGAAGATTATCGGGATGTCGAGACCATCAATGCCTATCATCGTTTGAAAGCCGAAGGAAAAGCGGAACAGGAGATCATGGCTGCCATTAAACAGAAATCGCGAGATAATGCACGGACGCCCATGCAATGGAACGGGGACAAGCATGCGGGTTTTACAAACGGCTGCCCATGGATCAAAGTTGCGCCGAATTACAAGGAAATCAATGTGGAACAGGCGTTGCGTGACAAGGATTCCGTTTTCTATCATTATCAAAAGCTGATTCGCTTACGTAAAGAATACGACATCATCGCTTACGGTGACTTTCGTTTAATCCTGGAAGATGACCCGCAAATCTTTGCTTATCTGCGACGATACAACGATGAGACCCTATTGGTGATCAACAATTTTTACGGCAAGATGACGACATTCATTTTACCGACGGATGTCCACCTGTACGGAGAATATCGCATAATCATTTCGAACTATCATGATACCCAAAATAACATCCGTGAACTTACCCTGCGACCGTACGAATCTGTTGCTTTTTATATAAAGTGAATGAGCGAAGCCCCCAACGCTTGGGGGCTTCTTCTATATAAACAAGATGACTTGCAAAAGTTATGAAATAGCGTCAGAGAACAACTTTTCAAGTTCTCCTTCTTCAGGGAAACGGTTCAATTCTTTTTTGGAAAAAATCAAGCGTTCACCTACTTTGACTTCGAATACACCTCCTGATGAAGGGATCAAAGTAAAGCTGGCAATTTGCGCTTGGTGTTTCCCTAAAATTTCTTCCGCTGCACGAGCGGCTCTCGGAAGGTAATTTCACATCGTGCAGTATTCGATACTGACTTGAACTTTTTCTGCCATAGCAAAAACCTCCTGTGAAAAGATTTGCCGTTACTATTGTACGCATTTTTCCTTGTACATGTAAACGGACTCCACTTAAGAAGTGTGTTTTCAAAAGTAATGTACCCTTCCCCGAGAAAAACTTTCTTTTTATACGGGGAACGTTTAAGGGAAGGAAAGTCGTAGGTACAGAATAAGTTATCCTGATTTAGGAGAAAATTACAGATGGAAAGACTGATAGGTCTTGTCATAATTGGGGGAGAGAATAAATCTTGAGCCAGGAGAAAATAACCGGATGGCAATTGTGGCTACTCATGATTCCGTACATACTTTCCACAGAAATATTGTCTGTTCCCGCAATCATGGCAAAGTTTGCAGAGTGCGATGCCTGGTTAGCTGTCATCCCTTCTTCCGTAACGGGATTTTGGAGTATTTTCGTCTTGACTGCATTGGCCAGACGATACCCCGAATTGACCATTATTGAATACAGTTCAAAAATTATCGGAAAATGGCCTACAAAGATATTGGAATTCTATTTGTCGTTTATTTTTTTCACATATGTTACGGTTCAAAATTACGAACATTTCGGGTTTGTTACCGATATAGAATTGCAGAAGACCCCCTCCTTGATCATCAATGGAATATTTTTGCTTGTATGTGGTTGGATTGTGTACGAAGGAATCGAAGGAATTGGAAGATGCAGTGAAGTGATTGTTCCATTCGTTCTTATTTTTACGTTCCTATTCAGCTTAATCTCACTCCCGAATGCCGATATTACCCGTTTGCAGCCCATTCTAGAACATGGATTTTCTCCCGTGCTGAGAGCGGCGATTGTGCCATCCGGGTGGATGGGGGAGTTTTTTTGTATTGGATTTCTTCTTCCGTATTTGGATCGTCCGGAAAAAGGACGGATTCTATCCATTCTAGCGATCTTTACCGTGATTGTAGTCACTATGCTTGTGAATTCGTTAACAGTCGCGGTGCTGGGGGATATGACTTCGCAACTGGCCTATCCAGTTTTCACGATTACTCAATATGTAAGTATTGCTGATTTTTTACAAAATGTTGATGCCTTTGTTGTTGGATTATGGACCGTTGGAATCTTTATTAAGCTATCAATTTCTTTATTTCTTCTATGTGTTTGTGTAACTAAATGTTTCGGGTCTTTGAATTACAGAGTATTTATATTACCATTGATTTTATTGTCCGTTATCGGAACACAAATCGTTCGAGATACGACCAATTTAAATGAATTTTTGATTTATACTTTTCCATTCGCATCAATTGTTACGTGTAATCTTTTACCAACGGCCTTATTTGTTGTCGATTCAATCAAAAGACGTGCGAAAAAGAATGCGTTTCCTTTCAACATAATGAAACCACCCCAGCCAAACTGAGGTGGTTTGTTGTTGAGGACGATCCACCCATCAGATGCGCGGTCCCGCGTTCATAATATCTTGTGGAACATCCTTAAACTTCTTGAAGTTATGGATAAATTGTTCAGCAAGCAAGCGCGCCTGTTTATCGTAGGCAGCCGGATCGTTCCAAGTGTTACGAGGCGTCAAAACAGTGTTCGGTACGCCTTGAATCGCGTCGGGAACCAAGATGCCAAAGATCGGATCGGGTGAGAAGTTTGCTTCTTCAATGTCACCGGTGATCGCAGCGGTAACCATAGCGCGGGTGTAAGACAGCTTCATCCGTTGACCGACACCGTACGGGCCTCCAGACCAGCCGGTATTCACAAGGTACACGCGAACATCGTGTTCATCGATTTTCTTACCCAGCATTTCTGCGTAAACGGAAGGAGACAGCGGCAAGAAAGGTGCACCGAAGCAAGTCGAGAACGTCGCTTCCGGTTCGGTTACCCCTCGTTCCGTTCCGGCTAATTTAGACGTATAACCGGAAAGGAAATGGTACATCGCTTGTTCTTTCGTGAGCTTCGCGATCGGAGGCAAAACCCCGTAAGCGTCTGCCGTTAAGAAGAGAATGACTCGGGGATGTCCCGCCACCCCTGGGATAACGGCGCCTGAGATATGTTCAATCGGGTATGCCGCCCGCGTGTTTTCCGTAAAGCGATTGCTGTCGAAATCAGCCTCTCTCGTTTTCGGGTCGACGACTACGTTTTCGAGTACGGTACCGAAGCGGATCGCGTTCCAAATTTGAGGTTCTTTTTCTTCCGAAAGGTGGATGCATTTCGCATAACAACCGCCCTCGATGTTAAACACACCTTTGTCTGACCAGCCGTGTTCATCATCCCCAATGAGACGGCGGTTCGGGTCTGCTGAGAGTGTGGTCTTTCCGGTACCGGATAGACCGAAGAAGAGAGCGACATCTCCTTCTTCGCCAACATTCGCCGAACAATGCATGGAAAGAACATTCTGCTCCGGAAGGAAGAGATTCATTACGCTGAAAATCGATTTTTTCATTTCACCAGCGTATTCGGTTCCTCCGATGAGCACCACGCGCTTTTCAAATGAAATGATGATGCATGTTTCCGAATTCGTTCCGTCGATCTCGGGGATCGCATGAAATCCGGGTGCGGCAATCACGGTGAAAGCGGGCTTGTGATTGTCGAGTTCCCCTTCCGATGGGCGGACGAACAGTTGATGGACGAACAGATTATGCCAAGCATATTCATTGATCACACGGATCGGTAAGCGGTATGCCGGATCATTGCCGACAAACCCGTCAAAGACAAAGAGTTCGCGTCCGCGCAGATAAGAAAGCATGCGGTCATAAATCCGCTGAAAGGCTTCCGGTGAAATCGGTTGATTGACGGAACCCCACGCAATTTTATCATGAACGCTGGGTTCGTCGACTATATATCGGTCTTTTGGTGAACGACCGGTGTATTTTCCTGTGGTTGCACAAAAAGCCCCCGTTGATGTAAGACATCCTTCACGGCGCTCAAGAGCCGACTCAATCAGTCTCGCAACGGAAAGATTATGGTGAACATGTTCTGCATTCATGATTTCTTCTAACTCATTTTCGACAGTTTGGATTTTCATGGAATTTCCTCTCCCGAAATAAGATCATGTTTTCCTCTTGCCATCATTTTAGTATGTCACAATTAAAAATGCAATGACAAAAAAGCGGCTAAATCAAAATAAATGTGACATACTTGTGAAAGGTTTCACAGATAGTGGCGAGGACTATGCTCTTAGGATAAGCATGTATTGAGGGAATATGCGTCTAGGCGTATGCCAGGGATTGACTTTTCCTGAAGACTAAAGTATGATCTAAGTGTATTACTTGATATAGTACACGTAATTCTTTGTGTACACTTATCCAAAGCAAGGAACGTTTGATAAGGAGTGGATGGATTGAGAACCTCAAACATTAAGATTTTGGCACATCTTAGTGCATTTTTTGCCCCGGTCATTCTTCCGATTGTTTTTCTGTTTCTTTTTCGTGACGAAGAAGTAAAAGTGACCTCATTACAGGCATTGATTTTTCATTTTTTAATCGGAATTGCCATATCCGTTTCCCTTGCACTCTCCATTATTTTAATAGGTATTCCTTTTTTGATTTACTTCGCTTTTCTCTATGTGTTTGTTCCTATCAAAGGAGCGATCGAATCATCCAGGGGAAACATGTATTACTATCCATGGATCGGACGATTGTTTCAATAATAAGCGACCCAAGCGCTAGTTTTCAAAGTAGCCCTCCATGCCGCAAGCGGCGCCATCAGAGGATGAAAAGTGTCTTTGGGTGGGCGTAATGTTTTGCGTGAGACAGCGACTTTGGAGGTCGTCTCGCTTCCTTTTTGGTATGGGGTATATGCTTTGCGCGTAATAGCGACTTTGAAGGTCGTCTCGCAACATTTAATTATAATTCCATGCGAGACGACCTTCACGGAGCATGAGCGCAAAGCATAGACCCATTGAGACGACCTCTACGGAGCGCGAACGCAAAGCATACGCAAACCAAACTACACATTTTCAAGATAGGAGGTGAATGCATGTGGCTTGACGTGGATCCACGATCAAGTACTCCCATCTATCAACAAATCGTGGATCAAATCAAAGAAGCGGTGGCACGGAAAGTCCTTCAACCTGGTGATAAATTGCCTTCAGTCCGGGAGCTATCGGCGATGATCACGATCAACCCGAATACGATCGCGAAAGCCTATCAGCAATTGGAGAGGGAGGGGGTTCTTGAAGTGCTGCGGGGAAGAGGGACATTCATCGCCGAAAGGATTGTTCACGTAAACAGGGAAGAAAGGCTACGCCAGATACGGGAGACGATGGAGAAACTGCTCATCGAAGCGCATTATCTTCAATTGACGACGGATGATCTGATGGAACTCTTCAAAGAGGTCATTCGCCAATGGAAACAGGGGAAGGAGGAACGTTAAATGTCCACATATGCGATCGAGACGGAACAACTGTGCAAGCGATTGGATGGAAAATGGTTGGTCGATCATCTGGATCTGCGTGTGCCGGAGGGGAGTATCTTCGGTCTGATAGGTCCTAACGGTGCGGGTAAAACAACAACCATCCGCATGTTGATGGGGATTCTGAAACCTACGTCCGGCAAGGCATGGGTCTTGAGTCAGGATATCAGCGAACCTTCGGGAACATACCGGACGAGAGTTGGGTACGTATCCGACTTTTCAAATTTCTATCCCCATTTTCGCGCAGGTTAATTATTAGAATTTTGCAAACGGGTTTATCGTTATTGGGATCAAAAACGATGCCGGGCGCTGATCGATGCGTTTGAACTTCCTGTTGAAAAGAGAATCCGTACGTATTCCAAAGGAATGAAAACACAGTTAGCTCTGATTATCGCTTTATCGATCAGACCTCAACTCCTCATCATGGATGAACCGACGAGTGGGCTGGATCCGGTCGTGAAACAACAATTTTTGCAACTGATCATGCAAGAGGTGGCGGATGGGAATACGACCGTTTTTTATTCGACACACCATCTGCAGGATTTGGAACGAATCGCAGATTACGCGGCAGCTATCTATAAAGGAAAAGTATTATTTTCAAGGTCGTTGGAGGAGATGAAACAAACGACCCGGAGGATACAAGTCGTTTTTCCTAACGGTTTGCCTGCGGAGATCCGATCTCTTCCTCAAATCCTGCACATTGAAGAACAAGGGAAAATCTATTCCCTGATCGTGAGTGATCACTTCCATGAAACGATGGAACGGATTCGTTCGTTTGATCCTCTTTTCGTTGAAGCGTTGGATCTCAATTTTGAAGAACTTTTTGTCTATACGATGAAGAAGGAGGGATATGTTCGTGAGCGTATCGTTCTTGAATAAGGCGCTTCTTTGGAAAGAATGGCGACAGAACCGTGGATATTTTTGGATGTTGTTTCTCGTGATGGCTTGGGTACCCATAGGTGTGACATTATTTTCAATTGCGATGCAACCTTTTACAGATCTGGCGTGGGGAGGAGATCCGCATAAAGCGTGGTCACGCATCATCTCCTCGCTGGTTCAAGGTCATGCCTCACCGTTTTGGGCTTTTTGGAGCAGTTTCTTTCTTGGAGCCACCTTGCTTGGCCAGGAACGAACGGGAAACACGATCGAATTCCTCGTGACGGCTCCTGTCAGCAGAAGGGCGATCGTCTCGGCCAAATTTTTCATGGGAACGGGAATGATCCTTCTGATCATGCTGCTCATCGGCCTGTTTATGATCATTATGCCGCTCTTTCTACCTGCGCACTATACGTTTCATGATGTTATTGCCTGGTGGTTACCGACAACATGCGTTCAGCTTGCGATCTTCGGGGTCTGTTTTGCAGTATCTACCCTGTCGGGGAAAGCCATAAGTAATTATTTATTATCAATGATCGTCTTATGTCTTCCCCTATGGATTGGGAGTGGAGTCGCATCGATCCTGCGTAGCATTTATCTGAATAGCTATAAGTATGCTTCCATTGTAAGTATATTCGAGCATTGGGGCACCATGATGTTTCTTCCCTCCTACTTGTTTATACCAGGAGCTACAGAGAAAACAGGATTCCTGCATGTGCTTGCATTTCTTTTGGTCACAGTCGTATCCTATATCCTCTCTTGCTGGCTGTTTGAACGAAACCCACTTGAGAAAAATGGTCAAACACTCATATTCGGAAATTTCCTTCGAGTTGCACAAATCGGTTCAGCAATCTTCATCGCATTCTTTTTGGGAGAAAAACAGACTCTGATCCTGCAGGGCGGCTGGGATATCTTCTTTCTTTTCGCTTTGATCGGATTCTTCGCGACGTACTTCATCTGGAAGGTGATTTTCCTCTTGATGAGAAGATGGGGATATGATGAGATATCCATATGAAATGAAATCAGCGAGATATGATAGAGGCTGTTCCCAAAAATCACAATTGATTTTATTTGGAACAGCCTCTTCTGTTATTGATTTTTTGTGAGTGATGAAGCTCTTTTGTTTTAAATATATTTTCGGGCTGCCGGAAGAACCTAAATACCCGATCACGAAAATCATACAACGAAAAATATTTTATTTTAAAAATAATATTAATTATTTAATATAGAATGAAGGTTTCCATAATATATGATATTATATATGAAGAGGGGAGGAGTGAAAAGAATGAGGAAAGTGAAGATCAAATTTCGTGGAATGTTGCAAGTGATCGAAGCTGGTGTGAACACGGCAAACCATATCGTTGAGTTGCAAGGGAAACGTTATGACGCTGACAAGCTCCCTTTGGATGCCCCCGTGTCGGGAACAATTTATGGTGTCCTCCTGAATTACAAGGGGGCACTCGCCACACTTGGGAATGCTGTCAATGAACCCCCTTATAAGGTAGCACCCAAGGCACCTGTCTTATATATCAAACCAGCAAATACGGTCATAGGTTACGGTATGCCTATCCCGTTACCTGATCATGTTCCGGCACTAGAGATCGGTGCAACCCTGGGCGTTGTGATCGGCCGAAAGGCTACTCGTGTGAGTGAGGAACAGGCGTTAACTTATGTAGACGGTTACACCGTGGTCAATGATGTCAGTATTCCGCATACGAGTTTGTACCGACCGGCTGTAAGCCAAAAATCTCGTGATGGCTTTTGTCCGGTAGGACCCTGGGTGATTGAACGCGATGCCGTCGTAAATCCAGATGCATTAAGGGTGCGCGTGTACATCAACGGTGAGTTGCGGCAGGAAAATACCACCGCTAACCTGATCCGTCCAATCCCGCGATTGATTGCTGAAATTACGGATTTTATGACGCTGAACATTGGAGACACGCTTTTGGTGGGGGTTCCTGAAGATGCACCGCTTGCGAAGGCGGGTGATCATGTGCGCATCGAAATCGACAACATTGGTATTTTGGAAAATACGGTTGTGCATGAACGCGAACTCTACAAGGAGGCTAAATGATGAAACGAGCGCGAATTGCCTATCTGGGCGCGATCCATGAGGCTGTTGAAATGGACGGTCGCCTCAAACTGGATGATGGTCGTATTGTGGAGGAACATCAAGTGGTTTGGTTGCCACCCGTGCAACCTCGTACGGTGTTCGCCCTCGGTCTGAACTATGCGGATCACGCAAAGGAACTGTCGTTTAAAGCTCCAACTGAACCGCTTGTTTTTCTGAAAGGGCCTAATACGTTCGTCGGTCATCGGGCCCATACCCGTCGTCCGTCGGATGCGACTTACATGCACTATGAGTGTGAACTGGCTGTCGTAATGGGTCGTACGGCCCGTCATGTCAAACGCGAAGACGCTTATGATTATGTATTGGGTTATACTGTGGCAAATGATTACACCATTCGCGATTATTTAGAAAATTACTATCGGCCCAACCTGAGAGTCAAAAACCGTGACACATGTACGCCGATCGGACCATGGCTGGTAGATGCCAAAGATATTGCCGATCCGATGAATTTGACCTTGCGTACTTATGTGAACGGAAAGTTGACACAAGAAGGTAACACACGGGACATGATTTTCAGCATTCCCGTTCTGATCGAGTATTTGAGCAGTTTCATGACGCTTAATGCCGGAGATATCATTTTGACCGGAACTCCCGAAGGATTGATCGATACAAAAGTCGGTGACGAAGTTGTTACGGAAATCGAAAGCATAGGGAGATTGGTCAACACGATCGTTGGGGATGAATCTTTTAATGAAACTAACATGTAAAGGAGTAAAGTCATGCCACATTTTATCGTCGAATATACCAATAATATCAAGGCCGAAGCGGATATACCCGGTCTTCTCAAAAAGATCAATGATGTTTTCATCTCATATGACCATATTTTCCCAATAGGTGGAATTCGCTCGAGAGCCATCGAACTCAAAGATTATTGTGTGGCCGATGGAGCAGAGGACGATGCGTTTGTCCATGCTACTTTAAAGATTGGCGCAGGTCGATCCGCAGAAGATAAGAAGGCAGTCTGTGATGATCTCTTCGAAGTTATGAAGGAACATTTTGCAGACTTATTCTCTAAACGTTACTTGGCATTGTCAATGGAGTTGATCGAATTTAGTGAGTTCGGTACTTATAAACACAACAATATCCATGCTCGTTTCAAAAAATAGGTTCCGTCATTACGCTGCTGTTCAATTTTCAAGCAAACTTAGATGAACTGAAATGATGGATACCACAATCGCGCCGTACCGGGACTCTCGGTACTATCGATCCTACACGAATAATCAAAGATGTTTGCCATACTCATAAGTTAATTTGCAATGAAGTCTGGTGTTGTGCGATTGTGGTTCAATACTTTTTAAGATTTTATTATCCATCAATATACCTTATTTTCGGAAATGATAATTAATACAATAATTTCGAATAGTCTATTGACAATCATATATGATTTTATATATTATATTCACAGGGTTATTAAATAAGGCTAAAATCGAGAAGGAGGCTAAGAGCTTGGACGATTGAACTTATAGAAACTTTATGGGTAGATTGCTATTGATGTAACCGTTATCACGAGAGTGGTAGACGAAGAAGTACTGGTATGACAGCGAATGCATGTATGTATCGCTGAATCCTAAAAGAATTTTGATATCAATTGTTCGTTAAATCTTTGTACAATTTACAATAGACGTGATAGTATCATTTGGAGAAAAAACGATGTATTGAATCATATATTATTTCATATACTTTTTCGGCATTAAGAAAACGTTTCAAAAACATCAAGCAATGAGTAGGTGTTAATTTAGATGAGCAAGGTTAGAGTTGATCGAGTTCTTCACTACATTAACGGACAATTTGTTGAAGGAGTTTCGGGCAAACGTTTTGAGAATATGAATCCGTTTAACAACCAGGTGTTAAATGAAGTGGCAGAGGGTTTCAAGGAAGATATAGATTTAGCGGTACAAGCGGCACGAAAGGCTTTCGACCAAGGGCCATGGGGGAAGATGAGCGTCACCGATCGGTTAAAATATATTCTCAAGATTGCAGATTTGATCGAGACCTACAGTGAAGAATTATCGTATCTCGAATCGCTGGATACGGGTTTACCAATTAGCCAAACCAAGAAAATGGCGGCTCGTGCGGCGGAAAACTTCCGGTTTTATGCGGAAATGGTGAAGAGCCGGATGGTGGGAGAGGCTTATCAAGTGGACGGAGATTTCATCAATTATACGATTCATAAACCCATTGGAGTTGCAGGTTTGATTACTCCCTGGAATGCTCCCTTTATGTTAGAAACTTGGAAAGTGGCTCCTGCATTGGCTACAGGTAATACCGTTGTTTTAAAACCAGCTGAATGGTCACCGCTTACGGCGAATAAACTCGCTGAAATCATTCATGAAGCCGGACTGCCGGAAGGCGTCTTTAACGTTGTACATGGTTTTGGGGAAACGGCTGGAGCATCTCTAGTCGCACATCCTAACGTTCGCTTAATCTCTTTTACTGGAGAAACGACAACTGGATCGGAAATTATTAAAAATAGTGCGGATACTTTGAAGAAAATTTCTATGGAGCTTGGTGGAAAATCACCGGCGATCGTCTTTGCCGATGCCGATTTAGAAAGTGCATTGGACGCAGTGGTATGGGGGATTTTCTCCTTCAATGGTGAACGTTGTACCGCAAATTCGCGTCTCTTCTTGCAAAAGCCCATTTATGATACGTTTGTTGAAGCATTAAAAGAACGTGTCTCCAATATCGTTGTCGGTGACCCTATGGATGAGTCTACAGAAGTGGGACCTTTAATTCATAAAAAACACTGGCAAAATGTGATGAACTATATTGACATTGCCCGTGCGGAATGTGCAGAAGTGTTCAGCGGATCGATTCCAGATGCATATCGAGCGGGTAATTATGTAGCGCCAACGCTTCTTTTAAATTGTCATAATCAAATGCGTGTAGCGCAAGAAGAGATCTTTGGACCGGTCATGGCTGTAATTCCTTTCGATACGGAAGAAGAAGTATTGCAGATGGCTAATGATGTAAGATATGGTCTGGCCGCTTACGTTTGGACAAGTGATATTAAACGTGGACATCGCTTGGCACAAGCGATAGAAAGTGGAATGGTATGGATCAATTCACAAAATACAAGGGATTTGCGGATTCCTTTTGGAGGAACCAAACATAGTGGAATCGGGCGTGAAGGTGGACACTACAGCTTTGAATTCTATACAGAAACCCAAGTGATTCATGTCGCTATTGAGAACCACCATATCCCTAAATTCGGAAAAACAAAAAAGTAAGAAATATTAATAACAAATAGTAAAAATCAGGGGTGATCAAAATGCCGGCTAAGACAGGACAACAATATATTGAACGAGTGGACAAAGCGCGATCCAATGTGTGGATTGATGGAAAGAGGGTAGAGGGGAAGATTTCTGAACACCCTGCATTCAAAGGGGTCATGAAAAGCCAGGCTGCTCTCTACGACATGCAGCATGATAAAGATAAACAGGATTTTATGACTTATAAATCACCGACAACAGGTGAACGAGTAGGAACATCTTTCCTACAACCCCGGACCAAAGAGGATTTGGAAAAACGCCGCAAGATGATTCAAGAATGGGCCCGTTTCAACGGAGGGATGATGGGGCGTTCTCCAGACTATATCAATGCCGGATTGATGGCTTATGGAGCGGCAGCGGAAATGTTCGGAAAACAGGATCCCATGTTTGCCGAAAACATGCGGAATTATTATGAATACGCCCGTGAAAACGATTTATCGTTAACGCATACGCTAATCCAGCCTCAAGTCAATCGGGCAGTCAATTCGGCACAGCTTCCGGATCCGTATATCGCGGCGCGTATCGTTAAGAAAAATTCGGAAGGGGTTGTTATTCGGGGAGCACGCTTGCTGGCGACACAAGGGGGAATCACCGATGAAATCATGGTGTTTCCTTCAACGGTTTTGAAGCAGTCAGATGATGAAAAACCATACGCATTTGCCTTCTGCATTCCGAATAATACACCCGGATTGAAATTTATTTGTAGAGAATCGTTTGATTACGGGAAATCCGCTTTCGATCATCCGTTGGGTTCCCGTTTTGAAGAAATGGATACGATTGTAGTCTTTGATGATGTAACTGTTCCGTGGGATCGCGTTTTTGCCCTTGGGGATGTTGAAATTTGCAATCGGGCCTATATCGAAAGTAACGCTCAAGTTCACATGACTCACCAAGTCGTATCTAAAAATATTGCGAAAACGGAGTTCATCCTTGGCATTCTACAGTTAATGGTAGAAACCATTAATATTGGTCAGTTTCAACATGTACAGGAAAAAATGTCTGAGGTCATCATTGTCCTTGAAATCATGAAATCGTTGATGATTGCAGCAGAAACGAATGCCCAAGTAGATAAGTGGGGAATTATGACACCGGACTTTAAACCTTTAAATGTTGCCCGAAACTATTTCCCCAAAATGTATCCCCGGTTTATGGAGATCATGCAATTGCTTGGAGCGAGCGGTTTGATGGCGATTCCAAATGAAGCAGACTTTAACTCTGAACTTCGTGCAGATCTGGATAAGTATTTGCAAGCCGCAAATTCGGATGCTTATAACCGGGTTAAACTGTATCGATTAGCATGGGATACATGTATGAGTGCTTTTGGGTCGCGCCAAACGCTGTATGAGCGCTTTTTCTTCGGAGATCCCGTCCGTATGGCTAGCGCTTTATACAACTGGTATGGTAAACAAGAATACGTGGATCGTGTCAAGGAATTTTTACAGCGTTCTGAAGAACTCGTGTTGAAGGGATAATTATCTATATATAAAAAATTCATAATAATTAAAATTAATTGGATTTAATACAAATGAGAAATCTATTCCACTTCGTTCAACAAATAAAACGATTGAACCCAAAGCTATAGGAAGATGTAAAAAATGAGTAAAAGGAGAGAGGTGTGTTATAAATGAAATTTGACATTATTCGTTTAGCGCATGCCGAATTCAATGTAACTGATTTAGAACGAGCGAGGGATTTTTATGTCAATGCGCTTGGATTTATTGAAACAGAATCAGATTCTCATCATATTTATTTACGTGCTATCGAGGATGCCAATCATCACTGTCTTGTCTTGACGAAATCAGATGTACCGAGTGTGAATCATATCTCCTTCCGAGTCGGAACGGAAGAAGAATTAGATCGATTGACCCATTTTTTTGCTACCCAAAACTTGCCGATTCGTTGGCTTGAAAAAGAAGAAGAAAGGGGACAAGGGAGAGCCATCCGAATCCAGGATCCCGGCGGTATTCCTGTCGAGTTCTTCTGTGAGATGGAAAAGGCTGAATGCATGCTTCAGAAATTTAATAAGCACTATGGAGCGAAAATCAAGCGCATTGATCACGCGAATTGTAACGTTCGCGACATTGATAGGGTGAATCAGTGGTATACAGAGAATTTGGGATTCAAGTGTTCCGAATACACGGTTACAGGTCCGATCGACAATGAACGGTTATGGGCTTCCTGGTTGCATCGTAAACCAAGTGTGCATGATTTAGCTCTGATTCATGAGAAAGGACCGCGCATTCATCACATTGGGTTCTGGATGGAAGATTCGAAATCGATTCTCGATGCTTGTGATTATTTATCGAGTTGCGGTTATTATTCGAGCATCGAGCGCACTCCGGGGCGTCATGGCACCTCTAATGCATTCTTTGTTTACCTTCGTGACCCTGATGGCCATAGATTGGAATTATACACCAGTGACTATTTCACAGGTGATCCGGATTGGGATCCGATTAAATGGCATCTAAGCGATCCGCAACGTGCGACTTTATGGGGAGCAGAGCCCCCTATAAGCTGGAAAAAGGAAGCGATGCCTGTTCAAAATATCTTAACCGGTGAATTAATGGAAATCGGTGAGCCCATGATATACAGCGAAATTAGAAATTAAACAGTTTCATTCCTTACCGACAGTCAGTTGGACGATCTCATGTAACCCAAAAACCAAGATCAGATCCTCCCTTGAAGAAAGGGAGGCCAGACTTTAGACAAAACTCCCTCTATTTTTGTGGCAACGAGGGAGTTTTGTCTGCAATCTGAAACACCCCCAAGGGGGTATTCTTTTTAAGGGGAACTTAGCCAATACGTTTTTCAATCATTTTCACTTTCCGATTCATTCCCCATCTTTTTTTGGAATGCCTTTGCAGTAGCCATAAAATGTTTCCTTACTAGCTCTTCGATTTCCCTTGAAGGGGCTTTTTCCTTAATCATTTGTATGATAAGGGCATGTTCCCCAATGGATTCCCGAGCACGATGAGGTACATAGGAAAAACCATATTGACGAAATCGCGGCATGAGTTCCCAAGTAGACTGAATCCTTTCTATGAGTAAAGCATTACCGCTATGTTCAACAATAATCCCATGAAATCTACGATTTAAAATTCCAAATTGATCAAGTTCAAAATGAAAAAGAGCCTCCTTCATTTCTTCATTCATCTGCTCGAGAAGTTTAATGGATTCTTCCGTGATGGATCGGGAGCTCAGAGCGGTTGCAAACCCCTCTAAGACTGCTAATACCGATAAATTATCCAAATATTCAGACTCATTTACGGTACTCACAATTGCTCCACTGTACGGTTTATACTGAATCAAGCCGTCGGCTTCTAATTGACGAATCGCCTCCCTTACGGGAATGGGACTTAATTGTAGTTCTTTAGCAATCTGATCAATAACAATGCGATGACCTGGTCCATAGATTCCGTCTAGAATGCGCGAACGTAGAATTTCATAGGCATATTGCTTTTTACTAATGATGTTCTTTTTCTTTTCCATGACTGAATCATATATTAAATCATTTATGATATCAAGTGGTTTATAAACAAGTACATCAGCTTAATAAGATGCAAATCAATTCATTGGTGCAGGAATATATGTTCGCATGACGAATGATTAGGTTAAAGATAAGAGGTGAGAAAAATATGGGAGTCGCATTTCGCTTTGTTCATACAGCGGATTTGCACTTGGACAGTCCGTTTATAGGAATCGGGCAATCCTCCCCCGTCATTCAAGAAAGATTACGGGAGGCAACATTCGCGGCGTTTCACCGCATCGTCGATCTGTGCATTCGTGAAAACGTTGATTTTTTAACGATCGGCGGGGATGTGTTCGACGGAGCTAACCGCAGTTTGCGAGCACAAGTGCGCTTTCGTGATGAACTGAAGCGTCTGGGTGAGGCGGGTATACGCTCATTCGTTATTCACGGGAACCATGACCATCAAGGTGGGGAACGGATACGTCTGGAGTGGCCCGAGTTTGTGCACATCTTCTCCGCCCAATCGGTGGAAGCCGTTCCGGTCTTTCGTGAGGGACAGGAAATCGCGCGCATCTATGGGATCAGCTATCCGCACGCGGAGGTTACGGAAAATTTGGCAAAACGGTTTAAAAGGGATGCGGACGCACCTTACGCGATCGCGCTTTTGCATACAAACGTGGGGAGCGAAAATGAACATGCCAATTACGCCCCCTGTACGCTCAGTGATTTGAAAAAATCGGGGTTTGATTTTTGGGGACTTGGTCATATTCATAAACGCGCTTTGTTGCACGAGGAACATCCAGTCATTCTTTATCCGGGCAATCCCCAGGGACGCCATCCGAATGAAACGGGGGCACGTGGATGTTATCTGGTCGAGGTAGACGAGAATGGCCATACGGTCTGCACGTTTCATGAGACGGACGACGTCCGCTGGGTCATTGAGGAAATCACGATCGACGGACTGACAAGGGAAGAGGAATTGTACGCTCGATTATTGGAACAAATGGATACGGTTTATCGACAACACCGGGGGCGTACCGTGATCGTGCGCATACTGCTCAAGGGTCGGGGGCCCCTCCATTCTTACGTCAAAGTACGAGACATGAGGGAAGACCTTCTCGCAGCATTACGCGAAAACGCCCCGGTCGATGAGGATACATACATTTTCTGTGAATCGATTCAAACCCGAACAAAACCTCTCATCGATAAAGAGATCTTTCGCAATGATCCAGGTCTGCTTGGAGATGTTCTGGCATTGGCTGAATCTTGTCGCACGGAGGAAGGAAGACTTGATTTCTTGAGGAAAGCGATTCAACCTCTCTTCGAATCGGCTTCGGCGAGGCAGGTACTGGAACAACCAAGCGATGAAGAACTTCTTCAGTGGTTAGCGGAGGCTGAAGATGTATTATTGGAACTGTTAGGGAAGGAAGAGGATTAATGCGAATCATCGATTTGCACATTGACGGATTCGGCCATTTTCAAAATCTGCGAGTGGAACTGTCTCCCGGGTTCATGGTGATCGAAGGACCGAATGAGGCGGGAAAAAGTACATTGCTCGCTTTCATCCGCGGACTTTTGTTCGGTTTGGACAAATCGCTCGTACGCCGGTACGAACCGCTTGGAGGCAAATCTTATGGTGGAAGGATGAGGGTTTGCGACCACAACGGACACACCTATACATTGGAAAGAACATTCGGCCGCAAAGGGGAACCGGTCATCTACCTTCCGGATGGAACACGCGAGGGAAAATCTTTTCTTCCCATACTGACGGGTCCCATTCATTCCTCTGTCTTTTACAACGTGTTTGCTTTCGGACTCAACGAATTAGAAAAGCTGGAAAGCCTGCAGCATCAAGAGATCCATGAGAGGATATACAGCACAGGTATGGGGCTAAGTTCGGTCTCACTCGCGGATCTTTTTCGCTACCTGGAAGGAGAGATGGAGAAAAGATACAAACCTCGGGGCAGTACGCAAGTGATTGCCGAATCATTGCGCACATTAAAAGAATTGCAGAAGAAAATCAGAAGCTATCAAGATTTACCAGAATCGTATAACCGATTGCAAGAGGAATGGCGCGAGATTGAAATACAATTGTCCCGGCTTGAGAGAGAAAGAAAAGAGAAAGAAGAAAGCATCGCGCACGCAAAGATTTTGCTAGAATTGCGACGCGTGCTGGATGAACGAAACGAAATCGTTGCGCGTCTCCACTCGTTGCCGCAAACCGGTCGTTTTCCCGCCGACGGACTTACACGTTTGGAGCAGATTGAACAAAGGGAAGCGGAACTACGTGTGGAGGAACTTCACTTACAAGAAGAACGGCGTGAGTGGAATAGCAAATGGGACAAACTTGCTTCCCCATCCGTTTTTCTGGCGCACGAGAGGGATTATCTCCGCCTCCGTTCCCTGCGCGAATCCCTGGCAGCCGATCTCAATGAACGTGCTGCCAAGGAAGAATCTCTCGCGATGATGAATCGCGAATTGCATGTACTTCTTGACAAGCTAGGTGATCGACGTTCTCTCGATTGGATTGAGCGACTGGATACATCGCTGCCGCAGCGGGAGTGGATTCGCATCCAGGAAAAGCTGCTGTCAACTGCAGAACAGGTAGTTAAGGACGTATCTGAACGTTATGAACGGGCCAAAGAAGAATATGATCAAATACAAAACGAATATACGGAAAAGCTGAATGAAATCCGTGCTTTTGAGTCTTCCTCCCCCTACACGAAAGAGCAGATCGAAGAAAGGGAACTCCTCTTGCAAAGAGTCAGCGAACTGCGACAGGATATTACGATGTTGCAAAAGGATGAAGCGCAATTGTGTCGTTCACGGGAGGAGCGGACGAAGACACTTGCTCTTTTGATGAACAATGGGAAGGAAACAAGTTCCGCGTATCGTTGGATCGGTATAGGCCTGACGTTTGTGGGAGTGTTTAGCATTCTCTTGGCCTGGTGGTTTTCCGTTTCAGTCGTTGCTGGACTGGGAATCGGAGCGATTGCAGGCGGAGGATTGATCTTCTTCTTGAAACGAAAAGGTGAAGAACAATCATCTCCCCGGCAGTTTATATCGGAGACACAGAAGGAATTAGAGCGACTGGACCAGGAGATCGCCCACATACGAACGATTCTGGAGGAGAAAAGAGATGAAGCGCGGGACTGTGTGTACAGACTGACAGGTGAAAATCAGCTATCGGAAGAGAAAATGAAATTCCTTTTTAAGGAAATTAAAGAATTACGTGCAGCCTGGGCGCAACTGAATTGGAGAAAAGCGGCACTCGACGATTTGACAAAAAAGAAGCTGCAATGTGAGCAGAGGATCCGCTCACTTGCAACTTTATTGGAAAAAGAACAGAGGGAACGGGACAAACGATTCGCTGAATGGGACGCATGGCTGACGGAGCAAGGGTTGCCCCCGGGGCTGACGGCGATCAGCGTATTGGAAGTGTTTCATGTGATCGAACAAGCCCAACAGCTCGTGAAGCGGAAGCAAGAAGTGAGCAAAATTCTGAAAGAAATAAACGCGAGGATCAAGGAGACAAGGGATCTTTTGCAAACGTTTCTTGAAAATATAGGAAGAGCACCTATCGATGAAGGGCAGGAACTCGTTACTTTCGATTCTTTAGAGCAAGAGTATGTGCAGGCAAGTAAGAATGAACAAGAGAGAACACATCTTCTCACTGAATGGGAGAAGTTGGAGAAAAGGTTGCACATTTGGGAAAAGCAAATGAATGATCTGCGAGAAAAAAAAGAGAAGCTGTTCGGAGTGGCGGGTGTGAAGGATGAAGAATCGTTTCGAAGGTGCGCCCAACTATGGGCAGAGAGATGTTCACTAGAAAAAGAGTTGACGATCATTGATGCGCGACTAGAAACGATTGCGGGGTCAAAAGCACGATTAGAAAAACTTTTGCCATCATGCATGGAAGACGAGATCATGACGCTTCAGTCCCGGATTGCCAAGTGGGAAGAAGTAATCGAAAATGAACGGATCATGGTTTCGCAGTTGCAACAACGCAAGGGGGAGTTAAAACAACAGAGAGAAGAGATGGAAAACAGCCATGAATTAGCCGATTTGCGACTGCAAGTCCAACAATACAAAGAAAAAGTGAGAGTGGAGGCACACGAGTGGGCGGTCTTTGCGATTGCCAGAGCTCTTTTACAAGAAGCGAAAGAACGTTATGAGCGGGAAAAGCAGCCTTCCGTGTTGCGCAAAGCGTCTGTCGCATTTCAGACGATCACGCAGGGGCAATTTCGACACATCTGGAGCCCTTATCATGAGCAACAGCAGATCGAGGTGGAGACGGCGGAGGGAAGGCGTCTGGAATTGCAAATGTTAAGCAGGGGTACGGCCGAACAATTGTATCTCTCGATGCGGATTGCCCTCATTCAAGAGATGGCGGAACAGGGAATCGAACTGCCTGTTGTCATGGATGATATATTTGTCAACTTTGATCCGATGCGTCTCCGCTCATCGCTCGCTGCATTGCGTGAATTGGCGAAAACGCATCAAATCCTGTTTTTTACTTGCCATCCGCATATGGCTTCTCAAATGGTGCAGGAGATCCCTGGGGCTTCGCGCCTTTGTCTTGAAGACCGTCAATTGACCCCCGCACGGTAAGAATGTTATTTAACTGCTTGCATGCGATAAAAATCAAAACCCTCGGCTTCTCTTGGGCCGAGGGTTTTTGAGGACAGCTTCACGTAACGGCTTCGCTCAAAGATCATTTGATTTTTTTGTTGTTTTTTCCTTTTCTTTCTCCTTCTCCTTGTTTTTATCTTGAGCCGTTTTCGCTTGATCCTTCTTGGGCTCTGTCTCTTGTTGCGGTGGTTTGATATAAGGAGTAGGACCGGTTGCGAAAGATTCCGGAGGGAGGTCGGCTTCAACGCGGCTGATCACTTCGCGGAAGAGACGAGCCGGAATCTCACTTCCCCCGCGGTTTAAATAATGATCGATATCTGTATGATCAAACCCCATCCAGACCGAAGCGAGATAACGCGGTGTATATCCGACAAACCATGCATCTTTGTTGCCTGATTCCGTTTCGATCATCTCTGTCGTTCCCGTCTTGCCGGCAACAGGGCGGCCGGGAATACGCGCATTCGTTCCTGTTCCTTCATTCACAACGACTTGTAATAATGAAGTCATTGCGTCAGCCGTCGATTCTTTCATTACCTGTACAGGTTCCGGCTTGTTTTCATAAAGAGTTTTATCGTCATCCGTTGATATTCGCTCAATCACATGTGCAGGGATACGGACTCCTTTATTATCGAAGGCGCTGTACGCATCTGCCATTTCTATAGGGGAAACGCCTTGTGTCATACCTCCGATGGCGAGTGCCAGTCCCGTATCCCATTCATGAAAATGAATGCCTGCCCGTTCCGCGAACGCTTTGCCTGTTTCCACGCCGATCTGGTTTAGGAGAGAAACGGCAGGTATATTCCATGACATGCGTATGGCGTCTCGCATCGTGACTTGGCCTCGTTCCTTCCGATCCCAATCTTGGGGCGTATATCCGCCAAAGCTAATCCTTCTATCGTTTAGAATGGATGCCGCATTGTAACGTCCAGTGTCGATCGCCGGTCCGTAGACCATCAGAGGCTTAAAGGATGAGCCCGGTTGCCTCTTAATTTGATATGCACGGTTTAAACCAAGAAATTCGTGAGGACCGCGACCGCCCATGATTGCCAAGATAGAACCAGTCTTCGGGTCTTCCACTACCATTCCCGCTTGCACAGGCGTGCCATCCGCGGCGTTCGGATGAAAGTTGTTCGGATCCTGAAACGCTTTCTCCATAATGTTCTGAATGCCAGGGTCAAAATCCGTGTAGATTTTGTAACCCCCTTTAAATAGGTTTTCTTCGGGCATGTGCAAACGTTGTGCGGCCTCATACAAAACGTACTCCACATAATAAGGGGCGTTTGGTGCAGGCGGTTTTGGTTTTTCTTTCAATACATATAACGGTGCCTGTTTCGCTTGATCGCGCATGACAGGAGTTATGTAACCGTTACGAGCCATCGCATCAAGTACGAGATTACGCCTTTTCAACGCCATATCCGGATGGACGAAAGGATTGTAGTCGGTAGGAGCTTGCGGCAATCCCGCCAAGAGTGCACATTTGGCCAGGCGTTCAAGGGGCGGATCTTTCTTCATATCCTCGATACTTTGGCCAAAATAGGTTTTTGAAGCCGCTTGGATTCCTGTTGACTCAGCGCCGAAGAAGACATGATTGAGATACAACGCAAGGATTTGCTCTTTGGTATACCTTTTTTCCAAATCGGCTGCCAGAGAAAGTTCTCTGACCTTTCGTTCATACGTGCGGTCGGAACTCAGATACACGCCTTTCACTAACTGCTGGGTAATCGTACTCGCGCCTTCGACTGTTTCTCCATGGCTAAAATTACGATACGCGGCTCGTAAAATGCCTTGGATATCAAATCCTTTATGCTCATAAAAATTCTTGTCTTCAATTGCAATCAAAGCTTGTTGCAACTCAACGGGAACGGAACTTAAAGGCACCGGTTCCGCCTGGTTTGGTTGAATCTCGGCGATCACCTTCTTATTGCGGTCATAAATGATCGTCGAGATCCGCTTCTGAACCAGCTTGTTGGGATCAAGCGGCGGAATCGAAATCGCGGCTTTTACAGCATAAGTAGCAGAAGCTGAAAGAACGACAGCGATTCCGATGCTGAATGCAAACCGCTTCCACATGAAACACACGCCCCCTTCTATGAAGTCGTATGGAAGTTTTTGTGCTTCATTCTCGATATACAATTCCAGTCTATGTATCCCTCTGGAAAACTAGGTCTGAAAATTTGTTAATACAAGTATAATCGAAAGAGTTATACCTGTCATGAAACGGAAGTCCCTTTTTAAGCCCTCCGATCTCCTTCTCTTTGGCTCGCTAAAATATGTATCGATTGAATCTTTTCTCAGCATAGAAAAAGGCATGCTTGTCATGAAACAGCATGCCTATATATAGAAAGTGGGAGATTGCCATTTTAGGGAATTTCACGATGGTCGAACGCTAGATTTTTACAGGTTCTTTTTCACACATGGTTCCTTCTTTTGCATAGCGAATATGCCAGGAAAATGCTTCTTCCAATATATGAGGTGTTTGACCGCCGCGTTTACATGCGGCGATGAAATAATCGTTTAAAGCATCTCGGTAGATCGGATGTACACAGTTATTGATAATGGCCCGCGCCCGTTCCCGTGGTGCCAAGCCACGAAGATCCGCGAGACCTTGTTCCGTTACGACGATATCCACGTCATGTTCCGTATGGTCAACATGTGCGACCATCGGTACGACGCTGGAGATCGCTCCGCCCTTCGCAGTTGATGGGGTTACAAAAATACCCAGCATTGCATTTCGGGCAAAGTCGCCAGATCCCCCGATACCGTTCATCATACGGGTCCCCAACACGTGTGTTGAATTGACATTCCCGTAGATATCAAATTCTAATGCTGTATTCATACAGATTAAGCCAAGACGACGAATCAACTCAGGATGATTCGTAATCTCTTGCGGACGAAGAATCAGCTTGTCTTTGTAACGGTCAATATTTGGAATGACATCCGCTGCACGTTTCGGCGATAAGGTAATCGAACACGCAGATGCAAACGAAACCTTGCCCGCATCGATAAGATCGAAAACGGCATCTTGCAGCACTTCGGAATAAACCTGTAAATTCGTGAATTCAGATTCCAAAAATCCATGAAAGACCGCATTGGCTACAGAGCCGATCCCCGATTGAAGAGGGGTTAGATTTTTAGGGAGACGACCCACTTTTATTTCATGCCGGAAAAAGTCCAGAAGGTGACCTGCGATTTGTTTGGTTTCCATATCGGGTTCGGTGATCGGTGACGTATGGTCAAGTTTTTCGGAAATAACGACAGCTTTCACTTTTTCCGGATCGACCGGGATATACGGCGTACCGATACGTTGATCGACTCTCGTTAAAGGAATGGGTTGGCGATTGCCGCGTGCTCCCGGATCATAGATATCGTGAATGCCGACCAATCCTAACGGTTGGGCGATATTGAGTTCAATGATGATCTCTTTCGCGAATTTGGCGAAAATGGCAGAGTTCCCTACGGAGGTGGTGGGTACAATCCCTCCTTCTTCCGTAATGGCAACCGCTTCTATAATCGCTACATCGATAGAGGGCAAGTAACCGCTTCTGACGAGTTCCGCTGTATGGGATAAATGCTGATCGATAAAAAGAATATCACCGCTGTTAATTTTGCTGCGCAATTGTTTATCCGCTTGAAACGGTAAACGTTTGTGAATGAGATTCGCTTCGGCGAGGACGCCATCCACTTCATCACCGATGGATGCTCCGGTAAAAAGATTGATCTTGAACGGACGTTCGGAAGATTTTACGCGTTCGGCTAATGCAATCGGGACGACTTTTGCATCACCTGAACGCGTGAAGCCGCTCAGTCCGATAGTCATACCGTCTTTTATCAAAAGAGAAGCTTCTTCAGCCGATACAATTTTATTTAAGAACGATTGATTGCGAATTCTTTGCTCGTACATATCGTTCACCTCGTGGGCAGATGATAGCGTTTGCAGAAAGAGTAACATAATTTTTAGACTTTTACCCATCGATGACGATAAACGACAATTTTTGCTGATAAAACAGAAAAAATGAGGTTGAGTGTTCAGAAACCAAGTGCGCGGCGAAAAGCACTCGCATATTTCTGGCTAACAGGGATACGGGTCTGGTTTTTGTCTTTCATGAGAAGGAGGAAGGTGGAATGAAAATCCCGGTGTATTTCTTGGATATAAGACACATTTACAAGGAATGCACGGTGGCAACGAACGAAAAGATGGGGTGGCAGACTCCATTCTAATTCTTGTAAGGTGCGTCGGATACGATATTTTTCGAGCTTCGTGTACATATACGTCTGTCCTTCTTCACTCGTGAAAAAAGCCACTTGCTCGTAATGCACGGGCACAAATCGATCTTCCGTTTGCCCTATTAGAAACTCATTTCTCGGCAACGGTTGAAACAGATTTGCTTGTTCAGGGGGAAGGATCAATGTGACGGAACCGATCGGTTTCCCCTGATCGTCAAATATGGGCGTCCCCAGTCCGAAATAAGGAACGCCAAAAACGTTTGCAGGCACATAGTTCATGACTTTTTGTTTTTCGAGCAGTGCTTGTTGTGCGATGGATCCTTTTTTCAAGTGTTCACCGGGGGATATTTTCAAGTCGATCGATTTGCTAGGTTTATAGATCAAATAATGTTGACGGTCGGAAATTGCAATCGACGTTTCGTATGGAAAGAATTCACGGAACGATTGAATCAACGAATCAATAAGTTTCGATTCCACAAGTTTTCTCTCCTTAAACAGTCTTCAACTCCTATTGTAGCATGTTTTGCTGTTTTTCAATCGACTTGGAAAAGAAAAACCCCATCCGGTCTGAAGAACCGGATGGGGATATATATTAACCGCGAGCAGCCGTATAACGCTTGTTGACTTCTTCCCAGTTTACAACGTTCCAGAAGGCTGCGATATAGTCCGGACGCTTGTTTTGATACTTGAGATAATATGCATGCTCCCAAACATCGAGTCCCAGAATCGGTGTCTGACCTTCCATCAGCGGGCTGTCTTGATTCGGTGTGCTGGTGATTTTCAGGTTGCCTGCGTTGTCAACAACCAACCATGCCCAACCGCTTCCGAAACGGCCTGCAGCCGCTTTGGAGAATTCTTCTTTAAACTTATCGAAGCTGCCGAAAGTGCTGTTGATCGCATCAGCAACCGCACCGGTCGGTTGTCCGCCGCCGTTCGGGCTCATGATTTGCCAGAAGAGCGTGTGGTTTGCGTGTCCGCCGCCATTGTTGCGTACCGCAGTACGGATCGACTCAGGAACGCTTTCGATCGATTTCAACAGATCTTCAACGCTTTTGTTTTGCAGATCTGCATGTCCTTCCAGAGCGGCATTCAGGTTATTCACATAAGTAGCATGGTGTCTGTCATGATGGATGATCATCGTTTGTTCATCGATGTGGGGCTCGAGAGCATTGTAAGCGTATGGAAGTGGCGGTAATTGATGTGCCATGTAAAAACTCCTCCTATGTAGATAGTTTGAGATCGTACTCCATTATTCTATCTCATCCAGGATAAAAAATACCAATTTAGTTTTTATACGTAACCATGCGAAAACTTGTTAAAATAGCTCCGATTTGGCAACATATTCGGATATTCATTCACGAGACGAAAATGCGCGCAAAAATGAAAAACAGGAGTGAATTATCTGTTATCTAATTCAAATATTATATGATAATAATTTTAATCTGATGGGTATAAAACAAATTCCGGGTGAGCTTCATGCTATATGTTCGTGGAGACGTATGAAAAATTTTTGAAATACATTCATGTCCTCGAAGGGACATGCTTTTTTGTATTATAATAAAAACAAAAGAGATTTCAGAAGCATGCATTTCCTTGTGATGAAAACGAGGAGGTACTTGAACATGAAGAAGTTGATTGGATGGCTTTTAGCCCTGGTTATAGCTTTTGGAACGATTGGAGCAAGTTCCGCATATGCGGCGAGCACTAAAGGTTCTTTTAGTGGCAGCATCAAATCGCCCTCCGTATCTCAGTTCAGTTCGGGTTCAAAGACATACAGTTCCGGAAAGAGATCGCCTTCCGGCAATGTGACGCAATCGCCTAACACCCAAAACCCATATTCATACTCACAGCCGCAGCCCCGCTCTTCTTTCTTCGGAAGCGGCATCGGTCATTTCCTGGGCGGTATGGCTGCAGGTGCGTTGGTCAGTTCCTTATTCTCCCATATGCTGCATCCTTTCGGCGGTTTCGGTCATGGCTTCTCTCTTTGGGGACTCTTGTTCGACGCATTGATCGCTTTTGTGCTCTATAAACTGATTCGCCGTTTCGTTTGGAGGTAATGTATGAAAATCTTTTTCGAAGAACAGGATCTAGTCGATTCCGTGTGTGTGTTCACGGCAATACGCCACGGATTGAGACCGGAGAATCTGCAAGTCGAGCTCTTTTTCGAAGAACAAAAAGGTTTTTCCGCCGTCGCCACAAGCGGGAATGGAATGCTGCAATATCGTTTGAACGAACAGGATCTCATCGACTCCGTTGCGGTTTATCTCAGAGATTATCATCGATTTGATCCACACCGACTGACCGTAGAGTTGTTCTTTGAACCGGACAAGGGATTTTGGGCGATCGTTGAACAGGCTTACAGATAGTTGGCGGGGTGCTTCGAAGCGCTTAAAAGGTTCTTCCTTCACAAAGGCGGAACCTTTTTTATTGAGGCACCCCCATAATTGCTTGTGAAATAATCGGATGATGTGGTAGGTGTCTTTGGGCATGAACAAAAGCCGCCTTGTACGGGCGGCATTTTTAGAATGGGAGGGGTATACTCGTTGGGCTGTGGTATTCCTTCTCCTTATTGAACTAGCTCTTTTCATTTGCTAGATTTACTAAGATTATATGTAGCTCGATCAAAAAGAGTGCGGCCAAGCTCTCCGCGATCGCATATTCTTTTAACAAACGATTGAAAAAGAGGTGATCGCCGACTCTGCGGGTATGAAAACGAAAAGCATTCGTTCTTGTAATCGAATGGAAGGAATAAAAAATGAAGCAGTCGACTATAGAATCGTTCATCCGCTATAATAAACAATAAGGGTAACGTTTCAGTACGTGAAATCAGGTTTCATAAAAGGAGCTATTGAACATGAACGCATTTAAAGAAAGTATGTTAAAACTAATCATTGAAACATCAACGAATCTTCCTTCCGATGTGCGTCGTGCCATCGCGCAGGCACAATTGAAAGAAGAAATCGGAACTCGTGCGTCACTGGCATTCTCGACGATCGCGACGAATATTAAAATGGCGGAAGAAGGAGAGGCTCCGATCTGTCAGGATACAGGAATGCCGACTTTCTTCATTCATTGCCCTGTAGGCGCCAACCAGATCGAAATGAAAAAAGCGATTCGAGAAGCTGTCGCAGAAGCAACGAAACTGGGCAAACTGCGCCCCAATTCAGTTGATTCGTTAACGGGGAAAAACTCTGGTGATAACCTGGGAGAAGGTACGCCTGTCATTCATTTTGAACAATGGGAAAAGGATTACGTGGATGTACGTTTGATCCTTAAGGGTGGCGGTTGTGAAAACAAAAACATCCAGTATTCATTACCCTGTGAACTTGAAGGTTTAGGAAAAGCGGGACGCGACCTGGATGGAATCCGCAAATGCATTATGCATGCGGTTTATCAGGCTCAAGGACAAGGCTGCTCCGCCGGCTTTATCGGTGTAGGTATCGGAGGGGATCGCACCACCGGGTATGAGCTAGCGAAAGAGCAACTCTTGCGCCCTGTCGATGATGTCAATCCGAACGAAGACCTGCGCAAGCTGGAAGAATACATTATGGAGAATGCCAACCGCCTGGCAATCGGTACGATGGGTTTTGGCGGTAACGTAACTTTACTTGGATGCAAGATCGGAGCCATGAACCGATTGCCCGCTTCGTTCTTTGTCTCCGTCGCTTACAACTGCTGGGCTTTCAGACGCCTCGGCGTAATTATCGATCCTGAAACCGGAAAGATCAAAGAATGGCTTTATAAAGATGAAGTTTCCCCTGAGGAGAATCCTGTAGAAGCGACATCTAACGAGACGGCAAAGCCAGTTGTTTTACAGGCGCCGATCACCGAAGAGCAAATCCGTTCTTTGAAAGTGGGAGATGTTGTCATCATCAACGGCTCTATGCACACGGGACGTGACGCTTTGCATAAGTATCTGATGGATCATGACTCACCCGTTGATCTGAATGGACAAATCATTTACCACTGCGGTCCTGTGATGTTGAAAGACGAGAACGGCAAATGGCATGTAAAAGCGGCAGGTCCGACGACTTCCATCCGTGAAGAACCTTATCAAGCGGACATCATTAAGAAATTCGGTATTCGCGCCGTCATCGGAAAAGGCGGAATGGGCAAGAAGACGCTGGAAGGACTGAAGGAATTCGGTGCCGTGTATTTAAATGCCATCGGCGGTGCGGCACAATATTACGCCAAATGTGTAAAAGATGTCGAAGGCGTTCACTTCCTGGAAGAATTTGGTATCCCGGAAGCGATGTGGCATTTACAGGTCGAAGGATTTGCAGCGATTGTCACGATGGATTCCCATGGCAACTCGTTGCATGCTGACGTAGAAGAAATTTCTAAGAAACGTTTGACTGAGTTTGCTGAACCTGTATTTGTATGAGAGTGTAAACGATAGATGGAAGGCTCGTATTTCCCATACGGGCCTTTTTTGGAGTGATTTTATGAGAAAAGTAGGTACGTTGACCAGTGGTTTAACGTTATTGACCCTTGGGATCGTCATCTTGATCGATGTGATTGGAAAAAAACAATGGTTCTATAAAATCATTCCATTTTGGCCGGTCATTCTTGTAGGGTTAGGTTTGGAAATCCTCTGGTACCTTCTCACGATGAAACGTCATGGCGTTACGGAAGCGATTCGCATCGATGCCCGCAGCCTTGCTTTGTTAAGTTTGGTTGGAGTGTTCGCGATCGCTTTCTATACGACGTCGATCCAGGCGGGACAAGTTCAGCTCTCCGTCGCTGCCATGAAGAATGTGATTCAAGAATCTTTCGGGGAAAAAGTCATTTCTTTGCCAGACCTTCAATACCCCGTTGAGAATACCAAACGGATCGAGTTGAACAACCGGGTAGGGAAAGTGAACGTAGTAAGCACAGATAGCAAACAGGTTAAAATACGTATCAACGTTCATGTCAAAGGACTCGAAAGTGATGTTGCACAACAGGAAGCAAAAAAATGGATGCCTCAGATCACACAGGGGACATCCTTGCGAATCGAAGAAGATCCATCCATTTTTAATAACCAATCGAAAATTTCCGGGATCGATTTTCAATTGGAAGTTCCTAAAAATTTGACATTACAGATCGTTTCCTATTCGGGGGATCTGTCTGTAACAGACTATACGGGCGATATCATCGTGATGAATCAAATGGGGAAAATTTCTCTCGAACGCGTCCGAGGGAATATACAGATTTCCGGTGAAGATTCGCAAGTGGCTGTTCGCGGAGTTACCGGCAATGCGGTTGTCAATGTTCGATCAAGTTCGATCGATGCGAATGATATCACAGGTGCTTTCAACGGGACATCCCAATTCGGGGATATCCAAGTTTCAAAGATTGGCGGGAACGTTTCCGCCGAAAGCCAAAACGGTCGGGTGATCCTGAATGATATCAGTGGCGACGCATCGGTAAAAACGCAGATCGGGGATATCCAGGCAAATGGGATGAAGGGTGCGTTACAATTATTTGCGGAAAACGGGAATATTAACATTGAGAGTGAAGTTCGAAACAATTGGAATGTAACGGCTACGCGCGGAATGATCTCTTTAAAGATCCCTAAAGACTCGAATATCCAATTTTCCGGTGAAACCAAGCGAGGGATCGTCAAAGGCCCTACAAAAACGAACGCTGATGCAAACGGCGCCAGTGTTAGCGAGAAAATGGGCGCGGGAACCTATTCCGTGAAAGCACATTCGGACGACGGGGCTATCACGGTTACTACTTCATAAAAGTGTTGTTGCACACCCCCTTAGGGGTGTGCAACAACATTTACTCTTTCACTGCATCGATGACCGTCTGAGCGAGCTTGGCCATGTCGGTATTTCCACCAGAATTGCGGCGGCGCATCATTTCCCAGGCAGTGATGCCGATACCCGCTCCAAGGAGCATTGCTGTCATGGTGCCCATTCCGCGGTTTCGCCTGCGTGGAACCATGTCCATCACTTCATCGACAAATCCCCACATGAACAACACCCCCTCGATGAATAGTGTGCACAAAAGTTTTTCAACGATGCGATGATAGCCATGTGGTAATATGCTACAATTAATGTAACCAATGATAAAGATAGTGTGGGGATCTATAATGTACTACTCAGAGAATGAGCTACACCTAAAAATTGTCCGATCGATCTTTCGAATTCATAATATGCTGATTCGTCACGGAAGCAGTGACCGGTTAGCCGGCGCTTTCGGGCTGTCCCAACAGCAGTGGTCTCTGTTATCCGTACTTGCCGACGCGCCCGATGGGATGAAAATGACCGATTTAGGCAAGCTGCTGATGGTGACAAAAGCGAATATGACAGGTATGATCGATCGCTTGGAAAGAGACGGCTATGTGAAACGGGTTCCCGATCCCAATGACCGTCGTGTGACCTATGTCGTCTTATTGGAAAAAGGACGGGCGTTTCTTGCCGATATTAAAAAACCGAAAGAAGATTTCATGCATGAGGTTTTTTCATCTTTTTCCACAGATGAGAAGATACAATTTCATCATATGTTAGAACGCATGTTCCGAACACTGGACGAACTGTAGGATAAGTAGACGGCGATGGAGAGTATAAGATCTTATCAAAAGGAGATGTTACAATGCTCGACTCCCGTGTGGAAAAATTAGCCGAATTATTAATCAACTACTCAGTGGAACTTAAACCTGGAGAAAATGTTTTAATCGAAGGGTTTGGCGTAGATCCCATGATCATCCGCGAATTGGTACGCAAAGCTCATCAGGCTGGAGGTCATCCCTTCGTACATATCAGAGATCATTCCATTATCCGACAATTGTTGCTTGATGCCTCAGAGGAACAAATCGATCTCTGGGCGGCGCAAGATCGGGCGCTCATGGAACGCATGCATGCATACATTGGAGTGCGCGGGGGCAGCAATGTCTCCGAGTTAAGCGATGTGCCGGCAGATAAAATGAAACTCTATATGGAACGTTACAACCATGTGGTTCATAGTCAAGTCCGTGTAAAGAAAACCAAATGGGTTGTTTTGCGCTGGCCTAGCGGTTCGATGGCACAATTGGCGAATATGAGTACGGAAGCGTTTGAAGAATTTTATTTTCAGGTATGCACACTCGACTATAAGCGCATGTCGGAAGCGATGGATTCGTTACAAGATCTCATGAACAGGACGGATCGCGTGCGTATTGTAGGACCGGGAACAGACTTGACTTTCTCCATCAAAGGCATTGGAGCCGTCAAGTGTGATGGCCATCGTAACATTCCGGATGGTGAAGTGTACACGGCTCCCGTGAGGGATTCGGTCAATGGGGTCATTTCTTTCAATACGCCTTCTCCTTATCACGGGTTTACATTTGAAAATGTCCGCCTGGAGTTCGAAAACGGCAAGATTGTGAAAGCCAGTGCTAATGATACGAAACGGCTCGAAGACATTCTCAATACGGATGAAGGGGCTCGGTATATTGGCGAATTCTCCATAGCTGTGAATCCGTTCATACGCAAGCCGATGAAAGATATACTCTTCGATGAAAAGATTGACGGATCCTTTCACTTCACTCCCGGACAATGTTATGACGAGGCGTATAACGGCAATCAATCCGCAATTCATTGGGACATGGTTTGCATCCAGCGGCCGGAATACGGGGGCGGAGAGATTTGGTTCGATGACCGCTTGATCCGCAAGGATGGACGCTTTGTCATCCCGGAACTCATGGCTTTGAACCCGGAAAATTTGAAGTGATTCACGAAAAAGTCCCGGTTGGATAACAATCGGGACATCGTTCATTTTGAAAAAGGAGATTGATAAATTGATACAGGAACAAATCCGGAAGACACACAAAAAATTAGGGATCAAACAACTGTTAAAACGTCTGTTTTTCATTACCTTGGGAGCCGCATTCGTTTCAGTGGGATTGGAATTATTTCTTGTCCCAAATAAGATCATCGATGGCGGCATCGTCGGGATTTCGATCATATTCTCTTATCTCATAAATCTTCCTCTTGGAATTTTCACTTTTCTATTAAATTTGCCTTTTCTTTTTGTCGGTTACAGGCAGATTGGCAAAACGTTCGCGATATCTACATTGGTCGCAGTAGGATTGATGTCGTTCGGGACTTCTTTGTTACATCCTATACCTGTTTTTACCAATGACTTGTTACTAGCTTCCGTTTTTGGAGGGATCATCCTCGGGATGGGCGTGGGTCTCATCATCCGCTACGGGGGATCTCTCGATGGTACAGAGATCGTGGCGATCCTGTTAAACAGGAAATTGCCCTTTTCCGTCGGAGAAATCGTCATGTTTTTCAATATTTTTATCCTGGCCAGTGCCGGTTTTGTTTTTGGCTGGGATAAGGCGATGTATTCCTTGATCGCTTATTATGTAGCGTTCAAGATGATCGATCTGACGATTGAAGGATTTGAGGAGTCGAAAGCGGTTTGGATCATTTCCGACAATCCCAATGAGATTGCCGATGCGATCCTTGCAAGATTGGGCAGGGGTGTCACTTATCTCTACGGGCAGGGGGCTTATACGGAAGAGGAAAAGAAAGTCATCTATTGTGTGGTCACCAGGCTGGAAACATCCAAATTGAAAAGTATCGTCGAGGAAATCGATCCCGGATCTTTTGTCAGTATCGGAAACATCCACGAGACGATGGGCGGGCGTTTCAAGAAACGTGCGATCCACTAGGAAATTCTTCTCAGTTTTGTCAGGCGGGAGACAGACCCCACGAAGCCCAAGCGCAAAGAGGTAATTGTCAGATGTTTCCGCCAAACCACAAGTTTTTCAGGAACGATGGGTATCTGTCCATTGCAGTCTCCATCCATGGGCATACGATATAGGGATACAAACCCATGGAAGGGAGTAAGAAAAGGTATGGATAGGCGATGTAGAAAAAATTTCAATCACAAATTCGATGATAAGTACCCTGAACTTGCCTTAGGCGATCAGGGGAATGCCGTCATTCTCCTTCAATATCTTATGCAACAGTTGGGTATATACCAAGGGCAGATAGACGGGATCTTTTCTAAAGAAGTATACGATGCGGTACGGCGGCTTCAGGAACGGTATCGATCACCGGTAACGGGAACTGTCGATAAAGACGTTTGGCGATTGGTGCTTGAGATCGCTGTAGAAAGGGGATATTTGCTGACTGTGCCTGATCCCCAATGGGTAAACCGTTTTCAAACTTCCTATATTCCCTTGTTGCCCAATCCGCCAGGTATCAGACGGGAAACAGAAAGCCCAGCGGGGATACAGAAACAATCCGTGTCTTTGAAGGAAAATCCGTTCTCTGATTTCCCCGGTCAATCGAAAACAATGCAGCCCTCTAGGGTATCGGAGGAACAATCGCTGATGGATCAGCAGCGAGTGAATCTCACATGGCCGTTTATTTTGGGACCTCATGTGGCTCCTTATCTTACCGCTCCGGCTATCGGGAAAGCTTTTCCCCGTTACTTTCCAATCAATCCTTACGTGCCGTGTTTTCAGCACTATATATGGCAAACGATTCATCCCTTAGGAAAGTATTTCGTTCCGCAACCGCCATTCTATCCACACGATTGCGAATGGGATCGATAAGAACCGTATGATCACCCGTCGTTCGACGGGTTTTTTCTGTGGTATAATATTTTGGGAAAGGAGTCATCATCTTTTTTATGAAAAAAAGGTTGGCGGCAAACACTAAGATAGCAGATGTGTCATATCAAGAAGCCGCCCTGATCGGGCAACGATTGCTTACATGGTATGAAGAGAAAAAACGGGATCTCCCATGGAGGCGCACGCGGGATCCCTATAAAATTTGGGTGTCCGAGGTGATGTTGCAACAAACGCGTGTGGAAACAGTCATTCCCTATTGGGAACGTTTTATCGATAAGTTTCCCACGATACAAGCATTAGCTCATGCACCAGAGGAAGAAGTGCTCAAAGCCTGGGAGGGGCTTGGTTACTACTCGCGAGCACGGAATTTGCAAGCAGCTGTACGAGAAGTGGAAGAGAGATATGGAGGCCAAGTCCCTGATACGCTTGAAGAAATCTCCTCTTTGCCGGGAGTAGGTTCTTATACGGCAGGTGCCGTTCTCTCAATCGCCTATGATGTGGATGTGCCTGCTGTGGATGGAAACGTGTTACGCGTTCTCGCACGCCTCTTTCTCATCGAGCAAGATATCATGAAACAGCGCGTGCGCAAACGTTTTGAAGAACTGGCCGAATTTCTGATTCCTCCCGGAAGAGCGGCTTCGTTCAATCAGGCATTGATGGAGTTGGGAGCGACTGTATGCATTCCCAAGGTACCTCGTTGTCCGCAATGTCCGTTGCAATCGTTATGCAGAGCGTATGCGGAAGGGATGCAAGAAGAGCTTCCCGTGAAAGGCAAGAAAAAACCGCCTCGCCCCGTCGATCTGGTTACAGGGATTGTACGATCGGGAGATCGAGTGCTGATCGTGAAACGACCCCTGCAAGGATTGTTAGCTGGCATGTGGGAGTTTCCCAGTTTGGAAATAAATGAGCGGGTGACGATCGAGGAGAACCTCCAGTCGCTCTTCGATCGATTGGGCCAAAGGATCGAGGTAGAAACGTTTTTTGCCAAAGTGGAACATACATTCAGTCATATCCATTGGAATTTACATGCCTATTTGTGCAAACCAATCCTGCCGCTTGTTCCGGAAACGGAAGAGATGCGATGGGTCAACGTCTACGAGTTGCATCAGTATGCATTCCCTGTTGCACATACCAAACTCATCCAAGCTCTCAATGGAATGGTTTAAAGACTTAAGGAGATAGGAATGTGATAACGATGACCACCATTCGTGGATTCTTCGAATATCGCGTGGATCCGGCAAAGCGGGAAGATTATTTGAAACTGGTTCCCAAGATTCGGTCTATACAAACGAAATACGGACTGACAGCATATGAAATCATCGAAAGTGTTCAAAGAGAAAATCAATTTGTCGAGACATTCCGTGTGGAATCGATGGAAGCGTATCGGAGGATCGAGGAGAAACAAGAACTTGATCCGGAATATCTCGCCTGTCAGCAAGAACGAGATGCCTGTATTCTTGGCGGAAGAGGTACAATGAAAGTATGGTTCTTCCGTGACATTGTTTAGTATGAAAACCCTGTCAGTCGAAAAAGGAGAGAAGATAATGATTCAGATCTCTGATCGTGCCGCGGAAGTGATCAAAGAGATTCGCGCGGAACAAGGTGATGAACACCTAGATGTGCGCATTTCGGTCGTACCTGGTTGAGGGGGCGTAAGATGCCGTTTGACTCTGGATGAGTCAACTGAAAACGATCAAATTATGGAACAAAAAGGGATTACTTTCTTGCTTGATTCATTCGCTGTCGCCTATATCGAAAATGGCTTGACCATCGATTATGACGAATACGAAGATAACTTCATTGTACAAATCAAAGGAATTAAGGATTCCTGTTGTTAACATGGTGAACGATTCTATCCGTGGATAAAGCGGCGTATACTGCGGATAGAATGTTGTTCGAAAAGGGGGACAAACAGGGGCGGGCAGTTCGGGGATTTTTACAGATATAAACAAGCTAGGGATCGCTTTGCAAATTGAATGATAAGTGAAAACCACCAAATTTATTGGGAAAGGCGGGGTATGCATATGTATCCGTCAGGTTATTCAAGTGGACGACTCGTTTCGCAGCGTATAATGCCTACCTTGTTTATTAGTTTGTTGATTGCCGGGGTTGGTGTCTATATCGGTCAATATGTACCACGGGCTTTGTTCTTACCTCTTTCCATCGTGGAGCTCATCATGATCATTGCGGCCGTTTTTATTCGAAAGAGCCGTGCAGTTGGTTATGGATTTCTTTACAGCTTTACGTTCATTTCCGGTTTAACGATCTTCCCGGCAATCGCACATTATATCATTCAAATCGGCTTAGATAATGTACTCAAAGCATTCGGCGTCACCGTATTTGCGTTTGGTGTCGCTTCCTTCTACGCGTCGCGCACGAGGGCAAACTTTAATTTTCTCTCGGGTTTTCTGTTTATTGGCCTTTTGGCATTGCTTGGAATGGGGATTGTGAATATCTTCTGGCCATTTTCTCGTACCGTCGAGATGGTTTATAGCTTGCTTGGGATCTTCATCTTTATCGGCTACACACTGTTTGACATATCCCGGATAACAAATTATGGCGTGGCTGAGGAAGATGTTCCTTTCGTCGTTCTCTCCCTTTATCTTGATTTTGTAAACCTCTTCCTGTTCGTCCTGCGTTTAATGGGAGTCAATGTAAGACGTGACTGATCGAACGTCAGACCTTCTTGGAGCGCCCAAGAAGGTTCTTTCATGCAGACTACCGCAGCAAAATTCTGACCTTTCAATTTCATAACTGATGAAAAGTTCCTTGGTTGTGGATACCACTTTGCAGCGAGGAAGCGAGCTTGAAAGTCGTCTCGCAAAACCTGCAATTTTTAAAAAGCGAGACGACTTTCACCGAGCCCGATCGCAAAGTGGTATCCACAAATAATCTACAAGTTTTTTAAAGTAGGTCGAATAAAAAATGAGGGGTAAACATTCACGAAAAATTTATCAACAAGTAGCGAAAGAAATCATTCATATGATCGAAACTGGGCGGCTGAATCCCGGAGACAAGCTCCCTCCGCTGGTTGAACTTGCGAAAATGTTTGGAGTCAGTCGCGCGACGGTACGGGAGGCGTTCTCCACTCTTCAAGGGATGGGGCTTATCGCTTTGCGCCACGGTGAAGGCACATTCGTGCAAAAGATTGAATTGCAAACCATGATCCAACAGCCTATGAACGCTGCTTTGTTGCTCGGACTCAATGAATTGACCAGTCTACATGAAGTGAGGGAACTTTTGGAGACGGGCGCTTGTAGAATGGCGGCCGCTCGCGCCACCCATGAAGACATACTCGCCATTGAAGAGGCGCTTCAAGCGTTCGCGTCAGTCGATGAAGATGAAGAAACTTTGGTACAGGCTGACCTTTCTTTTCACCTGGCAGTCGCGCAGGGAACGAAAAACCTTGTCTTAATCAACCTGATGCAAGTCATGGCGGAAGCATTGAAAAGTATCGTTCGCATGCAATTGGCGCTTGTTCCCCACCGTCTGATGGTTATGGATTATCGCGAGATTACCGACGCCATAAAAGCACGCGAAGGAGAGCGGGCACAGAATGCAATGGGTATCTATTTGCAACGGGTGAAAGAGGCGATTGATTCAAGCAAGAAACGACAGGGTAGCAAGTGAAAGACCGGGTTACCACTACCCGGTCTTTCCTCTTATTGTTTGCAGCCTCCACAGATTACCTCAACCTCTGCACAAGCTTCACGATACAATGATTCGAATTGATTGATCTCGTTTTCAACTGAATAAAATGTTTCGACGGTCAGGCGTCCCGCTTCGCCAAGGCGCGCACGCAACTCGCTATCAAGAATTAGTGTTCTTGCTTTTTCAGCAAGTTCGTCGGCATCACGGAAGAGCAAACCGTTTTTCCCATCTTCTATCAGATCAATATTTCCGGGTACGTGTGAAGCGAGAACAGGCTTACGCAAAGACATCGCTTCAAGCAAGGCATGTGAGAGGCCCTCTGACTTCGATGTATTCATGACGACATCGGAGACTTTCATCAATGCGGGCATCTCTTCATGAGGAACCTCGCCCAAATATTTCATCCATTCGCTTTCCGCAAGTTTTGTCTCCAGCAGTGAAAAGAGTTTCTCATCCATCCGTGGGCCGGCGAGGACGAAACGGATTTGCGGAAACTCTTTATGAATGCTGCTTAGTGGTTCATAAGCAAACAAAGGGTCTTTCACGGGCCGAATCCCTGCCGGAAGCAGAAAGATGAAATCATCTTGTCCGAAGCCGTACTCTTCACGGCTTTTCGTTGATCCCTGAGGGAGATCTACCCCAAGATTGATGACGACTGCTTTTCCTGCAACTTCCGGTAAAGCTTCGATCAATTCGTTCCGCGCGGAATGTGTTAAAACGATGATCCTTGAGGCATAGTGAAGTACATCAAGCATCATTTCATGGGTATCCGCCTGATAAAAATATTCATTCACATCCGTTCCCGTAATCGTCAGTATCATGGGTTTATGCAACCGCTTCAGATCAGGCAGCACACGACAGCCCGTGCGATATGCATTATAGACATGAACAAGATCGGCTTGAGCAAAATCGTTTTCCGTGACTTGATCGGCATTGACAATATGAATGCGGATCCCGCGTGGCGCCAAACCGCGCTTCAATCGATGGGAGTACGTGACGTTGCCGCCTGATGCGGGTTGCCCTGGGGGAAGGATCAAAAGAACGTTCATATAACCTCGTTCCTTTCCATGAAAAACCTTGAAAATGATCGGGGTGTACCCTCTGAATCATCAGAGAAAAACTTCATCCATGTTCTTCTCTTGCTGTCAAAAAGACAAGAATGTTATCATGATCAACAGACAGGCCATCAAGCACGATGAGGGGGGAATACGATGGCACAGCAAAGTCCGATGCCCGCAAAATTTCGAGTGATGTTTTTCATTCTCGCGCTCAGCGTGATGTCTTGCTTTGCAGCCGTTGGGATCATGTTCTCGGAACAACGTTATCCGCTTGTTCTTCTGTTTTTATTTCTCGGGTTGATGCTTGCTGGTTTCGGCTTCATGACTCGCAAGAAACTTTTGTTGCGGCTGGTAGGACCCAAGCCCAAAAAATAAAGGAAGAAAATTGGGGGAGCCTTTTCATGGGTTTCCCCATGCTGTTTGTAGCCGGTCTGACGTTATCCATACGCCTAATGTACGTACTTTATTGCTTAATCATGTATTGCGGCATTCTTATTGAAGATGATTGTCTCGTTGTATCGGAGTTTTGTCAAGGGATTTGCTGTGATAGGGAGGCGGTCGGATGGAAGAACGGAAACGTTTAATCTTCATTGTCGACGACGATGAAACCGTTCGTATGATCATGGAACGTTATTTACAAGCGGAGGGGTTTAGGGTACAAACGTTTGCTCTGGCAGAAGATGCCCTGGAGGCCTGGGAGCGGGAAGCGCCCGATATGTTCATCATCGATATCATGATGCCTGGAGTCGACGGATATGAGTTGTGCCGAAGGATTCGAGCCAGAAGCATGGTTCCCATCATCATGGTATCCGCGAAAGATGATGAGGTTGATAAAATTGTAGGTTTGGAATTGGGATCCGATGATTATCTTTCCAAACCGTTTTCCCCGCGTGAACTGGTGGTGCGCGTGAAAACGATGTTCCGTCGAATCGACGCCATGTTATCGGGAAAAGTTGAAACTGAAAAACAGCCGGTTTTGCAGATCGGAGATTTGAAATTGTATCTGGACGAACGAAGAATTACGAAAGAGGATACGGAGATTTCGCTCACAACAAAAGAGTATGACCTCTTCTCCTACCTTGCCACCAATCGAAACAAGGCATTTACACGTGAACAGTTACTCAATCAAGTATGGGGGTATGATTATATCGGCGACGAGCGGGCCATCGATGATCTCGTAAAGCGACTTCGAAAAAAATTAAGAGCTGCCGACTCATCCGTTGAAATCAAAACGGTGTGGGGTTATGGATATAAGTTGGAAGGGTAAAATGATGAAAAAGACGATCGGAAAAAAACTGGTTTATACGTATTTACTGTTGATCATCTTTACTCTCTCCGTTTCTGGCACATTATTCTATGCCATGATCAAACAATTCTTGGTCAATGAAGCGATGCGGACATTGCATACGGAAGCAAACAATTTGGTTAAAGTGTTCGGCAGTTCGGGTGTAGATGAACTGCCGATACGCAGAAAGGTGTTGTCGCTGATTATTGAAAGCGACTATTTGATCGTGGATAAAAGCGATCAAAGGATCGTGCAGTCAGGAAGGAATATTCCTAAGGGAATACGCTTTCCTGTGGAATTGAAAGACGTTTTCATAAACGGTGAAGAAATGGAAGGAATGAGCGTATTCAGAGGAGAAGACATCGTGTATGTCGCTTTGCCCATGTATTCGGAAAAAACGGGACAAGTGACGCGTGCGCTCGTTTTGTTGACGGATCTGCAACAAATTCGCAGCTCCACTCAAAACATCCTTTTCGTGTTACTCAAAGGTTTTTCCATTACTCTTCCCATCATGTTTGTGATTGCTTATGTGATGATGCGGTCACTCACGCGTCCGTTACAGGTTTTGCGTCAGGCGGTTGGCCGATTGGCGAACCGCGATTTTACCCCACCTGAAATCGTGAGAAGCGGTGATGAACTGGAAGCTCTCTCTCGTGAATTCAGAAGGATGACGTTTGCGCTCAAGCATTACGATGAAGCGCAACGGCGATTTCTACAAAATGCTTCCCATGAGTTAAAAACCCCGTTGATGGCTATTCAGGGCTATGCGGAAGGAATACGCGACGGTATCTTTCGTGATGAAGAAGCCGACAAAGGGCTAGAAGTCATCACGAGAGAGAGCAAGCGTCTGAAAAAGATTGTGGATGAATTAATCTACTTATCCAAATTGGAAACGATGGACGATATGTACGATCGGAAACCGGAAGATCTCAAGGAAATCATTCAGGAATGCGCAATAGGAGTGGAGAGTATCGCGCGGCAAAAAGGCGTGCATATCACGACACAAACAGAGGAATGTCCGGCCTTGTTGCTGGATCGGGATAAAATCTCTCAGGCGATCATAAACTTATTGGCTAACGGAATCCGGCACGCCCGCCAAACGGTAGCCATTCGCTTATCTCGTTTACCGCATGGGATCCGCATTACGATCGAAGATGATGGACCAGGTTTACGTGAAGAAGATATGAATCGCATATTTGAACGTTTCTTTCATGGAGATACCGGGGATACCGGTCTTGGACTGGCCATCACGCGTGCCATCATCGAAAAAAGCGGGGGGACGATCACCGCGGGAAATCGTGAAGAAGGAGGAGCGGTGTTTGCTATCGAGTTTCTGAACATCTAGGAAAGTCGAAGCCTTACTTACATGGGAGTGCTGAACATGGACAAAAATGGAGCGAAACAGAGCGGACGGGATGCGATGAAGCGATATCTCTTACAAGTGCTGGAGGTTGTTATCTTACTGATATTCGTAGCAATCGCGGGTTTTCTTTTTGCGAAAACACTCGATTATACGATGCCATTTGTCCTTGGACTCGTATTCGCCCTGCTGTTAAATCCGATCGTCGTGTTTCTTGAACGGCGGGGCTTTAAGCGATCGCTCGCGATTCTCACCTCTATGGTAATCACTTTTGGAGTTCTTTTCGCCTTGCTCAGTTATACGATTGTGAAAATCGCGCAGGAAGTCTTCCTCTTGACGGAGGTTATTCCTTCGTTTGTGAATCGAGTAAGCGATTGGATGACTTCCCGTTCAACGCAGAGCCAATTTTTACTCGGGCAATTGCCTCCGCAGATCGTCGATTCGATCAATAAGTCTTCTCTCGAGATTCTTGATAAGATCAAGATGGCTGCGATGTCAGTCTTGACGGAGATCATGCACGTGTTTGCCGCACTCCCCGAGTGGATCGTTATCATCGTTATCGGTTTGATCGCCGCTTATTTCTTTCTTAACGGGAAGGAAAAAATCATTAAAAATCTATGTGCGATTTTGCCTCCTACGTGGGATTCTAAAATCTCCATAGTCTTACGGGATGTCAATCGTGCATTTATCGGCTTGATACGTGCGGAAGGGATTTTGCTTGCGATTACGATCGTATTTGCTGTTGTCGGCCTTCTGCTGTTGCAAGTGAATTATGCCATTACCTTAGGCGTAATCATTGGTATCGCCGGTTTTGTACCTGTTGTAGGCACCGGGTTGATCATCATCCCCTGGGCAGGGTATGAATTCTTTCTCGGGGATTTATGGATGGCGGTGAAATTGTTGACGCTGCAAGCATTGATCGTTGTCGTGCGTCACGTAATCGAGCCGAAGATCTTTGCGGAAAACGTCGGTTTGGATACATTGTCGACTTTGTTTGCGATGTATGTAGGTTTGCGGGGGTTCGGGGTCATCGGATTGTTCCTTGGACCGATCATCCTCATTGGTATCCGATCACTTTTGCGTGCCCGTATTTTTGCCGACATCGTTCCAAGTGACAAAATCATCGAATGAGAAAAAGGAGGGAAGTGGCAATGACCGTTCATGTAACGGAACGTGCAAAAAAATCGCTGGAACACTGGCTGTCTCCGGAGCAACCGGTTGTATACTTGCGCGTAATGATGATCATGGAAGGCGGTTGAAGCGCCACGATGACATATGATTTGGTTCTGGATGAACCAAGACCGGATGATGATATTTTCGATTACGGCCCCATACATGTGGTCGTAGACCGCGCTTCGCGAATCTATATGGATGACACCGTCACCATCGACTACGATGAGGAAAAAGGCGGGTATGTATTGAAAAGTCCGAGTCAAATCATCCCGGGGGTATTCAGGTTATAGAAGACGAATGGTAAAGTTCTCTTCGTTAAAAATGGGCAGAACTTTATTACTCGTATACGTGAACGTTATCATAATGACTTCCTTCTCCATGTAAAAATGGAAAAAGGAGGTCTTTATTTTGGATAAACGAAAAGGTCGTAAGGCAATAAGACAGAGACAAACGGTAGTGTATAATAGCCCAAAATACACTTTGGATCAGGCGTTTAATCTTTATACTCACGCCAAAGTGACGGAAGGTTTAAGAGAGAGCACACTCAAAGATCACAAAAGAATGTTTGATTATTTTATGCGTTGGCTAGAAAAGTCTCATCATGAAATTCAATATGTGGATGAAATAACTACAAGTCTTTTGCGAGAATATGTGTATTACATGTTGAACGATCAACAATTATACGAGGGACGAATACACAAACCAAAGGTATCGAAAGTGGGATTAGGTAATCAGACGGTTAATTTACGCATTACCAAGCTGAAAGCGTTTTTCAATTTCTTAGTGAATGAAAACATCATATCTGATAATCCTGCGGAAAAAATAAAACGGCTGCGTGTAGAAGAGGATACAATCGGAGCATTTACAGATGAGCAAATTGATTTACTGCTTGCGCAACCTGATCGTAGAAATTTTGCTCAGAATCGTGACTACGTATTAATGCGCTTTCTTCTTGAGTCTGGCTGCCGTATCAATGAGGTCTTATCTCTGAAAATATCGAACATCGATTTTCAAACACGACTTATCACATTGCCCGGATCACAAAATAAGAATCGTAGAACGAGAGTCATTCCAATATCAAAAGACATGGTTAGGTTATTGATGGAATTAATCGCAGAAAATAAGACGTATTTTCCTGATACGGAATATGTATTTTTAACAAATTACGGTGAACCTATTTCACAAAGAACGATTGGGCGAAAAATTCAAGAGTACGGTAAAAAAGCCGGTATAGCGAATCAGGTGCGTTGTTCACCGCACACTTTTCGTCATACATTCGCCAAAAACTTCCTTATGGCAGGTGGCGATATTATCGCCTTACAACGCATTCTAGGTCATAGCACAATGGATATGGCGCAAATATGTACAGCATACGCCTGATGATTTATTGGCATCGCATGATCGTTACGTCATGAACTTGAAGATGAAACATAAAAAACGCTTATAGATCATATTCACCAGATCATCTCATTATCACCGCCGTTTGGCGGTATTTTTGCTTTTCAAGCAGGATAATACCCACCTTTACAGCGAATGAATTTGTGAGGTGGGGTTCGTGAAATGTAGGTTAAAGGAGATACTTGAGGAACGTGGCATCAAACAAAAATGGCTATGTGAACGCACTGGTGTTGGAGTTTCACACATGAGTCGAATCATAGGTGGAAAGATGATTCCAACACTCGAAGTTGCTTTTAAAATAGCCGCAGCATTAGGATTGACCGTTCATGATATTTGGGAGCCTGATTAGGCTCTTTTTCATTTGTATGAATTTTTTATTGTATAGACATGCAATTATGGCAAGCACATTGGCGTATACCTTAACCATCATCACGTAACGAATCCCCTTTTCCCTTTTTCCCACACATTGTACTCGTCCACGCATGTACTTCCCACGTCACACCTGACTTTGCGATGCGGATTCTGATCCTGTTAGATTCAGCGCTGATTCGAGGCGGATTCAACAAAAGGAGATGATTGTCCATGAACCCGATTTTCTTCTTCAAACTCGAAGAAATGGCACAAAAACTCGTTCAGTATTACATCGATAAGGGGTACTCTACCGGAAAAGCTGTGCGCCTTGCTCGCGACGTGTTCGACCAAGCGATAAGCAAGTTTTTTGATCTTGGATATGCCGTCGTTCATGATGGATTTCTTCATATCCTCCAAGCAATTGGGGGTATGTTCTAATGCCTATTTGGCCAGGACTTGTTTTCATCGGTGCGCTTGAAATGCTGAAAGACGAAGCGACAGCAAATGCGTTTTTTCACGGAGTTGGCTATCTGATTCGCTTGGCTATTGGGGGATGACACATGAACATCGTCCAAATCATCGGCCTGATACTACTGAGCATGTCCACCGGTGGATGGATCGAGAACGAGCGAATGACGCGTCAAGTTCACCACCAAGAAGAGGAGGTGTACGGTGATGGGCGCGATTAAATATCCTGGCGAACCACCGAATCAAAGCATTGTGCTGAATTTGCTTGATATGACAGCGAATCACCAACGTAAAACGATTGTTGTCGTGTTGTTGATTGGTGCGTGGTTCATTTTCAAGGGTGCGGACATATTAGCTCATTGGGTGGATCGATGGTTTTGGTTCTGAGCGTGAATGAGTATAAGCGACGTGTTGATTACGTTTTGAATCTATGTCTCAAGCACCCCATAGAAGCCCGCAAATGGCGCTGTGTTGACGTGAAGAAGACGCGATACATGGTTCAACTGACGTATGAGATACCGAGTAAATACTCAGCGCACGACGTACAAAAGCAGATTGATGCACTTGTGGCGACGTGTGGCGCTGATATCGAAATCGTTGATTATGCTGGCCGGGTTGGTATACGTATCTGCATCGAAGACTTGCCGAATAAAATCGACGTAGACCACGCCCTAATCGATAAAATGAAGGGTATGGATGTGTTGTTAGGGTATGACCGGAATCGAACTCCCATCATCCATACATTCAAGCATCCGCATATGATCATCGCTGGTGAGCCTGGATTCGGAAAAACGGAATTGTTGTTCTTCATCCTTTACCAATGGATCAAGCGCCTCACACCGAATGACCTCGAAATACACGTTATCGACCTCAAAGGTACATCATTCATCCCATTCATCGGAATCCCTCATCTCCACCCCATCGCAACCGATCTCGATAAGGCATACGAAACCGTAAAACGAGTGTATGACATCATGATCGACCGACGTGATAAGGTGCTTGAACGAGGTGACAAACAGCTTTTGCGACAACTCGCACGCAAAAAGCATCTACTCGTTATCGACGAGGCAGGAGTCATAGCACCAAAATTATGGGCCGGTGACGAGAGGAAGACGTGTCAGAAGATCGATGGATACTTATCGCAATTGCTCATGGTTGGCCGTGAATTAGGGATACACGTCTTCTATTGCCTACAATACCCGCACAGCGACTATGTGAATCCGCAAATTCGCGCCTGTGCAGGTGGAAGGCTCTCGTTTCATCTTAGCAAGCCGGAGTTTTCAGAAGTCGTGATAGGCGAACCAGGGGCAGAGAAACTATCCACACCAGGACGTGCGATATACAAGACGAATAAATCGATTACGATACATGTTCCGTACATGCACGATCTCGAAAAACGTTTGGAGGCGATGAAATGTGACGCGAGAAGAACGATGCGAAACGGTGCTACATGCGTTGAAGATAATGCCGATCATGTCCACCGATCAAATCAGTCGTTTCTTTCACTTCGACCGCTACCCGTCCAAACGCGCGAGTGAGGCGCTTGTGCATTTGCAGCGTGAAAAGTTAGTAGAGGGACAGAGCCGGGCGGTCGGCCAGTACAAGGTTTGGCGCTTGACGAAAAAGGCCCGCGAACTTCTCGGCGTTAAAAGGCGTCCTGTTCCGTTTACAGTGCAACTTGATCATTGGCTTGCGCTTGCTGATGCGTACACGACATTGAAATTAGCCGGTGGATTGCGCTATTTTATTCCGGAGTTGCGCGAGAAGATACCAGGAACGGATCGGATGTATTGTGGCGACGCATACGTGCATTTTCGTGATATGCAATTTCTGCTCGAAGTGCAGCGCACGCCTAAATCAAAAGAGGACTGGCGTGAAAAATGGGAACGGTTGCTCGAATGGGATCGCAAGGGAGGAGTTAAGCAAGCGAGTTTTCAGTGTTTATATAGAGAACCGATCAATCCAAGCGTCGTTGTTGTGACGTCACAAACGTATGATGTGGTGTCAGGCGGATTGATTGTACCGATTACGATAGTGAAAGATATACGAGAGTTAATATAATACTCACATTTCTTTAACATAAATTAAGTATTTAGTTGTTACAATTAAATCTGGTATGACGGCATTGCGGGTAATCACAGCCATACGGCCCCCGCCACAATCTCCTTAACAATTCAACCGCTCACATATCATCGTGAGCGGCCTTTTTTTACATACATCTATCAGTTAATAAATCTTAACAGATAGTCAATGTAGACTATACATTCATCAACTACAATAAGTATGGCGACGACAGTTCAACAACAACTCTCTCCGCTCTTCACATCACGTCAGAGGCACGCTAAAAATGCGTGTCTCTTCTATTTAACACTTATTTACAGTCCTATTATCGTTAAAGCGCAGTCGTTATGACCGCGCATCATCAGGGGGTAGAATGAAACATGTTGCCCAGTGTGCAATGGGGTAAGGGTGATATGTGTACAGTGTACATGACAAATGCGGAATAAGTATGTAATTCGATTTACACAAAATAAACAAAACACTCAAGCGTGTGGTCATTGTATAACGGAGGTATATACCAATTGTTCTGGCGGGAACTGATTAAAGCTGCAATCACATTAAAAACCACGCCTAAAGTGACGTGGTTTGTTTTTTATTTTGCTGCAGGTACATCAAAAGTGTACGGATTGAAATTAGTTTCGAAATCATCGGTATGTGCGCTGAGAGTGAGTTTCAATGGTTTATCCGGGGAAAGTCCTTTGAATACAATTACACCACTTGCAGATACTCCAGGCAACAGATCGCTTGGAATCTCTTTGTACGTTTCTTTGGCATCAATTTCATGATCACTAATCTTTGAATCCAATTGCTGTCCATCTTGAACTGCTTTAGCTTCAACTACGAAAAAATAAGCTTTATTTTGAGTACCGTTCTTGATTGTTAAATATACTCTTTGTTCATCCTTTGCAAAATCAATTTTATTTACGGTTAAACTTAGACCGTGTTGATCCAACGTTTTATCGACTTGAAGGCTTTTGATTGTCGGTGATAGCACACTCAAAGGATCGACTTTCTTCACAGATTCAAGCTGTATTACTGGAGCAGAAATTTTTGCACCAAATGCATTAGTGCCTTCCATCACACCTTGAACTTTTCCTGTAACTTCTACAAAGTCATTTTCATTGATATCCGCGTTTTTACCGTTGACATTTACGACTACATTATGATCATCAACTTGCATTTGAAAAGCGGTCATATCACCAATATTTTTAGTACCGATAAACACTTTGCCTTGCAATGTGGCTTCAGCACCCTTAAACTGATTTGCATCCTGTAAGAATTGAGCCTTATTTGCTTCCGTAACCTTTGGAGCATTAGAAGAACTAGTTGTTGCGTTACTTCCCCCACAACCTGTCATACTCAGAACAATTGTAGTAATGATGATTCCTGTTCCTACCTTACCCCATTTTCTCATTACAACCAACTCCTTATAATATGTAGAGAAATAAAATAACAAACAGATAAGTTAGATAGTTATGGATATTATACTATATTTTTCATTCAGTTATTAAAAAATTGTCGTTGTTTCAATATCAACAACACTTTTTTAAGCCAAAAATTAACCACTCACGTTCGGTATGCGAGTGGTCATTATTTATAACTTTAAATTAGATGTGATCAAAACTTATACTCGACAACATATTTCCTACAAAGTGCACCAATTTTTTTGTATTTTGGACGTGAGTGTCAGGCACATTGCTATCCGCTGCGAGTTCATAATACACCTCAAACGTCTGGACGAAAAGTTCGGCCAATTCGGCATAGTGAAGCAATCTCGTATCGTTCCGTAATTGAGGATCGACTTGTCCAATTGGCTGGATAAGTTCGTCGTTGTAATGGATGTTCATTATCACCACTCCTTCTTATATGGCTGTAGTCGCGCGGCCTACGGTTTTCGCAATACGCTCAACAAGTCTCTTCACGTGTAAAACAGAGTTGTCATCATTGCAATCAGCGGCTAGTTCAAGGTATGTGTTATACGAGTCCACCAAAATAGATGCAAGCTCCACACATCGATCTAGTTTGTCGTCTCTGCGAAGATTAGGTTCTGCTTGTCCGATCCATTCGTCGTTCACCCGAATCATACACGCACACCCCCATAGATCGTTTAGTTTTATAAATATTAGATTTAGTTTTCTAAACATATGATACAACTTGCTAATTATGCTAGTCAAGCAAAAAGTTTATTATTGCGAACATATGTTTACTTTGTTAAACTAAATGTTTATGATATTGTATTGATGGGAATCAACAAATGAGGGGTTGATTATATGTTTTCATATGCTCCATTGGCCGCAACATTACACAAAAAAGGGATTAGCCGAACAGAATTGAAAAGGATGATAGGGGCATCTTCTGCAACTATTGCTAAGATCGCCAAGGATGAACCGGTTTCAATGAAGGTCTTAGATGATATATGTACAGCGCTGGAATGTGAGATACAAGACGTGATACAGCACGTGAAAACTAAAGAACAATAAACGAGAGGGGAAACGGTGTCACACAAGTGGCACCTTTATTTATTGGGTGAATTTGGTAATATATGGTAATTGTGATTGGACAAATCCGTACGAAATCGCCGACATTTATAACTCACAAAATGCCGGAAATCCCAGTTGTGGCGCGGTTTCTCGGGTTTTTGGTGGTGCGTGAGTGTCCAATCGACTTTTTTCCGAAATCGGAAAATACTTTTTCGCGAGAATAGGAGAAGTCTCCTTCTTTAAGAAGGAGAGTTTTGCGCAACGTAAAAGAATACTCGAACACGTTGATCGTTGATGTGACGCGGTTTTTGAGCGATTACGTGTTACGCCAGCGTAACATGATTGTGTATGTGGTGGATAGGGGTGTAAGTTCAAGTTACACCCTTTTTGTTTGGTGGATATGGAGTAATGTTTCGCACAAAAGTGTGTAAAAGCGAAACTCTGCCGCCCGCTCGAACGGTTGCGCCAGAACCTCCGCACATGAAAAAGACGTGACCACTCGATCACGCCTTCTTTATAGGGTTAGGACGTATAGGATACACGAATATTTTATCACAAATTCACGCCTGCCGTTCCTTCAACGCTCGATACAACGTTGCTTTTGTAACGCCGGTCATTTCGGTTATTTCTGATACAGTATATTGCTGCGTGTCGTACAACTTTATTGCCTTCTCGATCTTCTTTTGATCCGTTTTCGGTCGGCCACCAACACGCCCACGTGCTCGTGCTGCTTCTAATCCCGCTTTGGTACGTTCGATAATGACATTTCGTTCAAATTCAGCAAATACCGCAAGCATACCAAACAATGCTTTTCCCGCAGCTGTCGTTGTATCAATCTTGTCATTCAAGCTCACAAATTCCGCGCCTTTTTTCTGAATCTCGTCCAATGTCATGATGAGTTTTACTGTAGAACGTGCAAGTCGATCTAGTTTGTAGACGACTAATATATCACCTTCTCTAAGATTATCTAATGCACGCTCCAACTCTGGTCTATCGTCCTTTGCACCGCTCTCCTTCTCTGTATAGATGCGCTCACATCCTGCCTCTTTTAACGCATCGATTTGCATATCCAATGATTGATCGACCGTTGATACCCGCGCATATCCGATTCTCATATGTACCGTCTCCTTTACAATTGGTTCGCTTAACCATATTGTATCATAAACGTACTTTTTTGCAACATAGATTTTGAGACGGGTTTTGGAACGGATTTTAAGCGAGAGAACCGCATAATTTGATGTGTCTCAGAAACGTGTCATATACGATGGTTTTTGAAACGATAAAATGTACGTATCGTGCGTGATAAGATCATTCGTTTCGTGTGTAGTAGGGTGGACTGTTCATCATCGTCCCTGTAGCCTGCCCATTCGTCCTGTTTATGTTGATTATCCCGATGCGAATATGAGACATTACAGAAAAAATGTGTTTCGCCGTGAAACACGCGCACAAGCCTATCCAGGCGATAAATTTATGTATCACAACATCACTTCCAAATTTTTACACATCAAACTTATACATGCGCTACCGATTTTCAAATCACCAATATATCGTATATACTATTTTTATTATTATATATTTTTTGAAAAAACGATGAAACGGGAGGGATGGATAATGGTTGCAGAAGATGATGATTTTATTATCACATACGGAGAAAGTGATGAACCGTACGATGAAGAAAAATTACGACGCGCATTAGAGTTCGTGTTACAAATAATGATGGAATATTATGAAAAGAAGAAGGGCAATGAATCGGAGGGGCTGAAATGATCGTGGAAGACGGGGAGTTTATTATAGAGTTCGTAAGGAGCGAGGATCAGTCTGAAGAAAAAAAGAGACGAGCAATAGAATGTGCATTTGAAATGATAATGGAGATTTACGAAAAGTATGAAACTAAGGAAAAATCCAATAGGAGTTGAGTGAAATGGCGGCTAAACGGGGAAGAAAATCACATGATTTTAAGATAATAGAAATATCTGGAAGTGATAAATCATTCGATGAACTATGTATGGAAAACAAATGGTTATTCGAGCTTACATTGGCATATGCACGGAAATTGAAGAGTGATAAGCATAACAACGGAGATGAAGAAAAGAAAACCGACTCGTGAAGTCGGCTTTTTTTGCTTATTCAACTACTCCGTGCTTGTTGATTCTCAATCGTTTTCGCTCATCGTCATTGATTCCAGCTACATTTTTACGTGCGATATTGAAGACCTCCAAGAACTTGTCGCGTTCGGCCTTCACTTCTTCATATTCACGATGCAACTTTTCCAATTGCCTCTTCAATTCATCGCGTTCACGAGTCACTTCGTCCAATTGTTTCTGTAGCCGTTCTGCATTCGAATCGACGATCTCAACGTTGCGCAAGAAACGAATCAATTCTCGCTGAGTCATTCGGATCGGTTCATCAGGATCATCTTTTTGTTGTCTTGATACGATAGGCAAATTGCGATTAATTTTGATACGCCTACGTTCTTCTAATGTACGATTCGCTCGTGCTTGTGCTCCTTGTGCTTTTGCAATTTCGTATTGTGCCGCGTATTTTTCACTGAGGATCGTGTTCCACTTTAGTCGGCAACTGGCCACTGATCTGAGTCCATTGCTCTCCTCAGAGAACTTTTCACACGCCTCCGTTACTGTACCGCCAGAAGCGACCGTTTCAAGCACCACTTCGGCCAAACGGTCAAACTCTTCTTCCGTCCAATCTACACGAGGGCCGCCTGGATTACCTGCCATGTATTATACACTCCCGTTTAGGTTTTATATCTATTGTACCAAACTATATCACGATAATAAACACCTATCAATTATATCAAAATATATTATTGACTAAATGATATTATTGATATAGTATAAAGACAGGGACATGATACGAAAAAATTCGAAGGGAAAGGCGGTAACGTTAATGTCAAACATACGTTTTAATCAAATCGAGGAGCAGTTTAAACAACTCGAAAAGCAAATGGCTTATTACGAATATTGCCGTCAAAAAACTATAGAGGACTTAGAACGAAGAAAAAAAGCATTCAAAGATCCTGAATGTCAAAAGATATATCACCAGCTCATTGAATATTGCGGCGGTGAAAAAGTTGTACGACCAGGTATAAGGGGGCGTGCAAAACAGTTGGCCATAAATTGCTTCTTAAAAAACCACCCCCCTGATTTTGATGCTTTCTTTGAGTCTGTAAAAATAGCAAACGAAAAAATCAAAAAATACAAAAAACAAAAAGTTAAGTAAAAGGAAGGTGAAACTGTGGCTCAGGAATACGTATTTTCAAAAGGTTATGAGCAAGCAAGAGCACAATTCAGGCGTTACGTTACAACAATGCGAAAAATGGTCGTGGAACGCAAAAAACAGAATAATCCTGTGCCACTCCGCGAACGCAAGCGTATGATTGAGGCATTAATCGACGCATGGGATCAAGCGTTTATCGATTACAAGGTTAAGGTATGGCCGCCACGATATTGGCTCGATGTACTATATGAGGTGCTTGATTACAACTACGCTGGTAGTAGAAATCCTAGAAAGCTCGGTCAAAAGAACGCGTACCAAACTATACGTCAAGAAGAGCGTATGTATGAAACAATATATCCCTACAACCCACGATACATAAGTAGCCCTCTAGAATCACCTGATGACGATGAAATGAACTATGACGATGAAGACGATGAAAAATTAGTTCCTGCGTATGCGCAACGAATGGGATTGTTTAAATTCAACTATTCATCAATTGATCCTCGCTCGATAGAGAAATATTCATGTGAATCAATCGTCATCGTACTCGAACACTATGACGAACTCAATTACAGAGCTATCTGGCGCGGTGATCATGTTGCTCTGGATATCCTGATCGATATTCGGAACGCACTTCAACAACTAACCGTAAAGCAACGTCTGTGTCTGGAATTGCACTATCTGCACGATTACACGTTTGTTGATATTGCAAAGAAATTGGGAGTGAGTGACGAGGCAGTACGTAAAAACACTGATGCAGCGATAAGAAAAATGTCCAAAATATTAAATTGATACTTTATATTATATGTTAATTATGGTATAATAAAAAATTTTATTAAATATAGGTTGGTTTTAGCGCGAATAAGTGGACTAATATATAGGCGCAGGTCATCCATGCGCTACCACTCCATACCTTTCTCTTTGTCGTATGTAGCTTGTCTATATACGGAAAATAGGGTCGCGTCTCGTCAACGCGGGCTCTTATTTTTTCGGAGGTTTGTTAACACTGTCTACATCTTGAAAGGGGGTGATTCAAATGCAAATCCAGCCAGAAACCTTTCGCTTTCTCAGACAGATGCTTGGAATAAGCGTTCGTGAATTTGCGAAAGCGGTTGGATACAGTCACAGTTACGTTGCGATGATCGAAACAGGGGAACGTCGTATGAGTGAAGAAGCACGCCGTCGATTTTTGAAGTTTTACATTGACTTTATCGACGCTGCTATGGATTGGCAACATGATTATTCAACTATTTCGAATTAAAGGAGAGATGATTATGACTGATAAGGAATTTGCACAAAAACAATTGCTCAAAAAGCTCATTGAAACTGCAGACGAGTATCGGAAGCTAACACGCGAAATCGAGGAGCTGAAAAAGACAACTCACTCAAAGTCTAGCACCACAAACGAACACATGGCTGACAAGATCGTTGAGAACGTGTCGAACTGGCAACGTGACCAGCAGTTGATGACGCGCTCGTTCCAGGGATATACCTTGGCAAAAGAAGAGCCGGTCAACGAATACATCACAAAAATGACGTTCGTAAAATCCGAATTTCACTCCAACAAAGCGGCGGCGCTTGATAAACCATGGAAGATTTAGAGACGGAGGGAATGAACAATGAAAGTATATATGCATCGACCATACACCAAGCTTCCAATGGATGAAAACAGGTACTATACCCTTTATTACAACGGCAAACAAATTAAGTTCTATTGCATCAACGATAATACAGTTCAGGTCGAAGAACTTGAACACATTCAAGCGCTGCTGGATCAAGGATTTATCGTAACGCATATCGATCCATACGACACAACTGGAACTCAATACCGGCTAATCAATCTCAGATCGCTTTCATTTTCACGTGACGAAGACGCCGAAGCATTGTTGCGTGAATTAGCCGACTGGAAACTAATCGGCGTACGTCAACTTCAAGCGCTCTATTACAAGGAGGGATGATATAGATGCAAGTAGTTTTACGAAACCAAGAACTTGCAGGTATGTGCGTTGCTTGGCATGGTACTTATCCATTCGACGCGAACGGGGTGGTGACGTGCTCGCATTTGGATGACATTGTGATGCTGGTTAAAGAGAAAGGATGCAAACCAATCCAAATCGTTGATGGAGGCGATGAGAAGATGAATTATCATATGGTGGATTTCGACAAGGTATTGAAACAAGGCGATGATCATTTACTGGAAGAGCTGAAAAGGCTGCACAATGAACACTGGAAGCCGTTTATCGCGAAAGATAAGGTTGTATTGTTCTTTAAACAAGGCTGATCCTTCGCGATCAGCTTTTCTCTACTACATACGACGGGAGGGAGAAGGATGGAGGCAAACAAAAAACACTCTATGCCAGAAGAGTGTTTAGATGATGCGAACTATTCATTTAAAAATATTATAATACAAATCGAGCCGATTGTAAAGGCGTTTCACCTATCAGACGTAGGAAATGCTGAGCGTTTAGCATACTATCATGGCGATAAATTGCGATACTGTCATAGCACTGGCAAATGGCTGTACTGGACAGGCAAACGGTGGCAAATAGATAGTGGGGGAACAGAAGTGTATCGTCTGGCCAAAGAAACGGTGCGGAATATCTACCGTGAAGCTGCATTGACTGACGATACTGATACACGTCAAAAGATCTCTAAACATGCGATTCAATCAGAGAAAGCATCATCAATTCGAGAAATGATTGCGTTGGCGCAAAATGAAGGAGATATACCAATCCACGCCTATGAATTAGACGCGGATCAATGGCTATTGAACGTAGAGAACGGAACAATCGACTTGCGCACAGGCAAATTAAGACCGCATTCACGCAAGGACTTGATCACCAAACTCGTTCATACGGAGTACGATCCAAACGCACAATGTCCGACATGGGAAGCGTTTTTGTGGCGCATCATGAACGGGAACCAGGAATTGATACGTTTCCTACAGAAAGCGGTCGGTTATGCGCTCACCGGTGACGTATCTGAACAGGTTATGTTTTTCCTATACGGATACACCGGCAAAAACGGCAAATCCACGTTCCTGAACACGATACGCGAATTGTTGGACGACTACTCAATCACCATGCAGCCAGACTCGTTCATGGTCAAGCAATCGGATCGCATCTCAAACGATATCGCACGTCTCAAAGGGGTACGTTTCGTATCCACTATCGAGGGTGAAGAGGGAAAACGTTTGGCCGAATCACTCATCAAGCAATTAACCGGCGGCGATACCATTTCAGCGCGATTCCTGCACCGTGAATACTTCGATTTCAAACCTACGCACAAGATATTTTTCGCAACCAATCACAAACCGTCGATTCGTGGAACGGACGATGCAATCTGGCGTCGTATTCGCTTGATACCGTTCGATGTAATAATTCCAGAGCACGAACGCGATCCTAAACTACCGGAAAAATTACGCGCTGAATGGTCAGGTATATTGCGTTGGGCCGTGGAAGGGTGCTTGCTGTGGCAACGCGAGGGGTTAGGTGTTCCTGGCGCAGTGGTCGAAGCAACGCAAGAATATCGCGAAGAAATGGACGTTATCGGCGCGTTTTTGGCTGATAAATGCGTCATCGGATCGGGTTATAAAACGCATTCGTCCGAACTGTACGAGGAATACAAAACGTGGTGCGCTGATAATGGCGAATACCAAATGACGCAATCAATGTTTGGACGAAAGTTGAAAGAACGGGGATTCGAGAACGTTAAATCTAATGGATATAAAGTTTGGAAAGATATCGGCTTAGCACGAAATATACCCGTCCCCTTTGCGCGTATATCGTAGGGACAGTTTCAGGGACACAGGGATGGTTTGATCGCATTTTTCCCTTTTTCTCTATAAATTTTTTATTTGTATATGAAAAACGGAAATTTTAATCCAAACTGTCCCTATCGTCCCTAAACCATCCCCTATTCACACGTCGCTCAATATTGGGCGGCTTATTTATTTTCGTGCGTGGATTGGAGGTGATTTAATGCGCAACGAAATCTGGCGATTGAATAGTGATTATCTCGCAGCCTACACAGAAGATCCCGATGTATGGCGTAAAATCAAACGATCATACGGATTCAAAGTGATGGCTGAATACTACCGCAACGGAAAACTGTTCGCGATGCAATATGTCGTACCGAACGAGAAGAAACGTTCCATTCGTCATCTTCTCGGCGTGAATGTGACGTGCGATAAAACGGCTGTGTAGTTTAGGTAAGGTAATTATATTACCCCCGTTTGAAAAATCGCTCTACGGGGCTGATTTCGCGAAAATCGTACCAAATATGCACTATTTTATCGACGTGGAGAGATGCTTGTGCGTATTGCGCTTGCGGTGAAGCTGAGTACCGTCAATGACGCTCACGTTGCATTGATTCGCCTGGTGGAATTGGGGAGCGGTTGGGTGATATCCGAAATGTGTCGCACATTCAGATGTCCGATAAGTTTCGCATATCGACGTGCTATTGAATCGGGAATGGCCGAGGCGAGATTGTTGGGTGTTGAGCGCTTGCTAGTGGACGTGACGACAGACGAGCATCCTGAACTCGAAACGCTCGGCGTTGAACGTCTCGCTTGAAAGGGGGTGATGTACAACGGTCATTCGCTATCAGATGCATTGGTTCGATGGCCACTGGAACGCTGATGTCGCGTTGGTTGATTCCAACGAAACAATTGACACGTTCACGCTGCATCATCTGGCAGACAAATTGAATCCGGCGATTGAAACCGCGCAGATGCACGCATCGCTGAAGGCGTGGCAAATGGGTTATCGCAGTTGTCGTCATGATGTGGATGTGCGTGGATTTGAAGTTTGTTATTTGATTCGTGATTTTTGGGAGGCTGAATTGGATGATCAGACAAACTATTATTCCGCAACATGGACAGGATGGTGATATAGATGGCAGCAAGCGCATACTCACTTGAAATAATGATTCGGGCCGTGGATCAGTTTACGGCGCCCATACGAGCAATGCAATCACAAATCTCAACTTTTCAACGATCTATATCCGAAACGACAAAACAAGTTGAGCAACTTAGCAAACGGTTTTCCCAAATTGGAAAAGTTCCTTTTGGCGGTGGGGGGCTAACATCTGAAACAACGAAACAGGTCGATCAGTTAAGTAAGCGTCTAACCGATATTAACAGATTGGCTGCCGGCAGCGGTCTACTATTTGGCGGTTCAATGTTAGCTAATGCGATGGCCGAGAATGTTAAACAGGCAGGTGACTTCCTAACCACTCTCACAATGATTCAAGACACGGTTGGTGCTACAGCCGACCAAATAAAACAAATCCAAAATGTGATTCAGCAAACAAGTGGGAAGACAATATTTAGTGTTCAAGACACGGCTGAAATCGCCAAGAGGCTCAGTAGTTCAGGTCTGGATGCGCAACAAATTACGCAAACATTGCCTATTTTTACGCAATACGCAGAGGTACAAAAGTTGGGTAAAGGTACGTCACCAGACGAAGCCGTTACACAGGCCATATCGAGTGCGCACATGGTAGGTGCTTATACACCAAAGGAACTCTTGAGTTTCCTAGATAAGTATAATAAAGCCACGTTCATGACTCCTGGTTCATCATCGGAATTTGCCGACACGTTCAAGTACTTGGCTCCATCGATGCAAGCATTGCATGCGTCTACAGATGACACTTTGTTATTAGCGGCGTTATCGAATCGACTCGGTATATTGGGTTCGATGGCAGGCACGAACGCGAGCGACATGATATTGAGAAGTATTAGTGGCCTGTTCGGTGGTCGTGGAAAAACGCCAAGCGCACAAATGCGCGGATTACATGCATTAGGACTCGATAACACAATCTTCGATAAAAGCGGAAACTTCTTAGGCGTTGCGAATTTGGTTGCGCAATTGCAGAGGGCCAGTCAAGGTCGCAGTCCGACTGAATTAGCAAAATATTACAAGGATATATTCGGCATGCAAGGTTTAAGGATCGCGCAATTACTCTCGTCTGAACGTGGTCAGGATGCGCTACAGTCGATTGTCAAACAAATGCAAAATATGAAGTCGATTTCTCAGATGCAAGAAGACACCAATAAATCACCGCTTGGACAGATACAACAGCTACAGACGAACCTACAAAATCTAAAATTGAATGTGTTCATCCAAATGGCGCAATTGTTGAATCCGATATTGCAATACTTGAATCAAATCGTAAGCAAAATTCAAGTGTTTGCGGATCAACATCCGAAGATTATGAAATATGTAGCGGCATTTGTCGCAATCACGGGCGGTCTATTGGCTTTATCCGCTGCTGTTGCCGGTGTGATAGTTTTATTCGGAACGCTTGGAGTTGGTGGATTAGCTGCAGTTGGCGTTATTACTGCTTTTGCCGTTGTCGCGACACTCATAATCAAATATTGGGGGCCGATCAAGTCGTTTTTCGTCAACTTATGGAACGGCGTAAAATCCACGACTCAATCAGCGTGGCAAGCGATTTGGGGCGCGATTGGGCCTGCGGTAATGTCTATCTGGCGCACAATCTTCAGCGCTTGCACACAGATAATAGCATTCTGGCGTACAATTTGGCCGATGTTAAAACAAATCATAATGTTTGTATGGCCAGCAATTAAGGATTACATTGCGTTCCAATTATTATCAGGACAATTGGAGCCGTTATATGGGCAACGCTGAAAGCGGTATGGCCGATTATTGTTGCTGACGTTAAATTTGCATGGACGATGATCAAAAATGTAACACAGCTTACATGGGATATTGTATCAGGCATCATCGTGGTCGGACTTGATTTATTGACCGGTCATTGGTCAAAAGCATGGACAGACATAAAATCATATGTCGGCAAAATTTGGCTGGATATCAAAACTGTGGTGTCTGATGGCTGGAACGGCATCGTCCAACTCGCATCAACTTGGTATTCTACCGCACTAAGTTGGGGCAAGAACGTGGTGCAAGGTATCATCGATGGTATTGTTTCGCTGGCAAGTAATCTGGCTAGTACTGTAGCAGATTTGGCGGATAGATATATCGTGCAACCATTCAAACATGCGGCTGGTATTAATTCGCCAAGTCGTGTGATGGCTGAACAAGGTAGATATCTACTTCTGGGCTTACATCAAGGTATGACGGATCAGTATCATCTCAATTTGATTGAACGCGCATCCAACCAGCTTGTTAATGCTGCCGTACCCGATACATTTGATCGGTACGGGTATGGTGGTTACGGTGGTGGTGACGTTCATTTTCACGGCGACATCATAATCCAAGGAGCCAATAAAGACGCTAAGCAACTGGCCGATGAGCTAATGCGCGAACTCGGTGTGCGCACACGCACCAACAACATGTCGCGACCAATTGGGCCGAACAGGTTGGTGTTCAATTAAAGGAGGTGTCACGTGCGCAGTTAATAATTGAATTGCTGCGCACGATCACTCCCGATCATTATTTTTTTAAAAAGAAGGTGAATACTTTGCAAAATGTTGATTTATCAAAATACAGAGTCATCAAGATTGGTAAATGTACATTTCTCTCCCCAAAAGATGCACCTCCGATCACAGACTTTTTAGAGGAAGAGTTTAAACGTATACACTATAAGAAGTACAAAGAAGAAATTGAGATAAAAATTAAAGCGAAAAAATTATATCCAGATATTTTTGGAAGAAGCAGTATCGATTAATTTAACGACATTCTTTATGCAATAAAAAAGCGATAGTTAGTTAAAACTACCGCAAGAGTGTGGGTATATTGTTGTTGCACACTTTGATTTTATCACATTATCGCTTTATATTGATATAACGTTTGTGCGTATTTTGTGAATTTTTGTCGAATTATAGGTGAAGTACTTAATAAGACTATATTTGTTCGCGGAAAATAAGATGCTTTATCAATTGTTTAACTATCTATTTCCTTTAGTTTTAAACTCAATAGTATATAACTATATTAATAAAATCTTCTGATTCACCATACAAACGCCAATTAACTCGTAAATCACTGTTTCTAGTTCGAACAGAAAACTCACCATCTTTAGGTGAGTAAATTGTTCTTATACTTGACACTCCTTCTCCATTGGGGCAATCCAGAAATGGAAGTAATTTAAGTCTATCTCTGTTCGGTGGTGGATTTTGTCCACTCCTTTGGCCAAGATGTAACAATTCATTCCACCCTAGTAAAGGTGACCAAGCAGCAATAAAGGCTCTTTTACCTTTATTACCGCTGGCAAATTCATTACACAGCCAATCGAAGTCGTCTTGAAATGCCTCACTCCAGACCTTTTTCTGTTTTCCAGTACCACCATACCAATATCTCCAGTATTTAACCTCAATTCTAAAATCCTTGTAATCAATCATTATGTCTTGACCTTTTGCTTTTAGACTATTCGATGAATAACGAACCATTTGTCTAAATGGGCCGCCTAGTCTATAGACAATATCCGCCTCGCAAAGATTGTTAATTGCATAATTCGTTTTTTCTCTAATATCCATATTGCTGACTAACAAATTAAATTCATCAATAATAATCCTACAATTTGAATCAAAATAATCCAAAATCAATATTATCACCCAATCTCTTTATTTTTTACTTGAATTAATATTACATACTTTTAACTGGTTAGGCAATCGATTCCTATTAGCGATTCACGTATCGCAACAAATGATTGTTTCAACTTTAACTAGTTTGCTCCACTCACGCAAAGAGTCGCTGATGATATGTGTAGGCACTGAATAAGGGCGTTCAAGACGAGCGCCCCGTTTTAATTTATTTCGATTTATACACGCATTGATATTGGAGTGTAACAAGTCGAGTGAATTTTAGAACAATTGGATTTCAATTTTTATAACGGTATAATAGTGGTTGAATGGAGAACGTTCGGAGTCATTGATAACTTTACTATGCGAGTAATGATTGAAAATCGCGAAAAGCCTTAAGTAGTGCGGAATATTCGTTCGCATACTGCCCATTTTTAACAAGTTATATCTGGATGAACCAAGACCGGATGATGATATTTTCGATTACGGTCCCATACATGTGGTCGTAGACCGCGCTTCGCGAATCTATATGGATGACACCGTCACCATCGACTACGATGAGGAAAAAGGCGGGTATGTATTGAAAAGTCCGGGACAGATTATCCCGGGGGTATTCTTTTTGTAATTTCCCGTCAGAACTTTATGCCTACTTGGAAACACTCATGTTTTCAGTTTAGGACAGCAAAGTAAAAAACCTTTTGACAATTGATTTAATCCACGTTATTATATATATCAGGGTTAACAAATCGGAATATATATATTAAACCGACCGGACAACTGGAGGTCTTTACTTACGCAATAGTGAAGCAAAAAATTCGACGGTATTAATGATCGTCGAAGTTTGCCAACTCATAGTTGCGAGTAAAGATCTCTTTTTTATTTTGTAAATTATGATTTTGAATGTAAATATTCAATACAAGTGAAGGGGGAATGAATACATTGTTTAGGAAAAAGGTGTTTCTGATTCTTGAACAAATTACTGCCAGAGGAGTTTCCGTTATTACTGTAGTTTTTCTTTTATTTCTATGGACATTGATTACCAATTTGAAATGGATTGACCCACTTTTCTTGCCTACTCCCCAATCAGTCTGGGCTGCATTTTTAGAACTTTTACATGAAGGATATAAAGGTTCTCCCTTAGGTACGCATATCATAACCAGTCTTTATCGGTTATTTCTGTCATTATTTTATGCTTGTGTCACTGCCATCCCGCTTGGAATTCTTTGTGGGTATTCAAAATATATACGTGCAATTTTTGATCCCATTATTGAATTTTATAGACCTCTTCCTCCATTGGCATATTACGCATTACTTGTTTTGTGGTTTGGGATCGATGATAAATCAAAAGTTGCCCTTTTATTTCTTAGTGCTTTTCCACCACTTTTTATTGCAACTGTATATAGTGTGCAGAGAACTCCGCTTGACCGAATCCATGCAGCCTTATCATTAGGAGCATCAAAGTGGAAGGTTTTGAGCCATGTCATATTTCCCGGATGTCTTCCGGATATAATCACGGGGCTTCGTACTGCGATTGGAGTAACCTATTCAACGTTGGTTGCTGCTGAAATGGTGGCTGCAACTTCAGGTATAGGGTGGATGGTGTTAGACGCTAGTAAATTTCTACGAAGCGATATTATTTTTGTGGGAATCATTTTAATGGGATTCATAGCAATGCTTATGGATGGCCTCATCAGATGGATCCAACGTTATAAGTTTCCATGGGTTGGGATCCAGGATTGACTTTAATCAATGGGGGTAAGTCAAATGCATACTTGGAGAAAGTTCAGATTATTTTTCATTACTTTACTTGCTTTTATTTTTACTTTTACTACAGCATGTTCGAATCAGAAAACGACATCTGACAGTAGCGCACGCTCTTCTTCAACGGATGCTATCCCGAAAGAAATTCGCATAGGTTATCAAGTATCACCAAGTGGGGAGCTTTTGGCTAAGGCACTAGGTCTCTTGGAAAAGAAATACCCGAATGTAAAAGTGAATTGGATTAAATTTGATTCAGGACGAGATGTAAATACCGCTATGGCGAGCGGCAGCATTGATTTTGGCAATGTCGGAACCCCTCCTGCCGCGATAGGAATCGCTAAAGGATTACCTTATCAGGTCTATTATGTACATGACATCATAGGTGAAAGCGAGGCATTAGTTGTTAAAAATAGTTCGGGAATTAAATCATTAGCAGATCTTAAGGGGAAGAAGATAGCAACAACGTTTAGCTCAACATCGCATTATAGTTTATTAGGCGCCCTAAAAACTGTAGGGATTGACCCCGACAAAGGGGATATAAAACTTCTTGATATGCAAGCACCAGATATCTTTGCTGCCTGGAAAAGAAATGATATCGACGGAGCATATATCTGGCAACCAACACAAGAGAAACTCGTAAATGATGGGGGACATGTCATAACCTCTTCTAAAGAATTGGCAGAAAAAGGGGTGGTTACAGCAGATTTAGGAATTGTTCATAAAGATTTTGTTAAAAAATATCCGGAATTCGTAAAGGAATATATTTCCGTTTTAAATGAAGCTGTTCATTATTATTACAATAACCCTGAACAGTCCGCTCAACTACTCTCCAAGGAGTTAGAGCTCTCTCCGGAGGATAGCTTAAAAACAATGAAACAAATCATATGGTTAGATGAATCGCAGCAGAAAAAATATTTATTACAGTCGGATAATAATGACGAATTGGGAAAAATTTTAAAGGATACAGGCGATTTTATGGTAAAACAAAAGGCAATACCATCAGCCCCGGATTTAGCTGTGTATCAAAATGCTTTACTGAGTAATGTCTATCATTGATCAGTAAAAATAGGTGGTGGTATTCATGTTGTCATCTGTAACTTCGCATACTGCGTCTGCAATCAGTTGCCCGGTTATTGAAGTGAGAAATCTAAATTTATATTACAAGAGTAAAAATAAACAAGTACATGCTTTAGATTCAATCAATCTCCAATTAAATCAGAATGATTTTTTATGCGTGTTGGGATCGTCAGGATGTGGCAAATCATCACTCTTACATGTACTGGCTGGGTTTCGCAAACCTACTACCGGTGAGGTGCTCATTGATGGAAAGAAGCATTTGAGACCGAATTCCGAAGTGGGAGTGGTATTTCAACATCACAACCTTTTTCCGTGGCTTTCAATCGAACAAAATGTTGCGTTCGGATTGAAAATGAAAGCCATTCCAAGAGTGGAACGAAAGAAGCTTGTTTCATACTATCTTAAATTGGTTGGTTTGGAATCATCATCAAAGATGTGGCCACATCAGCTTTCTGAAGGTATGAAACAAAGAGCATCCATTGCTCGAACACTTGCTACTGATCCCAAGGTAATTTTAATGGATGAGCCTTTTAGTGCTCTTGATGCATTAACACGAAGATCGATGCAGAACCATCTGCGTGAGATCTGGAAAAAAACAAGAAAATCTGTTTTTTTTATAACTCATGATGTCGAAGAAGCGTTGTTATTAGGAACACGAATTGTAGTCATGCATCCCAATCCCGGGAAAATAGTGCTCGATATATCAAATCCACTAACACAACAGGATAAATCTGTTCATGAAATGGAAAAGTCAAAGGAATTTAATCATTTACGGGATTATTTACTTTCCGTAATTAGTAAAGGAAGTAATGAAACAGTGGCCTTCACGAAATTTGACTCATAAAAGTATTCAAACTTGAAAGGAGAATGCCAGATGTCTAAATATACGATTGATCCAACTCGTCCTTTGAATATTCCTTATCGAAATCGTTATACGGGTACTCGTATCCTACGTCGTTTTCCAGAAGGTGTGGAGGAGAAACCTTACACATTGTTTCAAGTCAAGCCGTTGGGACCGCTCATTGGTGCTGAGATTGTCGGTGTCGATTTGCGAGATTCTATCACTTCCGAAGTAAAGGAAGAATTGAACCGAGCTCTGTTAGAGTGGAAGGTCATTTTTTTTCGCGACCAAAAAATTTCAAGTGAACAACTAGTAGCGTTTGCTCGGCTTTGGGGAGAGTTAGAGAAGCATCCTTTCCTTCCGGAGGGGAATTCTCCAGAAATTGTTCGTTTCGCCAAAGATAAAAATTCTAAGGGATTTGAGAACATTTGGCATAACGATGTAACATTTCGTTTAACACCTGCTCGTGCTGCTATCTTACGGGTTATTGAAGTTCCTGAACTCGGCGGAGATACGTTATGGGCTGATACCGCGGCAGCGTACGATAATTTGCCTGAGGAGATAAAAGAACGCATCGATGGTCTTACTGCCATTCATGACTTTACCCATGTATTTGGTCATTCATTGACACCAGATGAGTTGGCATTCTGGCAAGCTGAATTTCCAATTGCGGAGCATCCTGTTGTCATTAAACATCCTGTTACTGGAAGAAAAACTTTATTTGTAAACCCTGACTTCACGGCCCGAATTGTTGGTCTTGATTTGGAGGAAAGTGAGAATCTTCTCCAGTATCTTTTTCAACAAGTTCACATACCTGAGTATCAAGTTCGCTTTAAATGGGAAGCAAATTCCATTGCTTTCTGGGACAATTTCGCGACTCAACATTACGCGGTTGCTGATTACTACCCAAATCGCAGATTGGGTGAGCGCGTTGCGATTGTTGGTGAACGTCCCTCTAATTAGGAGATAGGAATTATTTTAGAAGATTTACTACATTGAACTTGATCATGTAAGGTTTTTATAAAATAACGATTCGATAATGGGAGCAGCAGTGCTGCTCTTTTTATATGTGTGTAAGCCGACATTATAATCCCCAATATAGCCAGAATAAAATTACCCATCTGTCATCCTATCCGAACTTGTTTATGTCCAACACTCGGTTTAAAAGACTGACCGATTGAATTAACGCTTGTTTCCCCCGGCGGCTCAAGCGTTTGATCGCGTACTCGCGCCTCATGGCAGTCGACTTGTCAGGACATGTCTCAATGTAACGAAGCCGAACTGGGCGTCGACCGCGGGTGTATTTCGCTCCTTCCCCTTTGTTATGCTCATCCAGTCGCTTTACAATGTCAACCGCATAGCCGGTATACAGCGTTCCATCCCGGCATTCAATTATATACACGTAAGGCATGATACTCTCCCGTATCGGTTTTTGATAGAAATATAACACGAATAGATCCTTAATGCCAAATGAAAGAAGAATAGATACATGAGAACGTTAACAACGAAATCCAGTCATAATGAATTCGTCCACAAACCTCCTGCAAATTGAATACTTGTTTACAGGTGATTTTTCCAAGAAAATTAAGCGGTTTAAGAGAAAAAGACTTTAAATTCAACTAATGGAATGATAACTTGTATATTGAAGATCATTGTATTTTCTTAAATCAATTAAATGGAATGAATGTTGATATGATAGATCGTGTGAAATGGTATTGGGAAAGGATTCGATCGTGTCATGTGGTTGTTGGCTGCACTGAGTACCACCTTTTGTTTCGGAGTTAATAATACGTTGTTTAAATGGGGCACTACACGAAAACTCTCCAAGGAATGGATTCAATTTTTCTTTTATCTTGTGGCCTTTCTACTTGTTTTGTTGTACGGCGTTTTCCGTCATGCCCTTCATCCGAACTACTTGGCCCTTCTGATGGGGGGATTGACCGGAATACTCAACGCCAACGGAAATCTGCAAATGACGAAGGCTTTCGAGAAGGGACCGGCAAGTATTACCTCAACATTGATCGCGATGAATTCTGTGGTCGTAGTCTTGGCGACAGCGCTGTTTTTCCCCGAATCCATACCTATGATTCATTGGTTGGGTATTGTCATTATGATTGTTTCGGCAATTGTCGTTCAGTATCAGCCGGGCAATAAAACCCGGTTCGAGTATAAACCCTGGTTGCTGCGTTGTACATTTTCTCTCGTATCCATTGGTTCCGTTGGTGTTTTGCTTAAAGTTGCCGCTTATAAGCAAATCAACTTTATCGACATGCTATTTTTTATGTATGGCGGGGGTTTAATGTTTTTAAGTGTTCTTGTCCGAGGAGAAATTATGCGACTCACCGCACATAAGACAGAGATTAAAGTCGCAACCATTGTGGGATTTTTGAGTACTATCGGCTTTGGCTGCTATCTTTTCGCTTTGAAAACCGGACCTGCCAGTATCGTTTTCCCGATCATCAGTTTGAATTGCCTAGTTGTTATGATATCCGGACTCTTTTTATTCAAGGAACGTTTAAGAACCTATCAATTAATCGGAATGGCAACTGCGCTGTTGGGACTCGTTTTAACAAAAATATAAAAGGGGGGCACTTTTTGAGTGCCTTTTTGTTTTGCTTCTCTTAAAATATTCATATAAAGAGAAGGGGGAAACACCTTGCAACGCATTCTAAGAGGCCATCATATACTATGTGTTCACGGTTTTCAAGGAATGGGATACAGTCCGGAATTTGTAAAAAACATGACGGAAATTGTAGAAGAGATCCGCAATAACCAAATGAACTTTCCAATCCAGGTAATCAGTGGTCTGGATGATGTATGTGACAAGTGCCCGAATAAAGGTGACGGCTTTTGTAAAGCCTTCGATGATCATGTAAAAGAACTGGATCAAAGAATTATGGAACATATTGGACTTACACACGGTGATCTCTTTGATAAAGCGAAGCTGTTACGATTAACAGCAGAAAAAGTAGAACCCGATGATCTTGACGTACTATGTGCGGGTTGCTCTTGGTTAAGCTATGGTGTTTGTAAAGAAGGAATTAAGAAATTAAAGAAAGAGTATAAAGAGAAGGCATCACAAGAAGAAGAACAATCTTAAAAAATATGGCAGTTCGAAAAGAAGAACTTCAGAACCTAATTGACCAAATGAACGAAGCTGACCGAAAAACCGTACGAGACTTTATGTTGTATTTGATTGACCGTTCTGAGAAGAAGCCCGACTGCTTTCTGATTTACTTTCATATCAAATCAAACATTCATTAACTGGGATTCATACTGGAGGAGCGAGCTTTTTGACTGCTCCTCATTACTTATATGTATTTATCATATGAGTCCCCATAGATAAACAGTAATGTACCCCTATTTTTTTCGAGATGGTCTCTTTCAATCATTATTCAATTTTTCTTTCTCTTGCTCTCCCTTGCATGAAACGATCACCAATTGTCCCAGTAAGGTTACTAATACAAGACAGCCGGCAGCATACGGAAGTTGGGAAGGCGCCAATCCAGCTAGCATAACAGTCCCCCCAAGAGCGGAACCTATCGCACTACCTAAATAATTAGCGGAACTGTTTAAAGCAACTGCAACTGCTCCATGATTCGGTTGTAAGCGAAGTAATTCATGTTGTTGTGGGGCTTGCGAGGCCCAACCCATCGCCCCCCATATAACGAAAGGCAGGAATGCTAGCATAGGAAATTTAAGTCCCAATGGTAGGCTGAACATGGCAAAAGCCATTATCGCTAGAATACCGGCCATGAGCAAGTCGGGTCGTCCCGTCCGATCAATCAGAGTGCCAATGGAAAAGCTCCCGACTACGCCACCAATACCCCATGCCCACAGATAGGGTGTGATGATATTGATGTCTTGCAGGTTATGCAAGATTGTTGCGATATACGTATAGAGACCCAAGCTTGCGATGCTGGTCATAAAAGTGATACCAACGGTTGCTGAAACCCTTCCATTGGTCATCATTGCAACCCGTTGACGCAGTGATGGTGGCGCCGAAGCTGGAAAGTTTGGAAACCAGAGAACGATCCCAATCATGGCGATTAAACCCAGTGCAGTGATCAACCAGAGAGTCCCGTGCCAACCTAGATGTTCAGCAATGATCAATCCAAGTGGAACCCCTATTACCGTACCCATGCTCATGCCGCCTAGCGTAATACCAAGGGCACGGCCGCGTTTCTGTTTGGAAACGAGGGATGCAGCAGCTGCAGCGGCCAACGGTGAATAAAGCCCAGCTCCGATGCCTGCAACTGCACGAGCCATAAGCAGCAAGGAGTAACTCGAGGCTAGTGCACTAGCCCCATTTCCTACTGAGAAAACAGCGAGTGCCAGTACTAAAATCCTGCGCACTGGTTTTCCAGCTAACAATGTTGCAAAAACTGGAGCTGCCAGTGCATAACAAAGGGTGAAGACGCTAACCGCTTGTCCCGTTTGGGAAGCGCTTATTTTGAACATTGCCCCGATATCAGGCAATAAACCGGCCACCACATAGGCATCGAACCCAAGAGCGAACATGCCTATAGTGAGGAGAAGAACTTTTCGCATGGTAACCCCCTTATTTTTGTATAATATGTGGTTTTGATGAATGCACAGCTAAGGTGTTCTCAACGATTTCGATGTTCGAGAATTCACGATTGATCCAACCCATCAATCGATTTGTTATAATTAAATGAGCTTCAACATTTGAAAGATTACCAGAATGTTAAGACAAACGGAACTATCGTTATGTTAGAAGGGTATAACAATTGATTATACCGATTGGAGTGAAACAGATGAATGTAGAGTGGTTGCAGTTTTGTTGAAGCCGCTCAGCAAAAAAGCTTGTCTAAAGCCGCTAAAGCACGCAATCTTTCCCAACCAGCATTAAGCAAACATATACGTAATCTGGAACATGATCTTGATATTGTATTGTTTTATAGAACGTCTACCGGTATTGAACTGACGGAGGCTGGCGAACGTTTTTACAATCGAATTGTGCCTATCCTCGCTGAACTTAGCGCGATTCGCCAAGAGTTAAGACAATTTCGCCGAACTACTCCAATAGCTATAGGGAGTCTGCCTAGTCTGGCAACTTATTATTTACCTCAGAGGATCAAAGGACTTCGGCTATTAGATCGCCCCATGACATTAATGATTCAAAACACTTCGGGGGAACTCATACAATCATTGCTGGAAGGAAGACTCGATGCAGTCTTTATTGATACATTGTATATCCGGGAGTCGTTGTGGAGTTGTGAATTGTTTACGGAGTCATATTATGCGGTGTTTCCTTTACACCATCGTTTTCGTTCGCGAAAATCTGTTGAGCTTGCCGAATTGTGCGAAGAACCACTGATCGTTCATCAAGCCCCTTGCGATACAAGGAAGCATATTATCGAACAGATGGAATCGCTGGGTCACAAGCCTAACATCATCAGTGAGGTAGCTTTTGGTGACTTTATCCTTGGAGCAGTAGCGGCTGGAATGGGGATAACGATTATCCCTGAATTGATGGCTAAGCATATCGGTCATCTCCCGTTGTTCGCTCTCCCAATTACTAATTTTGGTAGGAATAGATCGATTTCTATAGCTACCCGTAGTCGTAAACTTGGATCGCAATTATATGAATTTATATCAACATCGGTTGAATCTCCATCTACTCAGTCATGACGCAGAATTACTCGATCCTCAAGTTAAAGGAGATGATAGTCATGAATTGAACGTATCGAAAACCCGTTGACAAAATATGTGTATTAAGGATATAGTACACTTAAAGTGTATGAACTACTTAGTACATACACTTTAAATCTGGATTGTTTTGGTTTTCATCACAAACTGCATAAGGCATGGAAAGTAAGGAGGAAACAAAATTTGATCAAAGTCCGAGATTTATCATTTGAATTCCGTATCGGGAAAAGAGGAAAGGAAAAACAAATCCCTGTTCTCAAAGAAATCTCCCTGGATGTGAAAAAAGGGGAGATTGTGACTCTGGTCGGCCGCAGCGGTTCCGGGAAATCAACCCTGTTACATTTGCTGAGCGGTTATCTGCATCCTACAAAAGGTCGTATTGAAATTAACGGCACGCCGGTCGAGAAATTTTCGGAAAAACAGTGGGCCGATTTTCGCTTGCAAAACATCGGGTTTATCTTCCAGAACTTTCAGCTGATTCCCTCCATGACCGCATTTAAGAATGTGGAGCTCCCGCTGGTATTAAAAGGAGTGCCAGAAAAAGAGCGGCAGTCTCGTGTCCATCAAATGTTCACACAGGTTGGATTGGAAGATTTCTTGGATTATTACCCCAGTGAATTATCTGGAGGGCAGCAGCAGCGAATCAGTATTGCGAGAGCACTCGTGATGAATCCTCCCTTGCTTTTGGCTGATGAGCCGACAGGAAGTCTTGATAGCGAAACGGAAGCGGATTTGTTGAATCTTATTCAATCTCTTAACAGGGACAAGGGAATTACGTTTTTAATCATCACCCATGATCAAAATGTCGCAAAAATCGGTCATCGAACCTTGGTTCTTAAAGATGGAAAACTGGCACAGGAGGAGAATTATGCGTTTACGGGATAAATTTCGATTTGTGAGGCAAAACGCAAGAAAGAACGGACTCCGAATGTTCATGACCATCCTGGCAACCGCCATGGGGTGTGCATTCCTGATCCTTTTGGCTTCAGTCGGTTACGGAATCCAGAAAACCGCCAAAGATAAAGTGCTCGAAAGGGGAGCCGTAACAGAAATCAACATTTTCGGCAAGAAACAAACGGAGGGCCAAGGGGACCCGAGAATGCGTGATTCGGATCTTGCCAAGCTTGAAAAATTGGAACATGTAAAGGTCATTACAAAGCGAAATACCATACAGAACGGACTCCAGGTGCTGATAGACGGTGAAAAATACGGGACCCAGGGAATCGTCATCGACCCTGCAGCAGAGAAAAAAGCGGGAATGGAACTTGCGAAAGGACGGTTTCCCGAACGAGCAGGTGAAGTTCTGGTAGGGAGCGATTTTACAAAACAAATGGGCCCCGAATCAAAAGATACAGGGTACAAGGGAGAACTCGTCGGAAAGACCATCAAATTAAAAATCACACAGCAGTTTGCGGATGGTGTAAAAGAAGGAGAATTTTCGGCGACGATTGTCGGCGTTCTGAAGGCGCCTGCCCGCGAATGGATTTTGGACCCGAATCTTTACATGGGTACGGATTTGTTGACCCAAATTGAGGCATTCACCAAAACACCTTTTGGAATGATGAATGATCCCATGCGCAAGATTGACTCCGAAAACATGAAGGGCACCTACAGCGAAGTGAAAGTCTATGTCGATACAGCCGAAAACGCAAAAGAAGTATCCAGGCATATCAAAGATATGGGATATTATGCCCATTCTCCTCTCGATGAACTAGAGGAAATCGATAAGGTGTTTCTGTTTGTCAAAATCGGGTTGGTGCTTGTCGGAGCCTTTGCGGTCCTGATCGCCTCCATCGGAATTTTTAACACGATGACAATGGCGGTCACGGAAAGATCGCAGGAAATCGGCATCATGAAAGCCATAGGGGCCAACCCCAAAACGATTCGCTCCGTCTTTTTGCTGGAAAGCAGTTTCATTGGATTGTTTGGAGCCTTTATCGGGGTTACGGCCGCTTATGTCATCGGTTTTCTTGCCAATCAACTTGTGCCTGTGATTATGAGACATTTTATGGGCACAGGAGAAATGAAGGGCTTCGTCGTTTCTTATATACCGCTCTCACTCGTTCTGGTGTCAGTCAGTATCTCCGTTGGTGTCGCCATTCTGTCAGGAGTGCGGCCGGCGAAAAGAGCCACTGAGGTCGATGTATTGAAAGCGCTGCGGCGGGATATCTAACAAGAATCTTGACAGAATATGTGTATTAAGGATATAGTACACTTAAAGTGTATGAACTATTTAGTACATACACCGTGTTGCTGGATCAGACTTGGTAAGAAAGGGACTTAGGAGATGGGTAAATGAACGTTTCGTTTAACAACCGCGAGCCGGTATATCTGCAGGTTGTCCGGTATTTTAAAGAAGAGATCGCATCAGGCAAATTGGCAGCAGGCCAAGAGATTCCATCCCGCAGGGAATTGGCAGGCCTTCTCAAGATTAATCCCAATACGGTACAACGGGCTTACAAGGAAATGGAGGAGCAGAAGTTGATTACGACGGAAGGGAATTCCCCCAGTCGGATTACGGAAGATGAACGGATTCTGAAATCGGTACGGGAGGAACTTATTCGGGAAGCAGTTGACGCATTTGTAGAATCTGTCAAGAAAATTGAGGTGCCCTTAGATGAACTGCTTCACCTTGTGAAAGAAAAATATGAATTGGAACGTGCCAAAGAGTAGTTCATGCTTACGAAGAAGGTTTTGCAGGTGCAAAACTCTAAGGAGGTCGCTGTATGATCGAAGTGAATCGGGTCAGTAAGAGATACGGAAGAAAAAGAGTGCTGGACGAAGTCTCGTTCACTGCAGAGAAAGGCCAAATCACTTGCTTGGTCGGCATTAATGGGGTGGGCAAGTCCACTCTCATGAAAGCGATCATGGGACTCACTCCGGTGAATAGCGGTCAAATTCTGATCGACGGTCAGCCGGTCGATCAGCGGATGTACGAGAAAGTCGTCTTCATTCCGGATACCCTGACGATGCCTTCCCAAATGAGAATTGGGGAAGCGATGCAATTCATGCAGGATTTCTATTCGAATTGGAACGGGAAGCGTGCGCAGGAGTTATTATCCTTTTTCAAGCTAAGAGAAAGGGATCGGATCGGAGATTTATCCAAAGGGAATGCAGCAAAAGCCAATTTACTGCTCGGTTTGTCTATTAATGCGGATTATTTACTCATGGACGAACCTTTTTCTGGGATCGATGTTTTCAGCAGAGAGCAAATCGCCAATGTGTTTACTAGTCATTTGATTGAGGATCGTGGTGTCATCATTACCACGCACGAGATTCATGATATCGAACATTTGATCGATAAGGTCGTCATGCTCGACCACGGTCGGGTACTAAAGGAATTTAACATTGAGGACGTGCGTTTGAATGAAGGTAAGTCTGTCTTAGATGTTATGAGAGAGGTGTATCAGAATTGAACCGTTATTGGAAGCTTCTTAATTGGGAAATGAATCGGTTTGCAAAATTCTATGGCGTATTATGGCTTGTGACCCTGCTTTCACAGTTTACCGGTATTTTTCTATATGCCAATGCTTTCATGAACCGGGTTCATGCTACTATTCAAGATAGTTCTTTATCAGAAGCCGAATATGCAACTCATTTTGAAACAGCCAGCTTTGAAAGCTTCAGCAAATCCTTTTGGTTTGTCGCGCCTATCGCCCTGTGTATTGCAACGCTCTTGTTGTATGTTTTCCTGATTTGGTATCGAGAATGGTTCGGGAAGAGTACCTTCATCTATCGGCTCCTCATGCTTCCAACATCAAGGATGAATGTTTACTTGGCCAAGACCAGCGCTATTTTCCTGTTTGTTTTGGGACTGGTTGCTTTTCAACTGCTGATTCTTATACCGGAAATTCAGTTGTTCAATTATATAATTCCTAGTGAATTAAGAGATAGCGTATCCGTTGCACAACTGATAAGAGATCACCCGTTGATGAATATTCTCATCCCACAGTATTTTATTCAATTTATCCTTTATTACGGTGCAGGTTTGATGGGAGTGATTGTTGTTTTTACGGCGATTTTGCTGGAACGAAGCTTTAAACTCAAAGGAATGTTGGCAGGCGTCATTTATGGAGTTACAGTGGGCTTTGTATTGTTTCTTCCAATATTGATTTCAGTAGAATGGTATCCGGATTTCTTTTATCCCAGTGAAATTGTCATGATGGAGATAGCTGCCGGACTCTTGATTATCTGCAGTTCACTGTGGTTCAGTTTTTACTTGCTGCGAAAAAAGATAACCGTCTGAGGAGGAGTAACGAGTGAAACGTTATTGGAAACTGGCCGTGCTTATTCCCCTTATTGTTCTGTGCATAGGCACTTTTTACACAGATGCATCCGGCAGCAATCATCCAGAATTTTTTCTTAAAGCGAAGGAAGGAAATGAGCAAGAAGCTTCAAGAGTCTTACTTCAAGCTCGTTATAAGTCTGATACGGTCTCCATCAGTACGAAGGGGAGTGAATATCAAAGCGAACAGTCTTTTTGGAAGTCATTGGACTCTGATTACTATGACTCGAATGGGCTTAAGGATTTGGCAAAAGAATATCCTCAATTCATGAGGGGTAAACGTTACCCGAATGCTTTCTACATAGATGATCGCGTAATCGGGTACGCGAATATCGATTCACCACCCGACTTTTGGAAAGGGCAACCAGACTTCATCATCAAAGTCTCTCTCTACGACAAGAAGCAGAAAGACAGTTCATCCTTTGAGGTTCGTGTGCCGAAGAGGAATGTATACAGTTTTATTCACTTGTATAATGTACACATAAGCGGGCAGACTATGAAACTGTTTACGTTTAATTATGTTAAGAATGGGCATACGGAAGTTCATCTGTATACATTAGATCTGGACAAGAAGAATTTGATGACGGATCAGACAATTTTACCTTCTCGTTCTTCGGACGCAAACAGTTTGGATGATATACGTGAAGTCAGTGAAACGAATGATTTGAAACAACAAAGTGACTATACCGTTTTTCAAGTGAATCATCACAAAATAGGATCGACTACAGAATCGTCGGAATCCTCAAAAACTGAGGATACTAGGGAACTGCTTGTTTATGACATAAAGAGAGGCAAGCTGTCGAAAATCGAAAGTGACTCAATAGATGAGCTTTTAAAAGAAACATCTGCGCTTGAGATCAATCAGACTGGGGACGATCTGTTCTTGATATCCAAGGATAACCCGAAGGGACTGCGAGTAATCCGATATAATCTGGCTGATCAGAAGATCAGCAGCGATCTTACAATCGCGTTTAAGGATATTCAAGTGAATAAGGGAGCGGTTAGTTTTTCAAAAATCGAGAATAACCGATTGTACATGTTGGTTACCACAAATAAGGATCGTTTAGCTGTACCTACGGTGGTGATTGCTGAGCTGAACACCGGGAGGATTGTCTATCAGGGAGTCGTATCCCGGAAAGACGATAAAGATTTGGGGAATCTGCAGATATTAACCCTATCCCTCAAGTAAAGAGGAATAACTGAAAGAACCTTCATTCCGCTTTTCTAGTGGTTTTGAAGGTTCTTTTTGATTCAGGATTAAAATACAAGGGGGATGTGATTCCTATGCGTGCAATTTTAAACACATATAAACACCCCTTAAAGGAGTTTATTCACTCAAGACTTCTGCGACTCCTTTAAGAGGTATTTGATTACAATCCAAGAATGTTGTAACCGGCGTCTACATGAATGATCTCTCCTGTGATTCCAGAGGAAAGATCGGAAATGAGAAACAGTGCGGTGTTGCCCACTTCCTCAGGTGTCACACCCCGTCGCAACGGAGCTTTTTCTTCAACGATGTGCAACATATTGGTGAAATCGCGAATCCCCCGCGCTGCCAAGGTCATAATCGGTCCCGCAGAAATGGCGTTCACGCGAATGTTTTCGGGTCCCAGATCATTGGCAAGGTATTTTACGCATGCATCTAGAGAAGCCTTGGCGACTCCCATCATGTTATAACCGGGAACGACTCTCTCGCCCCCGAGATATGTCATCGTAAGAATGGACCCGCCTTCTTTCATCAACGGGCGAGCCTTGCGTGCAACCGCGACGAGGGAATATGCAGAGATGTCTTGTGCCAACGCATACCCGTCACGGGAAGTATCGACGAATTTTCCCGACAGATCTTCTTTATTGGCAAAAGCGAGGGAATGCACCAAACCGTGCAGCGTGCCAAATTCTTTTTCCAATGTCGAAAACGCTTGTTCGATTTCTTCATCTTTGGTTACATCGCAAGGTATGGTGATCGCGTTCGGGATATCTTTCACCAGTTCTTTGATACGCCGTTCGATTTTCTCACCTTGATATGTAAACGCGAGACGCGCTCCAGCACCGTGAAGGGCTTTGGCAATGCCCCAGGCGATGCTTCTCTCGTTCGCCACACCCATAATCAAGATATTTTTGCCGCTCAATACTTTTTGCATAGATGAGTTGTCCACTCCTTTCCTGAATCTACATCTATTGTCTCATAGAAACCACCAATGGTACAAGTGTGGGAATCCGTCTAAAGCGATCAAACAAAAGAAACCACCGATCCGCTTAATCGAACAGGTGGTTTCTCTGTCTACGCACTCACGCGCAGGCGATGTACAGTGATCTCGGGGCGGGAATTCAGCCGCACATTCAGTCCAGACTGCCCCAATCCCTCTGAGATATAGATCGTCCGTCCATTGACTCGATGGAGTCCTTTGATGATCTTGTATTTCGGAAGTTCTCCCATCGGGCACAGTTTAAAAGCGAATGGAATATTGAATTGGCCGCCGTGCAGGTGACCGGAAAGCATATAATCGACTTCATGATGCTCTTCAAGATCTAAGATTGTGTTCGGATCATGTGCGAGCACGAGATTGATGCCTTTTTTTGGTACATTTTCGAATGAACGGGGGATATCGCTCTTGCCGAGGCAGTAATCATCGATTCCGATAAGGTTCAACGGTGTACCGTCTATATCAATGGTTATCGATTCGTTTCTGAGTACTTTGCAAGCGGTCGATTCAATAGCTGCTTGCAAGTCATCAATCCGCTCTCCCAAATAGTGATCATGGTTGCCGAATACACAGTAAACGCCGAAGCGAGGTTTCACTTCTTGAATCTTTTGTAAATATTTTATAAGCTTTTTAATATTATGGTAACGATCGAGATAATCACCTGTTAATACAACGAGATCAGGGTGCGTAGGAAGGATCAATTCTTTGAGGCGGTCAGGTGTAATCGAAATCCGTTCCATGTGCAAATCTGAAAGTTGCAAAACACGGAGATCATCGATTTTCCCATCCTTACCACGGATATGAATATCCACTTCACGAAGAATCGGGCGAAACGTGTTTCTGTAACTATAGAGTAAAAGCAACGCGATCGCTCCCGACACGATCAAGAAATAAAACATCTCCTCACCACCGTACTCGAATGATGTCAACTGATCCTATCTTACTTTGATATCTATAAGGGTTTCATTATAAAATTATTGGGAATGAATTGGAGGAGACTTACGTGCATGATTTCGTAACAGTGGTATCTGTAAAGCATGACGGGTCTGCACATCGACTGTGGAAAAAAGGACCGGTGGTTTGCAAGAAGCCGCTGGTTGTTCGTGTAGACTCGGGTGAACATGTAGTGGAAGCGGACGGACGAGAATGGTCAAGTCCTTTTCCCGTCTTTCTTTGGTTTCATCCCGACGCATGGTTTAATGTGATTATTTTATGTAAAAAAGACGGAACGGGTTATTACTGCAATATCGCATCACCGCCAATCTTTTATGAGAAGGAAAACCGTTATGAATTTGTGGATTATGATCTCGATGTAATTGTAGAAATGGACGGTTCGTATCAAGTGGTGGATCGCGAAGAGTACAATGAACATGTGAAGAAATTCGCGTATCCACCGGACGTGCGAAGCAAAGTGAATGAGGGGTTAACGGAACTGCTTTCATTGTTGGAGCAGAATCGGGAGCCGTTCACTCGCGCATATCGAGAAACCCTTTTCACTCTGGGGAAATCTAGAATATAGCAAACGACTGGCTGCAGACATTTTTAAAACCAAGAAAGGAATTTGGCGGCAGCTTATGAGAAGAAGGGTGTATCGAGTTGAAGAGGAGTGGCGAGTTGAAGTACGTTGAATGTATACGCTACAATGATACGGCTGTCATCAATACGTTGTTGAATGGAGGACTCACGATGAAACCTTTGCAAGGAAAAGTCGCTCTCGTCACCGGCGGATCTCGGGGCATCGGCCGTGCGATTTCCCTCAAACTGGCCAGTATGGGAGCGGATCTCGCGATCAACTTTTTCCGCAATCGCAAACCTGCGGAAGAAACAAAAGAGATGGTAGAATCTATGGGTGTCCGCTGCCATTTGATCAAAGCCAATGTCGGCGACATCACAAAACATGAGGGAATGTTTTCGGAGATTCGCGAAGTGTTCGGCGGGTTGGATATCCTGATTTCCAACGCGGCGTCAGGCGTGCTGGCCCCAGCGATGGAATTGGAAGAAAAGCATTGGGACTGGACGATGGATATCAACGCCAAAGCGTTACTCTTTTTGGCCAAGCATGCGGTTCCTTTAATGGAAGCGAGAGGTGGGGGAAAAATCATTTCTCTTACCAGTCAAGGTTCCGTAAGGGTCATCAAGAATTACACGATGGTCGGGACATCAAAAGCGGCTCTCGAATCCTTGACGCGCTATTTGGCAGTTGAACTTTCACCCAAAAATATCATCGTCAATGCGGTATGTGGCGGTGCTGTCGATACGGATGCACTCACCCATTTTCCCAATCGCGAAGAACTTCTCGCCAATGCGTTGGCACATTCCCCGGCAGGCCGTTTGGTCACCCCGGAAGATCTGGCACACGCCGTGGGATTTTTATGCACGGAAGAAGCGAACATGATTCGCGGCCATACATTGGTTGTCGATGGGGGAGAATCATTGCCGCTCGCATAATGTTTATGGAAAAACGTCAGCGTTCGTTGAATAAAATTGCTTGAAGAGGCTATGCTATCGGCATAGAACCGAATAGATACAAGCCACCCCAAAGTTACGGGGTGGCTTGTATCTATTCATTCACTCGTTCCAAGTTTCCGTTTTTTTCGGAGCGATATCGACTTTTTTCATCGTCAAGTTCTTCAAGATTTAATAGATGGCGGGCCCTTTTCATGATCGCCAACAACGTTTTTGAATCTTCGTTGAGTTGTTCCGCTTCCGCAAGAAAGGAAGAATTGGATGATGAACGGTATTTTTCGATTTGTTCGTTGAGATGGTGGATCGTCTGTTCGAGTTCTTGCACTTTATTTTCAAGTTCGCGATTTTGCTCCACTAGATTGTGGTAAGTACGTTCATGTTGTTTCAAAGCGCGGATAATACCGTCCAACGAAGAATCTTCCAGCTCTTGCGGCCACACGCGTCGGCGCGGTACGTGGCTGTTCATTTGAATGCGTTGTTTCTTTTCTTGTTTCGCCTGTTTGATTTCATTTTCGTAATATCTTCGCACCACACCGTTCCACCGATACCCGCAGGCGGCAGGTGTTCGGCCCAACAGACTAGCCGCTTCCACGAAGGCATTGAGTTGTGTACTGCCCTCTCGAATATGTCGAAGCACAATTTCAGCCAGTTTGTTATCATCTTCGGCTGTCCATGCATCTGAGCGTGTTGTCCAACGTTCAATCGTTTCCATGTAAATTCCCTCCAAACTAAATTTCCATACTATCTGTATGTCCCTAAATTGGGAGATTGATACATTCACTGCGAAAATATGATCTATCTTATACCTATGATGATATGTAACTATTCTGTTACTATTTCCAAACATTTCATCGCATTATTATTTACGGCGCGGTGATACTAGTCATACAACTTCATATCAACCCACTATAAGAAAGGAGAATGCAAAATGGCACTTGGTCAAAAGCGTAACACTCCTGTAGTACGTGAGGCATCTCGCGCGTTAGATCAACTGAAGTATGAAGTCGCTCAAGAATTGGGGATTCAGCCACCGGAAGACGGTTATTGGGGTACCATGACAACCCGTGATACCGGGGCAATCGGGGGTAACATTACTCGTAAACTGGTAGCACTGGCTGAACAACAACTCTCTGGTCAAAGCCGTTAATAGAAATACGATATAAAGGTGAAAGGTCCTCTGGTTGCAGAGGACCTTTCATTGTATAATCATCGCAAAAAGACAGAAGGGATTCGATATGGCAAAAGGGCTCATCGCTATTGATCTCGACGGGACGGCTTTGGATTCGCAACAGAAGATTTCCGACCGTACCAAGCGGGCGCTGCGGGATGCGCGCGCTTCCGGGTATGAAGTCGTCATTGCGACGGGAAGGCCCCCGCGATCGAGTATTACATATCATCGGGAACTCGGCTTGGACGGACCGATCGTCACGTTTAACGGAGCGTTTGTTCATCATGAAAATAAGCCTGATTTTCACTATCATGTACCTCTTGACCGATTGAAGACACTCGAGCTTCTGGAAGAGTGCCGTCGATTTCGGGTACATAATATTATGATGGAAATCAAGGATAAATTTTATGTATGGAAGAGGGATGAAATCACTGATTTTCTTTCATATGGGGATACCCCTGCCGCAATAGGTTCCATTGAAGAGCAATTGTCGGATCATCCGACCGTTTTGTTGGTTCGAACGCCCCTTGAGTACGTTCACCCCTTTATGCAGCAGGTAGGACAGCGTTTTGGTAAGGATGTGGAATTGCGTTATTGGGGCGACTATTTTCAAGTGATCGAGGTGAAACGGTCCGGCATATCGAAAGTTACCGGTTTGTCACATATCGCCCAAATCATGGGAATTACGCGAGAGCAGGTGATCGCTTTCGGCGACTCGGCAAATGATCTGGAAATGATCGAATGGGCGGGACTTGGAGTCGCAATGGGGAATGCACCGGATGAATTGAAAAAAAGGGCGGATGATGTAACGGAGACGAATGAACAGGATGGTGTCGCAGCTTTTCTGGAAAAGTTGATCTTGTAAGATGAGGTCGGTGACCACGCTCTCTTTCCGTGAATAGCCTATGGAGAGACCTTTTTACGGGGGGAGTGTGACTCCATGTATCCCTATTTCGGTTATGCGTATCCATACAGAACTCCAGACGTCACGTCTTGGAAAAAATACATTAAAAATAATGAACGGTTTCTATCTTTATTGAACGAATCCATACGTGATGAGCGAATGGCTCAACAATTTTATGGTGAGTTGTTTCAGTTTGCCATCACGCCTTTCGAACGCTCGATGATTCAACACGCATTTGTCGATGAACGGAAACATGAACAAATGTTGTTACAAGTGTATCGCAATTTGGAAGGAAGAGATCCAGAATTGCCCCATGTTCGTGCACCTGAGGTGCGCGAGTTTACGGAAGGTGTGAAAAAGGCATTCCTTGATGAATTAGAAGCCCAAGAAACCTACAGAGAGATGATGCTCCTGGTTTCTGGGGAAGCATATGCATTGCGCGATTATTTGTTTGAGATTTGGAGTGACGAAGTGGAACATGCCCAGCGTTTTACCTATATACGTGCGGAACGGACATAAGACGATGATATGAACCGTTTATTCATATTCTACGAAGGGGCATCCTTGAAACCTGTGATGGGGAGGGATGGCCCATTTATTTTGGGCAGATATGCAATTCAAAAATGAATTTTTAATACAAAATTGTATTCTTGCGTGCTGCACAGATTTTATTAAGCATGTAGAATGATTAAAGAGGGTGACAATTCAGAAATAAATAAAAGGAGGGTTATGGAAAATATGACTGTACATCCAGAAAAGGAATGGAATGAAGCAGAAGCGATTCTCCATTCTTTACAAGATGACATAATGGTGACGAACGTGGACGGGGTTATATTAAGAACAAGTGAAACGACCGGGAAGATTTACGGGGTCGAAACGGACGAACTTATCGGAAAATCGGTCTATGAACTGGAAAAAGAAGGACTCTTCACTCCCATTGTTACGCCCATGGTATTAAAAGAAAAAAAGAAAGTGACATGTATCCAGACGACGAAAAGAGGAAAAAAGCTGATTGTTACCGGCATTCCGGTCTTCAATCCTCAGGGAGAATTGGTTCGGATTGTGAGCTATTCTCACGATATAACAGAACTGATGAATTTGAAGGAATATTTGCGCGCAATGGAGGAAGATATGGAACGAGTGAAGAGTGAGTTAATTATGCTTCGGGATAAACATGCATTTGCAGACGGAATCATCGCTAACAGTGCTTCGATGAAGAAAGTGCTTGATGTCTCGACTCGGGTTGCGGAAGTGGATGTCAATGTCCTCTTATTAGGAGAGTCGGGCGTTGGAAAATCACATCTGGCCAAGTTCATCCATAATAGAAGTCCTCGGTGTAAGGGACCCTTTATTGAGGTGAACTGTGGAGCCATTCCTGATTCCTTATTTGAGGCAGAATTTTTCGGATATGAAGCAGGCGCCTTTACTGGAGCCAGTCGGCACGGAAAAATCGGACTGGCTGAGCTGGCAGAGGGAGGGACTTTATTTTTGGACGAAATCGGTGAATTATCCATCTTAAACCAGGTAAAACTATTAAAATTTATTCAAGAGAAGCGGTTTTATCGTGTAGGGGGAACCAAAATACGCGAAGTGGATTTTCGGTTAATCGCTGCCACCAATCAGGATCTTACTACAGCCATCAAGGAGAAAAAATTCAGGGAGGATCTCTATTTTCGTTTGAATGTGGTACCCATCACCGTTCCTCCACTACGCGAACGGCCGGAAGATATCTTACCGCTGATCGAATACTTTTTAAAGTATTTCTCAGAGAAATACAACCGTACGAAAACTCTCGACGGTGCAGTGATACAAAAGCTCGTGTACTATACATGGACGGGGAACGTACGTGAATTGATGAACGTGATAGAACAACTCGTAGTGATGTCTTCATCATCTCTCATTACCGTCGAAAATCTCCCGAGTCATATAAGAGCTCCCTATGATTCACTTTCCTTTGGGGAAGAAGATCATCGAACGTTGCCTGAGATTTTGGCGAATGTGGAAAGACAGGTGCTAACAAGAGCGAGAAAACGTTATAAAACTACGTTTGAAATCGCCAAAGCCCTAGGGATTAGCCAGCCATCTGTGGTCAGAAAAATGAAAAAACATAAAATAAAATGAATTTGGCATGTGATTTGCAATAGTATTGGGGTGAACAAACGGGAAAGAAAGGTTGATGCTAGGTGGATAACTGGGAGCACTTAATGAAGCGCATGCCAGAGCTTCTGGCGCCGAGTATGGCGAAAGATCATCCGAACCTTCCGGTCGTGAAAGCGGAAGGTTGCTATTATTACGGGGTGGATGGACGGAAGTATCTGGATTTTACCTCCGGAATCGCTGTGACGAATACAGGTCATCGTCATCCAAAGGTAGTCGAAGCCATCAAACAAGCGACCGACCAGTTGCTGCACGGTCCATCCGGAGTCGTTATGTATGATTCCATTCTTCGATTGGCGGAGGAACTGGTCACTATCATGCCCAAGGGGTTAGACTGTTTCTTTTTCGCAAATAGCGGTACAGAAGCTGTGGAAGGGGCGATCAAATTAGCCAAGCATGTGACGAGAAGACCCTATGTCCTATCATTTACCGGTTGTTTTCACGGTCGGTCGATGGGAGCGCTGAGCGTGAGTACCTCCAAGAGCAAATACAGGAGATTTCTGCAGCCGGGAGGTTTAACGTATCAAATTCCCTATGCCAATCCAAGAGAATGTCCCCCGGGGCAGAGTCCTGAACAATATTGTGCACAGAAGTTAGAAAAAGATCTAACAGCTCTGTTCAATCATCAGGTGACTCCGGAAGAAGTGGCTTGCATGATCCTTGAACCTGTTCAGGGAGAAGGGGGATATATCGTTCCGCCAAGGGAATGGTTGAAGAAAGTGAGAGAGATTTGTGATCGGTATGATATTTTACTGATCTTTGATGAGGTACAAACGGGCTTCGGGAGAACTGGAGACTGGTTTGCCGCACAAACATTCGGCGTTACTCCGGATATTATGGCGATCGCCAAGGGAATCGCATCAGGACTGCCACTCAGTGCCACAGTCTCTTCAAAAGAATTGATGAAACGCTGGCCGCTTGGCAGCCACGGTACGACTTTTGGAGGAAATCCGCTGGCGTGTTCAGCCGCTTTGGCAACGATTCAGGTAATAAAAGAAGAGCGACTGATCGAAAATGCAAGAAACATGGGACGATATGCCCGCAATCAATTGGAGGATATCAAGAGAAAACATCCTACCATCGGTGATGTTCGCTCAATAGGACTGATGATTGGAATTGAAATTGTTGATCCTTACACCGGAGAACCGAACGGAAAAGGGTTGTTAAACATTTTAAATAAATGTTTGGAGAAGGGGGTTCTCTTCTATTTGTGTGGCAATCGTGGAGAAGTCATACGTATGATTCCACCATTAACCGTGAGCAAAGAACAAATCGACGAGGGGCTTCACATCCTCGACGAGGCTCTCAAAGAGTACGAAGCGGAAGTCGGTATTACAGGTACTACTCGTATTACCTGCTGAGGAGGAAGAGGAAACATGTATCAACCAAAAGATGCTTCAAAATCTCCACGTTTCTGCGGTGTACGAACATTTATGCGGTTAGAACACATTCAGACAACACAAGATGTAGACTTTGTCGTCATCGGTGTCCCTTTTGATACGGGTGCGACCAACCGTACGGGTCAACGCGGAGGTCCGCAACATATTCGCAATGCTTCCATCCTTCTGCGTCCGTATAACCCTGACCAAGATATTCAGATTTTTCAGTTTTGCTCAGGGATTGATTATGGAGATATCGATGTGGTTCCAGGAAACATTCATAAGACATACGAAAACATCGAGAGGGAACTCACCAAGATTCTAGAGGGAAATATTACTCCTGTCATTCTGGGAGGGGATCATTCGATTTCATTAGGCAATTTACGGGCTTTTGCCAAAAAATTTGGTCCTGTTTCCCTAATCCATTTTGATTCGCACAGTGATACGTGGGACCACTATTACGGTGAAAAGTATATGCATGGAACTCCGTTCCGCCGGGCGGTAGAAGAAGGATTGCTAGACGTGGATCATTCCATTCAAATCGGTATGCGCGGCCCTCTGTACGGCCCTGAGGATATAAGGGAAGCGAGAGATCTTGGATTCGAAGTAATTCCGATGTCAGAAGTAAGGAAGATCGGTTACGCGGAGGTCTTGCGGCGTATTCATCTGCGTGTTGCCGATCGTCCTGCCTTCGTTTCATTTGACATCGATTTTGTCGATCCGGCTTATGCTCCCGGTACAGGAACACCCGAAGTGTGCGGGCCGACAAGCTATGAAGCGATCGAACTGGTTCGGGGACTACATGGACTCAATCTCGTGGGATTTGATTTGGTTGAAGTACTGCCGAATTATGACCATGGAGAAATAACCGGCGGACTCGCGGCGGCAATCGCATATGAAATGATCACTTTAATCGCGATGAAGAAACGAGATGATCAGAATCAAGCGATATTGACGAACCATGTGAAAGCGTAAGAAAGAGGATGTGACGTTTTGGTAGACTAAAAAACTTAGAGGGGGTATCACTCATGAATCTACTTGATACCGGTATGATCATTCTGTATTTTTCCGTTATGATTGCGATCGGTGTAATAGGCTCTAAAAGAGCGAAAACATCGGAAGACTTTGCATTGGCGGGAAGAAATCTTGGGTTTTTTATGTATCTTGGCTGTCTTTGCGCAGTCATTCTTGGGGGAGCGTCCACCATCGGCACAGCCAGACTGGGTTATGAATTTGGCATTTCCGGAATGTGGTTTGTGACCATGATCGGCCTCGGAATCATGTGTCTCGGTCTCTTTTTCATTCATCGGATTTCCGGGTTTAAAGTGACGACAATCAGTGAATTGTTGGGAAAACGCTACAATGAAAATACGAGATTGATTAGCGCTTGTGTCGCAGCGATCTATGCATTGATGGTTTCAGTCACTCAAGTGATCGGGATGGGCTCGATTATCCACGCGGTGCTGGGGTGGGATAATACGTCATCAAAGTTGATCGGCGGTGGAATCGTCCTGTTTTATACCATTCTTGGCGGTATGTGGAGCGTTACGATGACTGACATTATTCAGTTTATGATCAAGACGGTCGGAATTTTTTTCATCATGCTCCCTCTAAGCTTGGTGCATGCGGGAGGATTGGGGGGGCTTGTTACTAAGCTGCCGGAGCATTATTTTGATCTTTCGAGTATGGGTATAGGCAAAATTTTTCAATATTTCTTGCTTTACACACTAGGGATGGTTGTCTCACAGGATATCTGGCAACGGATCTTCACGGCGAAAACCACGAAAATTTCACGAGTTGGTGCCGTTAGCGCGGGAATTTACGGCATAGCGTACGCATTAGCGTTGAGTTTGATCGGTATGTGTGCACTTGTCGTTCTTCCAACAGTAAAAGAAACACAAAATGTATTTGCCAATATGGCACTAACGATCCTTCCTTCAGGTTTGCTGGGAATTGTTCTTGCCAGTGTATGTTCCGCACTCATGTCTACAGCTTCCGGAACACTGTTGGCATCTTCTACGTTAATCACACATGATATTATGAAGCATTTCTGGTTTAAAAATTTAGAGGAGAAGCGTTTCATCTTGCTTTCCAGGGTGATCACCTGTCTGGTGGGCTTTCTTGCAATCACATTTGCGATCTGGATTCAAGATGTGCTAGTGGCGCTTGATGTCGCATATGCCATTTTAACGGGAGCGATTTTTGTTCCTGTTGTGATTGGATTCTATTGGAAAAAAGCGACTGCAAAAGCAGGATTTTATTCTATCATCATTGGGGCGATCGTTGTACTGGCAGGGCTGGCGATCGAAGGTATCAGCGCTACTACTCCTATCATTTACGGAATGGTCACCAGTTTTCTTGTCATAATCATGGCTTCCTATATGACCCAATCAAAAACGGATTCACCGTTTGAAGTAACGATGTCGGATTAAGGGAGGGGGTTCGCCTCCTTTTTTTTGCAATTAAGACTTTTCGCCATGCATAGATGCTGTTATAGTATAAGTAAGCATAAAGTAAACCTTAATGGAAATGGGGTTAACAATTTGGGTGCCGTATTTAGTGTGCGTATGCGTGCCTCACAAGAGTCTATGCACATCTCCGGCGGAGAGAGGTTGGCCGAAGAAGAACGAGTCAGGGAAATCGCCCATTCTCTCATTGAAAGGGCACTCACCCATGAGAGAGGGGGACCCGATAGCATTCATCTCACGATCGATAAAATGGATCGATCCGACATTCAATCCATTGCTGCTTTACCGATTTCGACGATCCCCGTGAGAGACGTTCATGAAGGATATGCAGCCGCACAGCGGAAGTTGGTGGAAGCGGGGATTCCTTCTGCGATCGCCGCACATGCAATCGATCTATTAAAAAAGGGCCCCGGCCCTCAAGGAACCGTCATGAGAGGTGCCGTACTCATGGACGTACAAACGGGAGAACGATTGGAACCTGACATTGCAAGAGGCGTTCGGGTCAGCCGCTTCGACTGGAAAGAAGAGACCTTGCGATCATGGATGGACGAAGTTTCATCTTTCGGCTTCAATCGTTCACGCATCTGGGAAGCGATCGCGCTTGCCAGCAAAGTGGCTGCCGCACCAGGGGTCCTTGCAGAAATATGCTGGTCGGATGATCCCAGCTATGTGACGGGATATGTAAGCTCTCCGTCGCTCGGTTATGTGCGCATTCCTCATTTGAAGGAGAAAGGGGATCCCGTAGGAGGACGTATTTTCTTCGTTGACCGGCAACAAACGGATATTTCCACACTCATTCACTATTTGGAAAAACAGGCGGTTTGGATCGACCAGCTTCCTGAGAATCTAATTATACCATCACCACAGGAAATAGCCGTTGGTGTCATTCATGGAACAGATGAAAGAACAGGAAAAGATTAATGGTTACAGAAGGAGGAAGAAACATGGCGCTTCTGTCCTATAAAGAATTGGCGGAAAAAAACAAGAAGTATCTCTGGCATCCGTTTACTCAGATGAAAGATTATTTGGCGGATGATCCCGTAATTATCGAGAGCGGACAAGGGCGAAAATTGCGTGATGTGCAAGGGAATGAGTATTGGGATGGTGTTTCGTCGATTTGGTTGAATGTGCACGGGCACCGGGTACCCGAATTGGATCAGGCGATACGTGACCAACTGGATAAGATCGCCCACTCCACACTACTCGGTCAAGCGAATGTGCCGGCGATCTTGTTGGCGGAACAACTTGTGGCGATTGCACCTGAAGGACTGACGAAAGTATTTTACTCCGATTCCGGAGCGGAAGCGGTAGAGATCGCCATTAAAATGGCGTATCAGTATTGGCAACATAAAGGACGGCCGGAGAAAAACAAATTTCTCACGATGAAAGAGGCTTATCATGGAGACACGATCGGGTCGGTCTCGGTCGGGGCGATCGAATTGTATCATCAAGCGTTCTCTCATCTTCTCTTCCCGACAGAAAAGGTTCCCTATCCGCATACATATCGAAGCCCGTTTGGTGACACCCCCGAAGCAGTTCTGAAAGGGTCTTTGCAGGAAGTGGAAAAGGTATTGCAGGAAAAAGCGGGTACCCTTGCAGCTGTGATCGTGGAACCGGTCGTTCAGGGAGCAAGCGGCATCATCGTTATGCCGGACGGTTATATGAAAGGGCTGCGCGAGTTGTGCACCCGCTATGATGTGCTCTTGATTGCTGATGAAGTGGCAACAGGATTCGGACGAACCGGAAAAATGTTCGCATGCGAACATGACGGCATTACACCGGATCTGATGACGGTTGCCAAAGGAATCACCGGCGGCTATCTACCCGTGGCGGCTACGTTAACAACAGAGAAGATTTATGAAGCGTTTTTAGGTGACTTCGCGGAGAAGAAGACATTTTTCCACGGTCATTCGTATACGGGTAACCAGTTGGGGTGTGCGGTCGCACTTGCCAATCTTGAACTCTTCCGCAAACGGGATTTGGTCAATGATGTCGCACGCAAAAGCTTGTATGTGCAAGAAAGACTCGAAACATTTAAAGAGTTTACGCACGTCGGTGACATCAGACAAAAAGGATTGATGATCGGTATCGAATTGGTCAGGGATAAAGTCACAAAGGAACCTTTCGCTTGGGAAGAGCGAATCGGTGTCAAGGTGTGCCGCCGTGCGCGCGAACTGGGTATGCTCATCCGCCCGTTGGGCAACGTGGTCGTATTCATGCCTCCGCTAGGTTCTACACGTGAGGAACTCGACCAAATGCTCGATATTTTGTATCAAGCGATTCACGATGTCACAGAAAAAGAGGTAGCAAAACGTCATGGAACGGTTGCGACACGAGCTTGAGAGCATCCGAAATAAGGGACTGTACCGCCGGTTGCGCAGGATGGAAAGCGCGGCGAGCACCAGGGTAATTGTCGATGGACGCGAGATGCTCATGTGTGCGTCCAACAATTATTTGGGGCTTGCAGATGATCACCGCCTGATTGAAGCAGCCATCGAGGCGATTCGCAAATATGGTACCGGTTCTTCCGGGTCGCGCTTAACGACGGGGAATACCGCTTTGCACGAACAGTTGGAAGAGAGAATTGCCCGTTTTAAAGGTACGGAAGCGGCAATTGTTTTCAACACAGGATACATGGCAAACGTGGCGGCGATGACAGCACTTGCCACTGCGGGAGACGTAATTTTCTCGGATGAATGGAACCATGCGAGTTTGATCGACGGTTGCCGCCTTTCGAAAGCGGATGTGGTGATCTACCGCCATGCGGATCTTAAAGACCTTGAAGAAAAACTGATGCGCTATCGCTCCGGCAAGCGGAACTTGATTGTAACAGACGGTGTTTTTTCGATGGATGGCGATATCGCAAATCTTCCGGGGATCGTGGAGTTGGCCGAACGATACGGGGCGTGGGTGATGGTGGATGATGCGCATGCGACGGGTGTCTTGGGACGTCGCGGCGCAGGGACGGTCGAACATTTCGATTTGCACGGACGGGTACACATCCAAATGGGAACTTTATCGAAAGCGGTCGGGGCGGAAGGCGGTTACATCGCTGGTACGCACGAATTAATCGAATATTTACGGAACTGTGCCCGACCGTTTATCTTTTCCACTGCACTTTCCCCCGGTGTGATCGGTACGGCTCTGACCGCTATTGATTTGATTGAAAACGAGCCGGAACGACGCGCTCGCTTGTCCTTGATCAGCAAGAGAGTAAGGGAAGAGCTGATAGAGATGGGCTTTCGGGTCATGTCGGGAGAGACACCGATTCTTCCGATTTTGATCGGAGAAGCGGAGAGAGCGGTTGAGTTTTCCCATCACTTGGAAGAACAAGGGGTTTTTGCCCCGGCCATACGTCCTCCCTCCGTACCGCAGGGGACATCACGTATTCGCCTGACGCTCATGGCCACACATACCGATGAAGACGTGAGAGACATTCTCGGCGCTTTTGCGAGAATCGGTCAGAAGATGGGAGTGATAAGATGAACGGATTCTTTGTAACCGCAACCGATACGGAAGTGGGCAAGACTCTGGTCACCGGGGGATTGGCTGGAGCGCTCAGGAAAAAGGGGCTCGATATCGGTGTGTATAAACCGGTACAGAGCGGTCATCTGACACACCAACCGGAAGGTGACGCGGCACGGTTAAAAAGGCTGTCGGGAGTCGATGATCCGCTTGAGGAGATTTGTCCTTATTCATTCAGCGAACCTGTGGCCCCGCGATTGGCGATTCAACGCTCACAAAAACAGGTACGGTCTCATGATGTGATTGCCGGTTACGAACGTCTGAAACGAAAGCACAGGTACCTTCTTGTAGAGGGGGCGGGAGGAATCGCAGTGCCTTATGTAGAGGACGCGTTGGTTGTCGATATTGCTAAAACGCTGGCTTTACCTTTGCTTGTGGTGGCAAGACCGGATCTCGGGACGGTAAACCATACGGTTTTGACGATTGAATATGCCCGTTCGCGGGGACTTCAAGTGGCCGGTGTAATCCTTTCCGGCTGTGGACGAAGGCAGCCCATCAGTCTGTCGGAATCACATAATCCCGGGATGATCGAAGAACTTGCAAATGTGCGGGTTCTTGGAAAAGTTCCTTGGTTGGGGGACCGACCGGACGAATCCAGGATTGTAGAGGCGATTGAGGAACATGTTGATTTGAAATCGATTCAAGAGGTATTGATAGGGGGAGAAAAAGAATGACACAAATGACGAAAACGATGGATTGGAAAGAACTTGCATCTCGCGTGATTGAAGGATATGAAGTGACCCGCGATGAGGCGTTGGCAATCTTGCAGGAAGAGGATGACCGGGTGCTTGAACTCTTACAAGCCGCTTTTCTCATCCGCAAGAAATATTACGGGAAAAAAGTGAAGTTAAACATGATCATCAACGCGAAATCAGGATTGTGTCCTGAAGATTGCGGATATTGTTCACAATCGATCGTATCAACCGCTCCGATTGAAAAATATGCACTTCTTTCAAAAGAATCAATCCTGGCGGGGGCACAGGAAGCGATCAAAAGAAAAGCGGGCACCTATTGCATCGTGGCTTCCGGCCGCAAGCCGACAGACAAGGAAATCGACCAGATCGTGGAAGCGGTCAAAGAAATCCGGGAAACGACACAATTGAAAATCTGTTGTTGCTTGGGACTGTTAAGTCCTGAACACGCGGAGAAGCTCGCGGCTGCGGGAGTGCATCGCTACAACCATAATTTGAATACCAGCCAGGAAAACTATGAAAATATTTGTTCGACCCACACCTATGATGATCGGGTCGAAACGGTGAAGACGGCAAAAGCGGCAGGTATATCCCCTTGCTCAGGCGCCATCTTTGGGATGGGCGAAACAGATGAAGGAGCGGTCGATATCGCCTTTTCACTGAAGGAACTGGATGCCGATTCGATTCCCTGCAACTTCCTCAATCCGATTGAGGGTACGCCTTTGGAAGGAACTCGGAAACTCACGCCTGTTAAATGTTTGAAATTGCTTGCCATGATGCGTTTTGTCAATCCTACAAAAGAAATCCGCATTTCTGGCGGGCGCGAAGTGAATTTACGTCATTTACAAGCGATGGGATTATATGCGGCCAATTCCATTTTCGTTGGAGACTATTTGACGACAGCCGGACAAGAACCGGTTGCAGATTGGCAAATGATCGAGGATCTGGGGTTTGAAATTGAAGAATGCGCGCTTTGAGATCGAAAGGGTGTTAGCCCACAGACCTCCTTTTCTCTTTGTGGATCAGATTGAGTCATGCGAGCCGGCAATCCGAGCAACTGGGATTTCCGGCCGTATTCGTGAAAAACTCGAGGTCCTCGGTTGGCGAGTTCCTTTTGTGCCGTCTTGGTATTTGCTTGAGTTGATGGCACAGGTAGGTGCTGTGGCCACATTATCAAATCGAAACGGCTGCGAGAAAACTCTCATGACAGGAATTGATCATTTTCATTATGTCAAACTCGTAGACATCGAACAGGTATTGAGGGCGGAAGTAGAGATCTTGTCTTTTCGGTACGGTATGGGAAAAAGGAGAGGGCGAGTGTTTTCCGGTGATGACTTGATAGCGGAAGCTACGATTCGATTTGCTGTGATAACGGGGGATGCATGTTGAAGGTGGCCATCGTTACAGGGGGATCGCGCGGCATCGGTCGTTCCTGTGTTTTCAGTCTGCTCAAACGCGGTTATGAAGTCGGATTTTTATATCAGAGCGATTCAGAGGCTGCCCGTTCTACGGTGAAAGAAGGTCGGGAACGATTTGGACGGGCGCCAATCGATTTCCGGGCGAATGTAGCCAAAGCGGAGGAAGTATCCGCTTGTGTTCAAGTGATGTATGCAAAGTTTGGCCGAATTGATCTTCTCATCAATAATGCTGCCATTCACTGCGATAAACTCCTTGTACACTTGTCTCCTGATGAGTTCGGCAGGGTGATCGATATCAATGTAAAAGGTATCTTTCAAATGACCCGCTTCGTTTTGCCGATCATGATGAAACAAAGACTGGGGACTATCGTCAACGTAGGTTCGATCGTTGGTCGCGAGGGAAGGATCGGGCAAAGTGCATACGCCGCAAGCAAAGCGGCTTTGCTCGGTTTTACGCAAGCGGTAGCGGCAGAAGCGGCCCCTTTCGGTATCAAGATCAATTCCTGGGCTAACCGATACAGGGATGACACGACAGATGACGGAGAAAGCGAAGCGTCAAACACTGGAATGCATTCTGATTGCAAGGATGCAACGATCGGATGAAGTGGCGGAAGCGATGATCGAATGGCTTGGAGATACAACGAATCCCGTAACGGGGCAAATCGTTTCCTGGGATTCGAGGATTTCTCGGTGGTAGGACAGGAGTGGACAGCATGACAGTCGACCGTGAAATATGGATAACCGGTTTAGGCGCGATCACTCCGATCGGATGTGGAGCCGATTTCTTTCCAGCTCTTTGCCAAGGAAAAAATGGAGTGGGCCCGCTGACACGTTTTGATACGACAGATTTTCCGACGCGTATCGGAGCGGTTGTGAACGAACCGTTTCTCATGAGTGATCTGGAAAAGCCTTTGGCCATTCGCTTTGCTTTGGCGGCAAGCGCGATCGCCTGGCAAGATGCGGGGCTTGGCAAAGATCGGGTCGATCCGTTGCGGGTTGGGGTGATTTTGGGAACGTCCCGCGGCCTGATTGCAACATTAGAACAGAGAATCGCCGAATTCATCCAGACGGGAACATGGATGGACAGACTTTTTTTTCCGCACTTCGGTTCCGCCTCCATTACGCAGGAGGTGGCGGCCCATTTTGGAGCGCGAGGTCCCGTCGAGACGATTTCAGCCGCCTGCGCTTCCTCCGCCATGGCCATCGGAGAGGCGGTTCAATGGATTCGGCGGGGACTTGCCGACATCGTCATAACCGGTGGAACCGAAGCACCGTTTTCTCCTGCGTGTTTGCAGGTGTTTGTTCGTCAAAGGCGATGTCGACGCGCAATCATGATCCGGAACGGACCAGTCGCCCTTTTGATCGGGAACGGGACGGATATGTGATGGGGGAAGGGGCCGGGATCATGATTCTTGAGTCGGCAGAGCATGCCCGGGCACGTGGAGCGCATGCGTATGGACGGGTGGCCGGTTTCGCGGCAACCAGTGACGCGTACCATATCACACAGCCGCACGGAGAAGGGATGGCGCGGGCCATACGGCTCTCCCTCAAAGAGGCCGATCTTTCCCCCGGTGATATCGGCTATATCAATGCACACGGAACATCCACACCACTGAACGATTATTGGGAAACGTGGGCAATCAAAGAGGCTTTCGGCGTTCACGCTTACCGGATTCCCGTATCTTCGACGAAATCAATGACCGGCCACTTATTAGGCGCTGCAGGAGCGGTCGAAGCGATCGCAACCATTTTGGCCATGAATGAAGGTATTTTGCCCCCAACCATGAACTTGGAACATCAGGATCCCATGTGCGATCTCGATTATATTCCTCTGCGATCACGGCGGGGAAGGGTTGAAGCGGCAATGTCTCTTTCACTCGGGTTTGGGGGACATAATGCAGCAGTTATATTTGCGAGTATATAGGAAATGATATTTCACTGAGCCATCTGTGTATAACGGATGCAAAGCAAATAATCACAGGAAAATGGGGATTGGCACTAGTCGCACGACTTGCAATTTTTCTCAAATTCATCTATGGTGAAGAGAGGAGTCAATTGAATGTAATCCATTCGAGAGGAGGATCTTTCATTGGAAGCGGCAAAAACAATCTTGGCGTTAGGTAATAATTTGATGTATACAGCTAGTATTCGTGATGTTGCAGCTCCGTTAGGCGGTATATTGATTACTGCCGAATCGATTGTAGAATTGAAAGATAAATTGGACACAGCACATCCGACTCTCCTCATCATCGATCTCTCGGCAGCCACTCCAGGATGGAAGGATCTTGTGGCTGAAGCGAAGAGGCGTGGGGTTTACGTAATCGCTTTCGGTCCTCATGTACAAGAGGAGCTTCGCAAAGAAGCGGAAGAAGCCGGTTGCGATAAAGTTTTTGTCAATTCGAAATTTAAATTGGAGCTGCCCAATTTACTGCCCACCTATCTGAAATAAGTGTTTGCAGAGAAAAATTGTCACAGATTTGCATACAAACACGACAAACTCCCTACGCTTCTATGGAAACAAGGGAGTTTGTCTGCAGTCTGATAGCCTTGAAAATCAAGGCTTTTTGTTTTTATAAATATCCTGATTTAATCCACACCTTCGACGCTTGAGCGAACCGGTTAAGAGATCATCTCAATCGCTGAGGAGTGTTTTGTTTTAGATGGTGTATTCTCGAAAGCGCACACGTTCATCATGATGTATTTCTCTATTTGTTTATCGATCTTTTTGATGTTATGATGGGGATGGTTGGGAACAATAGGGGATTACATGAATCGCCAACCACCAATTGAGAGGTAGTTACCCATTCTGCTAGAGTCGCTATCAGCAATATTCGACCACACAGAAATGTGTGGTTTTTCATACAGATCTTCGGGGGGAGGATGCGGGATGGTTATCATCACGAGCTGTCCTATCAGTGAGCGGCATGTGAAAGCGATTCGTGAGATATCGCCTGTGATCGATCTCAGGGTATATCCGTCGATCGAGCAGGCACAAGAATCTTTTGCGGATGCGGAAGTTTTGATTACTTACGGGGAAGACTTGACACCTGAGATCGTGAAAGAGATGAAACGGCTCAAATGGATACAGGTGTTTTCTGCAGGAATTGAGAAAATGCCCTTGCAACAACTGGAAGAGCAGCATGTTCTGGTGACGAACGCGCGCGGAATTCATCGCATCCCCTTGGCTGAACATGTGCTCGGGATGATGCTGGTATTTGCCCATCGCTTTCACGTGTTTTTCGATCTGCAGCGCACACATACATGGGATCGCTCTGTCCGCTTGGAAGAGCTTTATGGAAAAACGGTGGGGATCATCGGCGTGGGCGCCATCGGCTCGGCGATTGCGGAGAAAGCAAAAGCGTTTCAGATGCGGACAATGGGTGTCAATACGACAGGAAAATCTGTACCGTTTGTGGATGAAACATATCCGGTTCAAGAAATGGACAGGGTGTTGGCAGAAAGCGATTATGTGGTCGTGATCGTAGCTTTAACGCCGGAGACAAAAGGATTCATCGGTGAACGTGAATTCAAGCAGATGAAGGAATCGGCCATTTTCATCAACGTATCTCGCGGTGCCGTTGTCGATGAATCCGCCCTGATTCGTGCGCTGAAAGAAGGGTGGATCGGTGGGGCGGCGCTCGATGTGTTTGTCGAGGAACCGCTTCCCCCCGAACATCCGCTTTGGAGCTTGCCAAACTGTGTGATTACGCCGCATATGTCCGGACGTTCGCCGAAATACATGGAACGTGCGCAAGAAATTTTTCGGCATAACTTGAATGTCTATTTACACGGAACGGGTGAGATGATCAACGTGATCGATCCCAAGAAGGGGTATTAACTTCTATGAAACGTATTTTGATGGTCTCATATTTTGCACCACCTCTTTTGTCGGCCGAATCGATCCTGGTGGCCAAGACATTGCCTTATCTGGCAGAGTATTTCAAAATCGACTTGATCACAGTCGGGCCCGATCCCGAATATAAACGGGACGAACAATTGCTACACCATATGCAGCATGAAAATCTGCGCATTTTTCGTTACAGAAACCCGAAGTTTTCCAACAAAATCTTGCGTCGTCTCTATGAAAAAGGGATCCGTAAAATCGTCGATGTGAATATCGCCTGGATGCGCAATGTTCTCGCCCAACATCACGGGAATGTGAATCTCGCCGATTATAGTCTGATCTACTCGCGTTCACAACCGGGAACGAGCCATCTCGTGGCACTTGAGTTTAAACGGCAGTTGGGGATTCCCTGGGTGGCTCAGTTTAGTGACCCTTGGGCACATAACCCATACCACTCTTCCAACCGTGTGGATGAAAGGCACGAGGAACGAGTGATTCATGCGGCGGATCGTTATGTTTTCCCGACTGTCGAGATGTGCGACCTTGTAGCCGCTCATTACCGTTCATTGAACATCGGGGAACGTTCAAAAGTGATTCCTCATTGTTATGATGCCTCTCTCTACTACTCACGTACGTCCAAAGAAAACGGGATCACTCTTGCGTATATCGGCGATTTTTATGGAATCCGTTCTCCGGAACCGTTGCTTAAGGCCCTTTCGATTATTCAGGAAAAAGAGCCGATTCTTTTGCAGAATGTACGCGTACGTGTGATCGGCAATGTGGAGTCGAAGTTTCGCGCTTTGATCGATACATACAAAGATCGGGTATCCGTTCCGATCGATTTGGTCGGACAAGTTCCCTATCTCCAAAGTTTGGAGAAGATGGCCGAGAGCGATATTCTGCTCTTGATTGACGCCCCCAGTGATGTCAATCTGTTTCTGCCTTCTAAATTGATTGACTACTTTGGAGCAAGAAAGCCGATACTGGGAATTACGTCAACAAAAGGAACAGCGGGACAATTAGTCGGTGCATTCGGATTTCCGGTCATCGATCCTCTCGATGCGGAAGGCGTTGCAAACGGGCTCATGAAGATGATCAAGGAGCTTCCCTCCTATCAAGAAAAAGCGCGTAACAACGTATATGATCGGTTTTCTGCGCAAGAGGTAGCGAGAGAATTTCGTGATCTGTTTGCTTCACTGTTTTAGAGCCTCGTTGGGTTGAATCTGCACAAATCGATGGATGAAAAAATCGGGTAAACAGAGGTGAAAGATTTGCAATTCGTTGGTTTCCAGGAAGCGGATTTCGATGTATTTGCTGTGGAAGGATTGGAACCGCGCATGGAAAGACTCAAAGCGACACTACGGCCCAAACTGCAGCAATTAGGGGAAGATCTGGCGCCTACACTCTCCGAACTGACTGGAGAAGAAATGTTTGCCCATGTGGCGAAGCATGCGCGCCGCGTCACCAATCCTCCAAAGGACAGTTGGGTCGCGTGGTCAAAATCGCCACGCGGTTATAAAATGTTCCCTCATTTTCAAATCGGTGCATGGTATACACATGCGTTTATCCAGTGGGGAATCATCTATGAATCGCAAATGAAAGGGAATTTTGGCGAGAAACTGATGAATCATTTGACGGAGGTTCGTGCATCCTTGCCCGGTCACTATCATTGGTATCCTGATCATACCAACCCAAACGGACTTGTCCATGCGGAAATGACCGACGCCGATTTTGAACGGATAGCGACACGCTTGACAAAACAGAAAAACGGCGAAGTGATGGTAGGAATCGTCGTACCGCGCGAGGAAGCAGTACGGATGGATCCGGCAGACTTTGAACGGCTCGCCGTTGAGACGTTTCAGACGTTGACTCCTTTATATCGTTTGGCTTTCTCACAGGTAGAGTAGAATGGGGCCGAGCGACAAGCTATGTTCTGTCGGGGTGAAGACTTTATATTAACTTCTGTAACGATGGAAGAAAGGTTTGGTGTTTACAGTATGTTAAACCGGGAAGCAGCTTGGGCTCTTCTGAATGAATACACGACGAACCCGAGTCTCATTAAGCACGCATTGGCTGTTGAAGCTGCCATGCGTGCATATGCGCGTAAGTTTGGTGAAGATGAAGAACTATGGGGTATCACGGGTCTTTTACATGATTTTGATTACGAAAAATACCCTACGCCGGAAGAACATCCATTTGTGGGCAGCAAGATCCTTCGGGAAAAAGGTTATCCGGAAGAAATGATCCGAGCGATTCTTGGCCATGCGAATTATTCCGAAGTACCCCGTGATACTTTACTTGCAAAAGCCCTGTTCGCATGTGACGAATTGTCCGGATTTATCACAGCCGTCGCACTTGTCCGTCCTACCAAATCGATCTTTGATGTGGATGTCAAAGCGGTCAAAAAGAAATTGAAAGATAAAGCATTTGCGAAGGGAGTTAACCGGGAAGATGTAAAAAACGGACCGATCGAACTCGGTGTCGACATGGATGAGCATATCCAGTTCGTGATCGACGCGTTAAAAGAGCAGGCGGACGCACTAGGATTGCGCGGAGTTGCAGTGGAAGCATAAGAAGGAGGGCCAAAAGGCTCTCTTTTTTATGGGCTGGAACAATTTTGCGAACTGCTCTAGGTAGCTCTTCGGAAAAGAGATTTAAATCTTAGCCTCGCATTCCATCTGTACAAGCAACGAAATGGGTAACATGGGACATGTAGAAGGAATAATGGAAGCGAGCAAAATGGAATTCAACAGTTTTCCTGTTTTGTTAGAACGGGACAAGTGCATACAAAACTGATATGATAAAGTCAAATATTTTTGAGATCTTCCAGGGAGAGAGTGAGTTTCGCATGTCAGAAAATATAGAAATCCCTATTCGCGAGAAAAATATTGTGTTGATCGGATTTATGGGAGTGGGCAAAACGACGATTGGCAAACTGGTGGCGCAAAAACTTTACCGAGACTTTATTGATGTCGATGAAGAAATCGAAAAAATCTATAAAATACCGATCACGCAAATTTTTAAGGAATTGGGTGAAAAAGAATTTCGTAAATTCGAAAAGGAATTCATTGTAAACACTTGCAGCCAGACGAAACTGAAGGTAATTTCTTTGGGGGGAGGAGCTTTCTTACATGAGGAAGTAAGAAATGTGTGTCTATCCAGATGTATCGTGATCTATCTTGATCTATCATGGGAATCCTGGAAAGAGAGGTTGCCTTTAATCATAGACAGTCGCCCGGTACTGCAAAACAAGACTTTGGAAGAGATCGAAGAGATTTTTTTTAAAAGAAGAGAGGCATATGCCCTTCATAATTCAAAAATCTGCACGAATGATTTGCCACCTGAAACAGTGGCCGATTCAATCGTCGAATCCATAAAAATGGCTTGGGATCTTTACCAACCGCATCGTGAATAAATTTTGTGAAAAGCACCTCTCCGAGAGGCGACATGTGGCGGAATCCTTTCCATCAACAGCCCTTGATGGCTGTTTGAAAATGGCTCAGGAAACCGCCGCTTTCCGTTTCATGAGAAATTGTTGAAGTTCCTGAGTAATTCTTCGGTTATATGTTCAGGGAGAAGTGTAACCAATAGGCAAAGCTTATGCCGATTAACATATAAAACAGGGCAAATGCGATGTTCCATTGGGTTATTCGATACGGGTTGACTTTTATTTCACTGGATAAAAGTGAAACCGATACATTATATGGGCTATACATAACTGTCGCCAAGCTGCAAGAGATCAATACCAAAGCAAAAGAAAGCGAAGAGACCTGACTGAGAACGGGAGACAGGATTTTCACGAATAAAGTTAGGGAGACCAGCGGGTGGAAGCCGGCCAGGGCTGTGATGAAAAAATATACGCCGATTATAAGATAGAAAATGAACTTATGATTTATAAAATGGGCGAGAAAGGATTGCAGAATCGAGATCCACTCCATATGGGCGATCATGTCAACAAAAAATCCTGCAGTTAAAAACATAAAGAAATAGTTGGACAGATTATGGGTTTGTCGTTTCCAATGTGGAATCGTGAAGATCATATACCGCTTCCATTTTTTCATGATAAAAGCGATTGTAATTGAGAATGGAAGAATCACAAGGACAACGGAAAACAAAAAACCAAAGCCGGTCATTCGATTCATGAGAGAAACGATTACGATGAAGAGAATGAAAATACCTATTAACTGAAACATCTTTCTTTTGATCTTGTTTCTTTTGTTAAGATGAAGGTCTGAACATTGGATGGCTAAATGACTGGATGGATCCATAGAAAACAGCAATCTGTTTAGAATCATAAAAACGATAGAAAGAAGAAAGGTAAAAGGAAAAATTTTGTAATATGTTTCGTTTGTCGTGTCAATCGAGATACTGACGAGGACTTCAAAAGGACTCCAGGTTAAAGCGAGTGCGTAAGCTCTCAGAAGGCTTCTTGAATAAAAACGTCGAGTCATATCATCCGGAAAAGGATGTAATGAGAGAGACAGGGATTGAACCAAAAGGGGAATGGTTGCTATATTCAGGAAGATACCGAGTAGTTGGGTCACAAAGGCACTTCTTGTATAGAGTTGGGACAATTGTTTGGTTTTAAGCGTCAACAGTTGATTGAGTTGACGATCGAAATGTCCAATATGGATGATTGAACGAATAAACGGAAGCATAAAAAACAATGAAAGAAGTCCTAACATGGTTTCAAAGTGAAAAATAAAGGCATACCAAGGGGCATGAGAATAAAAAAAAAGGATCCAACCGGAAGACAGAAAAAAAAGCCCCGTTAAAAGATAAAGGCCAGAAGCTTTTCGAAAGGAAATCACAAGAGAAACGACAGCCAAAATTCCCATCGAATAGGAAAAGAGTTTCAGCGGAAAGAAATTTTTAACTATTTCCGGATGAGAAAGCCATCTTGATTGAACCATTTGCGGTTGTTGTCCATGCTTTTAAAAAGGTCGATATTAAACAAGATACCTCTGTAGCGATTATCGGTTGCGGAACGGAGGGTCTGTTATCTGCCGCATTTGCCAAATATTTGGGTGCCTGTGTAACGGCCATCGACATCAACGCTTCCAAGCTCGAATTGGTTGGGAGACTCGGTGATGTGAGAGCCGTTATGCCCCATGAAATACATGGAGAGACATTCGATGTCGTCATCGAAGCAGCCGGAACCAGGAAATCCTTTGAACAGGGATTACAACTCGTGAGTCCCGGCGGGGAAATGATTTTAATTGGAATGACGCAAGAAGCAACGATTCCCGTTTCTCAGTTTGTTAGAAACGAGCTCTCATTATATGGAAGTATTATCTATAATTATCCTACCGATTTTGTACAAAGCATCGAGTATCTCAGAGATCCCAAGTTAAATGCACACCAGATCATCTCACAGATCGTTCCTTTTTCCAGATTCAATGAGGCTTATGAGTTAGCCCTAACAGGCAATTATGGAAAGATCCTTTTAAATTTTAAGGAGGCCCGTAACGTATGAAAGAACTAATATCTCATCAACTCGTAATGTATCTTGAAATGCGTGGAGTCGAACACATTTTTGGTCTTTGCGGGCATACCAATATCGCGGTATTGAGCGCATTGGAGAAAAGCAAGATCAAATTTATCAATGTCCGACATGAACAAATCGCCGCGCATATGGCGGATGGGTATGCCCGGGCGAAAAAGCAGACTTCGGTCGTTTTGACTCATTTGGGGCCCGGATTGACGAATGCCGCAACGGGGGTTGCCAACGCTGCGTTAGATTCGATCCCGATGGTGGTGATTGCCGGGGATGTTCCAAGTCATTTCTATGGAAAACATCCGCATCAGGAAATCAATCTTCATTCGGATGCCTCGCAATATGAAATCTACCGCCCCTTTGTCAAACGTGCTTGGCGTGTGGATCGCCCGGAGCTGTTCCCGGAAATTATCGAAAAGGCATTCCAATTGGCCGAAAATGGCAGGCCAGGACCGGTTTTGGTATCCGTTCCTATGGACATTTTTTCGAAAGAAGTAGATGTCTCTTTATTTGAACGGTTAAAACACCATACCAAAACATTGCACAAGCCATCGATCGATAACGAAACTGCCAAACTGATGATCGAGAGACTGATCAGCGCCAAAAATCCTGTGATCTATGTGGGAGGGGGCATTCTGTTAGCGGATGCCTCCAAGGAATTAAGAGATTTGGTCGATCATCTGGGCATTCCGGTTGCGTACTCTTTGATGGGGAAAGGCGCCATTTCGGATGATCATCCACTCGCTTTGGGGATGACAGGTTTTTGGGGGACTCAATTTATAAATGATACGTGTCGTAACGCGGATCTCATTTTAGCTTTGGGGACTCGTTTTTCCGAGGCGGATTGCAGTTCCTGGGAACCGGAATACACGTTTAATTTTCCCACAACCAAACTGATTCACATCGATATCGATCCGAATGAGATTGGCCGCAATTATCCGGTGGAAATCGGGGCTGTCGCTGATCTGAAACAGGCTCTTGAGGTTCTCACCCGCGTTGCTAAAGAGATGGTTCCCGAAGGTAGAGAAAATTTAAAATTTAAACAAATAATAGTCGAATATAAGGAAGAATTTAGAAAGAAAAATCTTGTGCACGTCCAGGACAACTCCTATCCGATGAGACCTGAACGCATATTACAAGAGGTTCGCGAAGTCTTGCCGAGAGATGCTTATATCACAACTGACGTGGGGTGGAATAAAAATGGAGTGGGACAACAGTTTCCAATCTATGAAGCTGGTACCATTCTTACCCCTGGCGGTTATGCAACGATGGGATTTGGAGCTCCGGCTGCTCTAGGAGCTAAGATCGCTCAACCGGATAAAGTGGTGGTTTCATTAGTGGGAGATGGTGGTTTTGGACAAAACCCTTCTGTATTAGCCACCGCTGCGGAAGAAAACATACCAGTCATTTGGGTAATTATGAATAATTATGCATTTGGCACGATTGCAGGGCTGCAAAAAGCCCATTATGGAACAACCCATGGCACTGTGTTTCATAAAGAGGGTAAACCGTATTCGCCTGATTTTGCAGCCATAGCAAAAGCGTACGGGGTGGAAGGAATTAAGATTCAATCGGCAGATGAATTTAAGCCCGCCCTTAAACACGCCATAGAATCTAACAAGCCGTTTGTCATCGATGTAGCCATGTTAAATGAACCCGTTCCGACTGCTGGACATTGGAATATTATGGATATTTACTCTCCTAATAAGAAAGTTCATCACGTTGCATTAACAATTTAAATTTTATAAAGATCTTATAAAAAAACTAATCTTTTGGGAGGAAAATCAGATGAGCAAAAAAATGACAGTGAAAGAGGAAATGAGGATTAAAGTTTTGGATCAATTCAAAGATGCAAAAACATTGTGGCTTGGATTGGATCAGCCGGAGTTAAATCAGATCCGGAAAGTATTCCAACTCATAACTCCTGAAACCGTGGGGTCAAAACATATCATGGCAGGTATAACAATTTTTTCTCCCGGGGAAGCAAGTTCGCTTCATAACCATCCTAGTTCAGAGGAAATGGATGTAGTCATTAAAGGTTCGGGGGAAGTCGTCGATGCGCAAGGCAATCGACGTCCATTTAAAGAAGGTGACTTCATGTTTATTCCGGAAGGGGAATTTCACCAGCACGTCAATACCGGTAATGAACCACTTTGGTTACTATGGTGCTATAGTCCGCAAGGCTATTTACCAAAGGATTAATTGAAAAGGGGGGATATCCCCCCGATTGAAACCAAGGAGATGGATCTATGGAGTCAAAATTTAACGAACTATTTAGTTCCTTAGGATATGAAGCCTTAGAAGTAATTCTTGGTATTCATCCTCGTTCTATCCCAGAAACTGAGGTTATGAAACTTGTACACTTGATTTGTTTATCTGAAGAGAATGAATATTTGGAGTCGGAGATTCAAAGTATTATAGACGCATATCATGAAAATCCAGAATTGAAGTTAAAATTATTACTCAATCTTGTTTCTACCAAATTTAACATTCAACAAACGAAAGAGGAAGGTCAATGAGTAGATTAGCGTTAGAAGGTGTCAAGGTACTCGATGTATCTACCATGATTGCTGCACCGTTTGGTGCGGTATTGTTAGGGGACTTTGGTGCGGATGTCATCAAAATTGAAATGCCGGGTAAAGGAGATACTCTGCGGCATGTGGGACCTTTTTTAGATAAGGAGCCTTTACGCTGGCCTGGATTATCTAGAAATAAGAAATCTCTAACACTCGATTTGCATAAATCAGAGGGTGTTGAAATATTTAAAAAATTGGTTGAAAAGGTAGATATTTTAATTGAAAATTTCCGTCCTGGAACCTTGGAAAAATGGGGAATTGGATATGATGTTCTAAAGGAAATAAACCCTAATTTAGTTATGATTAGAGTGTCTGGATATGGGCAAACGGGCCCCTTTAAGGATAAGGCTGGATTTGGAACTCCTGCTACTGCCTTCAGCGGATTCACTTATCTTCAAGGTTATCCAGATAGGCCCCCTGTAAGCCCTTCTTTTTCTTTAACGGACTATATTACCGGTATTTATGTTGCTTTTGCGGCTGTCACTGCTATCTACTATAGGGACGTTAATCCGAAAGGTTCCGGCCAAATGGTAGATATTGCCCTTTATGAATCTGTTTTTCGAATGCTGGAATTCCTGATCGCCGAATATGACCAGTTGGGCAAGGTACGGGAAAGGTCGCCCGGATTAAGCGGTCATTCCAGTCCGGCAGGAACATTTATGACCAAGGATGGGCACTGGGTTGTATTGGTTACCAGTACAGACTCAACATTCGAAAGATTGGCAAAAGCCATGAATCGAGAGGATCTTATAACGAATGAGAAATTCTATACGAATGAAAGAAGGCTACAAAATCATGAAGAAACCAATGGAATTGTAGCTGATTGGATACGGAGCCTGCCTAGAGACGAATTGTTGCAACGATTGGATGAATATGGGGTTCCGGTCAGTCCAATTTTAAGTATAAAAGATATTTTTGAACATCATCATTATCAGGCGCGCGAAAATATTATTGAGGTCAAACATCCGCGTCTTGGCAAAATCAAAGTCCCGGGGTTTGTTCCCAAATTTGAAAAAACTCCGGGCTCTATTCGGAATATAGCGCCAGATCTTGGCCAACACAATGACGAGATTCTTGTCAATCTCCTAGGATTGTCGCCATCTACAGTAAAAGAGTTGAAAGAAAAGAAAATTATATAATTTCTCTATGATAATACTTTTGCGAAAAAAAGAAAAGTACCTCCTGTTAACATACGAGGTGTCAAGCTGCAGCGATGACCCAGAGGAGGTGCTTTTTTACAGCGATTCCTTGCTATTTACATGCGCCATGGTATGTAACGTGAATCACAAGTGTACTGGAGATCCAATGTGTGATCATACATTTTTTAACAAAAGGGGCCGTACTCCATGAAAACTACGTTTGAAACTTGAACACGAGAGAATTTAGGAGAAAACAAAAGAAATAATTATTTTATTGTGGGAGGCTATTAACAATGAAAAATGTTAGGTTAGCAGTGATGGGTATGAATCACGGGTATAAGTTTGCCAGTGACGCATAAAAAATACCAGGGGTAGAGCTTGTGGCTGTGGCAGGAGATAACGAGTTATCGGTGAGAAGAGCCAAGGAACTGAATGTGCCTTTATACACAGATTACAAGGATCTCGTGAATGAATGCAGTTTGGATGGTGTGATTATAGCCTTGCCCAACCGATTGCATAAAGAGGTAGCCGAGGTATGCGCTAACAAGGGATTGCATGTTCTTGTGGAGAAACCTATTGCTTCTTCTATTGAAGAAGGCGAAGCAATTATCCAAGCATGTGCGAGGAACAATGTCAAACTATTGGTGGGGCATCACCGCCGTTTTTCCAGTAAAATGACAAAGCTGAAAGAGATTATTTCATCGGGCAAGTTAGGAGAAATTGTAGGCGTAAACATGTTATGGGTACTTGCCAAAGATCGGTCATACTATTCAGAGAGCTGGAGAGTGGCTCAGGGTGGAGGCCCCTTGCTTATAAATGGCATTCACGATATTGACAACTTGAGATTTGCAACAGGTCTAAAAATAAAAAGCGTTTATGCTGTAGCGCGCAATAGCATTAGAGACAAGTGAAGGAGCAACCATCAATTATTTCGTATCTGACGGAATACCATCACCGTGGTCTTATGAATTTAATGTTAAAGAAAACCCTAAATATCACCGCTATAATGAAGATTGTTACTATTTCTTTGGTACAAAGGGAAGTCTATCTTTTCCAAGCTTTAACATGTATTCCTATGATGAAGAAAATTACGGATGGGAACACAAATTAATAATAGAAAAATATGAAGTCGAGGATAACGATCCGATGACTGCAGAGCTGTTGCATTTTGTCGATGTCTTGAGGGGAGAATCTGAACCCCTTGTGAGCGGGGAGGACGCACTTGAAACATTGAAAGTAATAAACGCAATCAGAGAGTCTGCCGATAAGGGGCAGAAGATTTATATTAACTAAACTATAAATAACTTTACGAAAAAGGGAGCCGAGATTTATCTGCTGTTCTCGAATATCGTTCACATGTAATCTTGGAGGTAGTAATCGACATAACTACGGTCAAACACATAGATGGCTTCCGAAGGTCAATTGAGGGAGGGTAAGCATGAATAGTAAAGTTGGAAATGCACGCTGGATTATCGCGATGTTACTTGGTATCGGTTGTGTTGTCAATGTATTCGACCGTACGAATATGTCGGTTGCAACAGCATCACTTATGCAGGAATACGGTTTATCAAAAGTACAAATGGGCATCATCTTATCGGCATTTTCATGGTCATACGCTCTGACTCAAATACCAATAGGCATTTTGTTAGATAGGATTGGGATCAAGTGGATCATGCGGATCGGAACATTGCTCTGGTCTGTTGCTACCTTAATGACAGCTATTGTGAGTGGAAAGGGACTCATCATACTTTCCCGCTTGATTCTTGGCGTTGCCGAAGCGCCAATGTTTCCAAGTGCCTCAAAAGCGACAGGGTATTGGTTTCCAGTTAAGGAGCGTGGTCTTGCTACTGCTGCTTTCGACGCTGCAGTAAGGTTTTCCAATGTCATCGGTGTTCCTATAGTAGCTTGGTCTGTATCACAATGGGGGTGGCGTGGCGGTTTTTGGCTTACTGGCATATTAAGTTTGTTCTATGCGATTGTGTACTGGATATTGTATCGTGATCCAACAGAGGCTCGGTTTTTATCTGATACTGAGCGTCAGTTTGGGAGCATTGAGAAAATCAAAACTTCATACGATGAGTATGTCTCTCCCGTTAATGTTGTTAAGTAAAAAATGATTGTTAACTAGATATGAAGTTTCCAAGCTGTAGAAGCTCAATTATATTATGGGGAACGCATTGGTTCAACCAAAATATAATAGAAAAGTATTAACATCCATTTAGTAGCATTCACAATTCAGTTACAGCTTGAAAAACAAAGATCAAAAAATCTGGTTCATCACCACGAGTAAAGTGAGGATTATTATGTCAAGTGGAATGTCGCTAAATCTGACGAAAAAACTACTTATTTTTTCGTTAGTTTTATTATTTATTCCAACTATTATATTAGGTTTAATTTGTTATTATAATGCGAAAAAGGAATTAGACATTTCTGGTGAGATTCGATTAAAAAACAATGTTGATGCTGCAATAGGAATGATTGGTGAATTGGACGAAAAAGTAAAAAACGGTAATCTTACACTGGATGAAGCCAAAAATATGGTAGTGACAACTTTCATAGGTAAGAAGGGGGGAGATGGAAAGAGAATTCCATTAAAAAAATTGGATCTTGGTAAAAATGGTTATATGTTTATAAATGATAAAAATGGTGTAACACTATATCATCCTTCATATGAAAAAGAAGGGAAGCCATCTTGGAATGACCAAGATAAAAATGGAAAGTTTACCACAAGACAAATAGTACAAAACGGGATACATGGAGGAGGCTTTACATATTATTACTGTACAAAATTAGACAACCCCAATGAAGTAGCTGAAAAAATAGTCTATTCAGAACTTGACCCGCATTGGGGTTGGATTGTTTCAGCGGGTTCGTATACGGATGATTTTAATCAAGGGGCCAATCATATACTTAATGTTTTATTTATTGTATTGGCAAGTGAATTATTCATTGGATCAATAATTGCAATTTTATTTGTCAAGCATATATCAAGACCTATTATTTTAGTCTCACAAGCGATTGAAAATGTAGCGAATGGTAATCTGGATATAGAAAGAATAGTGATAAAAAATAAAGATGAAACCGGAACGCTTGCAAAATCATTCAATCAAATGATAGAGAATCTTCGAGAGTTAATAAAGTTAGTGAGTACGAATGCTGAATTTGTTGCTGCCTCCACAGAAGAACCATACGCTAGTGTTGTAAAAACCACACAAGCTACAAATCAGATTACACAAACAATTCAAGATATGGCGAACGGATCAGAGATGCAGGCAAATTATGTAGAAGACAATAAAAAATCTTTGCTAGAAATGACAGCAGGAATTCAACGTATCGCCGAATCGTCTAGTTTTGTATTTGAAACATCGGTCTTGGCTGCCAAAGAATCAGAACAAGGGAATGAATTCATTCAAAAAGTTGTTCAACAAATGGCATCAATCAATTATTCGGTAGATCAATCGGGAAAAGTAGTAAAGCTGTTAGAGGATCGATCGAAACAAATAGAGAAGATTACAGGAATGATTGCCGATATATCCCATAAGACTAATCTTTTGGCATTAAATACAGCAATTGAAGCCGCCAGGGCTGGAGAACATGGACGAGGCTTTACGGTGGTAGCCCATCAAGTTAGAAAACTTGCAGAGGAATCAAAACAATCAGCTGATCAAATAGCGAATTTGATACGGGAGATCCAATATAATACGAGTCGAGCCGTTGAGGCTATGGATCAGAGTGCGAAAGAAGTAGAATCTGGAATGAATATTGTTCAAGAAGCAGGCAAAGCTTTTCAACGTATCTTGAAGGCAGTATATGATGTGTCAAGCCAAATTCAAGAAGTATCAGCAATCTCCGGACAAATAGCAACAAGTTCAAAGGAAGTTTCAATTTCAATTCAGGAAACTGCCCGAATTACGAAAGAATCGGCATCTAATTCTCAACTTGTGGCAACTGCAACCGAAGAACAATTAGCGCCTATGGAAGAATTATCTTTATTAACAGAATCTTTGTCCAAAGTTGCAGAGCAAATGCAATTGTTAACCAAAAAATTTAAAGTATAAGTAGTTTATGCTGGACCCTTTGTTACCCTATGCTATTTCTGGAGCCACAGCTTTTGTCATTGTGAATGTAGCTAACCATCTCAACATTCAGTTTTTGAGTAAATTCTTCCAAGCATACTGCAAAAGTCATGTTTGCGTTATTACCTAAAACATCAATTGTTCCCCAGGTATATTCTACTTCTTCAACCATGCGACTCACATCTCTCCAAACGAACATCGGACTGAATGGCTATGGCTTCTCCGCCATCGTTGATGAATTAACGAACTACTTCATTGGCAAGGAGTTTCAAAATTTAGAAATATAAGTCCAATATTACCTAAAGTCAGTAAGAAACTTTATAACCTGAGGCCGATCCTGTCAAGGGGAAGCTCCATGACAGAATCGGCACCAGCATATGGAGAGTAATTAAGAAAGCTAGCCGAACGAGCAAGCAAGGTCAAAAAAATGAAAATGGCCTTGCCTAGTCTCTTATTGTCTTTTTTTAAGAAACACAACTTTTCTGTAAAGAGGGCTTGCATTTTTTCATAATTGAGAGGATGGGGGTTAGTCATCCCCTTCCACTCGATCTATTCATTTTTCGAACATGATCATCGGTTCATGCAATGGCTGTGAATCATCTTTTTCGAACCGGATCGTCCAATTAATCACTTTCCCGGTAATGAAGACGGCCAAGATGGTATACAAGACTTTGTTCAGTGGAAGGAAAAACAAGGATAATCCCAAGACGATTAAGTCCAGGATAAGAAACACGTTTCCGATGGATATCCCTGTATATTTGCTGGCGAAAATGCAAAGCAGGTCTTCGCCTCCCGTGGCGCCACCTGATCGCAAAACGAGGCCTGCGCCCAAACCGGTAACCAGTCCAGACAGAATCGAAGCCACGATCATCGTATGGCTGAAGTCTAATACCAGCGGAGAAAACCATTCAAACAATTTGTAGAACAAAGAGAAGGCAATAGCGCCCAAACTCATTCTCAGGATAAATTGGGGACTTTCCCTGAAAAACGCAAGGACGAAAAACGGGAGATCCAAGAAAAGCACCGAGATCGCAGGGGAAAAATTAAAGACATACTTCATCAAAAGCGAGAGGCCGATAAAGCCGCCATCAGACAAATCGTTTTGGAAGTTGATGTGGTAATAGCCAAAGGCCAAAATAAACGTACCCAATAAAATCATGATCATTGAGCGAATACTTTGTTTGCTCATGTAGGTAACCTCTTTCCGTAGTGTCTGTCATCAAACCAACTACGGTAGAGGGAAGATCGGTTGTTGAGATCGTATCATCTCTCTTGCCCGTAGTCGGTTGTGTTTTAACGGTTACAACCACACTACGGCGCTAGGTATATGAGAGATCAAATCGTTTCCATATCTGCCTTGAGGGCAACATGGTTTCGAATCCTTTCTGTTATGGATTTAATTATAGTATAACACAACGCGTAAAGAGGCGCTTGGTTTTTCGCAAATCAAGGGTCAGAGCCACAAAGATCACCTTTCGTTTATGTTCTTGAAGATTGGCACCATATTTTTGCTCACATACACACACTTTCATCGTAGAGACATGACGGGATCATTCGTCATGTTTTTTTGTTGTGTCCGCGTTTCCCATTAAAAAAGTATACTTTTTGTAAAATTGAATAAAAGATATTGTAAAATTAGAGTGAATTTCATGTACATCCCCTTGAGGAGAGAAAACATTTGATCAAAATGGTTATAAGTTTTATCATTAAAAGAGTGAATAGCACGTGCATCGGGTTGGGGGATTTGACGTGATCCATCGATTCCTGAAAAACTCATCCCATAAAAATGAAAACTTGAAACGAATCTATCATCTCATACAAAAATATGGATCTGTTTCAAAGAGTACTTTAATTGAACGAACCGGTTTGAAACAGAGCACGTGTGCACGTCTGATCGAAGAACTCCTTGAGGCCGGATTGATTATTGAAAGCGGGTTCGGGGAATCGAGCGGAGGGCGCAAACCACTTATGTATCAGATTCAACCGGATCTTTATTATGTGATCGGGGTGGATATTTCGCGCACTCATACAAAAGTTCTACTCATGGATTTGAATCTCACAGTGAAAGAAGATGCAAAGCTTTCAATGGATCAGCAGAGCACACCGGGTGTGACGATGCGATTTATCGAAAATCAAATTGAAAACATGCTCGAACGGAAGCAGATTGACTTCTCGCGAATCTTGGGAATTGGCATTGGCGCGGTTGGCCCTCTTGATCGGGAGCACGGAATGATTATCAATCCGCTTCATTTTCCTGCTTTTGGGTGGGAAAACGTCCCTGTCTGCAGGATGCTGGCGGAAAAATTTCATACAACAGTGTTGTTGGATAACGGTGCGAATACGGCCGTCTTAGGGGAATACCGGAATGGGTTATGGAGAGAAGTAGACAGTCTTGTTTACAATCTCACGGGTATAGGATTTCGCTGTGGTGTATTAACCCGCGGACAGGTGGTGCGAGGGCCAGTAGATATGGAGGGGGCTTTCGGACATGTAGTGGTTGATGTTCACGGGCATAAGTGTACGTGCGGCGCTTACGGGTGTTTAGAAGCCTATGCGACAATTCTTGCAATCAGAGAAGAAGTTATTCGTCGTCTGAAGAGAGGAAAGCCTTCTCTCCTGTACGACAGAGTCTTGGATGCGGAACAGGTGGATTTCCAAGACATCTGTTGGGCGGTAAAGGAGAATGATCCGTTATGTTGCGATGTGATTGCAGATGCCGCTTTTCATTACGGAATTGGATTATCGAATATGATCTATTTGATTCACCCCGAAATGATAATCTTGGGGGGAGCATTGGTCACGGAAATGGATTTGTTTTACCGAGTGGCTACGGAAACCGCTATAAAGAGGGTGAAGCTGTACCCAGGGTATGATGTGAAATTCGGCCGAGGGAGTCTCGGTGAGAACGCGGTTGCTGTCGGTGCGGGTTGTATGGTACTTGACTATTATTTACAGTGAGGTATGGACGAAATGGTTCGGACATATAAGGCGACACTTTTATGGAAGATTTTCGTGATGTTCTTAAAAGTTAGTCCCATAACCTTTGGGGGAGGATATGCGATGATCCCGTTGTTGGAGAAAGCTGTTACCGAGCAGAAACATTGGCTAAACAGAGAGGAGATAATCGACGTGTTAGCCGTTTCGCAGATAGTCCCGGGATCAGTCGCTGTTAACGCTGCTACCTTTATCGGATACAAACTGGCTGGAACCTCCGGTGCTCTTAGTGCGACATTAGGGATCATAACACCCACCTTCCTGATTGTCGTTCTGTTGGCAGCCTTGTTTTTGGGATACCAACAGAATCCCATTATTCAAGCGGCTTTTTTGGGAATTCGACCGGCTGTTGTAGCCTTGATTTTATTTGCAGCGTTTAAGATGGGAAAATCGGCAATTTTAGATAAAACAACGACTGTTCTCGCAGTAGCATCCTTAATCATCTTCTGGCTTGTACCTGTTAACCCGCTTGTCATCCTCTTGCTAGGCGGGGCGACTGGCATACTGATAAAGAGAAACGCGAAAAAACAAGAATCGAAGTCTTTTTAAGAAAGAGCATGTAAAGAAATTACCGAGTACGGGGAGAGGGAACTATGTTATGGAGCTTGTTTGTATCATTCCTTAAAATAGGTTGTATCTCCTTTGGTGGTGGTTATGCCATGATACCTGTGATGGAAAACGAGATCCAAAAGCATGGATGGTTAACCGCTCAACAATTCACAGACGCAATCGCCATCGCCGGTATGTCCCCTGGCCCAATCGCACCGAATTGCGCCATTTTTGTCGGATACAAAATAGCAGGAATTCTTGGGGCGATCACTTCCCTATTCGCCATATCGCTTCCTTCACTTCTTCTCATCCTCTTGATCGCATTATTTTTCCGAAAAATACAGGATAAGCCTGTCGTGCAGTCAGCTTCTTACGGGTTGAGACCGGTGATCACCGGGTTCATCGGTTATGCCGCCATCCGTTTTGCCATTCAAAATCATCTGGTGGGTGGTGAACACTGGTTTGACGGACGTGGACTCCTCGTTATGTTTGCGGCTTTGGCCGTTCTTCTATTAACGAACATCCACCCCGTTTTGGTGATCTTGTTCTCTGGTGTTCTTGGAATCGTAGTTTATCACTAAAAGAGGGTGATGGAACAAAATGATTTGTATCTTTTCGTTACAAAAAAATTTGTAAATAAAATAAAGGGTTTCCGTACGTAATCTAGTCGATCCAGGAGCGTAACGATGATATTGGCTTAAGTGTCGGATTTCTTATTCATTTAATTGTAAAAAAATAAAAAACCCCAACTAAGTCAGAAGAGGTTTTAGGCAGGAAGTAAACCAGCATTGAATTTTTTCAAAAAAGTGAAAGGGTCGAAAAAATGGATATTCTCAAGGATTTGAAGTGCTTCATAGTTACCCATCTCCAGATTGTACTCCTTGATTTTCTTTAAAGAGTAGTCATTGGAGATAACATATGATACAGAAGCGCTCAAAGCACATTCAACAAACATTCGATCATCCCTGTCGGTTATCCATTGTATCGGCCACTCATATTTAAGTTTGACGTGCTCAGAGTTAAAAGCAAAACTTATGAGCAATTTCCTTATATCACGACGACTCAATTTTTTAGTTTTGTATTTTCTGTGTTGCTTTGTTAATTCGATGTCAATGACTTCGTCTATTTCCAGAAACATTTCCTCAGACATGACAAGTTTTAAATGACCTTCTACGACGAGATCTATAATTTGGGTACAAACTCGGGTCAATTGGTGATCGTGGTTGGAGCCTAACAAACCATCCACGAACGTATTTGTATCGATGACAACCCGCATCATTAACGATTATTTCTTTTTGCCCTTGCTTGTATGACGGATTCGGCTACTGATTCTGAAGTCCGTTCTCCATTAGCAGCAATTTCACGTCCAACTTCCCGAAATACTTCAAGGGCTTTCCTGAGTGACAAAGGTTGGGCACCCTGTTTTTTCAACTGATCCAATGTCATAGACATATCAAATTCCCCCATCTCGTCTCGATCATTTCCTTGTGTCACTGTCTGTCACCACCTAGTTTATATTGGACCGGGGTAAACCGTCAATGATACATTTGCAACTAAATAGTAGTATCCGGTCGTGTACTAATTTTTTATACACCGTAGCTTACGGATAGACCAATTTTCTATTTGACAAGTAGTGTATAACAGAAAATTCACAATATAATTCGGGATATATTTCATACATACTCATTACAAGCAAAAGAGTTTATAATCATATATGATGAATGATATTTATGGTATACGATTTTTGAAAAAATTATTGAAAATCATATATATTTTTGTGTATGATATAAGCATGGAAAATCAAAAAAAAAACATCAGCAAAACACAGTATGCGTATGAAGTCATTCGTTCCCGAATTGTAGATGGAATTTATGGGCCTGGTCATCGAGTCGTGATCGATCAAATCGCTAGAGAGTTGAAGTTAAGCGCTATTCCTGTACGAGAAGCCATACGACAACTGGAATCAGATGGATTTATTCAATATAAACCGTACAGCGGAGCGATTGTGAGTAAGATTAACGAAGCAGAATACTTGGAAACGTTGACTGTTTTGGCGGTGCTCGAAGGATATGCAACAGCTCTCAGTTCGAAAACGATTGCGCAAGAAGATTTGAAGCGTCTTGAAATGGTTAATGAAGAAATGAATGAAGCCCTTTTTAACTTTGAGTTTGAGCAATTCGGGGAACTGAACCGCAAGTTTCATTCAATTATTTACGAACGCTGTGGCAATTCTCGTTTATTAGAAGAGATTCAGCAGGCCTGGCAACGAATGTCTCAAGTGCGTCAATTCGGCTTTACCTTCGTGCCACAACGTGCTCGTGAATCGGTCAAAGAGCATGCTCGCATCATCCAAATGATGAAAGAGCGAGCTCCTTTTGCCGAGATCGAAGAATTTGCAAGACAACATAAACTGAATACTGCAAAAGCCTTTCAGGAGCGAAAAGTGGAACCGAAAATAGAACAAAGTGTCACCAGATTTTTATAAAAACACATAGAAAAAAGTCTAGAAAAACGATGTAGAAAGGAAGATCAATTATTTTTTTATTTAAAAATATCTAAAAATAAAATGTAGTAAAAATAATATTATTTTAAGGAGGTTTTTTTATGTACCAAGAAGCCAAACAACGCTTGCGTGGATCGATCGCTCCGATTGTGACTCCATTTGATGAAAACATGAATGTGGATACAGAAGCGCTTAAAAAACTGATTGAATGGCATATTGAAAGCGGTACACATGGAATTTCCGTGACGGGGACTACTGGAGAACCCAGTTCATTAACCATTGAAGAGCGTGAATTGGTCATGGAGACGGCGATTAAGACTGCAGCAGGGCGTGTACCTGTTGTACCGGGAACGGGATCCACCAATCATGCGGAAGCTTTACATTTAACCAAACGAGCGCAGGAAATGGGTGCTGATGCGGCTATGGTGATCGTTCCTTATTACAATCGCCCCAATCAGCAAGCATTGTATAACCACTTCAAAATTATTGCCGATTCGGTCGATATACCGATTATTATTTACAACATTCCTGGAAGAACCGCTACGAATTTGGAAGTCAAGACGCTTGCTCGCCTGGCGGAAGATTGCAAAAACATCATCGGTGTCAAAGAATCGAATAAAGATTTTGAACATGTCAATCGAGTGTTGCTCAACTGTGGACGTGATTTTCTGCTTTATTCCGGTATTGAACTTCTCTGCTATCCTATGCTGGCAATCGGTGGAGCCGGTCATGTGAGTGCGACCGCGAACATTGTTCCGAAGGAAGTTGCCGATCTCTACAATTACTGGGTGGCAGGTGAAGTGGAGAAGGCGATTGAACTTCATTACAAACTGATGCCGTTAAACGACGTTTTATTTAAGGATACCAACCCAGGTCCTTTGAAAACGGCGATGGGTATGATGGGCAAAATCAATCCGGCGCTTCGCTTGCCGATGGGTCCTCCTTCCGAACAGTTGCAGGAAGAAATTCGTCAAACGTTGATCGAATACGGCTTGTTAGATCAGCAAGTAGGGATGAAGAAATGAAACATGCTCGTTCGTGCATGAAGGACGAATGATTCACGTGAATGGTGCAGGGGGAAGTCGTTGTCGATGAAACAGGAAGAACAGAGCAACCGGAGCGGAGGAGAATCCATGAAACGATTCAAAGTCGATAAGGTTCTTCACTATATAAACGGTCATTTTGTGGAAGGTGTTGCGGGGCGTACGTTTCAAAATATCAACCCGTTCAACAATGAACCGATTAACGAAGTAGCGGAAGGTTTTAAGGAAGATATCGATTTGGCGGTAGCGGCCGCCCGCAAGGCTTTCGATGAAGGTCCCTGGCGTACGATGAGTGTGAACGAACGGATCAAGTATATTGTAAAGATTGCCGATTTGATTGAAGCAAACGCGGAGGAGATCTCATATTTGGAGTCTCTCGATACCGGTTTACCGGTCAGCCAAACCAAGAAGCAGGCGGCACGCGCGGCAGAAAACTTCCGCTTCTATGCGGAAATGGTCAAAAGCCGCATGGTAGGAGAAGCCTACCAGGTCGATCAATTTTTCATCAACTACACCATCCATAAGCCTGTAGGGGTTGCCGGTCTCATTACACCGTGGAATGCACCTTTTATGCTGGAAACATGGAAAGTTGCGCCGGCTCTGGCTACAGGGAATACAGTCGTGCTGAAACCGGCGGAATGGTCGCCTCTGACCGCCAATAAGCTCGCACAAATCATCCATGAAGCAGGTTTGCCGGAAGGTGTGTTTAACGTCGTACATGGGTTTGGGGAAACTGCCGGTGCATCCCTGGTCGCGCATCCAGATGTACAACTGATTTCCTTCACAGGCGAGACGAAAACCGGTTCGGAAATTATGAAAAACGGCGCTGATACCTTGAAAAGATGTTCGATGGAACTGGGAGGCAAATCCCCAGCGATTATCTTTGAGGATGCAGATATGGAAAGCGCACTCGATGCGGTGGTCTGGGGGATCTTCTCCTTTAACGGGGAACGATGTACAGCGAATTCTCGCTTGTTCTTGCAGGAATCGATCTATGATCAATTTGTTGATGCTCTCAAAGAAAGGGTCGCCAATATCGTTGTTGGGGATCCCATGGATGAAAATACGGAAGTGGGTCCGCTGATTCACAGGAAGCATTGGGAGAATGTGATGAACTATATTGAGATTGCCCGTGAAGAAGGCGCCGAAATCATAACGGGACATATTCCTGAGGCGTTTCGAAACGGGAACTTTGTAGCCCCCACACTTCTATTGAACTGCACCAATGACATGCGTGTGTCACAGGAGGAAATCTTTGGTCCGGTCATGGTGGTGATACCGTTTAAAACGGAGGACGAAGTCTTGCGGATGGCGAATGACGTGAAATACGGACTCGCTGCTTACATTTGGACGAGTGATATGAAGCGTGGGCACCGTTTGGCGCAGTCGGTAGAAAGCGGCATGGTATGGGTAAATTCACAAAACGTAAGGGATTTGCGGATACCGTTTGGCGGTTCCAAATACAGCGGTATCGGTCGCGAAGGTGGACATTACAGCTTTGAATTTTACACGGAAACACAGGTCATTCATGTGGCTATAGGGGATCACCACATACCTAAATTCGGAAAATCAAAGAAAACGGGGACAGTATCCGTCAGTCAGGCGTAATTCCAAGATGCCTGTGATTGGGTAAAGTCTTTTCTAAAGATCCAAAGGGGGATTGAAATGCCAGCGAAAACAGGAAAACAGTATATCGAACGAGTAGACAACGCCCATTCCGTTGTATGGATTCACGGGGAACAAGTGAAAGGGAAAATATCCGAACATCCGGCGTTTAAAGGTGTCATGCAAAGTCAGGCTGCGCTTTATGATATGCAACATGATAAAGATAAACAAGATTATATGACATACATTTCACCGACAACGGGTGAACGTGTGGGAACATCGTTTTTGCAACCGAAAACGAAAGAAGACCTGGAAAAACGGCGTATGATGATCCAGGAATGGGCCAGGTTTAACGGAGGGATGATGGGGCGTTCCCCGGATTATATTAACTCCGGTTTAATGGCATATGGTGCAGCGGCGGAAATGTTTGGCGTGCAGGATCCGATATTTGCAGAAAATATGCGCAATTATTACGAATACTGCCGTGAGAACGATCTTTCATTGACACATACGTTGATTCAACCTCAGGTTAACCGAGCCGTCAATTCTGCGCAACTTCCGGATCCATATATTGCGGCCCGTATTGTCAAGAAAACTTCGGAAGGAGTTGTGATCCGGGGGGCACGTTTACTCGCGACACAAGGAGGGATTACGGATGAGATCATGGTATTTCCCTCTACGTTACTAAAACAATCGGATGAAGAGAACCCCTATGCTTTTGCATTCTGCATTCCAAATAATACGCCGGGGTTGAAATTTATCTGCAGGGAATCATTTGACTATGGTCGGACTCCGTTTGATCATCCTCTCGGCTCACGTTTTGAAGAAATGGATACCATCGTCGTGTTCGATGATGTAACCGTTCCGTGGAATCGTGTATTTGCCCTCGGGAATGCAGACATATGTAATCGCGCCTATGTAGAAAGTAATGCGCAGGTTCATATGACCCATCAAGTTGTGTCAAAGAATGTAGCAAAGACTGAATTTATTCTAGGAATTTTACAATTAATGGTTGAAACGATTAACATCGGGCAATTCCAACATGTGCAAGAGAAAATGGCTGAAGTCATCATTGTGCTGGAAACGATGAAAGCGCTTTTACTCGCATCGGAAGTCAATGCCAAAGTGGATCAATGGGGGATCATGACGCCAGACTTCAAACCGCTGAATGTGGCACGCAATTATTATCCGCGTATTTACCCGCGTTTGATCGAAATTATGCAATTACTTGGGGCCAGTGGGTTAATGGCGATTCCAACAGAAGAGGATTTTAACTCCGAGATTCGTCCGGATTTGGACAAATACTTGCAGGCAGCAAATAGCGATGCATATAACCGTGTGAGATTATATCGCCTCGCATGGGATGTGTGTATGAGTGCATTCGGATCTCGGCAAACGTTGTATGAACGCTTTTTCTTTGGTGATCCCGTACGTATGGCTGGCGCTTTATATCATTGGTATGACAAGCGGGAGTATGTAGAATACGTCAAAGAATTTTTAAAACAATCAGAAAAAATGGTGACTGTGTGATTGTAAGCGTTTTATGTTTTATTTCCGGAGCTCATCGGGATTGAAGTGCGATTCTGGCCCAGCCAACGAATGATTCATAGAGGGGGAGGTATCATGGATTTCTCAATTATTCGTGTTGCCAGAGTGGTCATGAATGTTAAAGATCTGGACAGATCCAGAGATTTTTACGTGAACGCTTTAGGATTTGTCGAGACAGAGAGCGATCATGAGCACATGTACCTTCGTGGATTGGAAGAACATTGTCATCACAGCTTGGTATTAAAAAAAGCGGAAAAACCGGGGGTTCATGCAATCGGATATAAAGTACGTGAAGAGAGTCATTTAGATACACTTGAGAAGCTTTTCCAGTCAAGAGGAATGAAAACAAAATGGATGGAAAAGGGGGGACAGAAGGCTTTAGGACGAACATTGCGAGTTCATGATATATCCGGGATTCCTTTGGAGTTTTTCTGTGAAATGGAGACGGTCGAAAGAATGCTCCAAAGATATGAAATGTACAGAGGGGCTAAAATTCAACGCATCGATCATGTGAACTGCATGGTTCCCGACGTGGAAAAAGCATACAATTTTTATGTAAATGAATTAGGATTTGCTTGTTCCGAGTATACCGCAACTGAAGATGAAAGGATATGGGCAGCCTGGCTTCATCGGAAACAGACAGTACATGATCAAGCATTTATGAACGGTGATGGCCCCAGACTTCATCATATTGGCTTCTGGTTATCAGAACCCTTAAGCATTATTCACGCCTGTGATGTTTTAGCATCAGTCGGATATGCAAGTGCGATAGAAAGGGGACCTGGTCGTCATGGACTCTCCAACGCATTCTTCTTGTATGTGAGGGATCCAGATGGTAATCGTGTTGAACTTTATACGGGAGACTATTTAACTAGTGATCCCGATTTTAAGCCGATTCGCTGGGATCTCGATGATCCAAGACGACAAACTTTCTGGGGGCATAAGGCACCCGATAGTTGGTTTGATGAAGCCACACCGTTTTTAGATATAGATACGGGAGAAGAAGTATCCATTCAAAATCCAACCTTACAAAGAAGGAAACCTGAGTTTGTCATATGAATTTTTGTAATATTCATTTTTAATCAATATGGGGGTCTCCAATGAACAAGAAAATTCCTCTTCTTTTAATCAGTGTATTTATGGCTTCCTTTGTAACAGCGTGCGGAAATAACAGTTCACAATCAGTGTCTGCTCCATCGGGTGATAAGCCGATTAAAATCGGTGCTGTTTTCTCTGCATCAGGAGGTGCTTCTTCACTCGGCAAGCCGGAGATGGATACGTTAAAGATGATGGTTGATCAAACCAATGCAGAAGGTGGCATCAATGGACGTAAAATCGAACTGATCGCATATGACGACAAATCCGATCAAAACGAAGCCGTACTTGATATGAAAAAATTGATCGAGCAAGATCAAGTGGTTGCTGTCATCGGGGGCACCACATCGGGTAACTCACTGGCCATGATTCCTCTCGCGGAAAAATCCAAGATTCCGTTCATCTCGGTTGCAGCTAGCAAGAATATTAATAAACCTACCAAAAAATACGTTTTTAAAACCGCACAGGGTGATGATGTTGTCGTTCCTCGAGTCATTAAATACTTGAAAGACCATCAACTTACGAAAGTCGCCTGGTTAGGCGTCGACAATTCCTATGGTTCCAGCGGAAAAGAAGAATTTGACGCGTTAGCCAAACAAGCGGGTATTGAGACGGTAATTTCGGAATCATTTGAAGCTACAGTAAATGATGCGAAACCAATGCTAACCCGCGTGAAAAATGCGAATCCGCAAGCCATTGTGATTTGGGGGACGACACAGGAATCGTCCGTTGTCACAAAAAATGTCCGTGAATTAGGGATCACGGTGCCGATCATCGAATCACACGGGATCGCGAGCCCGAAATTCATAGAGTTGGCCGGAGACGCTGCGAATGGAGTGATTTTGCCCGCAGGTCGTCTTCTGGTTGCTGATCAGCTACCCGATGACAACAAACAAAAGAAAATTCTTGGGAATTATGCAAAGCAGTTTCAAGACAAGTATCATTATCCTCCAAGCACTTTTGGCGGTCATGCTTGGGACGCTTACGAAATCTTGATCACTGCCATCAAATCTGCGGGAGATAATCCTGCCAAGATACGTGATGCTCTCGAAACCAATACGAAAGACTTTACAGGGATCAGTGGGATTTTCAACATCTCACAGCAAGACCACAATGGATTGAACGCGGATGCGTTAGCGATTGTAGAAATCAAGAACGGAAAATGGACATTGAAAGAGTAGACATGCACAACGCTTGAAGCGGTGCAATCAGAGGGAAAAGTTCGGCGGGAATTCCGTTCTCCCGCCGGAAAACTTTTTTCGGTTTTGCCGATACGTTCATTCCCGAGACGATAATCCTTCCAACGGACAAGAATCTGCACTGTGAAAAAGGCGAAGTCAAGAGGGGTGTAAAAAATGGAACACCTGAGTCAATTCGTTCAACTCATATTCTCTGGGTTAACCATCGGAAGTATCTACGCGTTAATTGCCATTGGCTTTGTGATCACATATAACATTACGGGAGTTTTGAATTTTGCACAAGGCGAATTTGCCATGTTGGGTGCAATGATCTGTATTTCCATGGTTTCCCTGGGTCTTTCCAAAATCTTAGCGGTATGGATCAGTGTTCTCTTTGTATTTATTATCGGTGCGCTTTTCGAACGTGTCACCATTTATCCCGCCCGTCATTCTTCCGTACCTACACTGATTATTATCACAATCGGTGTTTCGATTGCCCTACGTGGAATCGCTTTGCTGATTTGGGGAACGGAACCTCGATCTTTATCGCCCTTCACGGAAGGAGGAGCATTGAACATCCTGGGGGCCGTCATTCAACCACAGAGTTTATGGGCGATCGGCGTTTCTTTTTTGAGCTTGTTACTCATGTATCTCTTCTTTGAGAAAACCTTCACGGGAAAAGCCGTCACTGCTTGCGTGATCAATGGCTTCGCGTCCCGATTGATGGGAATACAACCGGAAAAAATGTCATTGATTTCTATTAGTATAAGTGCTGCACTTGGGGCCGTCGGGGGGATCATCATTGCGCCGATATCCGGAGCTTCTTACAATATGGGATTAATGTTAGGAATGAAGGCTTTTATTGCCGCTGTTATTGGAGGTTTATCCAATGCACCTGCCGCTATTGCCGGGGCAATGATCATTGGCATTTTGGAATCTTTTACAGAAGGTCTATGGACGAGTGGATACAAAGATGCGATCAGCTTCGCAGTGCTCTTACTGGTTCTATTTTTTCTTCCCAATGGAATTTTTGCGAAAATATCAGGAAAACGGGTGTAGAGGGTGACTCCTATGAGAGGAGAAGTACAAAAAATTTACAATCGTAGCGTAAAAGGGATCATATTTTTCGCGATCATCGTTTTTCTGATACCGATATTGATTCCTTCTACGTATGTGACAAGTACATTGATCATGATTGGATTATATACCCTGATCTGTACTGGATTAACGATGCTCATGGGTTATGCGGGTCAAATTTCTCTTGGTCATGCGGCTTTTTATGGGATTGGCGCTTATGCTTCCTCTTTCATCACCGTGAAACTTGGTTATCCAGGAATCGTAGGAATTCTAGTCGGCACTCTGTTCGCTGTACTCATCGCTTACATTGTAGGAATACCCACTCTAAAATTAACAGGTCACTATTTGGCTCTAGCCACATTAGGATTCGGTGTCATTGTCTTTATCCTGTTCAAGCAATTGAAAAGTGTAACTGGTGGTCTGGAGGGAGTTTCCGGCATCCCTTCTCTAAATCTGTTCGGCTATGAATTTGACACGGATTTTAAGTACTATTACCTCATATGGATTCTTGCTTTGTTAGGTATATTGCTGGCACGAAATGTGATTCAATCACGAGTAGGTCGGGCGCTTCGTTCGATTCACGGGAGCGAAATTGCCTCAGATGCGATCGGAGTGGATATCAGGAAGTATAAACTGCAGGTTTTCATCATGAGCGCAATGTATGCATCGATAGCAGGAAGTATTTACGCTCACTATATATCATTTATTAACCCCATGTTGTTTGATCCGACAACATCGATCAATTTCCTGATTATGTCTGTCGTCGGCGGGAGCGGAACCATTTGGGGAGGATTGGTGGGAAGTTTACTCTTTGTGCTACTGGGGGAAGTGTTAAAAGAAGTGATGCCTCTTCTCTTCACTCAAGCAAGTGATCAAGTACAAATCGTTTTCTTTGGTATTCTGCTGGTTATCTTGCTGATTTATATGCCACAAGGGTTAGCCCCAGGATTCGAAAAGCTATGGAATGGGATGATTCGAAGGATGAGGGGAAGGGATAACGACTCTTACAAGAAAACGGTTACTGAGGGCGATCAGCGGGAGAAAAAGGAAATCCCCGCACAAGCTGCGGGAGGTGGGCAATGATGGGCAAGAAAAAACCAGTATTGACAGTCTCCCACCTTACGAAAAGCTTTGGTGGAATAGTCGCGGTTCATGATGTATCATTTGAAGTCTTTCCTGGACAAATCGTTGCTGTTATCGGGCCCAACGGAGCGGGGAAGACAACTCTTTTTAATATGATCACGGCTGTTTTACCTCCAACGTCAGGAACCGTACATTTTCAAGGGATTGAAATAACAGGAAAAAGACCGTGCGAAATTGCGGAAATTGGTATCACAAGAACTTTCCAGAACCTTCAAATTTTCAAGAATATGAGTGTCATTGAGAATGTGATGACGGGCGCACATGTGCGTATGAAAACCGGTTTTTTGAAGGCTGCTTTACGATTTCCTTCGGTTCGAAAAGAAGAAGAAGCTGTCATGCAAAAAGCGAGAGAGCTGTTAAAGGAAGTCGGTCTGTTAGAATTGGCTTACGAAAATGCGGCAACCTTGCCTTATGGAAGTCAACGATTGCTAGAAATCGCACGCGCTGCCGCCTCTGAGCCCAAACTCATATTATTGGATGAACCCATGGCAGGGTTAAATCCACAGGAATCGAGAGAACTGGTCGATATCATTCTTAACATGCGTAAACGGGGCATGACGTTCCTGTTTGTAGAACACGATATGGAAACAGTGATGTCGATTGCCGATAACATTATCGTTTTGGACTTTGGCAAAAAGATTGCGGAAGGTTCGCCGCAAGAAATTTATCAAAATCCACGGGTTATCGCTGCCTATTTGGGAGATGAGGAGGTGGTCATGTGATGCTCGAGGTCTCGAACTTGCACACATACCACGGTTTTTTACACGCACTCAAAGGTGTCACATTTTCTTTGAATAAAGGAGAGATTTTGGCCATCGTCGGATCCAATGGAGCGGGGAAAAGTACGCTGTTGGGAACGATTGCGGGTATCTATAAACCGAAAGAAGGTAAGATTTTGTTGGCAGGGGAGGACATTTCCGTTCTTCCAGTCGAAAAAGTGGTAGCGCGAGGGGTATGTCTTGTTCCGGAACGAAGACAAATTTTTGATTCACTTTCGGTAAGAGATAATCTATTATTAGGTTCCTATCATCGCTTTAGAAGAGAAAAGAAACAAGTGCAGAAGGATTACGAGAAAATCCTCGAACTGTTTCCTAAGCTTAAGACGATGCTTGACCGTCCCGGAGGCCTCTTAAGCGGAGGAGAGCAACAGATGTTGGCCATCGGCAGAGGATTGATGGCAAATCCCAAATTAATGATGCTCGATGAGCCATCACTTGGTCTGGCACCACTGATTGTCAAAGATATTATGGAAATCTTCAAGCATTTAAAAAGGGAATTTGGGACTACGATTATTCTTGTTGAACAAAATGTTAAGGCTGCACTTCGAATCGCCGATTATGCTTGTGTGTTTGAACGGGGAGAGATCGTGATATCTGGAACCGCCGAGGAAGTCATGCGTAACCCGGCTGTTCGTAATGCCTATCTCGGTAAAAGCAAGGAAGTCACCCATGCCGCAAGCGGCACCATTAGAGGATGAAAAGATTCTTGTGCGGGAAGAGAGATTTAAGCTACCTAATGCAACGGAGTATCTTTTGTGTGGGTTGTATCGCTTTGCAGCGCAGAGGTGAGTTGAAGGTCGTTCCGCTTCCTTTAAACCGTTAAAAGGGCATATGCTTTGCGCGTATAATAGCGACTTTGAAGGTCGTCTCGCAACAAAGATAACTATTCATGCGAGACGACCTTCACGGAGCATGAGCGCAAAGCATATGCCCGCTGGACCTTCATCGACCCCAAGCGTAAAGCGATACACCCACCCAAGCACTAGTTTTCAAGGAACAGCCCTCGATCTATTTACTTGGGTCTAGTTATGTGATATGATCAAATTAAATTAATACTATAGGAATTTCGGTATTTGTCCTCCGTAAAAACCGGAAGGCGAACAAGTGCAATTGTGCTTTTTCATTTTTGATATACCGATCAGTCAACTGAAGGTATCTAACTGCAGGTTGAAACGCAGTTAGGTACCTTTTTTTATAGCTTGTACAAAAAGGAGTGAATGACAATGGCTATAGTTTTGAAAACATAACTTGATATGTTGCGGCAAAAAGGATGATCCATAAAAAATAATTCTCATTCTTCCCTTTTTATGGAGGGAAGGAGAGTTTATGTCCGTAAAGGAAACCGTGACTTTTGTTAATCAAGATGTAGTACATCAGCCGGACTATCAATTCGCTTCTTGGTGTCTGCGTCAATACGGGGTAAACAAAGGCATTTACAATACGATTGATGAACGACTTTTCAATCTCGGGTTGAAAGATATTGTTACTCGTCGTATGACGATTATCTCTTTTTTGGCTCAAGTGCAACAATCAAATCCTCATGATGATAACGGTAAAAAATTAAATTTGGGAAAGGACTTCTCATGGCTACACTTACTCGGTTTCTATTTCAGGAAGCCGTCTTGAACCGGTCAGCCAAGGGCGCCTCTTAGTATTTGGACAGCGCGAGTGAAAACTCTACTTATAAATAAATTGAATGAGGTGAGTGAAACATGGCTTTAAAGTTTGCGTATTGGGTTCCGAATGTAAGCGGAGGATTGGTCATCTCCAAAATTCCTCAAAAAACGGACTGGTCTTTTGAAGCGAATGCGATGTATGCTCAGATCGCCGAACAGGTCGGCTTTGAATACGCCTTGTTACAGACCCGCTTTATTACCAGTTATGGTGCGGAAAATCAATTGGAGGCGATCACCCTGGCGGCTGCTTTGGCAAGCGTAACAAAAAAGCTGAATCTCATTGCCGCGATCTTGCCCGGTTTATGGCACCCGGGAGTTGTCGCAAAGATCATTTCAACGCTTGATCACATCAGCCAGGGAAGAGCGGCGGTAAATATCGTCAGCGGTTGGTTTAAAGGGGAGTTTCACGGATATGGGGAACCATGGTTGGATCACGATGAACGGTATCGCCGTTCAGAGGAATTTATTAGAGTACTTAGAGAAATGTGGACGAATGAAGAAACGAATTTTCGGGTGGGATTTCTATCGGATAAACGGAGCACCACTCAAGCCAAAACCCATTTCCCAGCCCCCTATCTTTCAAGGCGGTAATTCCAAGGCGGCGAGACAAATGGCGGCGAGGGTGTCCGATTGGTACTTCATGAACGGAAACACCATCGATGGGTTGAAAGCACAGATTGATGAAATAAAAGCATTATCCGCGAAAGAAGGACGAGAGTTAAAGTTTGGCGTCAATGCATTTGTCATTGTGAGGGCTACAGAAGAAGAAGCGAAACAAGTGCTTCGTGATATTATCGACCATGCCGATGCCGAAGCAGTTGAAGGTTTTCGATCACAAGTTCGTTTTGCAGGCAAAGCTTCTCCGGAACGGGAGGGAATGTGGGCCAATTCGAAATTCGAGGATTTGGTCCAATATAATGATGGGTTTAAAACAGGATTGATTGGTACGGCGGAGCAGGTGGCGGATCGAATCATTGAGCTGAAAAAAATTGGCGTTGATCTCATATTAACAGGATTTTTGCATTATGATGAAGATTTAAAATCATTCGGCGAAAAAGTGATTCCACTTGTACGTCAAAAAGAATCGCTTGTCGTGACGGTTTAAGGATGATCATAGGGGGAAAATTCAAATGAGTTTACATTTGTTTGGGTCATGTTGCATTTGCGATTGCCGCCGAAGAAATCGCGAAAGGATGCGCTTCAACCTCACTGGTTTACGTAATGCATGTGGGTGCCGTACAAACGATTGCTCTCTATGGCAATGAAGATCAGAAAGAACGTTGGCTCAAACCGGTCCGACAAGGTTTGATCGGCACATACTCTACAAGTGAGAAAGCTACCGGGGGTCACTGGAGGTATAACTTCAGCGAGGCAGCACGTCATGGCGAGGAGTATATTCTGAACGCTAAAAAGTCGTTCACCACAAGCGTAGGGCAGGCAGATTTATATGTTTTTCAAACTAAGTCGCCTGGAGCTCAAAAACCAACGGATATTAGCTTCTTCATCATTGACGGAAAACTTTCCGGGATAACGCCGGGAGTATGGGATGCACTCGGTGTAAGGGGAAATCATAGCGGTCCCATCCGTTATGAAAACGTTAGAGTGCATTCTCGGGATCAATTGGGTGAGGAAGGCCAAGGGAAGGAAATTTTGGAAAACGGTGTGTCGCCCATCTACTTAATTGGATTAGGATCCACCTGGCTCGGGGTAGCGGAGGCAGCCCTTGAAGCGGCAACACAGTATGCCAAAGGCACCATTCATCGAGATTTCAATAAACGGTTGGCGGATTATCAAGTCATTCGTCAACAATAAGCTGAAGTGAAGGTTTTAATCGAAAGTCTGAAGCCTTGGCAAATTCGTTTGGCGCAACAGCTAGATACTCTTCAAGAAGAGGGTCGACCTCAAGTGGAATTGTTGCTTCCGCTTGTAGAGTTTAAAATTCACGCTGCTGAGGTAGCGAATAAAGCAGCACGGGTAGCTCTGGACGTAAGCGGTGGATCTGGATATAAACGTGGGATATTTGAACGTCTATACAGAGATGCTCGAGCAGGTATCGCCATGGGACCTTCCAATAATATTGCACGTGAATGGATCGGAAAATCATTGGTTGGATTGCCTTTAGAGTTATGGTATGAAGGCGGAGAATAGGCACCCATTTATTGTCTTGATAAAAACATAATACAATCAGTACCTCCTCTGTAATCAAGGGGCCACATAAACAACGGACACCCGGTATGTTAACAGGGAGGTACTTTTCTTTATTCAAAATGAAGCTTATTTTGTTACAGAAATACTTCCTTTCGTAGGTCAATCTTTTACAAACAAATTTTCTATAAAGAAATTTACGAAAGACGGTTCGAATTGTCAGCAGGAGTTTCGACATGAAACCGGGCAACGAGCGTCTGCAGGTTTTCCGCCATGTGCGTGAGGGTCGAAAAAGCGGATGTAATTTCATCCAACGCGGAAACATGTTCTTCCGTATCCGCCGAAATCGATTGGGTTATGGATGCTGTGTTGGCAACGACTTCCGCGATAAGATTCATGCTCTGCGAGACCTGTTCCGTCCCAGTGGCCATTTGTTGAACAGCGATGGAAACATCGGCGAACTGATCTGCAACAGCTTGCACGGAGTTTTGTATCTTGGAAAAGGATTCCTCCGCGATATGAACCGTTTGCATGCCAGCCGATACCTCTTTGATGGTGATTCCGGTCGTAGAGATGGCCGATTCGGTGTCCCTTTGAATCGTAGAAATGATATCAATGATCTGTTTGGTAGAGTTCTCGGCCTGTTCTGCCAGTTTTCTCACTTCATCCGCTACGATGGCAAAGCCCTTCCCTTGCTCTCCAGCCCGGGCCGCTTCAATGGCAGCATTGAGGGCTAACAGGTTGGTTTGGGCGGCAATGTCGGTGATCACCTGAACGATTTGACCGATAGAATGAGAACGTTCACCCAATTGACGAACCATGTTCGCCAGATCGGAAACGCTTTCTTGGATGGTTCTCATCTGTTGAATCGTGAGTTGGATCGACTCGCGCCCCTTCACCGCTAAGTCGGAAGCCAGTAAGGCGGTGGATGAGGCATGTTTCGCGTTGCTGGCGATCTGTTGTACGGTGCAGTTCATCTCCTGGATCGATGTGGTGATCTCATCCGTACTGCTGGCCTGCTTCTCTGAACCGGCCGCCAATTCATCGATCACCGTAACAATATGCTGGTTCGCCTGCCGCGTCTGTTCCACACTGGCGTAGAGCGATTGCACCGCTGCGTTCACCTGTTCGACGCTTGCGTGTACCTGACGCAGAATCGAGGACAAGCCTAGGGCTAACTTGTTCAGCTCGCAGTGCATTTGGCCAAACTCGTCCCGAGAAAGTGGAGGAAGACGGTGTTCCAGTTCTCCTTTGCCAAGGGTATGCAGAAAATGGATCCATGATTGGTACGTGGAATGAAACTGTATGCGATCCCAGAGAAAGACCAGCAGAGCGAGGAGAAAGAATACTCCTGTAAGTATGTCGCGTTCCGCATTCTGTGGAAAGAAGCTGGCGATGCACCCTGCGATCTGAAACAGCAGGAAAGGAACACCAACCTTCACGTGACGGCTGATCCCAGGCAATAGCTGACCGGAGCGAAGGACAAATGCTTTTTTTCCATGAAGATATACAGGTGTGGAAACATCGATCAAATGTTCACCAGTATCTCGCAGATAGAAAAATGTAGTTGTTTGCGTAACAGCTGAACACTGCAATCCCAATGGGTCGTTAAAATATATACCTTCCCTCAGACGGTTGGTGTGAATTTCCCCATAACTGTCTTCCCGCACCAATACAAAATATTCTAATCGATCCAAGTTATCATTCATAATGTTGCGAATTTCCGCTTTCGCATGTTCCGTCAGTCCGCCATATCTTTTCAACTCTTCTTCGATCTGGTTGGCAACGCTTTCAACCACGGCTTTTTGTTTTGCGACTAAACGTTTGGGCAAACGGCGTTTTTCTTTCATCATCTATCACCAACCTTATGATGAATCATGAGAATGTTAATTCGATCAATATTCGATATTTTCCTTCTTTTTTCGAGCGAGGTAAAAGGAGAGAGTTGAGTCTTAAATACTGTGTAAAAATGGACTCATCTTCAAAAAAATGAGCCATTTCATCCTCTTCGGCAGAATGAGGTTGTTCAGACCCAATCTACAAGGAGGTATGAAAGTGGCTCAAAATCAGATTACCTCTAAATGATGAAATAGTGCCTTGGCTCGCTTTACATGCTAGCCGTTCCCTTCCTCTATGTCCGTAAAACAGAATTTCCCGTTTTTTGATTTTATCTCCTCAGTCAGTGAACCATACGTTTTTCTGTTTTTGTTGATTCACTTTTAATGTAAAAATATCAGGGCGAGAATAATGACCGTTCACATCGAAATCGAATCGGCTTTTTGGAATCATGCTCAGCTCGAGATCCGCAATCAAAATCTCCTCTCTTCCATAAACGGGTTCGACAATGTATTGTCCCAAAGGCCCGACAATTGCGCTGCCGCCATTGCTCATAATCTCTGGTTCCGATTCAAGTTCTTCATAACAAGCAAGGTCTTTAGGGTACATCTCCTTAGTGACAAATTGGTTACAGGACAAGACAAAACACCGGCCTTCCAAGGCGATGTGACGGATCGTGGATTGCCAAACTTCCCTTGAGTCCGCTGTAGGTGCCAAATAGATACGTACCCCTTGGCTGTACAAGGCCATTCTGGCAAGCGGCATATAATTTTCCCAGCAAATTAATGCACCAATTTTTCCGAAAGGTGTATCGATGACGGGTAATGTGCTTCCATCCCCTTCCCCCCAAATCACCCGTTCCAGAGCCGTTGGTTTTACTTTTCGGTGCTTACCAAGGAGGTTGCCATCAGGGCCAAAATACAAGACCGTGCAATACAGCGTATCCGACTCGAGATCTCTTTCGGTAACACCGATTACCAGATACACATTGTGCTCGCGGGCGGTTTTGCCTAGTATCTCTGTCGTTGGGCCCGGGATGGTTACGGAGTTGTTCCAATAGCGGTACCAATCCTCCCGTCCCCTTTCCGAACGGCTCCCGACTTTCACCCCAAATGTTAAGCCACGGGGATAGGCGGGGATAAAAGTTTCAGGAAATAAAACCAACTTAGCTCCCTGCTCCGCCGCCTGTGCGGTCAAGGAAACCGTTTTTTCAACGGTTGCTTCACGATCCATCAGCACGGGAGCAGCTTGAACGACCGCAACCCGAACAGAATTTTGTAAAAGAGTCATCGCGTTTCCCCCATTTTTTCCCTGCGCTTTTTTGAAAATTGATAGTAGAATTTATATTAATTTATCGCGGGTTCAGTTGCATCATATTTATGGGTCAAAATTCTATAAGAATATTTAATTATGAAAATAAAAAATAATTATTTATCATAAGTGATGCCTAAACACGGTATATTCACGACATGCCAGTTACATCCACCCAAGTACTAGTTTTTCTTGTTTAATAAAGGTTTCACCCAGTATAATAACGATACATGAGGAGTGATACCATGGAGCAATTCGGACAGTCATTACCGGAACAAATTGCAGAGCGAATCGCAACTCAAATTATTGAGGGGAATCTTGAGCCAGGATCCCGGCTGAAAGAAGAACTGCTGGCTGAAGAATTCGGCACGAGCCGTGCACCGATTCGAGAAGCATTGTATATCCTGACTTTACAGGGGTTAGTGGAACGTATTCCCCGAAAAGGTGCAGTGGTGAAAAGCTATACTAACAAAGAACTTACTCAATTATACCAGGTACGCAGCCATTTGGAAGAACTGGCGATCCAACAAATGCCGTTACCACTGTCAGAGCAGGGGAAACGTAAATATATGCGAATCATCGATGAAATGGAACAGGCGGTCACGAATAAAGATTTGAACAGATATGCTCAATTAAATCTGGAATATCATCGTACCTTTTTTGAGTTGGCTGATAATATGATTTTGGCCAATTTGTATGAACAATTAGAAATTCCTTTGCAGTTCGTCTTGAAAGTATCCGTAGGGAATGAAGAAACACTGCGTGTATCCCTGCAGGAGCATAAACAAATTGTCAGCTTGTTGCTACAAGGCGAGAAAGAAGAGGCACTCGTTGCATTAAAACAGCATGATCTTGATAGTCTTTCACGTGTAGCCAAAAATTTAAACCGTGCAAAAAAGATTTAGCCCGTTTTTTACTATTGTCGACAATCGACTAAATTCAGGCTATATTGATATTAGAAAATATTCAATAATCATCTTATTATTGTCGACAATCGACGGAGGTGAGAGGGATGCAAGTGGTCATTCATCGTATCCCCATGGATGGTTCTATACGCATGCAGTTAAGTCGCAGAATGGCTATTATTACTTTAAATCGAGCGAAAAAACACAATGCTCTGACACGTGAATTGTGGCAGCAATTATATGAAATGGTGGTTCACTTGAGCCGCTCCGGACAATCGGATGTACTGGTTATTCGCGGACAAGGCGACGCTTTTACAGCCGGATCCGATATTTATGAGTTCAGTCAGTTATCCTTACAGGAAGTTGATGAAGCTTTCGAAACGATGGAAAAGGCTGTATCTGCAGTAGAAAGCTTGCCCATTCCTACAATTGGTGTGATTAACGGATTTGCGATGGGGGCCGGCTTTGAACTGGCACTGGCGTGTGATCTTCGCATCGGTTGTGAGAAAACAAAAATGGGCATACCTGTCGGACGCCTTGGCATCACACTCAGCCAAAAATTTGTCAAGCGAATCGTCGATCTGCTTGGTCCCAGTCGCGCAAAAGATTTAGTGTTTACCGGCCGTATATATTCTGGTGAAGAGGCGTATAGACTTGGTCTTTTAAACTACTATGTGAACTCCGATGATTTGAACAGTGCAGTGGTTGAGCTGGCAGACAAAGTACAGTCACAATCGCAGGCATCTCTCAGAGCCGTCAAGGAGTCAGTTGCCAGATGCGTTCAAACAACGGTTCCTGCGTGGAATGAACGCGGTTTTCCCTATTTCGTTGACAGCCGGGATTTTCCTGAAGGGGTGAAAGCATTCTTGGAAAAGAGGTCTCCCCAATTTAAACGCTGGAAACGGAGGTAATGGAACATATGAAACCGCTACAGGGAATTAAAGTCGTCGATTTGACTCGCATATTAAGCGGACCTTTTTGCACGATGATCCTTGCCGACATGGGAGCCGATGTCATCAAAATCGAGCCGCCTCAAGGCGATGACACGCGTGGTTGGGGCCCTCCTTTTATAGAGACGGAGAGCAGTTATTTTCTGAGCGTGAATCGGAACAAGAGGAGTCTCGTGCTGAATTTGAAAACGTCTGAGGGAAGAGCGATCTTGCTCGATCTGGTGAAAACAGCCGATATCGTCGTGGAAAATTTCCGCCCCGGGACATTAGATAAACTGGGTATAGGTTATGATGTGTTAAAACAGCGAAATGAACGGATCATCCTTGCTTCTATTTCCGGATTTGGTCAGACGGGGCCTTACGCGAAACGTCCGGGATATGATGTGATTGCTCAGGGAATGGGTGGCTTAATGGCTGCTACTGGAGAGCCCGATCGTCCTCCCGTCAAAGTTGGTTTTTCTGTAGCGGATGTAGGCGCCGGCATGTGGGCAACCATCGGTATATTACTTGCCCTGCTGGCACGAAATCATACAGGTAAAGGACAATGGGTGGATGCATCGTTATTGGATACGATGATTTCATGGCAGACGTACCTAGCGGGGAATTACTTTGCTACCGGTATGAATCCGAAGCCACTTGGCGGGGCACATCCCAATATCTGCCCATATCAAGTTTTCCCGGCGCAAGATGGGTATTTTAATGTGGCCGTAGGCAATGATTCCTTGTGGAAGACGTTCTGTAAAGTCATGGAACTTGATCTCGTCGACGATCCTCGTTTCGACACAAATGCAAAACGGGTGGAAAATCGCGATCAGTTAGTTCCTTTGCTTGAAGAAATCTTTAAAACGAAACCGTGCAAACATTGGGTGGAACTGTTTGATCAGGCTGGTATTCCGGCAGGACCGGTATATGAACTCGCGGATCTGTATAAAGATCCACATGTCTTTGAACGGGACATGATCGTTACCATGCAGCATCCTTCTGTGGGTGATATTAAGCAGATAGGGGTTCCGGTTAAACTCTCAGAGACACCGGGAGAGTTAATCACGCCGCCTCCCTTATTAGGTCAGCATTCATATGAAATCTTGCGTGAAATGGGTTTTTCGCATTCGATGATTACAGAATTTTATGAAAAAGGAGTTGCTTACGGGACATTTCCCGGTCAAGAGAGAGTAACTCAGACAAATCAAGGCGTTTCTTGACATGACGCGTCGGATGGTTAACAACTGGCGGTGAGGATCGGTACCTCTTTTTTGATTATATCAGGGTGATCATGAAATCATAAATGTATGGGTTACGGAAGGAAAAGCCCATCCTATAAGTGAGCGAATGATCAGGAGGTACACATGATGGAAGAGCGTAAACAAAAGAGGGAACTAAAACCTAACATCGCGCCAGGTTCGGAAAATTTGGAGGAGGATGCAACACCGGAGGAGGTCGTACAAGGGAATTATACACCAGTCACACGTTTGGTTTTTGATGAAATAGAGCCAAGCCCGTAAATGGTGAAAGAGACTGACCGCGCGTTGCGCGGTTTTTGCTATAATAAGGGTATGAATATCCATTTGATCCATACGAACGACGTTCATAGTCATTACGAGGAATTTCTGAAATTAGCCAGTTCCATTCGGGATTTACGAGACGAGTTGCAGGCCAGAGGAGAGATCGTCTTTTTATTTGACATCGGTGATCACGCGGATCGTTCGCGGGCCGAAACGGATGGAACGTTCGGGTTGACTAATGCCGCTTTGTTGCGAGAGCTGGGGTATGACGGGTTTGTATTCGGCAACAATGAAGGCTTGACGTTACCGCAACAATCCTGGGAAGCATTTTGCCAGGAAGCTTCAATTCCCGTGCTCGTATCCAACCTGTTTAAACTGGAAGATGGAAGGCGGTATCCGTTTTTTCGCGAACACTCTCTGATTTACCGTGAAGGAGTTACACTGGGCGTGTTCGGCTTGACGGCCCCATTTGCCACTTATTACGAGAGAGGAGGCGTGCAAGTCGTGAATCCGGAAGAGTGCGCGGTTGAACAAGTGCGCATTCTTCGGGAAAAGGGAGCAGATATCATTGTGTTGCTTTCTCATTTGGGGTTAAAAGCAGACCGCCGAATCGCTGCAAATGTACCGGGAATCGACGTGATCCTAGGCGGCCATACGCATCATGTGTTGGAGCGACCGGAACGAGTGGGCGACACATGGATCGGTCAAGCGGGAAAGTATGCCGCGTATTACGGACATATGGTATTGGATTACGATCATATTTCCCGTAAGGTACGAGATGTTAGTGGCATCGTGATTCCAAATGAAGAAGAAAACGAGGTGGATGGAGAGCTCGCTCGAGTGTTCAGCGAGTGGCGCGAAGTTGCCCAACGTACTTTGTCCACCGTGGTGGCCGATCTGCCGTGCACGCTGTACAATCGCATTGATGGAGAGTCTCCGCTTGCGAATTTGTTAGCGGATGAATTGAGACTTTTAACGGGGACGGAGATCGCATTTTTCAATACGGGAACGCTTTTATCATCGTTGGGACCGGGAGCCGTAACTAAAATGATGCTGCTCAATTGTTGTCCATCACCAATCATGCCGGTTACGGGCAAGTATACGGGTGCAGAATTAAAGCGCATATTTGCCAAGTCGCTATTGCCTGCTTACTTTGAAAAAATTGGTTTCGGTTTCGGATTTCGCGGTCGTGAGATCGGAACGATGGCTGTTTCCGGAGTCACGTGGGAAGTCGGTCATGACGGTGCTCTTCTCTCCGTTCGCGTTGGTGATCAGCCGTTACTTGATGATCATCTATATAGCTGTGCCACGATCGATTATCTGACGTTTTCCGGCGTCTATGAAGAAGTAAAACTCGGTCGCCATTTGCGTCACGAACCGATCTTCTTGCGCGAATTGCTGGAGCGGGCGTTGAAAGATCCGGGAGCGTTAGAGAGGGCATATGTGCCGCGGAGGATCCGAAAAGAATGACAGAACGTAAAACAGCCGGTTTCCTTCGAGAGTGTAAGCAACAAGCTTCTCAAAAGACCGACTGTCACTGAATTCAAACTTCATTTCAAACGTTTTTTTCCTTCCCTGCAGATGTCAGACAATGGACACGACTCACAGGCAGGCCTTTGTGCTTTGCAGTGATATCTGCCAAAGAAAATGAGCCTGTGATGCGTCTGTGTCCATTCTTCTTTTGGTACCAGCTTCATCAATGTCTTTTCCACTTCCAAAACGCTGTCATCCCACTTACATAAGCCCAAGCGTTTACTAACCCTTTCCACGTGTGTGTCTACCGCGATTGCGGGAACACCGAATGCATTGGATACCACGACGTTGGCAGTCTTGCGACCGACACCGGCAAGCTTGGTCAATTCTTCAAGTGTTTGCGGGACTTCACCGTTATGTTCTTCAATCAGTGTTCTGCACAAAGCTTGAATATTTTTTGCTTTATTACGGTAGAGACCGATATGCTTGATATCATGTTCCAGTTCTTCAAGCGGTACATGTACATAGTCTTGTGGGGTCTTGTACTTTCGAAACAATGTTTCTGTCACTTCATTCACTTTTTTATCGGTTGATTGGGCAGAAAGAACGACGGCGATAAGCAGTTCAAACGGATTCGAATGGTTCAGTTCGCAGTGTGCGTCAGGGAACATATCTTTCAATGTGTCAAGGATTCTTCGTACATTCTTTTTGTTCATAGAATCACCACGTATCATTATAACGAAAAAAAGCACGCATGGAAGGGTTCCTAACTATTCCTTTCGCGATATTCACATTCAAGGAAGCTAGAAAGAAATTCTCTTTTACGAATTTGTAATAAATTTTAACAGTTCGTCAATAATTATCCATTGTTCGTGATTTATAATAGGCATGAAACAATCTCTCGTTCTCAAGTGTCTTTCACGAATTATTCACAGTTCACCTCGAATGTTTGCTCCTCAATTTCGTAAGATCTTACTGTTTGGTATCAGTAAACGAGAACAAGGAGTGGTAGAGGAAAATGGATCGCTTGATTTTTATCGACTTCGACGGTTTTGCCGCTAAGTTGCTAAACGAAGAGGATAGGAAGGCACTCGATGGATTAGAAATTGCTCTATTTATTGATACAGACAGTTATTCAATACATCGAGGGGTTTATTTAAACAAGGTTGTTTCAGACGAAAAAATATTAGAGCAAGAACAAATCATTCGCAAGTTTATGGAGTTGCTCTATGCAGATGTTGAAATTCAATCGTTAATGGGGAAAGCGGTACAAAAGAATTCGATGGAAAGTGTCGCATACGCTTGAACAGTCGCAGTAAAATAGCCCCTTAGATATAAACTCATCCATCAAATCGAGCATGAATCGAACAAGGTCGGAGAAACTCTCTCCGGCCTTTCTGCTTGGAGAATTACAGAACATGAAAAAACCTAGCGGTCATCCGCTAGATCAAACGTGTTTTAATACTGCATCCATTGTCCGTTTTCATCGAGACGAATCGGTGTCCGACAATACATACATCCGTCTTCCCGTCCGATGACTTTCGTTGTGCGATTACAGCCGGGACACGTGATTTGAGGGATCTTCATCGAGATGACCCCCATATGAAAATAAATGGAGACAGAAACTAGAAGACAAATCGTACCAAGAATAAAGAAAATGGGTAACAAGGATCTGACAAATACACCCATATACATAATAAAAAAAGAAAATAAAATCAATCCCAAAGCAATGTTGCGTAGACGGTGAAGCTTCATAATGTAGAGAACTCCTTTCCGATTCTTCTTCAGTGCCGATATAGTTCAAGGCACCATGTAACGTTTCGAAGGCTTTACATCACACGGAAGACGAGTATACTTATATTCGCCGGGATAATGAGAATTGTTAACAATTTTAACTCGTGATTGATCGCGGCATCATGATAAGAGAACACGATTGTTCGCATGGCACTGATTCCTTAACGATTGCGATTGCGACAGATGTACTAAAAATTATATTTTCTTCTGTCGCAGGTATAACTTTGATGACATGCGATCGTTATACGATGAAAAGCCGATCGATTATGTGCTTGCTTCGCATTTTGCGGGTTCGATTCAGGGGGGTGAATCTTCACCGTCGCGAACGATTGGTCTTCATACACGATTACAAGTATGCGCAGATCATGACGAGCAAGCTGCATGTAATTCTCGCGATTATTAAGGAAATGAGGCGCAAAATCACGCATATTCGTACGCGTGAAACATAAAAAATACTTTTGTATGAATTTGTTTGCAGACTCTCATTGAGTCGGAGATCATTCTGTGATAAGATTGAGTCTGTCGCCGCTCAAACGGCAAAGTGGTTATTGCAGAAAAGCGGGCAACCGCGCCGTTTCTGTAAACGGTGAGGAAAGTCCACGCTCGCCCAGGCTGAGATGCCCGGAGTTCGGATGCCTGACGAATTCATAAGTCAGGGCAGCTCGTGTAGAGCTGACGGCGGAGAAAGGAGCTACGTCCACAAGGATATGCTCCGATTATCCTGAAAGTGCCACAGTGACGTAGCATCTCTGGAAACGGAGATGGTGGAACGAGGTAAACCCCATCTGCGAGAAACCCAAATTATGGTAGGGGAACTGCCGGGAGGGAACAGGAACCAATCGGCGGATCGGTGAAAACCGATAGATAGATGGTTGCCACCGAGTAGTGCAAGGCTTGCAACCGCAGCACGAAAGGTACAAAACGTGGCTTACAGCTTTTCTGCAGTGCAGATAACCTGACGGATACGAAAGAGCTCAAGAAGGATGAACGGGGACTCGTAGTTCTTGGAGCGGCGTATGACAAATCGACTAAGTAAATGTATGAACAACCTCGATAAAAGGGATCGAGCGAACAGCTCGATCCCTTTTTGTATTCTGCGAAATATAAGCTTGATTGCATTCATGATTTTGGTTGAATCGGGCAATCTATGGCTACATACAGTTTTTCTGGAAGGAGGTTTCCTATGTCATTTTGGTCGAGAGTGTCCCGGATATTTACAGTTGATGATTCGATTCTCGACGAACGCTTCAGTCTGGGGGATCGCGATGAAGATGATGACAGAGAAGAGCGGGAAGAGCAAGCGGCTGACGATCAGGGACATCAATCTGTCGACGATAAAGAAAATGAGCAGGAAAAACGTTCAAACCCAAGAGATAAAAAAACTTTTGTGAAACCGATTCCCTTGCAAGAATTGAAACAACAAGAACTGGACAAAAAGGTGAAGAAACGGGAAAAAGAAAGACAGAGAACGAATGAGGACGAAGATTCGCACATACCGGAGGAACTGTACTGTAATCTTCAGGAAAATCGGAAAACCATTGAGGCCATTTTCCGTCTACCACGCAATAAAGATGTTGTTGTCCGAGAATTTACGATTGCTTCAGGATCGATTCGCTGTTTTGCCGTCTTTGTGGACGGATTATCCGATAAAAAGGTCATAAACTTCCATCTATTGGAACCTTTAATGGTATTGTCAAACATCGCAGAGGAATCAAGTGCGGAAGACAAATTCAAAAGGGTCAAAGAGGAACTCCTTCCCAGCAATCAGGTGTCAGAATCCTCGAAATGGGTGGACGTTAAAAATGGAATCCTTGCCGGATCAACTGCTGTGTTTATCGATGGGGTCAACAAAGCTATCGTAATGGAAACAAAAGGGTGGGAACACCGCAGTGTCAGCCAAGCGCGCACAGAATCAGTGGTGATAGGACCGCAGGATGCGTTTACTGAAAATTTTCGTGCAAATACGGGACTTGTCCGTGCGCGTCTTCGTTCAGAGCGATTGGTGACTGAGATGATGCAAGTGGGCAAGCTTGGCATTACCGATGTGGCGATCATGTATATTGACGGTTTGACAAATCCGAAGCTGGTTCGGGAAGTCAAACGGAGAATAAAGGCCATCGATGTGGACTTCATACAAGACAGTGGAATACTCGGACAATTCATCGAAGATTCGCCGATCAATATCGTCCCCAAAATCATGTTAACAGAGCGGCCCGATCGAGTGGCCTCTTTTCTTGTTGAAGGACATGTAGCGATTTTCGTTGGACAAAGCCCGTTCGTTCTCATCGTTCCTGTATTATTCTGGTCCATGTTACATACTTCTGAAGATGCTTTTATACGTTGGCCTTTAGGGACGTTTAGCCGCTTGATCCGCTTCGTATCACTTGTGTTTGCACTTCTTTTGCCAAGTTTCTATATCGCTCTAACCAACTACCATCCAGAGATGATTCCCACCGACTTGATGCTAGCGATTTCCGCATCTCGCGAACGTGTACCGTTTCCCGTTGTTTTTGAAGTTGTACTGATGGAGTTATCACTAGAATTCATCCGCGAAGCGGGTATCCGGATTCCTTCAGTGATTGGTCCAACGATCGGTATCGTCGGGGCTTTGATTTTAGGACAAGCGGCTGTTCAAGCGGGAATTATTTCACCGCTACTGGTGGTTGCCGTTGCGGTCACTGCATTGGCTTCCTTTACCATTCCTAATCAAATTTTTGCTTTTTCGGTTCGTGTATTACGTTTCTTGTACCTCATGTTAGCCGCCGTTTACGGATTTTACGGGGTTGCTCTCGGAGTCATGGTCTCGGTGATGTTTTTATCGACCATCTATTCATTTGGAGTTCCGTATCTATCGCCTATAACTCCATATCGACGCTCTTCAGCGGATGTAGTCATTCGTGGAAAGGTGATGGATCAGAAGACGAGAAATTGGGCCTTGCGACCGCTTGATACGAGACGTCAAGGGGAATACTCACGTCCTTGGGATCCGATGGAACATGATTCAAAAGAGGCACGGCGGGCCAGTGAGAAAAAAAATACGCCTAACCGGAACCAGGGGGATGAATCATGATTCGAACAGGACATGTGGGAAAAGTAGAAATGATTGCATTGGTTACGATATTTTCTGCTACTGATATTTTCTTAAGTTATCCGCAACAATTGGCGGCTAGAGGCGGGGAGGCCGGATGGATGATCCCTCTGCTTTCGATGATGTTCGCATTCATTTTCTTCAAGATATGTGGGAGGGTGATCAATCGATATGGGCTTGAAAGCCTTCTTATTCTCGGACAGAAAGAGTTAGGGTGGGGGATTGGGGGAATTGTCGGTTCTCTCTATGCGATTTTCTTAGTATTGACAACAGCGAGTGAGATGCGTCAGTTTACGGAAACGGTAGTTACGACTGTACTGCCAAAGTCTCCGGTAGGGTTTGTCGCATTGCCGTTTTTACTCGTGATTTTCTATTTTGCCTATATGGGAATTGAAGGTTTGACGCGTGTCGCATGGTTTGTTGGCCCTTGGATCCTCTTGGGGACTGTCCTATTACTGGTGTTTAACCTGAACTGGGCACAACCCGAATATTTGCTTCCTTTGTGGGGATATGGATTGGAACAAACGGTTTTCCAAAGTATCCAATTTGGCAGCGTATTTACAAACATATTCGCTTTGAGTGTTTTGGCGCCTCTCTTACGGAAAAAGGAAGACTTTGTAACAGTCGGATTTTGGAGTATCCTGCTGGTTTCACTGCTTTATACCGGAGTGATGCTCATGTTACTCATGGTTTTTCCAGCGGAAACAGCGGAGAAAATGCCATTTCCGATGTATCAGTTTGCTCGATTGATTTATCTGGGAAGATTTTTTCAGAGGCTGGAATCCGCGTTTGTTTTTATTTGGGTGGCGTGTGCCGTCATTAAAATGGCGACAGGTCTTTGGCTCATTTCATATATAACGGCTACCGTTTGGAAGATGCCCGTTTATCGCCCATTGGTTATTGCTTTTACGCTGATCATTTATTCCCTTTCATTTATGCCGAAAAGCTTTCCTGAAACCTTGCATTATGACGTCACTTATTTATTCAACTGGGGGTGGATCATTGTACTTGTTTTACCCGCTCTTGTTGCAGTGGTAGTGGACATTCGCAGAAGAAAGGGGGATGGCACTCGTGAGAACAAAACGAGGCCTGCTTCTTAATCTCTTGCTCATACTGATTCTGCTATGTCCTCTGCTAAGCGGATGTTATGACCGTGTAGAACTTGAGGAGATGGCATTCGTCGTTTCGATGGGGTTTGATAAAGGACCTGGCGATACAATCGATGTGACTGCTCGTGTGGCTGTTCCCCGTAAACTAACGGGTGGAGGTAGCGGCGGAGGGGGCGGTGGCGCCGGCGGTGGAGAAGAGGTCGGCGGGGCGAAAGCGATTACCATTCGTGCACATACTGTGGAAGAAGCGTTAAACCTTTTAAATACGAGCGTGGAGCGGCGCGTATCATTGATTCAATTGTCCATTGTAGTTTTCGGGGAAGATCTGGCCAGAAGAGGTATTCTACCGTATATAAGACCGCTTGTCCGCTCTCGTGAGTTTCGGAGAACGATTTTTGTATCAGTCGTTAAGGGAAAGGCGAAAGAGGCGTTCGATGCCAACAAACCCATACTTGAAAATACGGTCACAAGGTATAACGAGGATGTTAGGCAAGTAGGCAGACATACTGGACTAAGCACCACGATCATGCTGCACGATTTTGTAACTGCGGTCGAGTCGGTTCATGAAGATCCGTATACGGGTGTTTTTGCAGTAAACGAAGATGTTAAGGTACAAGCGGAAGAAGAAAAGAAAAAGAACAAGAGCAAGGGAGACGGAAAAGGTGGCGATGAGGGTACGGAGGGAGAAACGGGAGGGAAAGGAGCCAAACAAGAATCGGGAGAAAAAATCAAAATTAAAGGACAAGACATCTCTTTTGAACCTGGACAAGTTAAGCGACAGGGGGGCAATCCGCTTGAGTTTATAGGTATGGCCGTGTTTCAAAAAGACAAGCTGGTAACGATCCTGGATGGAATTGATACCCGTATGCTGTTGTCCCTTCGCGGTGAATTAAATCGAACGCAAGCGATCTTTGCGAACCCTTATTCGAAGAATGATTACATAACGGTTGAGATCAAACAGGCGCGCCCCCCTCAATTTGAGGTCATACCGTTGAAGGAACCGCTTCAGATACGTATTCATCTCAGTCTTGAAGGAGATCTGTTGGGTGAGATGGCCGGAACAGATTTTACAAAAGAAGGGAAGGCAGATCTGGTGGAAAAAATCGTAGCGGATAAGGTTCGGGCAAGAATTCTTTCTCTCCTCAACACACTCTATCACAAGTATCAAGCGGATCCAGTCGGCATCGTCAATCATATACGAGGACAGTTTTTAACGATGCAAGACCTTAAGGCGTACGATTGGAGAGAAAAATTAAAGACTGCCGATATTGATGTCGATGTGAATTTCAAGTTACGGCGCGTGGGTGTACAATTGGCACCGCCCATTTCTCAATAGGAAAGGAGAATCTCAGTGGGTGCTGTGTTTAATTTCATGATTTTAATGTTAGTTCCTACTGGTGTAACAATCTATGTTATAAATTTTGCTCGTTGGATGAGGAGAAGAGGTCATCATACGGGTGCGGTCGGGGCGTACTTGATCGCGGTTCTCACATTTTTTATCGCTGCGGTTATTGTTTTTAAAAGCATCAGTTGATTCCATACAAAGGGGCTGTCCCAAAAGTCTAATGACTGAGGGACATCCCCCTTGGTTTTCTGAAAAAATAATAGAAGAGATCGCGTTCGTAAGGCCGATGAAATGGTTGACCGTGTACGCAAGCAAGTGGATGTTTCCCTTCACGACGTACAGGCGGAATTTATAAGCAGCGAGCCTACAGATATGGGAATGCCAAACACTTCCACAATTGAATCATTTAAATATTTTGATTTAAAAAGAAGGTTTTTGAGATTTTATGTAGAAACCATATATATACTTATAAGTAAAAAAATGAGGATTTTATTGAAGAAATAAGATAGTATAAAACGAGATTTGATCCAACATTTTATTTTAATGGTAAAAATATACTTTCACCTACTTCTATTTCACAAGGTGGAAGGTAGTCTTTTCGAATGAAAGAGGGAGCCACGTTTTTATAATGAAAAAAAAAAAGAATCTTTGGGATCAATAATTATAATCATAACAAGTATAGTTGTTTTTTCATTGGTTTTATTATTCTCAGCATTCATTTTACTAATGAAAATCCTGCAGTATACGAATGTATTTGGAGTACGTATTGACTCATGGCTTTCTGCAGTAGAATTTATTGTTTCAGTACTTATATTCCTGGTGGCTATAGATTTTCCTATCATGTTGATCGAAGCAATAATAGAGACAAAGTACAGAAAATTTAATAAGCACAAGGGTTTTTTCTTATTTTTATTGCAATTCATTCTTCTTTTTCTGCTTATACATGTTGTGGATGAATATATAAGTGGGGTTACTTTTTCTACGTATGTATCAGAGATTGCAATTACGTGTGTGTTTTACATTGTTTTTGAAATAGTGCAAATATTCGATAGATATGTACAGAAAAAAGACACAGAGCAGAAAGATCAGCAGACTAAATGATTCTTAAGAGATGTTCTACCATAACATTTTCATTCTCTTATGATAACCGGCCAATAATCGTTATATAAGGCTCATTTGCCGAGAAATGTGGTTATTCGAATTCTGAATCATGCCACTGGGAAGGACCTTCCTCGCTCGAGCGGAGAGAGTATGAGGGAGTGTCTACCGCTTGATCCCTCTGAAATAGACCTCGCAAATTGAGCCATTTTCCATTCCTCCTAAGTAGATTGGTCGGCAAACTTATTCTACTAAAGAGGAAGCGAAATGGCTCAATTTTTGTTAGTTGCCTGAATCATTTTTATAAAGGATATCGGACTCAAATCATGTGGAACGCTCTACGTTTTTAAACTATGATGTTCGCCACTTTGTAATCGCTTCACAGAGCCTGTCAATCCCTTTGACCACGTTCTCGTACGCGGTGGTTAATGAAAGGCGCACAAATCCCTCACCCGTTTGGCCAAACGCGTTGCCCGGAGCGACGACCACCCTGTATTCATCTAACAGCTTGTTGGCAAAATCGAGTGAAGTCATCCCTTGCGGAACAGGGACCCAAAGGTAAACGGTCGCATCCGGCTTATGTACATCCCAACCGATCGAGCGGAACTTATCCATCGCGTAATCACGCCGGCGCTGGTATTCCTTGCGGTTCGTTTCGGGAAAATCGGTGTGCCAAACCTGTTCGAGTGCAGTCACACCAGCGAATTGGATGGGGGAGAACACACCTGAATTGATATGGCTTTGCACGACGAGTAGGGAATTGATGATTTCCTCGTTTCCGAAAGCGGCCCCCAATCGCCAACCGGCCATGTTAAACGTTTTTGAGAAAGTGATAAACTCAACGCCTACATCCTTTCCTCCTTCAAACTCCAGAAAACTTCTCGGTTTCTTTCCGTCATAATAAATTTCACAGTATGCATGGTCATAACAGACGATGATCCGGTTCTCTTGCGCGAAACGAATGACTTCTTGAATATACGTATCGGGCGCGAGTACACCGGTAGGGTTATTCGGGTAATTGAGAAACATCAATTGGGTTCGTTTTTTTATTTCTTCGGGGATGCTCTGAAGATCCGGCAGGTAATGATTTTCCCTGGTAAGTTTCATCCGATATGTCTCGCCCCCCGCAAAGAAAACTCCGTCATTGTAAGCGGGGAACGAGGGGTCGGGCACGAGTCCCACATCCCCTTGTTGCAAATAGGCGAGTGAGATGTGAAAAAGTCCCTCTTTTGAACCGATGAGTGCGATGACTTCTTTTTCCGGATCCACGTTTACACCGAAGCGTTCCTTGTACCATTTTGCAATATGTTCACGAAAGAAAAGGGAGCCGCGAAACGCCGGATAGTGATGATTTTCCGGATCGGCTGCTGTTTCCTGTAATCGTTTCACGACAGCATCCGGTGTCGGATGATCGGGATCCGCTTTGCCCAGATCGACGATATCTTTGACGCCTGATTCTCTTAACCGATACACTTTCTCATCCAGTTGAGCGAAAATATACGGGGGTAGTCCCGCTAATTTTTCCGCTTTACGCATATGTTTACCCTCCTTTACATCCCCGCTATTATTCCCTAAAAACAGGAGGGATTATCAATCCCATGATATAATCAAGCTACAAGTGGACGGAGGGATAGGAATGAAGGAAGTATTGATCTATACGGACGGTGCATGTTCAGGGAACCCGGGGCCGGGAGGATGGGCCGCCGTCCTACTTTATGGCGAGAATAAGAAAGAAATCTCCGGTGGGGAACGCGTTACGACCAATCAGAAAATGGAACTCCAAGCGGCGATCGAAGCGCTAAAATTGCTGAAAGAACCATGCAAAGTAAAATTGCACAGCGATTCCGCTTATCTCATCAACTGTTTCTCGCAAAAGTGGTACGTGGGCTGGAAAAAACGCGGATGGAAAAACGCTAAAGGGGAGCCCGTTGCCAACCGGGAGCGTTGGGAAGAACTGTTGCAACTCTGTGCGATTCATGACGTGGAATGGGTCAAGGTTAAGGGCCATGCAGGGGAGTTTTGGAACGAGCGTTGTGATGAATTGGCTCGGGAAGCCGCCGCACAGCAGGAAGCCTAGTCGGGATGGCCAACGGTACAGAGCATGCTGTCGTCACGCTTCCGAGTGAATCGTTAACGGTATAAACCCATGTTCTCCAGGGAGTATGAACGCATACAACTCCCGATCGAGAAAACTGCCGAAGTCACATTCGAATATAGGATGACTGTGGGGGAGGAGGTGACTCCAATGGAATACGAACTCAGCATCAGAGATATGGAAGAGATACGCCAACAACTCGATATTGACCTACTAGGGGTGACAACGTCCGAACCATTCTGCGGGTTAACGGAACGGCTTACGGAACATAGGGAGAAAGGGTATGAATCCGGATTTGAGCATCCGATCATTGAAGAGCGTGTCGATCCGTCCCGGCTTGTGCCCGATGCGAAATCGATCGTCGCCATCGGTATGGCTTATTATACCGATCACCATCATACACTCAGGAGACCGAAGGGAACGAGAGGCGTCTTATCGAAATACGCGTGGGGGAACGATTACCATCCGATCTTGCGGAAGAAACTGGAGGAACTCGCCCATGCGATCGAAAGAAAATTAGGTCGGGCGATCGCTTGGCATGCTTCCGTAGATACCGGACCACTGGTTGACCGCGCAGTGGCAGAAAGAGCAGGAATTGGTTGGTTCGGAAAAAACTGCAATATTATCACCGAACAGTTTGGTTCTTGGGTGTTCTTAGGGCAGCTTGTAACAGATGTAAAAATCGAACCGTATCGGCCTTTTGAGGGTTCTCGTTGTGGCGATTGTGACTTATGCATGCGCGCTTGTCCAACGGGAGCGATCATCTCTCCTTTTACCATCGATTCGTCAAAATGTCTTGCATACATCACGCAGATGAAAGGGATAATTCCCCGAGAGTTTCGCAGCAAAATGGGGACGAGAATTTGGGGATGTGACACTTGTCAAGTCGTTTGCCCCAGCAATAAAGGGATCACTTTCTCCGGGCATGCGGATTTCGTGCCGGAACCCGAATTGTCTTTCCCTGAATTGATCGAGCTGCTCCACATGAGCAATAAGCAATTCAAGCGCAGGTACGGGCACACGGCGGCTGCATGGAGAGGGCTTACCGTGATCAAACGAAATGCGATTATTGCGCTTGGAAATATACGAGAAAAAAGGGCTGTTCCTCAACTGCTCCCGTTTTTGAAAGATGAGCGCCCTGAATTGAGAGGGACAACCGTTTGGGCTCTTGGTAAAATAGGAACAGATGAAGCCGTGAAGGCGATCCGGGAAGCGCGAATGAACGAAAAGGATCCGCTTGTCCTGCAAGAAATGGAGGATGTTCTGGGCAAGAATGGGCATCCAGGAAATGAATCGATCAAAGCGGATGATGAAAAGGAATGAGAACAAGAATTTATATCAAGTGTGGGGCATCATGATTGCGGGATGCAAACCGTTAATCATGAGGTATTCGTACAAAATCTCATGGAAGAAGGTATCTCACAAAAGACCGTCCAGAATGATCGAATATGCGGGCATCGATCTCGCTGATTGGTTAAAACCGTTTGAAAACATCTTTCGACAGTGTCCGTCATACCGTGTCCATGATTAAAAACCATCCATTTATCTCGGAAGCGAATATTCCTGTTCACGGCTTGGTGGTTGACCCGCGAACAGGAAAACTGGATCTTGTAGTCGACGGATATGATCTTGTCAGACATTAATCGATATACCTTTGTACTTGTTGCTCGAAGGTCTGCAGAAAAGCGCGTTTTTTTTCTTCGAGCGCATGCAATTGTTGGAGATATCCGAGTGAATGACCGTTCGCTTGCAACGTGTAGTGAGCATAAGCGATATGCCAGAAACGGTGCGGGAATGTGAGCAACGCGTAGATCAGTAAATATTCGTCACGCGAGATTTTTTTGACACTGTTTACATTGACGAGACACACGAGCGAGACTTCACGTGCCCACCCTGTTTTCTGCATACTTCGGCGCATCAGATGGGCGATATCCAAGGCGCGCGGAGCAAATGTCATGAAATCCAAATCGATCAGATGGACGTGATGCTTCGTGTTATAAATGAGGTTGCGCGGTGTGACGTCGAGATGACAGAGGCCAGGATTCTTTGCATCGCGTGACAAGAAATTTTTTACGCTCGGATCTGATACGATCAAGATCGCTTTTTGCGCTTGTTTCTGATACTCGTCGATATGTTCCAAGAAAAATTTATCCATTGCGTCCAATTTGCTCTTGATACGGATTTTCTTTTTAAAGGCCGCCAAGTCTTTGCTGCGTTGTTGAAACATTTCCAATATATGAAAAGAAGTGGGGGGAATCATTGCACTCGGTTCAAACCCAATCGATGCGAGATGGAAATGGGCGAGGGTCTGCGCAGCTTCGGCGAGATGAACCATCGATGTAAAATCGCAGTCCTGTCCTGTTACCCAATCACTCATGTAATATACATTCCCGCCGGCGATCGCATATGGGGTTTTCTTCTTGGTTAGCGCGAACGGAGCGATGCGTGTGAACCCGCGCTTCATGACGTGACGAACCGCTTGATCCATAAACTCGATGCGCTCAGGGGGAAGGTGTGTGCGTTTGATCGCCTTCCACCCATCAGACGTTTGTAAGCGAATAATCGAGCCGAACGGTTCAGCTTTATAGACAGAAAAAGGGTATCGCTCGATCACTTGAGGGTGATACCCCTGGCGGATGAACACATCTTCGATCTCACGTCTCTCCTGCGGAACGTTGACCCAAAGGGATTCGCTTTGTGTGTATAAAGGATCATGGTGTGAAGCGATGTTTCTTTGCGTCGATTGAAGATTCGGATGAACCGAGTAAGAGGGTGTCTTGTTGGTGCGTTTAACTGATTTTCCTTTTTTTTTGCGTGTATTCGCTACCCTGGCTTTCGTTTTCGCTTTTTTCCTCTTTTCGATCACAGGGGAAATGGACCACGACGACCACCAGGACGGGCGGTCGTCGTCATCCTCTACATGTTCCTCTTTTTTCCGCTTCTCATGTGATGAATGGGTATCCGATTTTTCTTTGTTCGCATTTTTTTTATTGGGTTGAGGAACGAAGTGCGGTGGGGTGGTGAGTTCCTTCCAAAGCTGTTTAAGCCAATCAGGAATCTGGCCTTTATTCGCCATGCCGCTCACCTCCACAGATCCCAGGGTGCAGAATGGTCTCTTCTATCAGGATATGTGAGAAATCGTTGAAACGTTATTTGTTTTTTAGATGGATGGAGGCCCTGTACGCCTGGTCTGCTTCTGTTTGTGAGATATCGCCGGTTTCGACCATGTTATCGAGGATTTCCTTTTGTCTTGACTTCGCGAGTGTAAATGATTGATATGGATCATAATCTTGGGCGCGTTCGGTAAACCGGCCAGCAGTGACCATTCGGGCAAGGACAAAGAAGTTAGAGGTTTTCCAAAATAGACGTTTGCCGCCTGTGCGGCTCCATACGCGCCGTGACCGAAGTATACGTCATTGAGATACAGTTCAAGGATTTCTCTTTTTTCCATGTTTTGTTCCAATGCGACGGCAAAAACGATCTCTTTTGCTTTACGCGAAAGTGTCTTCGTTTGTGAAAGTAATGTGTCACGCACGAGTTGCTGAGTGATCGTACTTCCTCCTTCAATCGGTTTGCGGGCAGAAAGATCAACGAAAATGGAACGGGCGATTCCGAGCAAATCGATACCAAAATGTTGGTAAAATCGACGATCCTCCGTATCGATGACCGCTTTTTGAAAAAGAAGAGGAATCTGGTCGATCGTCGAATAGGTACTTTCATGTTCCGTGACAGATATGTGTACCGCCTGACGTACGTTTGCGGCAATCGGAAATACTTCTGTGAAATAGAAGGAACATGTTGCGAAGAAGCCGATTACAAGGATAACGAAAACGATGAGTCGTTTGAGCGTTTTCCACATACGATGTCTCCTTGATTATAAGAGATTTCTTTCCCCAGAGTATCTTTTGTGCTCGTGTTCTGCAACTCAGTCAGGAGTCCAACGATTTTTCAACCAAGTTTGTTTTTAGGGCTGAACTGGGAGAACGAACTTCCCATTCTTTTTAACGTATCCGGAACATGCAGTCGATTTTAACGGCAGCGATTGCACGGGCGGAAATCTGCGGAAAGCGTTTCATCTATGGTTCAGTGATAAGCGGGTCTTCAGAAGACCTGAAACGTTTGGTATGATGAAAGTACGAATAGTCAGGAAGGAGTTGCGGAATTGAAAGTATCGCTCTTTATTACTTGTCTTGCAGACAGTATGTTTCCCGAAGTTGGTGAAAGCGTTGTACGTATTTTACATCGGCTCGGGTGCAAGATCGACTTTCCCGAAGCGCAGACGTGTTGCGGTCAACCGGCATACAATTCCGGTTATCTTCGGGAAACGCGCGACGTTGCTCTCACTTTGCTCGATGCGTTTGAAGAAAGCGAATATGTGGTCACCCCTTCGGGGTCTTGTGCAGGTATGATTCGCCATGCATATCCCGATTTATTCGCGCATGATCCCGTACTATCGTCTCGTGTCGTACGGTTGGCCGAAAAGACATTTGAATTTTCCCAGTTTCTCGTTGACGTACTGGGTGTGACCGATCTGGGTGCCGAATTGCATGCGCGGGTGACCTATCATCCTTCTTGTCACGCGATGCGGCTGACGGGTGTGCAGGAACAGCCGGAGATTCTCTTGAAGCACGTGAAAGGACTGGTATATACCGAATTACCGAATAAAATGGAATGTTGCGGATTCGGGGGCACTTTCTCTGTGAAAATGGGTGACATATCCGCCGCGATGGTCACTGATAAAGTCAACCAAGTCGTTCAGACCCAAGCGGATATTCTGACGGGGACGGACATGGGATGTTTAATGAACATCCAAGGGCGATTGCGGCGTGAAGGACATGCGATTGAGGTCATGCATCTGGCACAATTGCTGGCAAAGGGGATGAAACTGTGAGCGCAGAACGGTCGACCATTAAGGAGAGAGCAAAAGAAGCGTTGAAGGACGATTATCTCAGAGGAGCGGTCAAGAGTACGACTGACCGTTTGCGTACAAACAAACTGGCTTCCCAGGAAGCGTTGGGCAATTGGGAATGGTGGAGAGAACGCGGACGGCAGATTCGAGCGCATGTCGTCGCCAACCTCGACTATTATCTTTCACAACTGGCAGAAAACGTACGCCAAAACGGTGGACATATCTATTTCTGTGAAACGGGCCATGAGGCTGTAAAACAGGTGATTGAAATCGCGAAACGTGTAAAGGCAAGATCGGTGGTCAAATCCAAATCGATGGTTTCCGAAGAACTGCATCTTAACCACGCTCTGGAACAGGAAGGAATCGAAGCGGTAGAAACCGATTTGGGGGAATATATCATCCAATTGGCTAAAGAGGGACCCTCGCATATCATCGCTCCATCCATTCATAAAAATCGTCATCAAGTGGCTGAACTTTTTGCAGAAACGGATGGGAAAGAATTTATCCCTTCCGATACACAGACATTAACCGCTTTTGCCAGAGCGAAATTAAGAGAAAAGTTTATGACAGGTGAGATCGGTGTGACGGGATGTAATTTTGCCATCGCCGAAACCGGATCGGTATGTCTGTTTACCAATGAGGGAAATGGTCGAATGGTCACGAGCTTGCCCAAGGTACATATCGCCATTATGGGGATGGAGCGAATCCTTCCGACCGTCGAAGATCTGGAAGTGATGATGAACCTGCTTCCACGTGCTGGAACGGGACAGAAGTTGACCAGTTATGTATCTATCATTACTGGACCTCGTAAATCGGGTGAAGTGGATGGACCGGAAGAATTTCATCTGCTTGTGGTGGACAATGGACGCAGCGAGATACTCGAAGATGAGGACTTTCGCCAAGTACTGCATTGTATCCGTTGCGGAGCTTGTCTGAACGTGTGTCCAGTGTATCGCCAGATCGGCGGTCATGCATACGGCTGGGTATATCCAGGACCGATCGGTGCGGTGATCACTCCGCTCTTGAACGAAAGGAATGATCAATATCAAGACCTTCCTTATGCTTCCAGTCTTTGTGCCGCTTGTTACGAAGCATGTCCGGTGAAAATTCCTTTGCATGATCTGCTGGTGAAACTGCGTGCACGCAATGTGGAAAAAGGGCGAACGTCCCGCTGGGAGAAGCTTTCATTTCGTATGTACCGCCATGCGTTTCGTTCGCCGAAGAGGTACAGGGTGGCGATCCGTCTCGCTTCACGCTTACAGAAACCGTTTCTTCGCCACGGATTCATTCAAGCTCAATTGCCTATATTGAATGGTTGGACGGGGGCGCGCGATTTGAGGGGATTCTCTGGAGAGAGTTTCCGCGATCGCTGGAAGACACTACAAAATGTATTGGAAAAGGATAAGGGGTGATAGACATGCAGAAATCGCAAGAAGCGGCTTTTATCGAACGAATTTCACGAAAATTAGGCCGCCCGTTCCCGAAAGAAAAGCCAGAACAGCCTGTTCGCGGTGTGCCGTCCGAATGGATGCCAGACACGTTTGATACGGAACAAGCTTGCGCCGCTTTTATCGCCAATTGGACGGCGCTTACCGGAAAAGCTGTGTTGTTGACTCCAGACGAGCTGTCACAACAATTGCAAGAAGTGATCGGTCATCATCAGGCGCAACAGGTGATTCGCTGGGATGATGACTTTCTTGAAGAGATGAACATCGACGAAACTGTGCGGCGGACGGGTGCGGAGATACGCTCGTGGAAGGAAGGAGATCGCCGTGAATTGCTTGCGTATGCGGAGCGTTGTCAAGTCGGGATTACCTCAGCCGATTTCGCCATTGGCGAGACAGGGACTTTGGCACTGTTTGCCGGAAGGGGCAAAGGACGTTCCGTAAGTCTTCTCCCGCCCGTCCATATTGCCGTATTTCCGATTGAGCGGTTGGTTCCGCGGATGACCTATGTGCTTACATATGCAGCAAAACATGGGATGTCATCTTCATTGAACTTTATCACAGGTCCCAGTCGTACCGGGGATATTGAGGGGGATCTTTCCATCGGTGTGCATGGTCCCGCATATGTATATGCCTTCATTGTAAAAAAATAATCGACGAGAGAATAAAATCACTCGATGTTCCGGTGGGTACACGGATAAGGAAATGGGGATGAGTTTGTTTTGTATTCGGAATTCATCATAACCATCCACGATGTATTAAAAAGACCACTCTTTCGGAAAGCACGAGTCATTGCGGGAGCCAATGGTTTACACCGTCGGGTTCGCTGGGTTCATATCTTGGAAATTTCATCTTTTGAAACCTTGATTCATGGAGAGGAAATGATTCTCTCAACCGGTATCGGTTTTCGATCAGACATGACCTCTCCTACCTCTTTTTTAAAAAAGTTGATCCAACAGAACGTTTCCTGTTTATGTCTCGAAATCGGGCCTTACTTCGATTCTGTTCCGGAGGAAATGATAGAAATTGCAAACCGTCATGATTTTCCCTTGATCATTTTTCCCGAAACGGTTCGTTTTATCGATATCACACAGGACATACATTCGTTGATCATCAATCGGCATCACAAAATGCTTCAAGATCTGGAGAGAATCTCAAGGGAATTCCGTCGGGCTACTCTCACAACGCAAGGGACTTCGACTATTTTAAAATTACTTCACAAAAATACAAATGCTCAAGTCATTTATGTACCCATTCAGGGTCAACCGAGTTTTATTCCCAGTATGAACGTTCATGAACAAAACGAATTTCTTGATACAATAAACCAATATCTAACTGAGTTACCGCTGGAAACCAACTCTTCCCCCTACCAACGGGAGTTTAAAGGGAACAAACTGCTTTTGCAACCGATAGGGGCGATGGGGCAAACATGGGCGTTTCTCGTTATGATGTACAAGCAGGAACCGCAGGAGTACGATACACTTGTTTTAGACTCGGCCTCCCTTTCCATCGCACAGGATTTACTTCGAAAACGTTATATCGAAGAACGGAAGATTTATACGGAGAATATTTGGGTGGACGACTTATTGCACAACCGAATGAAAGATGAAGAGCAGATGAAGTTGCTGCTCGGCTCTTCTTACAAAGAATTAAACGAAACCACATATCGGGTTTGCTTGATCGATATCGAGAACCGAAATGAGGCGGAATTATGCATCACGGAAGATGGGCAAGATTCCATACGTTTTCACTTCTCCTTGATGCTTCGCTCCACATTCGAACAATTTGCTTTTCGTCCGTTTATTACGATGAAAAATAACCGTTTCATGGTGATTGCACTTGATCTGCCTGCAAAAAGGTCAATGAGAGAAAGAATTCGTCAAGTGTTTGAAACATTACAGAAGTTATGTGCAGATGAAAGAATGGGCCATTTCGAATTGCGCGCGGGGATAGGACAAGCATACAGTCGTCTCAAGAATGCTCATCTCAGCTATCAGGAAGCGTTGCGAGCCCTGTCTCTGTATTCTTGTTATCAAAAACCGTTTCTCTTTTATGAGGAGCTCGGTGTATTCCAGTTATTGCTCAGTATGAATGACGGGAAGACATTACAATCTTTTATTCAAAATTATCTGGGTCCTTTAATCGAACATGATCGAACGAAAGGGAGTGAACTGCTGCGAACCCTTAAAGTGTATCTCGATCACGACGGTTCCAAACAGCTCGCCGCACAAAAACTTTTTATTGTCAGACAGTCCCTTTATTACAGGTTGGAAAAAATCAAAGAACTGCTGGGAGAAGATTTCATGTCTCCCGACAAACGACTCGCCCTTCAAGTGGCTTTGCGGGCATACCAATTGTTGTATCCGGAACAACTTCGTGAACGTTAGAATACTCGCGGAAATCGCCCTTGATTGTACATGGATGCTCCCTGAAAAGGGGGCTATTTTTCATATGCACCATACGGGAGCAAAAATTCCCGTGAATATTTTTATCATTCTGTCTAATGTATTTTAGTTTTCATGTTTGTATATTGAAAACATTGGAACATGTTCTGTGAAGAATCCGATATAAGAAGGAGTGTTATCATGGCAGGAACAGCTGTTGAGAAAAAAATATTAAAAAATTTCATCAACGGAAAATGGATAGAAGCGAATTCATCCCGATACGAAGAAGTCATGAATCCGGCAACAGGCGAAGTCATCGCAAAGGTTCCCCTATCGAATCGCGAAGATTTAGATCAGGCGGTTGACGCTGCACAACAGGCGTTTTGTACGTGGAAAAAAACCCCGGTTCCCAGGCGTGCACGGATTCTTTTCCGCTATCAACAACTGTTAGTGGATCATTGGGAGGAACTGGCTCGCCTCGTGACGATCGAAAACGGAAAGAGCTACGAAGAAGCGTACGGTGAAGTGCAACGTGGGATCGAATGTGTAGAATTCGCTGCGGGTGCACCCACATTGATGATGGGCCAACAACTTCCGGATATCGCGACGGGAATCGAGTCAGGGATGTACCGGTATCCTCTCGGTGTAGTAGGAGGAATCACACCGTTTAACTTTCCAATGATGGTTCCCTGCTGGATGTTTCCGCTGGCGATCGCTTGCGGAAATACATTTATCCTCAAACCATCTGAACGCACGCCGATTCTTGCGAACCGTCTGGCGGAATTGATCACGGAAGCGGGCCTCCCGGACGGGGTGTTGAATATCGTGCATGGTGCACATGACGTGGTCAATGGCCTTCTCGAACATGAAGGAGTGAAAGCGATTTCGTTTGTCGGATCACAACCGGTGGCCGAATATGTTTACAAAACGGCTGCTTCAAATGGCAAAAGAGTACAAGCGCTATCCGGCGCCAAAAATCATACCATCGTGATGCCGGATGCCGATTTGGATAGTGCAGTTGCCAATATCATCAGTGCGGCTTTCGGATCGGCGGGTGAACGTTGCATGGCTTGTTCGGTGGTGGTGGCTGTAGGGGATATCGCGGATGAATTGGTGGAACGGCTTGTCAAAGCGGCCGATGATATCAAGATTGGAAATGGTTTGGATGAAGGGGTGTTCCTGGGTCCAGTCATCCGTGAATCCAATAAAGAACGCACTTTGAAATATATAGAGATCGGTGAAAACGAAGGTGCACTTCTCTTACGAGACGGAAGAAAGGACGCGGCTACAAGTGCAGAAGGTTATTTCGTCGGTCCAACCATTTTTGATCAGGTGAAACCCGGAATGAAAATCTGGGCGGATGAAATTTTTGCACCGGTTTTATCGATTGTACGCGCTAAGGATTTAGAGGAAGCGATTGAGATTGCAAACCGTTCCGAGTTTGCGAACGGTGCATGCCTTTTCACCAATAGTGCGAAAGCGATCCGTCAATTCCGTGAAGAGATTGATGCGGGTATGCTCGGAATCAATCTAGGGGTTCCCGCGCCGATGGCGTTTTTCCCATTTTCGGGTTATAAGAAATCTTTTTACGGGGATTTGCACGCCAACGGTCGTGACGGAGTCGAGTTTTATACACGTAAGAAGATGGTAACCGCACGTTACTAATGCATGAGAAGGGGGTGAGAATATGGCTCTTTTAGAAAGTACGAGGAATGATGTGATTGAGAAAGATCGCAGGTATGTATGGCATCATATCTCCCCATACAATGATCAGGTGCCTCCCATGGTCGCTACGGAGGCCAAGGGATCTTGGGTCACAGATATTGACGGAAATCGATACCTTGATGCGATGTCAGGGTTATGGTGTGTAAATGTGGGATACGGCAGGGAAGAGCTTGCCGCGGCTGCCTACGAACAACTAAAAATTCTCCCCTACTTTCCGTTGACACAAAGCCATCTCCCCGCCATTCAATTAGCAGAGAAATTGAATGAGTGGCTCAAAGGCGAGTATGTGATCTTCTTCTCCAATAGCGGCTCTGACGCGAATGAGGTGGCTTTTAAAATCGCCAGACAGTATCACCAACAGAAAGGGCAGCACAGCCGTTACAAATTTATCTCCCGGTATCGCGCGTATCACGGGAATTCCATGGGAGCATTAGCGGCAACAGGGCAAGCTCAAAGAAAATACAAATATGAACCGTTGGGTACAGGATTTTTACATGTATGTCCACCCGACAGCTATCGTCGTCCTGATGGTGTGACAGTAGAGGAATTCAATCTCCAATGTGCACAGGCGATCGAGAATGCCATCATATGGGAAGGAAAGGAAACCATCGCAGGTGTTATTATGGAACCCGCGATCACAGGTGGTGGAGTGATCGTCCCGCATCCCGTCTATATGGAAAAAGTACAGGAAATCTGTCAGAAATACGGGGTTCTGCTGATCATCGATGAAGTGATCTGTGGGTTCGGCCGCACGGGGAAGGAATTCGGTCACATGCACTTCGGAGTGAAACCGGATATTGTGACGATGGCCAAGGGATTGACAAGTGCCTACCTTCCTCTTTCAGCGACAGCCGTTCGCAAAGAGATTTATGAAGCATTCAAAAACTCTGCCGAATACAGTCACTTCCGTCATGTGAATACGTTTGGCGGAAATCCTGCCGCATGCGCCCTGGCCATAAAGAATCTGGAGATCATGGAAAGAGAAGGTCTCATAGAACGCGCGAGGATTCTCGGAGAGCGTCTGAGAGAAGAAATGATGGAACTCTTGGAACATCCCCTTGTTGGCGATATTCGCAGTCTTGGTTTTCTCATGGGAATTGAGTTAGTGGAAAGCAAAAAAACGAAAGAGCCCGTTTCATTGGAGACCATAGGAAAGATCATTTCTGCCTGCAAGAAAAAAGGTTTGATTATTGGGAAAAATGGGGATACGGTTGCCGGATTTAATAACGTTTTAACATTATCACCGCCATTATCCTCCACCGATGAGGATTTGGATTTTATCGTGAATACATTGAAAACCGTCATGCGGCAGTTTTGAGTGAATAACAGCAAGCATTGAGATTATCAAAAATTTAAAAAAGGACTAGACAAAGCTTTAAAGAAACATGTATGCTGGACTCAGACAGATTCGTATCAACGGAACATGCTACATGTTTTGAAAATTTCATAGAGGAACGCAACGGGGTGCCCTTTAAAGAGGTTATGCGAGCTTTTTCGAACAACCTCTGATCATAAGGGGTAACAGGGAATCGGGTGAAAATCCCGAGCGGTCCCGCCACTGTAACCGGGGAATGTGCTTCCACTCATGTCACTCGATCACGAGATCGGGGAAGACGGAAGCACGTGATGATCCGGAAGCCAGGAGACCTACCTCGTTGTTCACACTGGTATTGCCTTCGCGGAAAGGGTATCGTGTAGATGGATTCTGAGGTAAAGGTATGCCTTCTTAGGTATTCCTTTGGTCTTGAGTGGTGCACAAAACCTCCTGCGTGGTGTAGGAGGTTTTCGTTTTATAGGCATCGCTGTATGCGTATCGTTCTTCTACTCCCTGTCCATGCGGGCAGGGAGTTTTTCGGTGATTCGCAGGCTTGGTGGTTCTCGCAAGCTTGACGAGTAAAAGTATGGCGAGCAATCCCATCCTGTCAGACAAGCAAAAGAGGAGGTTTGTACATATGGATTTCCATACCGCATTTCGGCCAGAAACCGTGCAACCGCAAGAGATCGAGTCCCGTTCGTTCGAGATCATCACCGAGGAATTGGGGGAACACTCCTTTACACCCGAACAGTTTGCGATCGTACAACGCGTGATCCATGCTTCAGCAGACTTTGAACTCGGAAGAAGCCTTCGGTTTCACAAAGATGCGATCGTCAGCGGCATCAAAGCCATCCGTGAAGGAAAGGGAGTCGTCGCGGATGTGCAGATGGTGCAAGTAGGGATTTCAAAACCGCGGATTCAAAAATATGGCGGGGATGTACACGTGTTTATCTCCGATCCGGATGTCATTGAAGAAGCCAAACGGTTGAATACCACCAGAGCAATCGTTTCGATGCGCAAAGCGGCTGCAGTCGCGGACGGAGCGATCTACGCGATCGGCAATGCTCCCACAGCATTGTTGGAGTTGATTCGTCTTGTCAAAGAAGGAATCGCTCGCCCGAGCCTCATCATCGGCGTTCCCGTCGGTTTTGTTTCGGCGGCAGAATCAAAGGAAGAATTATTGAAACTTGATGTGCCGTTCATTACGAACATCGGGCGCAAAGGAGGAAGCCCTGTCGCGGTTGCTGCTGTGAACGCTCTTTCGCTCCTCGCGGAAAAAATGGGGTGATCTTTGTCCATGGAGGAGAAGCCTTTACGTCATGGTTATACCACGGGTGCAACTGCCACGGCGGCCACGCGGGCAGCCTTGGTCGGATTGATCGAAGGGAAGATTCCGCACGAAGTAACGATCCAAATTCCTACTGGAGATCTAGTGCGTTTTGAAGTGGTGGACGGCTCAGTAGAGCCTCATTCTGCTTCGGCCGTTTGTATCAAGGATGGCGGAGATGATCCGGATGCCACCCACGGTGCGCGTATCGTATCGACCGTTTCCTTTCAGCGAGAAGGAATTACACTTGACGGCGGAATCGGAGTAGGACGTGTCACCAAACCGGGTCTTCCTGTGCCTATTGGTGAGGCTGCGATCAATCCTGTACCGAGAAAGATGATTCGCGAAGTCGCCCAGGAAACACTGCAGGAGTATGGCGTCTCTCGGGGAGTCCATATCATCATCTCCGTCCCCGATGGGGAAGAGATTGCCAAAAAAACGTTAAACCCGCGATTAGGCATTATTGGCGGGATTTCCATTCTGGGGACACGCGGAATCGTCGTTCCTTTTTCCACTGCGGCTTACAAGGCATCGATCGTGCAAGCGATGAATGTAGCGCGCCTCGCTGGGCATAAGCAGATTGTCTTGACCACCGGGGGACGCAGTGAGAAATACGCGATGCGTATGTTTCCGGAGTTCGCGGAAGAGGTTTTTGTCGAAATGGGGGATTTCGTCGGTTTTTCACTGAAAGAGGCAAAGCGTCAACAGTTTGAAAAGGTATTTCTCGTCGGCATGATGGGCAAGTTTTCGAAAGTGGCGCAAGGCGTGATGATGGTACATGCCAAGAGCGCACCGGTCGATTTTCACTTCCTCGCCGAAGTCGCTCGGGAAGCGGGGGCGGATGAAAGGCTGCTTGAGGAAATCCGCGGGGCAAACACCGCATCGCAAGTGGGCGATATGATGCGGGAACAGGGATTGATGGGATTTTTCGACCGTCTGGCTTACTATTGCTGTAAAAAAGGACTCGAGCATGTGAACGGCGGTCTTGCGATCGAAACACGTTTGACAACATTGCAGGGTGAGTTCCTGGGGATGGCTACGATAGAGAGGGGATCCTTATGATTCGAATCATTGGTGTGGGTGATGACGGACACGCTTCATTACCTGCTGCATATTGGGATTATATCCAATCCGCAGATATTCTTGTGGGCGGAGAACGTCAACTTGCAAGCGTTCCTGCATCGAATGCGGAAAGGATTGTTTTGAAAAGCGGGATCAAAGCGACGATCGAATCGTTGCTCCCGCGGCGGAACGAAAACATCGTCGTGCTCGCCTCGGGCGATCCGCTATTTTACGGGGTAGCCGGATTGGTAGCGAAAGTGGCAGGAAAAGATCATGTTCAGGTACTTCCCAATCTGTCAAGTATTCAACTCGCATTTGCACGCATCAAGGAATCGTGGCAGGATGCCAAATTATTGAGCTTACACGGAAGAAGCATAAAAGGATTCGCCCAACAGATCGATGGTGTGAAGAAGGCCGCGATCCTAACTGACGAGGAGAATTCTCCTGACCGTATCGCGCGCTACCTGCTTGACTTTGGCTTCACAGAATACGAAGCGACCGTTCTCGAACATCTTGGCGGGAAAAAAGAGCGCATTCTCTCAGGTTCTCTGACAGAAATCGCAGAGCAAAGGTTCGCATCGCTCAACGTGATGATTTTGATGCGAAAGGGCAGCAGTCCGTACTATCCTCTCGGCATTCCGGACGATTTGTTCGCACAAAGGAAGCCTGACCGGGGATTGATCACGAAAAGAGAAGTGAGGACTGTCTCTCTCTCCTCGCTCGCATTGCGGGAAGACAGCATCGTTTGGGACATTGGAGCTGGAACCGGTTCTGTCGGCATCGAGGCTGCACGTATTGCTCGCAAAGGTGCCGTGTACGCGATCGAAAAGAATGAGGGCGATGTGCAAAATATTCTTGAAAATATGAAGCGTTTTCGAACCGATATCACCGTCGTTCATGGAAAGGCACCTGACGGTCTTGATCAATGGCCGGATCCGGATGCAGTTTTTATCGGAGGATCGGGTGGTGAATTGAGGGAATTGATTTCCCTGTTGGCGAAACGGCTGAAGCCCGACGGGCGCATCGTCATCAATGCGGCTACGATCGAGAATTTGCATACCGCATATACCGGTTTAAAAGAAGAAGGATTCTCGGTCGATGTGACCCAGATCCAGATCAATCGTTCCAAACCGATACTCGACATGACTCGTTTCGAGGCACATAATCCCGTGTATATCTTGACAGCGTTTCGTACAAATGATGAGAGTCACGATTCATGATACATGCATCGCCTGCCGCCGTTGTTATGTGTACTATCCGGAGGTGTTTATCCGTGACCGGAATGGATACGCACACCCAAAGCGGGAAGAAGTGGCGGACGAATGGGCGGAAATGGCTTTGGATGCGGCTGAAACTTGTCCTGTAGGGGCGATCGACTGTGAAGAATAATGGTTGGAGGGCTACGGATGGAAATCAATTCGCTTATTCTTTTCGTGTTTATCTTGGGTCTTCGCCATGGTTTGGATGCAGACCATCTCGCCTGTATCGACGGACTTACCCGTTATAATTGGCGCATGAAAAGTCCGTTTGCCCGTTGGGTGGGCACGCTTTTCTCATTAGGACACGGACTCGTAGTCACTGGCGTGGCAGTTATTCTTGGAATGTTCAGTAAAAACTTTACATTTCCCGCGTATTTTGATACGCTTACAACATGGGTGTCTGTAATCTCCCTTTTCCTGATAGGAACCGTCAATATCTATAATCTATTACGTATGCGGCCGACAGAAGACTTTTCCATACGCGGTATCAAGGGGAGATTTCTTCCGCGCTTTGTGCAAGAAACGACCCGGCCGTTTATGATCGTCTTGATCGGTGCCATGTTTGCGATGGCTGCCGATACCGTCAGCCAAACAGCCGTTTGGACACTCGCTGCGGGAAATTCCGGCGGACATATGTCATTCTTTCTCGGCCTGACTTTTATGCTTGGCATGATGCTTGTGGATACAATCGATTCCTTTATCGCTTTTCGAATGCTCAACCAATCGAAGAAAATCAGCCAAACGGTTTCGAAAGCACTGGGCTGGGCTATTGTCGTTCTCGCATATGGCGTGTCTTTCTATGAAGCGCTTACATTCTTTTATCCGGAGGCGGAACTTGATTTCGAGATCGTCGGGATCATCATCTTCTCTTTGCTCGTTATGGCTTTCGTATGGATGAGTTACCTGGAGAGGAAGGGGGAAGGAACGTGTACTTGACCTTGTTTGAAAACGATCAACCCGTTGTTCATCCCTAACCTAAGACGGGGATGAACGATCCTGCTCCGTCTTAGGGGATTCATTGCATTTACCCTAGAACGGAGGAATTCATATGGTAAAAAAGCATATATTCGGTTCACTGTATCTGTCATTGGCTGCAAGTATCTGGGGAGGCATGTATGTTGTCAGCAAATATGTATTAACATTCGTGCCTCCATTCACGCTTCTCTGGTTGCGATATGTGATTGCCTTCTTGCTATTAGCCGCTATTCTGTTTTTCTCGCGAGAGTATAAAATCGGCCGGCGGGATTGGTTCACTGTTGCCGGGATTGGGTTTGTCGGCTATTTCTTGTCGGTCGGAGCGCAATTTGTCGGAACCAAGTGGTCTGATGCACACACGGGTGCATTGATCACGTCAGCATCTCCCGCGTTCATCCTGTTGTTCGCTCGCCTGATATTGAAAGAGTCACTCACTGTACGGAAACTCTGTGCGCTCATCCTTTCGACGATCGGTGTGATCATCGTCGTCGGTTGGGGGAGCGGCGAACAAAACAACTTATGGGGTGATCTATTCCTCGTCATCGCCGCTGTAACTTGGGCGTTACTGTCGGTTTTCGCGAAACAGGCATCGCAGAGGTTATCATCTCTAGCGGTTACGACATATGCCCTTTTGTTTGCGATTCTGTATACAACCCCCGTAATGTTCTGGGAACTGTCAAGAGTAGACGTGATCTTTCCTACCCGTCCGCTTCTTTGGTGGGGCATCCTTTATTTAGGGGTCGTTTCTACGGCCGGTGCCTTCTTCCTATGGAACAAGGGGATGGAACTCATGGATGCGGGTGTGGGTTCTCTCTTTTTCTTCTTTCAACCGCTCGTTGGTTCGTTTCTTGGATGGCTTCTGTTAGGTGAGCGGTTGGATTGGAGATTTTTTGCCGGAGGTATATTCATCATTGCCGGTGTCCTTTTGTCAAATTTACAAAAAGATAAGAGGTTATATGTGATAAAAGGGAATCCGGTAGATTGGGAGTAGCAGGAGGCGAATGAACGAATCATGAGGGCTAACGATCTTTTTTCCGATCGCAGCCCTTCTTTTTCACCAAATAATAATTGAATAATTCTTACTTGATTGACACATCCGAAAATATCCCATACGATGTTCTTAGTTGACACCTATTCAACTTCATTGCTCCAATCACCCCTCAAACTTTCCTTCCTCTGCTGTGATGTACCTCATCTCTTTATCAATCAAGAAAGGAGCGGGTACATATTGACGTTTGGAACAGTTTCACAACACATATGGAAACGGTTCGTGCATGAAGGAGTATTGGATGCTTCACGATTACAAAAACGTATCACGGAATCATGGTTTCGTTGTAAAAACGAGGGTGTCAATCCACACTCGGGCGTGGGAAAGAAAGTTCTGACCGGTGATACGTTTGATCGAAGAAAAAAACAAAACGCTTTACTTCTAGACATTGCGATTCCCTATGTAGAAAAATTGTTCGAGTATATCAAAGGTTCCCATTCCGTTGTATTATTGATTGACCCTCAAGGATATGTACTAACCATGAAGGGAGATCAAGAAGTTCTGCGTTTAGCACAAACGATCAACTTTGTCGAGGGGGTTCAATGGACAGAAGAGGAAGTGGGAACCAATGCGATCGGGACGGCGTTGATTATAAAAGAACCTATAACGGTAGTCGGTTCTGAACATTATTCCCTTGCTTCTCATCAATGGACATGTTCTGCCGCCCCCATTTGTGATGAGGAAGGGGTCGTCATGGGAGTGATCAACGTATCCAGTCCCGTTCAACACCACCACCCTCTTACACTCGCTGCAGTCGTATCGATTGCGTATGCAATCGAACGTGAATGGAAAATTCGTGAACAAAATGACCGTCTGGAACTGATTCAGCAGTCCTTCGATTTGCTGCAGACAAATATTCCTATGGTGATTTGTAACCGCAAGAAACAGATCGTCTCTGCCAGCCAGGACGTTCGAACCGAGGTTCCGCAGTGGGAGATGATGAAAGTTTCGGAACTGCAGGAATTTCGGTACATGGAACGAAGTTGTACCCCTTTGTACTCCCATCGTCACGGCAGACACATCGGCTATTGCATTCACCTGAAATATTCAAAGCATAAAGTTCTTACGCATACGAAGAAAATAAAAGAGTCTTCTGTTTCTTTCATTTTTCCGGGAGAAACGGGAACGAGTGAAGCGTTTCTACGAACATTGCGGGAAGTGGAACGAGTTGCTCATACGGATGCGAATGTTCATATTTATGGGGAGAGCGGAACGGGGAAAGAGTTGATTGCCCGCGCGATCCATCAAAACAGTGCATATAAAGACGGGCCCTTTGTTGCTGTCAACTGCGGGGCGATTCCCTGTGACCTGATGGAAAGTGAATTGTTCGGTTACGTAGAAGGTGCGTTTACTGGGGCGCGCCGTCAAGGTCACCAAGGGAAATTTGAACAGGCCAATAACGGAACGATTTTTCTTGACGAAATCGGTGAGATTTCCCCTTCCATGCAGGTTGCATTGTTACGCGTCTTGCAAGAGCGGGAGGTTACACCTATTGGCGGCAAAAAAGCGATCCCACTGAATATCCGCGTGATTACGGCTACTCATCGCGACCTACGTCAAATGGTGCAGGATGGAACGTTTCGTGAGGATCTTTTTTACCGTCTTTATGTTTTTCCGATTTACGTTCCTTCTTTGCGAGAACGGAAAGAGGACATTCCTTACCTAATCCGTTATTATTGCAAAAAGAATCACTGGCCTGTGGAAATACCGGATGTCATTATGGAGAAAATCATTGACTATGATTGGCCCGGAAATATTCGCGAGCTTTTTAATGTATTGGAACGGCTTCGCATCCTCTCGGGAGGAAATGCACCGGATCCTTCTCTTGTCCATCATTTGTTCGTTCATCGTGTGGGTAGGACATCGGTTGCATCATGGGATCTAAGTTTTGCCGAACATCATAAACCTCTTACCTATCGCGAAGAATTACAGAAGCGGGAAATCATTCAGGCCCTCGAGAAAACGGGCGGAAACGCTTCCTTGGCAGCCAAATTGCTAAACATTCCGCGCAGCACATTTTACCGCAGACTGCAAAAATACCAGTTATAAACCATGTCATCCCATGTGGCATGGTTTTTTTTATCGTTTAAACAAAGTGAGACAAAATGAGACACATGTCCCATCCTGTCTTAACGTGAAACCGATCATAACATACAATCCCGCAAAAAAACTGAAGAAGGTAGAGAATTCGAATTGGCACTAGATTTGCAATGATGGATACGTGCAAGGAGGTGAAGCCCCGGAAATGTAGTCAGTTCAACAACGATGGTTTCAGTGATCGAACGAAATCTATGAGTCACTTACCATGTCTGTCATTATCAACCAACGATAGGGGGAGACGATCATGAATATGACCGAGGCGCAAAAACAGGAATTATCGCGTGATCAAGCGATTTGGATGTATCGAAAAATGGTGGAAATCCGCAAGTTTGAAGACCGTGTTCATGAACTGTTTGCCCGCGGGATCTTGCCGGGTTTTGTTCATTTGTACGCGGGAGAAGAGGCGGTCGCTGTCGGCGTATGCGCTCATTTGAATGAAAAAGACAGTATTACAAGCACTCACCGCGGACATGGTCATTGTATTGCTAAAGAATGCGATCTGAACGGCATGATGGCGGAAATTTACGGGAAAGTCACGGGGCTGTGCAAAGGAAAAGGCGGCTCGATGCATATTGCCGACCTGGAAAAAGGAATGCTTGGTGCCAATGGAATCGTCGGCGGAGGTTTTCCCCTTGCATGCGGTTCTGCTTTGACTGCGAAGGTAAAAGGGACGAACGCGGTATCCGTTTGTTTCTTTGGAGATGGCGCCAACAATCAGGGAACTTTCCATGAAGGAATTAACTTGGCGGCCATCTGGAAATTACCGGTCATTTTTGTTGCAGAAAACAACGGATACGCGGAGGCCACCCCATTTACCTATGCGTCCAGTTGTACAGATATCGCCCAAAGGGCGACCGGTTATAACATTCCCAGCGTCATCGTGGATGGAAAAGATGTGATGGCAGTATACAAAGCGGCGCAAGAAGCGGTCATCAGAGCGCGAAACGGAGAAGGCCCCACATTGATCGAGTGTAAAACCTACCGCAATTACGGTCACTTCGAGGGAGACGCGCAAAAGTACAAGAAGGAAGAGGAGAAACAAATTCATTTGGATGAGAGAGATTCCATACAAATCTTCCGCAAATATCTATTATCTACCAAACTTTTTACAGAACAGGAACTCGAAAGTATAGATAACGATGTGGAGAAAGCGATTTCAGAAGCTGTGCAATTCGCGGAAGAAAGTCCGTTTCCATCTGCAGACGAACTCTTAACCGATGTCTATGTTTCTTACAAATGATGTTGGAGGTGTAGAACATGAGCAGAAAAATAAGTTTTTCCGATGCTATCAATGAAGCGATGAGACTGGCGATGCGAGCAGATGAAAACGTGATACTGCTGGGGGAGGACGTGGCCGGAGGCGCGCAAGTGGATCATCTGCAGGATGATGAAGCGTGGGGAGGTGTATTGGGCGTTACCAAAGGGCTGGTACAGGAATTCGGGCGTGAACGCGTTCTCGATACACCGATCAGTGAAGCCGGCTTTATTGGTGCGGCCGTGGGGGCGGCAGTTACCGGTTTACGTCCGATCGCCGAGCTGATGTTCAACGATTTCGTCGGTTCCTGTCTCGACCAGATCATGAATCAATGTGCCAAATTACGTTACATGTTCGGTGGCAAAGCGCAAGTTCCAGTAACGATCCGCACCATGCACGGGGCAGGATTTCGTGCAGCCGCGCAGCATTCGCAAAGTCTGTATGCGATGTTCACACACATCCCGGGAATTAAAGTGGTGGTTCCTTCCACACCTGCGGATGCGAAGGGACTGCTCCTTGCATCCATTGCTGATAACGATCCGGTCGTTTTCTTTGAGGATAAAACCCTTTACAACATGAAAGGTGAGGTACCTGAAGGGCATTATATCATACCGCTGGGAAAAGCAGATATCAAACGGGAAGGGTCGGATCTTACCATTGTTGCTATTGGCAAACAGGTGCACACGGCTCTTCAAGCTGCAGAAATGCTCGCGAAAAAGGGAATTGAAATCGAGGTGGTCGATCCTCGGAGCCTCTCTCCGCTGGATGAAGAGACTATTCTCGCTTCTGTGGAAAAAACGAATCGACTGATCGTCATCGATGAAGCCAACCCGCGTTGCAGCGTAGCTACAGATATTGCAGCCCTTGTTGCGGATAAAGGGTTCGATCTGCTGGATGGACCAATTAAAAGAATTACCGCGCCGCACACACCTGTACCGTTTTCTCCCGTTCTGGAAGACCTCTATTTGCCAACACCGGAGAAAGTCATACAAACGGTTTCCGAATTGATCGGTGATGAAACCATAGTCGCAATTTCTTGAGTCCCCCATACCGCAAGTGGCACCATCATTGGATGAAAAGTGTCTTGTGCGGGAAGAGAGATTTAAAGCTGTCAAAAGTAACAGAGTGGCTTTTGGGTGGATGGTATCGCTTTGCAGCGAAGAGGTGAGTGGAAGGTCGTTCCGCTTCCTTTTTAACCGTTAAGAGGTCAAATGCTTTGCGCGTAATAGCGACTTTGAAGGTCGTCTCGCTTCCTTTGGCACGTTAAATGGGTATATGCTTGGCGTGAAACAGCGACTTTGGAGGTCGTCTCGCAACATTGGATCATATTCCAAGCGAGACGACCTCCACGGAGCATGAACGCCAAGCATATGCCCACAATGACGACCTTCACGGAGCATGATCGCAAAGCATATGCCTCAAAGACGACCTTCATCGAATCCAAGCGCAAAGCGATACATCCACCCAAGCATTCATTTTCTAAGTAGCCGTCTATGCCGAAAGCGGCGCCATCAGTGGATGAAAAGTGTCTTTGGGTGGGCGTAATGCTTTGCGTGAGACAGCGACTTTGGAGATCGTCTCGCAACATTGATCATATTCCGTGCGAGACGATCTCCACGGAGCACGAACGCAAAGCATTACGCCCACCAAACTACACATTTTTCAAGATAGATGCAGAGGCGAAGAGGTGAGGCAGTGTATTCACCTCTTTATCAAAAAAGGAGGGACAGAAAATGGCCAATGAAGTGATCATGCCGAAACTCGGAATGGGAATGAAAGAAGGAACCGTTGTCAAATGGTTAAAAGATGTGGGGGACCCGGTACAAAAGGGAGATGCTGTGGTCGTCATCAGTTCAGAAAAAATCGAGATGGAAGTGGAAGCGCCAGATGACGGAATATTATTGGAAATCGTGGTTCCGGAAGGTGAAGTCGTTCCCGTTGGAACGGCGATCGGTTACATAGGCACGCCGGGAGAAAAAGTGGGAATGGAAGAGAAAAGTCAATCTTCTTTTGCTGCTAAAGAACAAGTGGCGGCAGTAGCCGAATCGACCCAATCGGTTGCGACCCTGACGCCACCGGTGAAGACAAGTAAAGTAAAAATCACACCCATCGCCCGTAAAATGGCAGAGGCAGCCGGTCTGGATATTGAAACATTGGTCGGTACAGGCCCGCAGGGGCGCATCACAAAGGAAGATGTAGAAAAAGCAATCGAAGACCGGACGCTCCTTTCCCAGACTCAGGCGTCGATTCAAGTACAACACTTGTCACTCGAGAATAAAAGTGCTTTGGCGGATCTTGCACAGGAAATGGAGGAGGATCAAACTCACGCAGAGCGCAATGTTGTCAGCGGTATGAGAAAAGTGATTGCCGCACGCATGCATGAAAGTTTGCAACAGAGTGCTCAACTTTCCATGACCATGACCGCAGATGTAAGTGATTTGCTCATGATACAAAGACGAGCGGCAGAAGAAGTGTACAACCGTTACGAACTGAAACTGACCATCACCGATTTTATTGCCCGTGCAGTTGTATTCGCCCTGCAGCAGCATAAACAAATGAACAGCGCTTGGATCGATGACAGCATCTATACGTATCCGTATGTGCATCTGGGAATCGCAGTCGCCCTTGAGAAAGGGTTGGTGGTTCCTGTGATCCGCCATGCCGAACGACTTACTCTCATCGAACTGGCGAAAGAGATCAAATCCCTTGGACGGCGTGCACGCAGTGGTCAATTGAATCCTGAGGAAATGAAAGGATCGACGTTTACCATCACCAATCTGGGCGCCTATGGAGTAGAAGTTTTCACTCCCGTGCTCAATCCGCCGGAAGCAGGAATTCTCGGTGTCGGCGCCATTCAAGATGCACCTGTGTATATCGGAGAATCTTTACAACGCCGCCATCTGTTGCCATTAAGTTTAACGTTTGATCATCGTGTCCTCGATGGGGCTCCTGCAGCCCAGTTTCTTGCAACTGTAAAACGTTATCTCGAACAACCATACAGTCTGTTGTTTTAGCAAGGAGGGTGAACGATGAGTACCGTAGCCATAATCGGCGGGGGGCCATCCGGTTATGTGGCCGCCATTACGGCTGCCCGATTGGGGAAACAAGTGATCCTTATTGAAGAGGCGGAACTGGGCGGAACGTGTTTAAACGAAGGTTGTATGCCGACAAAGTCGTTATTGGAAAGTGTAAACGTGTACGACAAGGTGAAACAAGCGGATCGTTTCGGTATTGATCTGCCCGCGGATCAAGTACAACTCAACTGGAAGCGGGTACAACAGTATAAAAACAAAGTAGTAAAAAAACTGGTCATGGGTATCGGGTATTTGATGAAGAAAAATCAAATTCGAGTCGTAAGAGGAAGAGCTTCTTTATTAAACGATCAGCTTCTGCAAGTGGATACAGAAAAAGGAAAAGAGGAAATTTCTGCAGAGCAAATCATTATAGCGACTGGCTCTGAACCGATCGCGTTGCCGTTCGCTCCGTTTGATGGCCAATGGATCATCCATAGCAAACATGCTCTCGAGCTATCAGAAATTCCTTCATCCCTTCTCATTATTGGCGGAGGTGTGATCGGTTGTGAATTTGCTAGTATATTCAGTCGTTTGGGCAGTAAGGTAACAATCATAGAAGCGGCGAGTCAAATACTTCCGCAGGAGGATGAGGATACGGCGGCCATTTTGCAGCAACAATTGCAAAAAGACGGTGTCGTCATACATACCTCGGCGACAGTAAAACAAGTGGATCGTCAAACGAAACGAGTAACCTTGCAGAAAGAAGAGCAGTTGGAGGAGATCACGGCCGATCTCGTTCTGGTGTCGATTGGGAGGAAGCCGCGTGTTACAGAGCTGGGACTTGAACAGATCGGTGTTCATTATACGTCTCGGGGAATCGAAGTCAACGAACACATGCAGACAAATGTTTCACACATATACGCTTGTGGCGATGTGATCGGCGGTATTCAACTGGCACATATTGCTTTTCATGAAGGTATGGTGGCAGCTTCGAACGCTTGCGGGAAGACGAAAACGATCAACTATCGCGCGGTTCCGCGCTGTATTTACACATGGCCGGAGATCGCTGCAGTCGGGTTGACAGAAAAAGAAGCGAGAGCAGCATACGGGGATATCCGTATCGGTGAGTTTCCTTTTTCGGCTAACGGAAAAGCATTGATTCATCATGAGCAAATCGGCAAAGTGAAAGTGATCGTTCATCCCGAATTTCAAGAGATTATCGGGCTTTCTATTATAGGGCCGCATGCCACTGAATTGATCGGAGAAGGAACGATGATGCTTCATGCGGAGATGACCGTCGATGCAATGGAAGATTTCATCGCCGCACATCCCACTCTCTCCGAAGCCGTTCACGAAGCTGTACTCAGTGCCGTCGGTCAGGCTGTTCATATGTAAAGCTGGCGTAGTTGAGATGATCGATAAGAGAATTGTACGTCCCCCTTGATAGCCTTGTTCTCTAAGAAGCCGTTAAAGGACTTCACAGCTGAAGATTCCTTGATTCATCATTTCATGTAAGAAAGGCTTAAACGGATCCAACTTCGAATGCCGTTTTGGACGAGGTCTTCAATGATATCACTGTCCCACTCCTCAACATAAGTCTCCCTCCGAAATGTTTGGCGACATTCCGAAGGGGACATATTCGATGGGAGTGGGTCTTTTCTTTTTCGGCTTTACTGGGTCAATTATAGGTCGGCGTTAATATTGTCATTGTACGGAAAATGAATTGACCTGGATGATGAGAAAAATCTTATCTCTTTTTTCGATATGTTCATCTTAACTATTTTTGTATACAAACGTATACGAATATATATAAAATGCTATAATGAATATTAGGAGGGGTGATCTATGGCTGAAACTTTTCGAAAAGGAAAAATTGAAGACTTTCTATATAAGCTTCGAGTCAGAAAAGCAATCTTGCGTAATCAGTTGAAGGCCAAAGAATTCTATACGACTGAGCAATTTATTCAAGGACAAATGTTTGCAGTGGATACGATCATCCAGGAATTAGCAGATGAATTCGATTTACATTTTCCGGAGCGTATCAAGAAAACTGATGTCATCGAATCGAACGAGATCCCAGAAACAGAATGGATGCATTCAGCGGCAAAAAACCCCGCATTTGACTTTCTCTCTGATCTGGAAGAAGACATTTATACTTTAGAGGATGGGAAAGCAATCCATGATAAGAAATAAAATAGTGCTTGTACCCTTTCCGTTCGACGATCTGTCTTCTGTAAAGGTCCGTCCAGCAGTCTGTTTGACTGAACCGATTGGCCCACACCAGCATGTAATTTTGGCTTTTATCACAAGCAGAATTCCCGATGATTTGCAGACCAGTGATATTGTTTTGGAACAAGGAACATCAGTTTTTGAACCAACCGGATTAAAAGTAACTTCGACGATAAGACTTCATCGATTGATGACAGTTACCACGTCGTATTTGAAAAGAGAATTAGGAGAATTAGCAAATTCTACAGTAAAGGAAATTTCAGATCGGTTACAACAGTTATTTGTGCTTGCGAACTAGTGGATGAAAGAAGAAGCTATACTAGTATGCGAAACACGCATCAACATTTTTGCTCAGTTAATCTTTCTACTAACAGGGGATTTGAGGATACCGTGATGGCGTTTCATCACTTGTTGTAAAGAAACGTTATCAGATCTACATTGATGAATCTGTAGAAGACTTAGATCCAGTGAGTATAAGTACTGGACGTCGAGGTCTCCAAATCTTTTTAAAAGGAGTTGATCTTGTGAAAGCATGTAAAGCGACCCTCAGTGCTATATCTCGCAGCTAATTTCCGGAATCTTTCAAGCATTTGCAAAAAAGTTGAGGGAGATAAATATGGTGAATCTGAATATTCTTTCTGCGGAGTCTAAAGAGCAACTTGAGCATATACGGAAGCTATTCTTAGAATATGCGTCTTCTTTGGTATTTGATCTTAGTTTCCAAGACTTTGAAAGGGAGCTCGCTGATCTTCCAGGACAATATTCCCCACCAAACGGTCGCCTTCTTCTAGCAGTTGTGAGTGAAAAGCTAGCGGGCTGTGTTGCTCTTAGAAAAATCACAGAACATGACTGTGAGATGAAAAGGTTGTACGTTCGCCCAGAATATCGAGGGCAGGATATCGGTAAACAATTGGTATTCGCCATTATTGAAGAAGCAAGAAAAATTGGTTATTCACGGATGCTATTGGATACAGTACCTTCAATGAAGAGTGCTATTAAACTTTATCGATCTTTGGGATTCAAAAGTATCGAGCCATATCGTTACAACCCAATAGAAGGTGCGATGTATTTAGCATTGGATCTATAAGTAATTTTAAGGGCTTCTACTAGATCAGAACAGAAGAGCCAGCCGCTAGGCTGGCTTTTCTGTTCCATCAATAAGTTCACGATCAGGGATCCCCGGCTCCAGCCGCTCCGCCATAATAGCCGGGAACGAGCAGGAAGAACAATACGAAGATGATCAGGAACACAACTGCCCAGCGAGTGTAAGCACCAAAGATACCGTACATGTGATTCCCTCCTTGTGGTGATCTCAATTTTATTTAATGAGAATGACCAAGGAAAGGAAACGTACATTCGTCTATGGTTATTTTGTTATCTTGGATTTTAGGCGAATGAATCATCCAGGGATTATACATGTTTTGCTTGTTTTTGGGGATCATTCTCTCATGAAGGTACATAATCGAGGTGAGTACATGACCACTCTTGCATGGAACCAACACATTCACTTGCAAAAATCGGAGCCGTTACAGATTCTCTCGCCTGACGGATCTCTGGCGAATGCAACACGCACGCCAAAAATCAGTGAAGAAAGCATGCGAGAATTAATGAAACGAATGGTCTTCACACGCGTTTGGGATCAAAGGGCCATCAGTTTAAACAGGCAAGGGAGACTCGGATTTTACGCACCCGTTGCCGGACAAGAAGCGACGATGGTCGGCAGCCAGTATGCATTGAATAAAGAAGATTTTATTGTTCCATCCTATCGCGACATCCCACAGATCGTCTGGCACGGTCTTCCCATGTATCAAGCGTTTCTATATTCGCGTGGCCATCAACACGGGGGAAAGATACCTGAAGATGTAAATGTTTTGATGCCACAGATTATCATCGGTGCCCAAATCGTGCAATGTACCGGTGTAGCACTCGCTTTTAAACTGAAGAGACAGAAGCGGGTCGCCATTACATATATCGGTGATGGCGGGACGTCACAGGGGGATTTTTACGAAGGGATCAATTTTGCCGGTGCTTATCAAGTACCCGCCATTTTTGTGATTCAAAATAACCGTTATGCCATTTCCGTACCTGTCGAAAAGCAAACGGCAGCCGAAACGCTCGCACAAAAAGCGCTCGCTGCCGGCATTCCGGGAATTCAGGTGGACGGTATGGACGTGTTTGCCGTCTACACCGCAGTGAAAGAAGCGGCGGAACGAGCGCGGGATGGTGAAGGGCCCTATGTGATCGAGGCGCTCACATATCGTTACGGCCCCCATACCATGTCGGGGGATGACCCCACGCGATACCGCACGACAGAAGAGGGGGGCGAATGGGAGAAAAAAGACCCCTTGATCCGCTTGCGCAAGTATTTGCAGGCACAAAACTTATGGTCAGACGATGATGAAAATCAGGTGATTGAGGAAGCGAAAAAAGCGATCTCTGATGCGATGAAACAAGCGGATGAAACTCCAAAAATGACGGTGGCAAGTTTGATAGAGAGCGTGTATGAGACGATGCCGCCCGATCTAGCGGAACAAATAGAGATATTTAAGTGAGAGGGATCAATCGATGGCTCAGATGACGATGATTCAGGCAATTACCGACGCGATGCGGTGCGAGATGGCGCGCGATCAGACTGTACTCGTGTTCGGTGAAGATGTCGGTAAAAACGGCGGTGTGTTTCGGGCAACGGACGGCTTGCAAAAAGAGTTTGGCGAAGATCGCGTTTTTGACACGCCTTTAGCCGAGTCGGGGATCGCTGGGCTAGCGGTGGGCTTGAGTATACAAGGGTTTCGCCCCGTAGCGGAAATCCAATTTTTCGGTTTTGTGTTCGAAGCGATGGACGAAATTTGTGTACAGGCTGCGCGTATGAGATTCCGTTCGGGAGGACGCTATCACTGCCCGATCGTTTTTCGTTCCCCCTTTGGCGGGGGGGTGAAGACACCGGAACTTCATGCGGATAGTCTGGAAGGACACTTGATACAAACGCCGGGGCTGAAAGTCATCGTCCCTTCCAATCCTTATGACGCTAAAGGGCTCTTGATTTCGGCGATTCGGGACAATGATCCCGTTTATTTTCTCGAACATATGAAGTTGTACCGTTCCTTTCGAGGGGAAGTCCCAGAAGGAGATTATACGGTTCCCATCGGCAAAGCGAATGTCGTAAAGGAAGGAAAAGACGTGACGATTGTCGCGTACGGCGCTATGGTGCATACCTCTCTCAAAGCTGCCGAAGAATTGGAGAAAAACGGGGTTACGGCGGAAGTGATCGATTTGCGTACCATCCACCCATTGGATATGGATACGATCATTCAATCTATAAAAAAGACCAACCGTGCACTTGTAGTTCAGGAAGCACCAAAATCATCCGGGGTGGCAGCGGAAGTGATCGCCCGGATCACAGAAAAAGCGATCCTCCATCTCGAAGCTCCCGTTTTGCGCGTAACGGCTCCGGATACGCCCTATCCTTTTGCCTCGATCGAAGACGAATGGCTTCCTAACCCCGCTCGGGTTATCACCGCCGTTAAACAACTTCTAGCTTTCTAATTGGGTCTACCAAGCAGAAAGCAGTGCAATAGGAAGAGTGTATAGTGTCTTTGGGTGGGCGTAATGCTTTGCGTGAGACAGCGACTTTGGAGATCGTCTCGCTACCTAATGGACGTTATGGGGGATATGCTTTGCGCGTAATAGCGACTTTGAAGGTCGTCTCGCAACATCTGATCTTATTCTGTGCGAGACGACCTTCACGGAGCATGAGCGCAAAGCATATACCCACTGAGACGATCTCCACGGAGCACGAACGCAAAGCATACGCCCACCAAACTACACATTATCGGGATAGGAGGTGTTGGAGTGGCCGCCTTTGAGTTTAAACTTCCGGATATCGGTGAAGGAATTCATGAAGGAGAAATTGTAAAATGGCTTGTCAAGCCAGGTGATGTAGTCGAAGAAGATCAACCGATCGTCGAGGTTCAAAATGATAAAGCGGTTGTCGATCTTCCCAGCCCAGTGAAAGGGAAAGTGCTGGAGATTAAAGTGGCCGAAGGGCAGGTAGCCACCGTAGGGCAGGTGCTGCTCACGTTCGAAGCGGAAGGGGTAGCACCGGAACAGGCGGAACCGGCAATCGAGAAGGGGGAACCACCAGCTGCTCCCAATCAAGAGACAGGGACTGTCGCTCAAGTGCAACCACCTGCCCCAACCAGCCAACCGGCGACTGAAGATATGACGGGAAAGGAAATTCTTGCGACACCGAGCGTGCGCAAATACGCTCGTGAAAAAGGAGTCGACCTCGCACGGATTGCGGGAACAGGTCCGAACGGGCGGATCACGCGTGAAGATGTAGACAAAGCGGCAGCTGACATACGGGAGGCTAGGAACGTTTCCGACTCGAAAGAAGCAGAATCAGCACAGGTCGCCACTGCGGAGGTGGAGAAACCCGCCGCAGATGCAACTTCTATGGAGACAGCGGAAGAACGTGTGCCGTTAAGAGGAATCCGCAGGTCGATCGCCCATGCGATGGTGAAGTCGAAATATACAGCACCTCACGTGACGATCATGGATGAAGTTGATGTGACAAAGTTGGTGGAGGTACGAAAAAGGGCCAAACCGCTTGCGGAGGAGAGAGGTATCAAATTGACGTATCTCCCTTTTATCGTCAAAGCGGTCATTGCAGGGTTGCGAGAGTTTCCTGTCCTCAATGCGTCTCTCGACGATGAGAAAGGAGAAATCATCTTTAAGAAAAATTACCATATTGGGATCGCTACCGATACGGAAAACGGGTTGATCGTCCCGGTCGTGAAAGATGCGGATCGCAAAAATATGTGGACGATCGCCAAGGAGATTCAAGATTTGGCTTCCCGGGGAAGAGAAGGGAGCTTGGCGGTTCATGAATTGAAAGGGAGTACGTTTACCATCACGAACATCGGTTCTGCCGGAGGATACCTGTTCACCCCGATCATCAATTACCCGGAGGTAGCGATACTAGGAACGGGTCGGATTTCCAAGAAACCGATCATTACAGATGATGAGATCTCAGTCGCGGACGTACTCGCTCTGTCCCTCAGTTTTGATCATCGCTTGATCGACGGAGCAACCGCTCAACAGTTCCTCAATATGATCAAACAATTGCTGTCCGACCCGGACATGCTCGTTCTGGGGGTGTAGGAATTGGTTGTGGGTGAATTTTCACAAGATGTGGATGTCATGGTGATCGGTGCGGGGCCGGGAGGTTATGTAGCGGCCATACACGCTGCCATGTTGGGAAAACAGGTGACACTTATAGAAAAAGGCGAGCTTGGCGGTGTTTGTCTGAATCGTGGGTGTATTCCTTCAAAGGCTCTTATCGCGGCGGCCCATCGCCATGAAATGATCAAACATAGTGAAGATATCGGCTTCTCTGTACAAGGGGTGCACATCAATTGGGACAAGATACAGACTTGGAAACAGAGTGTGGTCGATAAACTGACGAGCGGTGTGGGATCACTGCTTAAATCCCGTAAGGTACAGATCCTTGAGGGGGAGGCGCTGTTCGTCAGTCCAAATGAGATACGCGTTTTCAAAGGATATGAAGTACAGCGTTACCGATTTAATCACTGTATTATCGCTACAGGTTCAAGGCCAGTCGAGCTTAAAGCGTTTCCTTTTGGCGGACGTATCCTCTCATCGACGGAAGCGTTATCTCTGCAAGAGATCCCCAAGAGCCTTGTCATAATTGGAGGCGGTTACATCGGAGTCGAACTGGGACAGATGTTTGCCAAGTTTGGCGCAAAGGTGACCGTCTTGGAAGGAGCGGAAAGGATCCTGCTTGGATTTGACGCGGAGATGACTCGGTGGGTGGAACGCAGACTGAAAAAATCAGGTATTGATGTCTATACGAATGCGAAAGCGAAAGAAGCCATTCAACAGGATGATCAAGTAACGGTTACTTTCGAGACAGGCAATGAAACGAAGCAAGTCACGGCAGACTACTTGTTGGTAACCGCAGGGCGGGTTCCGAATACAGAGAACCTCGGACTTGATGTGGCCGGTGTGAAAGTAAATGATCGCGGGTTGATTGAAGTGGACAATCAGTGCAAAACCAACGTCCCGGGAATTTATGCGATCGGGGACATTGTTCCGGGACCCGCTCTGGCTCACAAAGCTTCTTATGAAGGAAAGATTGCCGCGGAAGTGATTGCTGGCCATCCCAGTATTGTAGATTACAAAGCGATTCCTGCCGTCGTCTTCTCTGATCCTGGGATGGCTTCCGTAGGCCTTGATGAGAATCTAGCCAAAGAAAAAGGGTATGAAGTGATTTCAGGCAAGTTTCCTTATGCGGCAAACGGAAGAGCATTATCTCTGCATGACAGCGAGGGATTTGTGAAAATTGTCGCAGAGAAAGAGCGCGGCATTGTGCTTGGGGCCCAAATTGTAGGCCCGGAAGCTTCCAATCTGATCGCGGAACTCGGTCTGGCCGTCGAGATGGGAGCGACCCTAGAAGATTTGGCACTTACGATTCACGCACATCCCACATTGGGAGAAATGGTCATGGAGGCAGCGGAAGCGGCGCTGGGGCGCGCGACTCATATCGTCAGTAAGTAATGATACGAAAGAGGAGGGAGTAAGATGCAGGAAGAGCGCTATGCCGGACAGGGGTATAATAATGAAGCGCTTTTACGCGCGGCACAAGTCGTCGGAGGCAAAGAATCAAAAGAAGTGAATCGCATGACGAAGGATCAGGAACATGATGAAGGGGCTCTCATGTATACGTACGTACAAGTGATGGATGCGTACCGAGAGGGGACGGTCGATAATCACATCGATGATTCCAAGAACGGAGTAGATTCGATACCCCAAACCGGTTATGAAGGAACGAGTTGAAGAACGGTTCACAATGCATCCCCTAGATTCAGGGGATGCAATTTTATTGAATACATACAAAGGATTTTGAAAATTTGGCACGAACATATTATCTAATGAACAACTATTGATAAGTTCAAATAAGGATGTGATGGCACACACAGCGAGGTTTGATGAGTTGGGAAGAGGTGATCACTTGGTCATTAAAGATTTCATTATTAATATTTTTATCATTATTATGACGATTATTCCGACATTCTCCTATCATTTTCATAATAGGAAAATGGAGCGGGTATCTATCGCGTTATCTTCAGCAATCTCAATTGTCTTATGCATGACATTTCCATCTACCGTGCTCCCGGGACATATATATGATATGCGTTTCATTCCTCTTCTGATAGGAATTTTGTACGGCGGCTACAAAACAGGGGTATTCCTGGCAGGGATTTTATTGGGATATAGGTATTATTTGGGGGATGACGGTTTTTACACGACTCTGTTTTCTTATCCTTGGGTCATCGTACTCACCATTTTCTTCAGTTATCGGTTTCATCAATTCAATCGTTTTTATAAGCAAACCATCGTGATCGGTCTTACCATGCTGCAAACATCCTTGGTCATCATGATCAGACTCATTCGTTTTGAGGATTATGATAGAAGAATTCTGTCATTTTTCCTCGTTTATATGTTTATGAACGTGTTAGCTGCATGGCTGGCACATTACTTAATCGAAGTGATTTTGGAAAACAAAGTAATGAAGGTTGAAGTGCAGCATGCGGAGAAGATGCATGTCATCGGTGAACTAGCCGCTTCGATCGCTCATGAGATTCGCAATCCGATGACAGTTGCCCGCGGATTCATGCAACTGTTGAGTCAACGGGAAAAAGATGAGCAAAATCGGAAATATATGAATATGGCCATTCAGGAACTCGATCGGGCTGAGTCGATTATTAACGATTATTTGTCGTTGGCAAAGCCTCAATTAGAGAAGACGGAAACGATCTATGTCGGTCAATTGCTTCATCAGGTTACGAGTGTTATCTCATCATTCGCGTTAATTAATGGAGTCGTCATCCGTACATACTCACAGGATCATTTATGTATTCGCGGGAATTCACATAAGCTCACGCAGGTATTGATCAATATCACTAAAAACGGAATTGAGGCAATGCCACAAGGCGGTACGTTGCAGATCATCGCTTCGAAACATGAGGAATTTATAAGGATCGATGTGATCGATACGGGAGTGGGCATGAGTAAAAAGGAGCTGGGTCGATTGGGCAGCCCCTTTTATTCGACCAAAGAAAAAGGAACAGGTTTAGGTTTGATGGTCTCTTACCAGATCATCGAATCCATGGGCGGGAAAATATATGTGGAGAGCGAGAAAGGGAAAGGAACCTGTTTTTCCGTGATGCTTCCCGCGGTAGTTCTCAAGAATGCGAATCACAAAAAAGTGGTTTGAGGGAAAGGAAAACCGCTCCAGTTGGAGCGGCGAAATCAGGTATATCATTCTTAATTATAGTTGGTATAGGAAGGTCCTTCTTCGGATTGTCGGTCTGCTTGCAATGTCTGTTGCAGAGCGCTTTGATTGACGAAAGACGAACCGGTAGCTCCTTGGTAACCGCGATAACCGGCTTGTACATTATAGTTGGTGACGGAAGGTCCCTCATTGGGAGCAAACTGACGGTCAGCGCGCAGAACTTGCTGTAAAGAGTTCTGATTGACAGAGGATTGCGCAGTTCCTTGATAATTTTGTTGATAAGCGCCTTGTGTGTTGTAATTGGTGACGGAAGGTCCTTCGTTGGGAGCAAATTGTTGGTCGGCACGTAACGTTTGTTGTAAAACGTTTTGATTAACCGAAGACTGTCCCATGGTTCCTTGATATTGGCTTTGGTAAGCACCGCCTTGCACATTATAGTTCGTATACGACGGTCCCTCATTCGCATTGGCTTGACGGTCTGCACGCAATACCTGTTGTAAAGCGTTTTGATTGACGGAGGTTTGACGAGTTCCTTGGTATTGTTGTTGATAAGCTCCTTGTACATTATAGTTGGTGACGGAAGGTCCTTCATTGGGAGCATACTGTCGATCCGCTTGCATGACTTGGGAAATTGCCCCTGCTGCATAATGAGGCTGTGCAAAACCAGATGGCCCAAACGAAGTTTGGCTCGTTGAGGCAACCGCTTGTTCGAGACGGTTACAAATTTGGATGATCTGCTGAAGTTGCGATGAAGCATTCGATTCTTGTGAACTCAATTGATTTAAAATTTGGGTGTTTCTCGCTTCATTTTGTGCGAGGCGTTGCGATAATTGTCGAATTTGGTTTAGATCTTGTTGAATCGAGCTCCACATAGTCGTACTCCTCCTCGGTATATATGGATTCGATTCATAGTTTGTACATTCACTTCAAGACTATGCGTTTTTTAAAAAATGAAACGGTCGTCCATGTCTACGATGCGAATGCAATCGTAGAATGTACGACCGTGTAACGAATCTTGACTGATTATGCGAGTGCGGACCAGACTTCCAGTTTGGTTTTCACCCGGCGGATGACTTCGTCGGTGAAGTCGGTGGTGCTCGTGGAACCACCTAAATCGGCTGTACGAATGCCTTCAACGATGGCCTCCAACGTACTTTCATAGATCGCACGGGACGCCCGTTCCGCTTCATCCGTATCAAAGTACGTGAGCAATGCGGCACCGGCTAAGATCATCGCCATCGGATTCGCCACGTTTTTGCCGTAAAGAGCAGGTGCGGTTCCGTGTGGTGCTTCCGCCATCACGACTTTAGGATTGTAATTTTCATCGAAAGAGATGAGAAGAGATTCAGAACCTGCAATGGATCCAAACATTTGAAGAACGAGGTCTGAGAGGCAATCCCCATCACGATTTAATGCGGGAATCACTAACGGTTCCCCGGATGTGTTCAAAAGAAGAGCATATGTTGCATCGATGAGTTGAGGATCATAGCGTACATCTTTGTTCTTTTCGGCGGCACGATCCATTTCTTCTTTCAGCATCCCTTCATAGACGGGAGAGACCGTGTATTTCGGACCACCAAACACTTTTGCTTTCATTTTGCGTGCTTGAATGAATGCAAATTCGGCTACGCCCCGGCAGGTGCGGCGAGTAATCTTTTCTGTGCGGTAAGCGATCTCATCGAGACCTTCGCCTTCTCGCCATTCTTTGGCACCGTATGCATCATCGACGGCCATGCGGACGACGGAAATCGGTGCGTGCACACCCGGCAACGGATTTACACCCGGAATCCTTCTGCCTGTACGGATAATGACCGTACCGTCGATTCCCTTACGCAGAATCGCATTGGGGGAGCCGACATCTCCCTTTGCTTCCGGGGTGATCGTCGCTGCTTTAATGCCATAACCATATTGGCACATAGCGGCTGCCGCGTCATGAACCACTTGATTATTGGTTGCACGGCGATTTTCCAAAGATAAATCAAAGTGTTTAAACTCGATATCAACACCCGTTACGGAAGGATCGAGCACCCGCAAAGCTTCTTCCAAAAGCTCTTGTCCGGTTTGGTCACCTTCCATAACAACTACCGTTTTCTTTTCCACTGCGTATCACCTCTTGCTTCACTTGATTACCTATATGATGAAAGGTCAATATTTCCCCGATAGTGTGTACATCTGTCGTACAATCCATTACCAAATGCTCTTGATTGCCGCTCCTAGCATTGCTCGGCCGGTTTTGTCCTTCTTAGTAAAACGTTTAGGTTTAGAAAACCGATGAAAGCCATTATCTCTTGAGCATCTTCATGATCATGTCTGCCGAACGTTTGGCCGCTTCGGCAAAACGCTTCACCGCCTCATTTGTGAAACGCCCTACAGGGCCAGAAACGGATAAAGAAGCAATGAGTGTACCATCGCGGTCAAAGATCGGTACGGCTACAGCGGCGGCACCTGGTTCCCTTTCTTCGATAGAGACGGCATACCCGTTTGCACGTGCTTTGTCAAGGGAAACCAGGAATTCTTCACGATCCAGGTCACGCGGCCATGATGGGTCGTCGAACAGTTGCAAGACAGATTCCCTGTCATCCCAAGCTAAGAGAATTTTCCCTGATGCACCTACATACAATGGCAGGCGTCTGCCAATATTGGCTACCCGACGAACCGGCTGATTGCTCTCGACCGCTTGTATGCGAATCCTCTCATTGCCTGCACGAATATATAAAGAAATTGTTTCACCGAGCAAATCACGCAAGCGTGTCATTTCTGGAACGACGATCGATGAAAGATCATCCGATTGATAGACATTGCTGACTAACTCAAGTACACTCCAACCGAGGCGATATTTGTCAGTGTGAGGGTGGCGTCGAATAAATCCTTTATTCTCCAGAGAAGAGAGCAGGCGATGAACGGTGCTTTTATGTAAATTGACTTTCTTGGCGATATCACTCAAACCGAGTTCCGTCTCGGTTCCCGCAAAACAAAGAAGGATATCCAATGCCCGTTCAACAGCCCGAACCGTTCCTTTTTCCTTATCCGTCACCGTAACCCCCTCCTTACATAGAACGAGGTTTCGTGCTACGAAACTACGTTCCACTATATAGTATATCATTTTCCGTAAAAGATAAAGACCTTTTCGATTTTTAGGTGATTGATTCTTCATTTGCACGTAAGAATAAAGTAGACATTCATCATCGAGAAGGGGGACACATGTTTGGAAGAAAGGTGGAGAACGCTCGTCAAAGCTTTTTTTGCCGCGAGAAATCGCGCGTGGATCACCGGAGACGTAGAAGAATTACTCTCATTTTCTCTCGACGGGCATGTCCGGCAAAGAATCATAAAAGATATACAACTATTGGGGCGTGCAGCGGAACAAAGAGGGTGTACGTATCGGGGAAGCAAAACCCGCCTGGAAATTCTGCGAGCACACTGTAAAGATCATGAATGTACACTCGATCTTCGCGAACATAAATTATGGTTCTATCAACAGGCAGGAGAAATCGAATCGACCGCACGGTCGCAGAACATCCGTCTGCACTTAATAAATGAGGACATTTGGAAAATCCATGACGTACAGATTGAGTTTGAAAACAAACAAACGACGGGTTCCTTGATTGCTACAGACGGGCCATCTCTGCTTTATGAAACGAATGAATACCGGGGGACGTATGACCGTCTTCGAGCATTCAAGTACGCGGAACTCTGGTGGAACGGTTTCAACCCGGGCTATCTCAAATTTCAAGTGGATTGTACAAACTATGTCTCACAAGTGATAGCGGCAGGCGGTTTCCCGATGGAGTTCCATGCGCGCAGGGATCGGGGATGGTGGTACAGACATAAGGGAGGAACTCATGATACATGGAGTTTCAGCTGGGCGGTTGCCAACGCTTTGCGCTTGTACTTGGAACATTCGCGCCGAACGCAGAGGGTCGAACACCCTTCCCAGCTCAAAATCGGGGATGTGATCTGTTACGATTGGGATGGTGACGGACGCTGGCAACATAATACGGTCGTCGTTGATTTTGATAACCAGGGGATGCCGCTCGTCAACGCGCATACGGTCGCCAGCCACCGCAGGTATTGGGACTACCAGGACAGTTACGCGTATACGGAGAGAACGCAATACCGTTTTTATCACATTCTCGATACGTTTTAAGATGGTTCATGAATGGGAAAGAGCCCCGGAAATCCAGGGCTCCTCTTCAAAGAGGTTATCGTTTCGGCAAGCGGATCGTCCATACCCTTTTTTGCACGCGCACTTCACGGTTTTGCCATCGAACGGGTTTTTCTATGGGGATGACCCTTTCAAAATGTTCATAATAACTCTGCCACATCGCACCTTGATCATTGTTGGTTTTGGCTTCTTTTTGTACGGTGCGTCGCAAGCGCAAGTGGCCATCAACAAATTGCGCATCGATATCGTTCGGTTGTTCTACATTCTTGAGGAACACGGAAATATGATATGCGTCGTCCGTCTCTTCAACTTTTACCTGGTTGTTAAACTCTTCAAACACTTTTTCCAAATGATTGGGATGAAACCACTTCTCTACTTCGTTGAACATCTCTCTTAAAACGCTTTGTGGTTTATTGATTTCAGAAAATTTACTCGGGTACGGTTCCCAATTGTCAGGCATTTGATCACGTTTCATGAAAATCCCTCTTTCCCGGCAAGAAAATCGATCGTTGGGTTTCTTTTTATGAATTCTGTGTACGACTTTCACGACCCATGTAACTTTCGCGGGCGAGACGGGAAGGGCTTTCTCGCCTGAAACTGTCGCTTTCTTGCAGTCGACTCATACTTTCACTTCTTGCCCGTGAATGACTTTCGCTCCGGAATTGTGATTGGCTCTCAAGTTCTCTTTTGTTAATTGCCTGTGTCGAACTTTCTTTTTGTACAGCAGAAACGTCTGTAACAAACTCTTTACAACCCAGGAATCCCCCGTGTCCTTGTGGCCAATCGATGATATCCGAATAGGTTATGGTTTCGTGAGAATTATCAATCGATCCCTGATTCCCTAATTTGAAAATTATTGCATCTAGTTTTTCAAGAATTTGATTGACCTCGTCGGAACGGACGCCCATAAATCTCGCTTTTTCCAGAAAGCTTCGTACATCTGCCTGAACCTGCTCCACATCGCGTGCATATTCTCTCAACAGTTCGTAGGATTTCGTCATAAACTCGTGTTGATTGAATTGGCTTTCTCTAACAAGCTCAACCAGGTGTTCGATTTCCACAGACAACCTTTGAAAAGCTTCCGTTTGATGAAACGATTCCGCTTGGCGATAACTTGCATGGGTTCTCCCTTGAACTGGATACACGCACGGTTCCTCCCTTAAAGTTTTCTTCATCTGCCATACACAACATATTTCCCTCACTAGGTAAATGTTCAAAAATTGGGCATCTGCCTTCCAGTTCTGCCGAAGTAACCAAACGAAGTCAGTGGGGCTTGCAAGATTTTATGTTTTCCTGTGACTTGCAAGAAGGGAGTTCAATTTGTACTCTAAATATAGATTTGGTGATGAACGGAGGTACATCATGCACATCGTTTTGGTAGAGCCGGAGATCCCGGCGAACACGGGAAATATCTCACGCACATGTGCGGCAACAGGTATCACTTTGCATCTGGTGAGACCGCTTGGTTTTTCTACAGATGATAAGCATTTGAAGCGGGCGGGCCTCGATTACTGGCACCTGCTCGATTTACACTATCATGACAGCTTCGATGACTTGAAGGCTAAATATCCGAACGGCCGTTTTTTTTATGCAACGACCAAGGCGAAACGTTGGTACAGTGAGTTTCAATATCGTGAAGACGATTTTTTTGTATTCGGCAAGGAGACAAAAGGCTTGCCGGATGAACTGATACAAGAGAATATGGATACATGTATCCGCATTCCGATCCGGGCCGATGCTCGTTCTCTGAACTTGTCCAACGCGGTTGCGATCGTTGTATTTGAAGCGTTGCGCCAACTGAATTTTCCCGGGTTGCGTTAATTTCCCAATGAGAGGAGTCGATTTTGTATATGAGCAATCAACAAATTCCAAGGACGCCGTACGCAATCATAGGCGGATCGAGCACTTTTTCCATACGGTTTCCGGAAGATCTTGAATTACCCGATTGTGAAATACTTGCTGACGGTCTTGTTTTTGACACGCCCTATGGGACAAGCCCGAAATTCAAGTTGTTTCGTTTAGGAGACAAGGAGGTTCTCACCGTCAAAATGCACGGTTGGCGGCCGAATGAAGTGACTCGTGCAGTCGCTTCCCAACAGTTGTTCTGGGTATTCGCCCAGGCAGGTGTTAAGAAGATCTACGCGGAAGGTGGGGTCGGCGCCATCAACCATCTCTTGCGTACGCGAGATATCGTTGTTCCGACCGACTACATCGATCGCTCGATGAGAGTGGATGTCGGTTTGGGCGGCCCATACCTTCTCATCATGAGGCAGCCGACTTGTCCGCACGGACGCAAGCGGTTGGTTCGGGCTGCAGAACAAAACCCGATCGGCCGTGTATTTGATCGCAGCATTTATGCCAATACGGACGGACGTCATTTCGAATCGGTAGCCGAGGTACAAGCATTGAAAATCCTCGGTGCCGATGTCGTCGGTCAGAGCATGTGCCCGGAAGTGTATCTTGCTCGGGAAATAGGGGCATGTTACGCGCGTCTCGACATGGTCGTGAATTATGCCGAAGGGATCGTGAAAGATTGGGAGCATGAGGTGCTGAAAGATATTTTTTACAACGAATCGAAGGCGATCGCTCGCATGCTCATCGACGCGATGAAGGATACACCTCTGAGCGAAGACTGCGGTTGTGCCGATCTGCGAAAAGATACATTGCTGCGCGATAACGAAGGGTAGAATACAGAAAGCCAGCGAAAAAGGATATCCTCTTTCAGCTGGCTTTTCGTATCGCTTAACGAATTACACCGACAGCACCGGTAGGACCGCCTGGACCTGATGGTGCGAATACGGTTTCCGGTGTTACCCCTCGGGTGAACGTGACGGCTCTCGGAGTAATTCTTTCAGCATCCCCGAGAATCACCGTGCCGGAGTTGGATACGGAGTTCACTTTCAAATAAGAAATCAGAAGATCCCCGTTTGTAATATCCATTTTGATTCTGGCGCGATGCCTGCGCCTGCTCATCGAATTCCCCTCCTATGGATTGGGTAGCTGTTCACCATATATGTTGAGATCATTGTTATCGGTATCACGCTGATTTGCATAATGCAGACGGGTCTTGGTAGGAGCGGCGCGTTCCATCGTCGTGAAACTGGGGGCTCCGCGAAACCCACCTACTGCACGTGCGATCGTAAAGGGAGAGACAGTACCTACGTCTCCCACCTGCACGACACCTCCGAAAATGATCCCTAAACAAGAAAAATGCTTGACGAAGACACGTTTGGTTCTACTTTTTTTCATACACCCATTTAAAAAGCTGTCCGTTGGTTTGCATCATTGACATCTTGGTCATTTGTATTTGTGGTATTGAGAATGGACATCGTTCGCGCGACATCTCCCGTATTGAACGCTCCGGAACCTACATATGTTTTGGATAATGTTTTGGGAACGATATAAGCGGAATCGCCTGTCTGCAGAACTCCCCCTACAGTAACCACTTTAAACGCTCCGACGATCGCAGGCATATCTTCACCACCTTTGTTGATTGTGATAATAGTGTACGATCTAAGAGGTTAAAAGGTACCAAAAACGCCTAAGTTGCGTACATTGAAGAGAGCTATCTTGAATACTCGTGCTTGGGTGGGTGTATCACTTTGCGCTTGGGTTCGATGAAGGACGTTCCGCTCGGATTCTTAACAGTAGTTGCGGAACGACCTTCAACTCACCTCTGCGCTGCAAAGCGATACAACCCACCCAAAAGCCACTCAGTTTCAAAAGGCAACCTTAAACTTCCGCATAAGAAACTTTTCATCCTCTGATGGCGCCGCCGCTTGCTGCAAGGGTGGCTACCTTTAGGTGAAAGCAGTGTCATAAAAAAGGTGGTGTGCAAGTGCCTGCCATCCTGGGAACGTTTAAAGTGGTCAACGTATCGTCGGGCGGGGTCGTTCATATTGGTGACGTGGGTGTTATTGCTCCAAAAGCCGCATCGAAAACATACGCCGGTTCGGGTTCGTTTAATACGGGAGATTTTCCAGCTACTTATAACGTCGTCAGTTCAACGAATACGAATGATCAAGATATTAATGATGAAAACATGGCCGGTTTATAAAAAGAGGTGCACCTTTATGAAAGTGAAACAACAAATTATGATCGGAAACCTGCGAGTGAACTCCATCTCGAATGCATCGATTCTCCAGATAGGTAGCAGCGGTATGATTTACACGAAAGTAAGGGATGTTAGAGAATACTATCCTGCCGCACCGGTTCCGGCGGGAGAAGGATCTGCAGAAAACGGGACTCCGTCATCCCCTGCTCCCGTATCACCGGAACTGCTTCCCACTCCGGAACCGCCTGAACAAGGGGATGGATGATGGAAAAAAGATACATCCTTTCGCGTTTTTCTTAAGCAAAAGGTGTATCTTTTTTTATTTCAGGGAAAGTATAACCTATGGTTTCCTTTCCACCGTAATGAGAATGTAGAGTGGGAGGTGTAACAAAGTGTTCGCCATTCTCGGATGTTTTCTCTCATTGTTCTTGATGGCACATCCTGTATATGCCTCAACCTTCAAAACACCGGTGATCGTAATCGACCCGGGACATGGCGGGATCGATGGCGGAACGCAGAATGCGGACGGTACTGTGTTGGAGAAAGACTTGAACCTAATCATTGCCAAAAAATTAGCCGACCAGTTAAAAAAACACGGGTTAACCGTGGAGTTAACCCGAGAGAAGGATGAAGATGTGACGAAATATGCTCCTCATGACCGCGGCTGGGGGAGACATAAACGCGATCTCTTCGGGCGAGTTGAGTTTGCCAGGCAGAAACAAGCGACAATCATGATCAGTCTCCATGGCAACCACGGTACGAACAAAAGTCGTGGGGCTGTGGTCTTTTACCAATTATCGTCACCCGAAAGCTATCTTTTGGCTTCCGAACTGCAGACACGTTTAAATCGATTGACTCAATCGTTTCATTCTCCCGAGAAAGGAAAAGAGTTCTACATCATCAGGAAACCCGAGATTCCAAGTGTTCTCGTGGAGTATGGATATCTATCGAACCCCAATGAATTCGCCAATCTTATGGACGAGAAATACCAGCAAAAGATGGTGGAAACATTAAAAGAGGGCATCCTGCATTTTATGATCTTCTATCACCTTCCAAGATGAGGTACGGGTTTGAATAATCCCAGTCCATACGTTCGATCCAAACAGTCGGCATAAGCACGAGCTGCTTCAATATAGCGAGTCTGGAGTTGATTGCAAGCTTCTGTTTTCGCTCCTTCCCCCTGGCAAATCGTAAGGTATTGAGCCAAATGGTTAGCGGTTAGCCACTCTTGAAAGCAAGGATCCATCTGTGCGAGAGGGGGAGGCGAGAGAGAAGCAAAAAAAGGATCATTGAAGAATATTCCCGTTACAATTCGTGTACGTCCGGGACGAGTGGGCAAGCGTGCCATTGAGAAACACCTCCTTCCCAGGATACCCTATGCGGGGAAATCAAGCACCGTGAATGGGCGACCTGCATACGGTAAAAGCAGGAGGTGACCCACGAATGAATGATAATCCTTTTGAACCGTTGAAGAATTTGGGACACATGACGGAACAGCTGAGACAAGTATTCGGCGATGATTTTGTGAGCAAACTCATCCAGATCCCTCAACCCAACTTTCCGATGATGAACCACATCCCGTTCGGTTCGGACATATTCAATGGACAAAAAACGAATCAATGGCCGAGGATCGATGTCTTTCATACCCGTTCGGAGGTGGTGGTCGTTTCGGAAATCCCAGGCTTGCAGAGCGAGTCGGATGTGAACTTATATGTAGAAGGGCGTCAACTGAAGATCAGCGGAAGTTTACCGTCTCGATATGGACATATTGGAAGGGATCGATTTATTTTATCCGAGATTCGCTATGGAGCGTTTGAGCGAGCAGTGAACCTTCCTTTTCCCATCCGTTCCGATCGAATGAAGGCAAGGTATCGGCAGGGAATATTGGAGGTACGTCTGTTAAAAGATCAAAACGATCAGAGTTGGAAAAAAGGACAGCATGTTCCGATCCTCTTTGAATGAGGAGGACTGCTTCATGGTAGATCCCTGGAATTTCGAATTGATCGCGATTAAAAAGCGTCTGTATGATATCGAAGAACAGGTTCACAAGAAATCGACACCCGTTCGAGTAGATAAAGTCGAATACCGCATCGAGAATCTTATCGTAGAGAAACTGGATAACGGTACACTGGACTTGGGGGTACATTTGGGGAATGAGGTAGGCAGGGGGATTGGGAAAGGAGATGACAGCAAAGGAAATGAATGGATGCTACCCGCACAACCTGCCGATCTTATAGAAGAACTGCAACACGTGAAGAAGCGAGTTGAACTTCTTGAGATAAAGATGAGGAACATCGAAATGAGGGTGGAACACCTTACACGCTCGGTTGAATATCTGGAGGGGTTACATTCGTGAAAATCAAATACCGAATTACCCATCTTATTGTCAATACGATGGATCATTCCAGTCAGATACGCATAGGAGCCCAGGAACATCAGGAGAAGAAAAAGGAAGAACATATAAAGGAAGGGAAGAAAAAGCGCCGCACTTCATTCTGATAGGTTCGGCGCGTATTTTTTCTAAAAGGTTAAGAAAAACGGGTTAATCCTTGAAAAATAAACGGATGCAATAGCTCTTCCATCTTTTCCACATCAATGGTCTGCCCGCCCAATATCACGTGCAACGCAGGGATTGAGAGGCTGCCGAATATCGCCCATGCAACCATTTCCGGGTCACCGACTTGAAATTCTTTCTCTTCCATCCCTTGACGGATGAAAGATTCAATATATTTTGTATAATCACGGAGCAATCGGCGAAAACGCTTTTGTCTCTCGTGTTCACCCCACGCTTCCCGCAAAAGGATAATACAGAAATCTTTATACACCGAAAAGAAAGCAAGTTGCTCATGGATCGTGACGGCGATCTTCTCTTTTCCGCTCATTTCAGGCGTGATCTTCTTTTGAACCGCTTCTTTCAAAAGTTCCATCCCTTCTTGAACGAGGAAGAGAAAGAGATCTTCCTTGCTTTTAAAATGGTAATAGATCGTGCCTTTCGCTACATTGGCTCTTGTAGCGATATCGTCCATCGTCGCTTTGTCAAACCCTTTTTCCGAAAAAACATCGACCGCCGCCTGAAAGATCCTGCTGGATTTACTCATTCGCACGCGCTTTTCACCTTCACTCTGAACTCATCAGCTCTACAATCTACAGTAAACAGCAAAAACGGAGGAGTCAACTGTCGAATGAGCCTGGCATAGATATAAAATACGGAACAGATCTTTTCTCAACATGAGGTACTAACTACCTGTTCTTTAGAATAATGTAGGAAAAAAAGGAGTACCCGGCACAGTTCAAGGGCACGGGCCCGAACGAAAAGGGGGAGAAATGATGGACATTGTAAGTCGTTTAAGCGCCTACCGGGCAAAAGAAGAATCATTGGCCTGGGAAGGTACATTTCTAGACTATCTGGAAATCGTCCGTAAAAATCCCAGAGTCGCTGACACGGCCCATTCCCGTATTTATGATATGATCGCATCTGCCGGGATCGAAACCACTAAAGATGGTAAAAAAAGATATAATTTCTTTTCTAAGGAAATTTATGGTTTGGACGAAGCGATTGAGCGCCTCGTGGAAGAATATTTCCATTCAGCGGCAAGACGACTTGACGTGCGCAAGCGGATACTCCTTTTGATGGGGCCTGTTAGTGGTGGGAAATCGACGATCGTCACGATGTTAAAAAGAGGATTGGAGCAATTCACACGAACGGAAGCGGGAGCTTTATACGGAATTAAAGGTTGCCCGATGCATGAAGAGCCGTTGCATCTGATTCCCGTAGAATTGCGTCCCGAATTCGAGAAAGAATTTGGTGTACGCATTGAAGGAAGTTTATGTCCATCCTGTCGTTTGAAATTGCAAATAGAATATAACAACCAGATTGAAAACGTTTTGGTTGAACGAGTGATCTTTTCGGAAGAAGACCGCGTCGGCATAGGAACATTTTCTCCGTCGGATCCCAAGTCGCAGGATATCGCCGATCTCACGGGATCCATCGACTTCTCGACGATTTCCGAATACGGATCCGAATCAGATCCGCGCGCTTACCGGTTCGATGGAGAATTGAATAAAGCGAATCGTGGACTGATGGAGTTTCAAGAGATGTTAAAGTGTGACGAAAAGTTTCTCTGGCATCTGCTTTCCCTCACGCAGGAAGGAAATTTCAAAGCCGGCCGATTCGCGTTGATATCCGCCGATGAGATGATCATTGCACACACCAACGAAAGTGAATATAAAGCGTTTATTTCCAATAAGAAAAATGAAGCGTTGCAGTCCCGCATGATTGTCATGCCTATACCCTATAATCTGCGCGTTGGCGATGAAGTAAAAATATACGAAAAATTGGTCAAACAGAGCGATCTGAAGGATGTGCATATCGCCCCGCACGCATTGCGTACGGCATCGATTTTCTCGGTCTTGACGAGATTGAAAGAATCGAAAAAACAGGGTATGGATCTTGTGAAAAAAATGTACCTGTATGATGGGGAATTGGTCGAGGGATATAAGGATAAAGACGTTCAGGAATTACGATCGGAAGCGCCGGATGAAGGAATGAGCGGTATTGATCCGCGCTATGTGATCAATCGTATTTCGAGTGCTCTGATTCGTCGCGATACCCCTTGCATCAATGCACTGGATGTCTTGCGGGCATTGAAAGAAGGGCTTGATCAACACGCTTCTATTACCAAGGAAGACCGTGAACGTTTGCTCAATTTTATCTCGATCGCACGAAAAGAATATGATGAAATCGCGAAGAAAGAAGTACAGAAAGCATTCGTCTATTCGTATGAAGAATCGGCCAAAACATTGCTCGAAAACTATCTCGACAACGTTGAAGCGTATTGCAATTGGCAGAAGCTGAGGGATCCGATCACGGGAGAAGAGATCGACCCAGATGAAAAATTGATGCGTTCGATTGAAGAACAGATCGGAATTTCAGAAAACGCGAAAAAAGCGTTCCGTGAAGAGATCTTAATCCGGATTTCCACATATGCGCGAAGAGGGAAAAAATTTGATTACAACTCCCATGAACGATTGCGTGAAGCGATTGAGAAGAAACTTTTTGCCGATCTTAAAGACGTCGTGAAGATCACCACATCAACGAAAACCCCTGATGCGACACAGCTCAAGAAAATCAATGAGGTGACTGCAAGACTGATCGATGAACATGGGTATTGCCCCGTTTGCGCGAATGAGCTATTGCGTTATACAGGCAGTCTTCTCAACCGTTAATTTGCCGGGCCCGGCTTTCGCATGTGCGAGCCGGCCTCTTTCTCCATATAGGCAGATTGAAATAGGGTTGAATCCTTCACTGATGGAGTCGCTTGAGGCATGTGATGCTACTTCCTGGAAATTATAAAAAAATTCCGATAAGTCCTGTTGTTCGTCTCAAATGAAGCCTTGTACGCATAAAATAGAGTAAACAAGGGAAGGAGGGAACGATCATGATGAACACTCCTGGATTTATTCTTTCCAAGGAGGATTGGTCGCTTCATCGTAAAGGCCACCAGGATCAGTTGCGACATCAAGAAAAAGTAAGAGAGGCGATAAAGAAAAATCTAGCAGATCTTGTAAGTGAGGAAAGCATCATCATGACTGACGGCAAGCAGATTATCAAAGTGCCTATCCGTTCCCTGGATGAATATCGTTTTCGCTATAATTTCAATAAACAACAACATGCTGGACAGGGCAACGGAAAATCATCGGTCGGTGATGTGATTGCCCGGGACGGCGGAGATGCACAGGCGGGACCGGGGAAAGGCCAGGGAGCCGGTGACCAACCGGGTGAAGATTATTATGAAGCGGAAATCTCCGTTGAAGAATTGGAAAATATCCTCTTTCAGGATCTAGAATTGCCTAACTTGCAACGCAAAAAGCAGGATCAGTTGCAAACAAATGATATACGTTTTAATGATGTGCGCAAAAAAGGCATCATGAGCAATGTAGATAAGAAAAGAACCATCATGGAAACATTGAAACGCAACGCCTTGAACGGCAAACCGGGTCTGCACGGAATCTCCCCTGATGATCTGCGATACAAGACATGGGAAGAAGTCAAAGTCCCTCGCAGTAATGCTGTCGTATTGGCGATGATGGATACGTCAGGTTCGATGGGGACATTTGAAAAGTATATCGCGCGCAGCTTCTTTTTCTGGATGGTTCGCTTCTTGCGGACGAAATACGAACATGTCGATATCCAGTTTATCGCCCATCATACGGAAGCGAAACTGGTATCGGAAGAAGATTTTTTTACAAAAGGGGAAAGCGGGGGAACTATCTGTTCCTCGGCGTACGCACTGGCTCTTGAACTGGTGGATAAACGTTATCATCCTGACCAATTCAATATCTATCCATTCCATTTCTCGGATGGCGATAACTTGACATCAGATAACGAAAAATGTGTGCGTATCGTTAAACAATTAATGGAAAAATGCAATATTTTTGGTTATGGCGAAGTGAATCAATACAACCGCAATTCTACGTTGATGAACGCATTCAAGCATATTCATGATCCTAAGTTCAGAAGCGTGCTGATCCGGGAAAAAAGTGAAGTGTATAAAGCGCTGACAACCTTCTTTACGAGCGATACCAAACAACAGGTATCGTAAGGGGGAACGGGTATGACGAAAGAGGAAATCAAGATATTGGAAAAGTCAATCGAGCAAATGATGGAAATCGCCCGTTCGTTCGGGCTTGATTTTTATGATATGCGTTTTGAAATTTGCCCGGCTGACATTATTTATACGTTCGGGGCATACGGTATGCCTACACGTTTCAGCCATTGGTCATTCGGAAAGACAAATAACCTTTCAAATGAAAAAAATCAAACGTTCCAGAAGATCTCCGGATCCCGGTCAGGATGAAGAATGATTCTATCGATGGCTGCGCGTAAGATTGCTTGTTGTTCGTCTAAAGTCATAAAATCCCAGGATTGACCAATCATTTGGAGATATTCGATTACTTCCCCTGTACGATCCCTGCTTGGTAAATCATCTTCGATTTCTTCGATACGCAATAAGAGCTTTTTCTTTTCTTCTTCAAGTCCCCTGATTCGACTTTTCAATTGAATAGGATCAAGCATTCCTTCTTCAAATGCGTCATACCAACGTTCCAATTTGCGTTCGACAACTTCAAGTTTTTCTTTTAGATCGTCCAATAAGCCTTCAGTACCATTTGAATCTTCTTTGTTGGCCAAAATCTCATCCTTAACATCTTCAGGTTTAAGAGCGAGCTCCTTTAAACGCTCAATCACCCATTTTTCAAGTACGTCTTTCTTTTTGAAATCCAAAGAACAAGGTGGTTCGTCGCTTGTCCTATTTTTTGGTCTCTCATTTTTAGATTTACAAACATAATACTCATAAGAATAGCGTTTTTGACCTTTCCTGCTGTTTTTGAAGATGTGTATGACTGGTCCTCCGCATACGCCGCAACGAAGTAATCCGGAGAGCAAATAAGTTCCCATTGGCGTTTTACCGTCCAACCTCCGTCTCATTTCCTCGTGTACCATTCTCCAAGTTTCCAAACTGATAATTGCCTCATGTTTTCCTTCAACCAAATCACCAAGCAAATTCATTCTACCTGTGTATATCGGGCGCATAAGAATCTCACGGACTCTAGTATGGTCAATACAAATATCATTTGTTCGAGCGGCAGCCCACTCAGCAATCGAATTGTATGAATGTCCTTGCAGGTACATTTTGAAGATGTTCCGAACGATGTCTGCTTGTTCAGGATTGATGATTAACCTTTGCGCTTCTTTGTCCCACTCATATCCAAATGGAACGCGACCACCATACCAAAGTCCTTTGCGGATCCGCTGGCGACGTCCTGATGTGGTCCGTTCAATGATAGTATCTCGTTCCAACTGAGCGAAGACAGCGAGGATCCCGAGCATGGCTTTACCTAGTGGGGTCGATGTATCGAAAGGTTCTGTAGCCGATTTGAAGGCAACGCCGTTTTTATCAAATACATCTTCCAAAAGATAAAGCACGTCCTTTTGTTTTCGGCCGAGACGGTCCAATTTGTACACAATAACCGTTTGTATCTTCCCTTGCTGAATATGTTTGATCATACGTTGAAGAGCGGGGCGGTCCATATTTGTTCCGGAATAACCATCGTCAATATAAAGACGATATTCGTTCCAACCCTGTGATTTGCAATATGCGATAAGTCGTTCTTTTTGATTCTCTATTGAAAATCCGTGCTCTGCTTGTTCGTCAGTACTTACACGAACGTAAATAGCAATTGTCATTCTCATCACCCTTTATGGGAAATCATACCGTTGCATTGTTGGTATTTATAAGTAAGATTAGAATTAACATGCTAATTATATGCTTATAACTGTTTTTATACTGTCGTTTTTATGTCGATTTGCGGAAGGTGGTGGTAATGTAGTACGTTCGTCCTGATGGGAGGGCGAACAAATTATGACAGATGAATTGCTAGATTTCAAACAAGCTGCAGAGTTTCTCAGAGTTAGCGACAAAGTTTTGATGAAACTTCTACAGGAAGAAAATGTACCAGCACGAAAGATCGGTAATCAATGGCGTTTTAGTAAGCAAGCTTTAATTAATTGGATAGCGGAAGGAAACTCAAGAGATTATACAAAGAAAATGCGCGATGATACATAACGAAAGCGTTTGAATACCTTCCAAATTACAATAAATCACATTGACAAATTCAAGCAAATATCCGATTATCAAATTAAAATACGAACGTACGTTCTCGTTGTTTTGGAAGGTGACCAAGATGAGTAAGGGTGTAGTTACAATCTCGAGCCAAGAGAGTAAAAAGGATTTAGTTCTTTTGCTTGAATTTTTCAAGAAAATAACAACAAAAGTCACAATTAAATAGAAGATCTTCTTATAAATATTCTTCTTACTTAAAATATCTACTAATGTATCATTTCAGGATATTAATGCAAGAATCTAAGCAGGTTATTACCTGCTTTCTTGTTGTCGTTTACTTTTTAGAAATTCTACATATTTAAGTATATCGTCTACATCCTCTTCTGTAGCATCCGGAAATTCGAAGAGCTGTTTTATTTTCTCGATAGGCATTTCCCCGATCGAATCATATAATTTTCTTTCACTTTCTGTTAGAACAACTTCAGGATGATCCACGCGTCCGAACAAATAATCTATTGAAACACCGAAGAAATCTGCGATTTTTTGAATTACATCATAATCTGGATGTCTTCGACCCAGTTCATATTGAGCATAAGTTGAACGAGGAATACCAAGCGCTTTTGCTATGCCTTCCTGGCTTATTTTCTTCTCCTTTCTTAATTTAACAAGTCTGTTGTAAAGCATCATACCAACCTCCTGGTTCAAATTGGTAACAACATTTTAGTTGCGAAAGAGAACAAAAAGTAGTTGACTGATGCGATAAGCAACATTATAATGAAAACAAAATCATGTTGCGTTTCGCATCAAAAAGGTGGTGAAATCTTGAAAAGAACTTGGCTTACCACTGCAAGGACTGAGCGCAACTTGACTCATCAAGAGTTGGCTGATATGGCTGGTATCAGCAGATCTTACTATACTCAGATCGAGTCAGGTTTGAGAAATCCTAGCGTGGAGGTAGCTAAGAAAATAGCAGATGTTCTGGGTTTTAAATGGACAATTTTTTTTTGAACAATAATGTCTCGAATCGCAACAAAAACTCCATAAAATGATTATTTCCAATTAAAAAAATAGTTATACACAAGAACCATTGATCTGTATGTAAGAATACCTTATTTTGTTGCGTATTGCAACACGAACAACATGCGAACATAATGTGAATTTTAACTAAATATGGGGTGATTATACATGAGTTTTATTACTACATGATCGTTTACACCCTCTCATACCTTTGTATAAAGGGAGGGAAGGCCATGAAATATGTGAATCTGAAGCCAGAAGCACATAGGTTAATCGCGAAGATTTGCGTACAAGCAATACTTCGCGCTCAAAGGCAAGGAATTCTCAAAAAGAGTGTAGTTGAAGAGGTTGCTGTGTCCTTCCAAAAAGATTTAGACGAAAGGAGGGAAACTCATGAACCGGATCTACAAGTCTGATGACCAACGCCTAGTGGAGATCACCTCAGAACACTCGAGGCTTTCTGCCGAATACGGCGCAAGAGGTACAACTTCTGAAAGAAAAGAGGAAATCCTCGTACGAATAAACGAACTGCGTGCCGAAAGATCGGCCATCTTGCAAAAGCAAGCCGCCTATAAGGCGGATGGACAAGCCTGGAAGGAGGTTTGAAACGTGGACGTTCTTACTATCATCCTCATACTCCTGATCGCTATGTTATCTGGAGTTGCTTATACATCTGGGAATTACCTTGTGGGTATTTGTTGCCTTTCATTTTCAGCGATCTTCGCAATCGCTATGCTGGCTAAACCAGAATAAAGAGGTGGACAAGCAGTGTACGAAACAGCAGAAGAGATTCAGCGTCATATCGTTCAGCTCGAGGAGTTTCTTCGAAAAACAACGTGTGTTCCTGAGCGCGTGAAGCGTGAGGTTCAAGAGGAGATCTCAGACTACAGGATGCAGTTATTCCACAAGAGGCACGAGTTGATGAACTTATGAACGATTTCAAGAGGTTATCAATAAAAAGAGGCCCGATGCGCCTACATCGAGCCACCCAGTTGAGGGTAAGGGAAAACACTTGTAATTAGATCGTAACAGAAAAACAGAGAAAAATCCACTTAGATAAGTCTTTGAAAGGGGGTGAGTCGATGTACTACGGATATTGCAGGATCCCACATTCTGCAGGAGGTGGTTGGACGTCAGCAGTTGAGTTAGAAACTCCGCAAGATGTTTGGTCGTATATCAATCTACAAAAGACTTTGTTTCCTGAAGTCCGAATAACGGACGTAGATGATTACATCGTTGCACATGCTCAAGCTGGCCGAATCGTTTTTCCACATAAATGGGCGGAAAAGGAAAAGGCCTAATCGTCTAGCACACGATTAAGCCCCTACTCCGTGGATGAGAGAATTAAGTTTACTAACTTATTCTACCACAGATATCAAAAATTTATACATCCGAAAGAAAGAACGAGCTGTCCAAATGTTGACCATGTGAGGTGAAGAAGGGATGAAATTAAAAATCCCATTTCACGTTTACGAATGTGCCGACTGTGTCGCCACATTTGCAGTCGAAGCACACGAAGATATTGATCATTCCGTGATAGTATGCCCGATGTGTAATCAAGAATCAACATTTAGCGGCGTTGCGGACAATGTTCTGGTTGAATTCGAGTCAACTAATCAAAACGAAGATTGAGGCGGTTCGAATGCAAAATCGATCAGAACCGAACTGCATCGTGTGTGCTAATGAACTTACTGACGAAGACCGTTTTGAGGGTCTTTGCAATACATGTGCCAAGAAAGAGGGGATTTTGTATGAACATCACATTGAATATTGAAGCAAGTAGTCCAGCGGAGTTACAGGAGGCTATTACCGGACTAGCGGGTATCGTTGGTGGAGCAGTTTCACCTCAACCGGACGCACCAACAGTTTCCACTCAGGAAGAGCCGGAGAAGCCAAAACGGACTAACAGAACAACGACTAAACCGGATAAGCAGCAAGATCCTGAACCAGCGAACGAGCCAGAAGATAAAAACGCTGAATCGCCTGAGCCTGAAAATGTTCCCACAGTCGTTGAGCTCCGCGCCAAAGCACAGGAGAAGGGTAAAACACCGGAAGGCAAAAAAGCGATCAAAGCGTTGCTGGAGAAATTCGAGAGCAAGTCTATTTCCGATATTCCGGAAGAGAAAAGAGCTGCCTTCCTGGCTGCACTGGAGGAACTATGAGCACACCAGCACATGCAGAACGCTCTCACGCCTTGCTGAGTGCGTCGAAGGCAGCGCAGTGGATAAATTGCCCGCCTAGCGCCCGGCTGCAGGAGGGCATCCCTGACAAGCGGAGTGAGTACGCCGATGAGGGCACTGTCGCCCATGAGTTGGCCGAAATCAAATTGAGACGCCGTATCCTTCCGTGTGATTCCAAAGAGCGGGATCGCCTGGATAAAGCGCTGGAGGAGATCAAAGCCAACAAGTTTTACGGCCCCGAGATGGAGAACGCCATCCAGGAGTATGTGGAGATCGTTTGTGAGCGCTTCATGGAAGCGAAGGCAAGATCCAGTGACGCGATAGTACTACTGGAGGAACGGTTGGACTTTTCCGAGTGGGTTCCTGACGGTTACGGTACCGGGGACGTAGTGTTGATCTCTGACGGCGTGCTGGAGGTCATTGACCTCAAATACGGAAAAGGAGTTCCGGTCAGCGCCCAAGGCAATCCGCAGATTCGTCTCTACGCACTTGGCGCATGGTGGTCGCACAACTGGCTCTACTCGATCCATGAGGTTCGCATGACTATCATTCAACCTCGTCTGGACAACATCAGCACTGCCATTATGCCTCTCGATGAGTTGATCGAGTGGGCGGAGACTGTCGTAAAGCCTTCTGCGGCGCTAGCCTTCGCAGGAGAGGGCGAATTCAAGGCAGGAGACCATTGCCGCTGGTGCAAGGTCAAGGGAAACTGTCGAGCCAGAGCGGAGGAGAACATGAAGGCACTCGCATACGAATTCAAAGATCCGGCGTTGATGACTAACGAGGAAATCGGCTCCATCTTATTCATCGCCGAACAGCTCCAGGCTTGGGCAAAAGATGTTCAGGACTACGCCTTTGAGCAGGCCAAGGCCGGTCAGCGAGTTCCGGGGTGGAAGTTGGTAGAGGGACGAAGTAACCGGCAGATCACCGACAAAGATGCCGCCCTAGCTGTCCTCAAGGCCGCCGGATTGGAACAAGAAAAATACCTAAAAGTGGATCTGCTCGGCATCAGTGAGCTGGAGAAGCGGATCGGAAAGAAAGAGCTGGCGGCTCTGATTGGCGACTGGATTGTCAAGCCGCCCGGCAAACCGGTACTCGTTCCGGAGACGGACAAGCGTCCAGAGCTGAACAGCATCGAGCAAGAATTCTCGAGCGAGGATTTCGAGTTGGAGTAAGTTTTCTTTTTCAATTGAGTACATTGGACAGACTCTCCCATTATAGCCTACGCCAATGTATTCCGTAATATACTTATCAAATCAAGGAGGCAAACAGATTATGGCAATCGACAACAACGCAACGAAAGTAATCACGGGAAAAGTACGACTCTCTTATGTGCATATTTTCGAACCGCAAATCACCGATGGCGGCGATGAGAAATACAGTACGGCAATCCTGATTCCGAAGTCCGACAAAGAGACGCTGCGCAAGATCAAAGCAGCGGTTGAGGCGGCGAAAGAAATCGGAAAAACCTCGAAGTGGGGCGGGAAGATCCCGGCCAACCTGAAGTTGCCACTTCGCGACGGTGACGAAGAGCGTCCAGACGACGAAGCATACGCTGGCCACTACTTCCTGAATGCTACGAGCAAACAAAAGCCAGGCATCGCAAAGCCGCTCGGTAAAGGTCCGGACGGTAAGATGAAGTTCCAAGAGATTACGGACAGCACAGAAGTATACAGCGGATGCTATGCGCGGGTCAGCTTGAACTTCTATCCGTTCGACGCGAAAGGTAACCGCGGTGTCGCGGCTGGTCTTAACAACGTTGTGAAGGTGCAAGATGGTGAGTTCCTAGGTGGCAGAGCAAGCATTCAGGATGAATTTGCGGATGTGGAGTTCGACGACGATCTCGACGACGACGAAGATTTCTTAAGCTAATCCAAAAATAGGGGATTCGGCAGCGGGTCCCCTTTCTCATCCAAATTATTCGGGGGAGGACGGCAATGAATATCAACGAACTGGTCAAAGAAGCACACCAGATGGCTATAGACAAAGGCTGGTACGAAGAGCCGCGAACGTTCGGCGAGATCATCGCCCTGGTGCACTCCGAACTGTCGGAGGCACTGGAAGACTTCCGGGCGGGGAGAAGGATCAACGAAATCTACTATGAGGGCGACAAACCGTGTGGCATCCCGATCGAACTCGCAGACGTGGTCATCCGCATCTTCGACACGTGCGGGTACTACGGCATCGATCTGGAAGAAGCGATCGAAGAGAAGATGGCTTATAACGCAAAGCGGCCAAAGAGACATGGCGGGAAGAAGCTATGACGGTACTGCAAATCGACCTGGAAACCTACTCTAGCATCGATCTGACCAAATGCGGAGTTTACCGCTACGTCGAGAGTCCTGACTTTGAAATCCTGCTATTCGCTTACGCATATGATGATGAACCGGTAACCGTGATAGATTTGACCGCTTTTGAAGATTTGCCAGAGCAAGTCCTGCACGATCTGACAAATCCAGCTGTCATCAAAACAGCTTTCAATGCGAACTTCGAACGGGTTTGTATTGGAAAACACTTTGGAATCTATTGTGATCCCCTCCAGTGGCGGTGTACGGCGGTACATGCGCTGGCACTGGGGCTCCCAGGACACCTGGAGGGAGTCGCCCAAGTGCTGAAGCTCGAAGCGCAGAAGGACGCCCGAGGTAAAAACCTGATTAAGTATTTCAGCGTTCCCTGCAAGCCGACCAAGGCAAACGGCGGCCGCACCCGGAACCTTCCACATCACGACCCGGAGAAGTGGCAGCAGTACATCGAGTACAACCGGCAGGACGTGGTGGTAGAACGGGAAATCCGGCGGAAGTTGAGCCGGTTCCCCTTGCCCGACCACGAATGGCGGCTGTGGGCGCTCGATCAGCGGATCAACGACCGAGGCGTCCGACTTGATCCGTTGCTGTTCCGGCAGGCGATTACTTGTGACGCACAATACGAGGAGCGGTTAGTAGCCGAGGCCAGGGAGATCACCGGTCTGGAGAATCCGAACAGCCTGCAACAACTTAAGGAATGGCTGGCTGATCGCGGTTTAGATGCGTCGGAAGGGCTTTCCAAGGATCACATGCCTGCACTGCTGGACGCGGCACCGGATGAAGAAACGCGCCGGGTACTGGAGTTGCGGCAAGAGATGAGCAAGACGAGCGTGGACAAATACAACGCCATGGAACGTTCCATGTGTGCAGATGAGAGGGCCCGGGGACTGCTCCAGTTTTACGGCGCTAATCGAACAGGCCGGTGGGCAGGGCGTATAGTGCAAGTTCAAAACCTTCCACAGAACAAGATCGAGGACTTGGCGCTGGCGCGGGAGACGTTGCGAAGCGGAGATTTTGAACTGCTAGAAATGCTGTACGGATCACCGCCGTTTGTGTTGAGCCAGCTCATTCGTACCGCATTCATCCCGTCACCTGGCTGCCGATTCATCGTGTCGGACTTCTCAGCGATTGAGGCCCGCGTGGTCGCTTGGCTGGCAGACGAACACTGGGTGTTGGACGTATTCCGTAGCCACGGAAAGATATACGAGGCCACAGCGGCGCAGATGTTCAAGGTGCCGTTCGAAACGATCGTCAAGGGACATCCCAACTATGAACTGCGGGCAAAGGGGAAGGTCGCTACGTTGGCCTGTGGTTATCAAGGCGGCCCGAACGCGCTGATCGCCATGGGGGCGCTCAAAAGCGGCATCCCAGAAGACGAACTACCCGGACTGGTCAAGCAGTGGAGACAGGCCAATCCGAACATCGTCAAACTCTGGTACGCCGCCGAAGATGCAGCCGTGACGGCAGTGAGGGAGAAAACGACAGTAAAACTGGCTCACGGTGTCCAGTACCGATACGAGGCAGGCGTATTATTCGCTGACCTGCCGAGTGGCCGAAGCCTCACCTACGTGAATCCGCGAATAAAGCCCGATCCTAATTTCGACAAAGACGGTCTGGTGTACGACGGAATGGATCAAGTCAAAAAGAAGTGGATGTCGCAACGAACATACGGCGGCAGACTGGTGGAGAACCTGGTGCAGGCCATCGCTCGGGATTGCTTGGCTGTGGCGTTGATGCGGTTGTCCGCAGAGGGATACGAGATCGTCATGCACGTACACGACGAAGTGGTTCTTGATGTACCGATAGGAGCCGGATCCGTGGAGCATGTGACGTCTGTCATGAGCGCGCCGATCGAATGGGCACCGGGGCTACCGTTGGCTGCAGCCGGATTTGAATGTGATTTCTATATGAAAGATTGATGGTTGAAAATCTGTGAGAGGAGAGGTACGGATGAGAGCGGTTGTAAGTAAACACAAGCTAGGGTACCCGCGCTTCGGTACGGCGGGTCAAACATACGAGAGCGAATGCACAGTCCGGCAGCTGACGGACGAGGAGCGAGAACGCTTGGACAAGCTCCTCGGACCACCAAAAAGGCCTCTTCCGAAGTCCAAGATCACCCAATTGAGTAAGTCGGTGGCTCCGCAGTTTGTAGACGAGAACACATTAAAGTTACCCAATACAGTTTACATCGCGCAGTTCGAGAACCGAAGAACACAAGTCTATCACATCTACCAAGACTGTGGAAGCGGAAAGGGTGCGGAACCGCGGGACCTAAGCGAGGCAAAGAATATCGGTCTAAGAGTCTGTGCGTTCTGCAAGATCAGATATGTGAAAGAGAAAAGAAAGAGTTCAGAAGGGCCGGACAAAAGTCCGATTTCCAGAGAGGATGAGTGATCACCATGCGGCGCGCGAACCGGAGGCGCAGAAGACTGGAGCGCGGCGTGGTAGTCATCTTGGATGTTCGGACGGAACGGAAGGCTGAGGAAATCCATAGGCCCGGGAAGCTCGTGGCTGTCGCGGAGTGGAGAAAGGAGATGGGGGTAAGAAATGAATCTCTATGATTTCTACATCACGCCTGATGAATATGAACAAGCGGCTAAGAATGGCATTCGTCCAGCACTTCTGGAAGTACGCATCCGATCACTTGGATGGCCAAAATCCAAAGCAATCAACACTCCACCACACAAGAAAAAGCGATTAAGTAGCAACTGGATCAAGCTAGCAGAGCAAAACGGCATCTGCTACAGCACTTTCAAACATCGCGTAAATCAACTTGGGTGGGATCCAGAACGAGCAGCCACGCAGCCTCTCCAAGATCGGAGAGCACAAGCGAAATACGCATACGAACGAAGCAGAAAATATCCTGCGCAATACTTGGAACTAGCTAGACAAAATGGAATCAATGAAAGGACGTTCCACCGACGGATAAAGTCAGGATGGGATATCGAGAAAGCAGCAACACGACCGCCGATGACCGGCAGAGAATGCGGACTACTAACAAAAGAAAAAAGAGAAAAAGAACTTCAGTTCATTTTCCAGAGTAAGAAATTCAAAAGGTGACTTTGATGAATGACATTTATGTCGTCATGGCCGCGAAACGTACATTCTCGCTGTCGGGGACGAGCGGATTTGGAAAGCGGATCGCGGGGAGGTGCGGAAATGTGGATGCTCAGAGTAGAGTTTGATCATTATCCGAAACCGAAGTTTGCACGTAGCAAGTATTCAAACCCCTTCTTCTCAGTACCAAAATTCATCCTGTATTGGAATCCTTATCCCTACTCTTGGATGTGGTCATATGGCAAGAAAGAAAAAACAATTAGCTGAAGTGTGGATACATGAATTTCTGACGAAAGGAGGGCGCTTTCTTGGGGACATACGAATCTTTCATTCAAAACAAACGAGCTGTCATGCCGCCATCCGGTTTCCATGTCGATCGGGACAAGCTTCACTCCAGTCTATTTGACTTCCAGCGTGATCTGGTCCGCTGGGCGCTACTGCGAGGGCGTGCGGCAATCTTCGCTGGTACAGGACTCGGAAAAACACGCATGCAGATAGAATGGGCGATGAACGTCCATCGGATCACTGGCGGTGACGTCCTTCTTCTTGCACCGCTGGCTGTCGCTTCTCAAACAATCCGCGAAGGCGCGGAGTTAGGATACGAGATCCACATGTGTCGGAGTCAAGACGACGTGAAGCCAGGGCTGAATATTACAAATTACGAGATGCTACATCATTTCGAACCGGTATTATTTGAGGGTGTTGTCCTGGATGAGTCGTCGATCCTCAAGTCGTTCACCGGTAAGATACGGACAGAGCTGATTGAATCCTTTGCTTTCACTCCGTACCGGCTTGCCTGCACAGCGACGCCGGCGCCAAACGACTTCATGGAGATTGGAAATCATGCGGAGTTCCTGGGCGTCATGAGCCGGACGGAAATGCTCTCCATGTTCTTTGTCCATGACGGCGGGGAGACGCAGAAATGGCGACTAAAGGGGCACGCAGAGGATGCATTCTGGCGGTGGGTGGCCTCCTGGGGCGTGGTATTGGAGAAACCATCTGATCTTGGATACCCGGATGACGGATACATCCTGCCACCGCTGAACATATACGACCATGTGATTGAAGTTGAGGGAGAGCCGGCGAAAACGCTATCACAGAGGCAGCGGGCCCGCAAGGAAACAGTAGCAGAGCGGGTGGCGGCCTGCGCGGAAATCGTCAATGCGACGGACAAGCCTTTCCTCGTCTGGTGCGATTTGAATGTCGAATCAGAGATGCTCGCGGCCGCCATCCCCGACGCGGTCGAGGTGAAGGGATCGGACAAGCCATCTCACAAGGAGAAGGCAATGCTTGACTTCGCAGCTGGCAAGATCCGTGTTCTGGTCACCAAACCCTCGATCGCCGGGTTCGGGATGAACTGGCAACACTGTGCTGACATGGCTTTTGTCGGATTGTCTGACAGCTTCGAACAGGTATTTCAGGCAATTCGGCGATGTTACCGATTCGGCCAAAGACAGCCCGTGAACGTGCATATGATCACGTCTAGCCGGGAGGGCGTCGTGGCCGAAAACATCAAGCGAAAAGAAGACGATTTTCGGAAGATGGTGTCTGAAATGATCAAATACACCAAGGACATCACATCCGAATCGATCCGATCGACAGAACGAGAAGTTGCTGAATACGTTCCCAAGCAACCGATCATTATCCCTTCGTGGTTAAGGAGTGAAAGGTTTGCAAGCTGATAAAAACAACAGCAGAAAAGGCGGATATATTGAGACGTTGACTGGAATTAAGTTCTATCCGCTCGATCCTCGGCCAGATGATTTTTCTCTGGAAGATATATGCCATGCAGTAAGTAGAGAGCAGCGCTTTGGTAATCATACCGAAGCACGTTATAGCGTAGGCCAGCACCTGCTCATGTGCGCAAAGTTCGCCAAGGATATGGGATTTAGCCCTTACGTTCAGTTTTTATGTGCTACTCATGATCTCCCCGAGGCATACGTGCGTGATTTACCCAGGCCGATTAAACAGTCATTCAGCAAGTACCAAAACATGGAAAAACGCATACTCCGTGTTCTGTGGCATGAGTATTTCGGAATTCGCAAACCTACGAAAGAGGAGATCAGTCAATTAAAGTTCTGCGACAATTCGGTGTTGATGTCTGAGGCATTCGAGCTGGGGATCAACAAAACAGATTGGGTAAATGTCTCTGAAATAGTAGGCGGATACGTCGATCACTCTGAACCGACAGACCAAGAGGTTAGAGATTCACTGAAAATATTAATTATGAAATTACTTGAGCAGTTAAAGGGCGGTGGATCGCATGCAAGTAAACACGATCGACCAAGTCATTGAACAGGATTTCGCGATATACAACGGTGACTGCGTGGAGATCACACGCGGTCTACCGGACAATAGCATTCATTACAGCATCTTTTCTCCACCGTTCGCTTCGCTTTATACCTACAGCAATAGCGACCGAGACATGGGGAACTGCCGGAATGACGAGGAGTTTTTCGAGCATTTTCGCTTCTTGGTTCGCGAACTGTACAGGGTGATGATCCCGGGGCGGTTGGTCAGCTTCCATTGCATGAATTTACCAACATCGAAAGCCCATCACGGTTACATCGGAATCCGGGACTTTAGAGGCGATTTAATCCGCGCGTTCGAGGCAGAGGGATTCATCTACCATAGCGAGGTTTGCATCTGGAAGGATCCGGTCGTCGCTCAGCAACGGACCAAAGCACTCGGTCTGCTCCATAAACAAGTTGTCAAGGACAGCGCGATGAGTCGACAGGGCATTCCGGATTATCTTGTCACCATGCGTAAACCTGGCATCAATCCGGAGCCGATTTCGGGGGAGTTCGAGGAGTTTATAGGCGAAGGACTAGACGTAAGCCGAGAGGCGTATGAAAGGCACGCGGCCGAGGTCCGGGCTGCCGGAAAGGAGCCATGGCCGTTTGAAATGTGGCGCTCCGTTTTCATCTGGCAGAAATATGCGTCGCCCGTTTGGATGGACATTAACTCAAACAACACGCTCCAGTACCGATCCGCGCGTGATGAGAAGGATGAAAAACATATCTGCCCGCTGCAGCTCGACGTGATCGCTCGCGGCGTGGAACTCTGGAGCAATCCAGGTGATGTCGTATTCTCGCCATTTGCCGGCATTGGTTCAGAAGGTTACCAGGCAATTAAAATGGGGCGCCGGTTTATAGGGATCGAGCTCAAGGAGAGCTATTACCGGATCGCTGTGAACAACCTTCGGATGGCGGTGGATGAAGCATTTGAAGAGCTACTGGGGTGAGGTGGACAGACGTGAAATTTAGAAAGTGTCGCAGTGGGTGGCATCCTCCTGTTTATAGAGGAAAAAAGCACGGTATTTTGATCACCGTCGATAGGTCAGAGCATGGCTGGTACTTTTATGGCGGCGGTCATAATTCACTACGTAGCGGAATTGGATCTTTTCCAACTAAGGAGCAAGCTTTCGAAGCAGCAGAAAAATGGTGCGATATGAAAGCTAAAAACCGACACAAAACTGATTGACATGGAACGGGGAGGCGAAACCATGGATTACGAGACACTCGGTCGAGAAATTGGCGCTCTGGTCAACGAGAAAAACGCTGCCTATGGCGATTCCTTCGCCAAGTGCGGAGAGTTTCTCAAGCTGTTATACCCGGACGGGATCCAGCCAGAGCAGTACACGGATGCGCTATGCTTAGTCCGCATTTTTGATAAGCAAATGCGGATCGCAACGAATAAGGGTGCTTTCAGTGAGTCTCCTTACCGGGATATCGTTGGATACGGACTGCTGGGAGTGGCAAAGGACGAGGCATGAAGGAAGTGGCGATATGCACTACATTGAGCTCGACATTAGTTTCGGCAAACACCGCGCCGACACCAACTGGAAACCAGAATACTTAACATGGGAGGAGTTTGTCGACAGACTCCGGAAAGTACGCCGCACGTCCGAGACTATGGCTGAATACGACCGCATGAGCAACAACGCCCGCGGCAAGATCAAAGACGGGCCCGCTTTCGTAGGCGGGCTTGTCCGGGGCGGCCGGCGCAAGAAAGAGAACATCGACACGCGCAGCCTGATCACGCTGGACGCCGACCATGCTGATGACGACTTTCTATTCGCTACAGAACTCGTCCTCGGTGGCTGCGCATACGTCGTGTACTCCACGCATAGCCATCGGCCACATAAGCCGAAGTACCGCCTTATTGCACCGGCAAGTCGGACGATGAGCCCGGATGAATACGCCGCTGTAAGTCGAAAAATAGCGGAACAGATCGGCATGCATTACTTCGACAAAACGACGTTTGACGTCCATCGGCTTATGTATCTACCCAGCTGCAGTAAAGATGCGGATCCGGTCCTGGAAGTTTACGAAGGTGATCCTGTGGACGTTGATGCGGTACTGGCGGAGTACGAGGATTGGCGGGATCCGCTGCAATGGCCACGGCATCCAAATGATAAGGTACAACGGCAGCCGGCAAAACGCATGGAAGACCCGCGGTCAAAGGAAGGATTGGTCGGCGTGTTTTGTCGTTGCTACACGATCAGTGAAGCGATAGCGACGTTTCTACCGGACGTCTATGAGTCGGTAGCCGACAGCCTGACGCGATATACCTATGTCGGCGCCACGGGACACGGTGGACTTGTAGTTTATGACGACGACACGTTCGCTTACTCGCACCATGAGAGCGATCCGATCAGCGGCAGAGAAGTCAACGCTTTTGACTTGGTTCGGATACACAAATTTGGGAAGCTGGATGACAGAGCCAGCGAGAAAACAAATATCACCAAGCTGCCAAGCTATACGGCCATGCTGGCATTTGCGGCACAGGACCCGAAGGTAAAGCGGCTGATCATGATCGAAAGACAAAAAGAATTCGAGGAAATGTACGGAGAGGGCGGCGATTTAGAGGACGATGAAGATGACGCGTGGATGGAGAAGTTGGAACGCCACCATAAAACTGGAGAGATCCTGTCAACACCAAGCAATATTGAAATCCTGCTCTCTCATGGGGAATGGAAAGGTGTTTTAGCATATGACGCATTTGGTAACACGGAGGTAATTAGAAAAGATTTGCCATGGAGAAAACGAGAACGTAGGGATGTGGATTATGAGCCATGGTTAGCCGAAGATGACCGCAGACTACGGCACTGGTTGGGAAAAAAATATAAAATCCGCGGGGCAAACGTGATCATTGATGCATTTACGGAGGTAACCCGCAAAAATCGTTTCCATCCGATCAAGGAATACCTTGAATCTCAATTTTGGGACGGTGTTCCGCGTTTGGAGCGGTTGTTTATCGATTATCTGGGGGCGGAAGACAATCACTATGTCCGACAAGTCACACGAAAAATGTTGGTCGCCGCCGTCAAACGACTTTACGAGCCAGGTTGCAAATTTGACCAAATGCTAGTTCTCATCGGACCACAAGGAGCAGGAAAAAGTAGTTTGCTTGCCAAGCTTGGCCGGAAGTGGTTTTCGGACTCTTTACGGACATTCGAAAACAAGGAAGCAGGTGAACACCTGCAGTCTGGCTGGATCTTCGAAATCGGGGAGCTTTCTGCTATGAAAAAGTCCGAGGTCGAAGAAGTGAAGGCGTTTTTGTCCAAAACGGAGGATCGGTATCGTGTGGCTTATGACAGGCAGGTTTCCGAATTCCCAAGGAAATGCGTCTTTTTCGGAACGACGAATACCCGAGATTTTCTCAGGGACTCCACAGGAAACAGACGGTTTTGGCCGGTTGACGTTCATCCGGAAAAAGCCAAGTACAACCATTGGACTCATCTGACTGATGAGCTTGTAGGGCAAATATGGGCTGAAGCGCTGCACTTATACAAGGCGGGCGAACCCTTAGAACTGGATGAGGAAGCAAATACGGAGGCGATACGACAGCAAGCCCTTCACATGGAGACAGATCCACGAGAAGGCATCATTCAGGAATGGCTCGAAACGCCCATAAAAGACGAATGGGGAGAAAACAATGGGGAAGAAGTTTACCGAACGCGTGTGTGTGCAGCGCAAATTTGGGTGGAGTGCTTAGGCAACAAAAAAGGATCTATGCGACCTTGGGAAGCAAAGGAGATTTGCGACATTTTGCGACGCATCCCGGGGTGGGAAGAGAGAAAAGGTAAAGCGAGAGTCGGGGAATACGGTGTTCAAAGAGTGTTTGAAAGAGTGCAATAAGATGTTGCCTGAAGATGTTTCCTTAGTTGATTTTGTACGGCAACATACGGAAACATCGGCAACACGAATAGTTGCCACAGTTGCCGAGGTGTTGCCGAAAAACATACCGGTACGGCAACACCAAGAACCTGCACCACAATTGCGTTTCTAGCTATATGTTGCCGTTGTTTCCTTAATCTTAATAGAAATAATAGATGTTTAAATAGCAATGCGAATCAAATAGTAAATCCTATGCTAAACGCATTTTGAGCGCATATACGCGCGCGTAGGAGAACGTAGGCAACAACCTAAAAGGAGGTCAAACATGCGAGAATCATCCCTTGAACGCCGTCTAGTTCGGGAAGTCGAACGGATCGGCGGGCGGGCCCCGAAATGGGTGTCCCCGGGAAATCGTGGCGTGCCCGACCGAATCGTCATCCTCCCGGGTGGCAGGACCGTATACGTCGAGATGAAAGCACCGGGAAAACCGCTGAGCTCATTGCAGGAGCGATGGTCAAAGATCCTGCGAGGCTTGGGGCACCGGGTCTACAAAATTGATTCACACGACGACATTGATAGATTCATAGCGGAGGTGAGCCAAGAGCGTGGAGTATAAACCGCACAAGTACCAGGAATATGCTACACAGCGAATCTTGGACACGCCATATATAGCCCTGCTGCTTGAGATGGGCTTGGGCAAAACGGTAAGCACACTAACTGCAATCGACTTGCTGCTGAATGACTACTTCGAGGCTAACCGAGTCTTGGTGATCGCGCCGCTTCGCGTGGCGGAAGACACCTGGCCGCGTGAAATCGAAAAATGGGACCATCTCCGACACCTTCGGATTTCGAAAGTGCTGGGGAGTGCGGCGCAACGACGTAAGGCGTTGAAAGCGGATGCCGACATTTACGTGATCAATCGGGAAAACGTCGAATGGCTCGTGAGCGAGTACGGCAGCAAATGGCCTTTTGACACCGTGGTAATTGACGAGCTATCCAGTTTCAAGAATCATCAATCCAAGCGGTTCCGGGCTCTCCGCCGCGTGCGGCCGATGATAAAACGGGTGATCGGACTGACTGGGACACCTGCACCGAACGGTCTTATAGATCTTTGGCCTCAAATCTACTTGTTGGATCAGGGGGAGCGCCTGGGAAAAACGGTCACTGGATACCGAGATCGGTATTTCGTCCCTGCTGAACGTGACGGCCATATCGTCTACAAGTGGAAGCAGAAAAAAGAGGCCGAGCAGCGGATCTACGAAGCTATTTCCGACATTGCGGTGAGTATGAAAGCCGAGGACTGGTTGGAGTTGCCACCAAGGGTGGATCGAACAGTCTCGGTTCGATTGTCCGATCAAGCGAGGGCGCTGTACAAGAAGCTGGAACGAGATTTGTTGTTACCGTTCGCCGATGCGGACGTGGTCGCAAATACTGCCGCAGCCCTATCGAACAAGCTACTGCAGATGGCGTCAGGAGCGGTGTATGACGAGGATCGCGGTGTCAAGTTGATTCACGACGCGAAGCTTGACGCGTTGGAGGACATCATTGAGGCGGCAAACGGTAAGCCTGTCATGGTATTTTACAACTTCAAGCATAGCTTTGATCGGATCATGCAGCGCTTCCCGCAAGCCCGAACGCTTCGGAAGGGAAAGGACGGAAATGAGGATATTCGAGCCTGGAACAACGATGAAATACCCATCCTGCTGCTGCATCCGAAATCCGCGGGGCATGGCCTAAACCTCCAAGAGTCTAGCTGTCAGACAGTTGTCTGGTTTGACCAGATCTGGAGCCTGGAAGAAGACCAGCAGGCAAATGCCAGGGTGCATCGTCAGGGTCAGACGCGACGAATCGTCGTGATGCGGCTAGTGGCTGAGGGTACGATCGACGAAGATGCTGTAGCTGCACTGGAACGAAAAGCTACCGGGCAAGAGGCACTGATGCAAGCTGTGAAGGCGAGAATAGCAAGATTGAATGAGAATGGCGGTGAGTAGATTGAATCAAAAACTTCTGGAACAAGTTGCAAAAATATCAGCTGAAACAGCCGTTCAAGCGGCCATGGAATACCTTGAAAAAGAGAAGCAGAAGCAGCAGAAAGTGAAACGCGATTGGCGGCTTCGTAATACAAAATTACTGCTTAAAAACTATCGGTCTTTTGTAGCGCATAGCGCTGAGGTGAAAGAGGAGTTAACAGCGCTACAAAGAGCAGAAGCGTTGGAAGAGATATACACAGAAGATCTTGCGGTTGAGGCGATCAAACGAAGCAAGAAACGAACACTGGCAATGGTGCAATTTATGCAGCGAATGATGGGTGTATATAAGGCAATGTGTGAATCGTCCGGTCAGCCAGAAGATCTTCGACGTTATCATGTTATCCATGCAATGTACATTTCTGATGAAAAATTAACGGCAGAACAATTAGCCGAATTTCACAAAATCGAAGTTAGAACGGTGTACAACGATATTAAAAATGCTTGCAAAACCTTGTCAGTACTGATTTTTGGTGTCGATGGTATTCGATTTGAGTAGTTCAATTTCGTTTCAAAAAACGTTCATTTTGCGTTCATTCTACACATGCTAAGATGATAGTATCGAAGAATTGTGAGAGCCCCACTGACAATGTTGGGCTCTTTTTTATTTCCGAATACGGAGGGAGAATCCCCTTTGGATAAGATAGAAAAACAACCTGCCAAGTGTCGAGGGTGCGTCTGGGGGCGTTGGGATGGAGTGAAGCAGTATTGTAGCATGCCCTCCTGCATCCGATATGGCGAAGCGTACGAGAATGGATAAATTATCCAATTAAAATCAAAATATAATATCTATTATCTTTTGAGTATGGTATACTGAACGTACAATATATAGGCATTTCACGTTCGGTTATAGCGCAAAAAACTCAAAAGATAATGGGGTGACAATATGCTTAAACGGTATCTGCAAGTGTTGGAGGCTACGGGCAAAAGTCCCCAGACCATAAGAACATACCGTCAGCAACTACATAAATTCTTTGAATGGCTTCAATCTAACGGTGGTGATCCGAATGAAATCACTCCTATTGATGTTGTGGAGTATCGGAGTCATTTGCAGGAGAAGGCTCTAAAGCCAGCATCAATCAATACGGCTCTATCTTCGATCGATGCTTACGGCAAGTGGATGGTCGAAGAAGGCATCTGGGAATATAACCCCGCAGCAAAAGTTAGGAGGGTTGAGCAGGTCCAGGAACCTCCGAAATGGCTGAAGAAGAGTGAAAAGTACCGTGTGATCCGGGCGGCCATGAAAGAGAAGGATAAACGGAACACGGCCATCATATTGACGTTTCTGATGGCGGGCCTACGTGCATCAGAATTGATCAATCTCAAGCCCGAAGACGTACTTATAGGGCAACGTAAAGGATCGATCATCGTAAGGGCTGGGAAAGGCAATAAAAGGCGCGTGGTTCCGATCCCAAATGATTTACGAGTTTGTCTTGGTGAATACCTGGTCGAACATCACGCCACGGGGGAATGGCTCTTTGATAGCCAACGCGGGGAGAAGCTCACATACATTGGGGTGTATCAATTGTGCGCTGCGATCGGGAAAAAAGCAGGCGTGGAAGGATTGACGCCTCACGTTCTCCGTCACACCTATTGCCATGACCTTGTATCCAAAGGTGTGGGGTTGGAGACGGTGGCTAAACTTGCAGGACACGCTAAACTGGAAACGACTTTGATCTACACACAACCTGGAGAAGACGAGCTTCAAAAAGCAGTTGAGAGGCTAAGTTTTACATGAAAAAACAAGCTGCTAATCTTTAGCAGCTTGTTTCAAGGGGTTGGGTTGGTTCTTATCAAGAATCCAGGTCTTGCCGATCTTGACGGCGCGTACCTTACCTTCGGCACAAAGATTTTTAACGTAGCCGGGTGTTGTGCCCCAAAGTTTCGCGGCTTCTTCAACACCCATGATTTGAGAAAGCGGGTCCAAACGAATCACCTTCCTTTAATCCGTTTTGCCGAGATAAGCAGTAACTGAGAGATACCCAACACTTGCAACCAAAATTACATGCTGCCAGAAGCTACCCGATGGAGAGTAAGTCAGCAACAAGGAAGCTGCGAGTACACCACGCAGAGATACGAGGTTTGATAACTTACCTTTTTTCATGGTACACTATGGAGTAGTTAGGGTGAGTACGGGAGGAGGGCATCCCCCGTACTCTTGATGCTACTTGCGACGTTTACCTTGCCGGGGACGTCGCTTTTGTTTTTCTCTCCGCTTGTGCCACCATCCAAGCAGGTCTTTTAAGACCGTGTAGATGAAGGCGATAAGCGGTAACCACTCCATAGTATTCACCTCCTTGTGAGTTTGGATGCGTTACCGCATCTCTTGATTTAAATATACCATGTGCGTTATCGCATGTAAATATATTTTCCTCTACTTACAAAAATTTTTTTGATTAGTATAGGGGGTGAGGAAACGATGGAAGAACAAAAAGACAAAGATCACCTTTTGGAATTTGACGACGAATTTATCACGGTCGTTAGTGACTATGATGAAGCTGTAAACAGGTCATTGGCTGATGCGTCGCAATCAAATACTGTGACAAATGCTAAAAGAACCAGAACCTACCTAAATTCCGAAATCCCTGTACGTCCCTGTACCGATGATTGTCCACACCGCGCACGATGTAAAGATTTCTTAAGAGGGCGGGTTAAAGACAAAGACCTCTGTAAGCCTGAGTTGCGACAAATCAAGAAGTGGCAAATCGCTTTTAGAAAAGGGGATCTTGATAGGCTTAAAGACGACGTTGGGACCGTGGCGGGATCTATGGCGGTCCAGGTTAGTCGTTTGCTGGAGGCGGTCATTGAAGATGGGGTGATCGTAGAGAACGAGAAATACGATCGCTTTGGTAATCTTGTAAGAGAAAAGGTAGCACATCCCGGATTACAACAAGCGGCCAATATCATGAAGACTCTAGGCATTGACCTAGGGTCTTTTTTGATGACACCAAAAGCTGTAAAAGATGCGCCGCCACAGGTTCAGGTGAATGTGGGGGTATCTGCGGAGGAAATCCACGCTAGATTCGCGGCCCGATACGGCAAGAAACTCCCAAAGCAGGAGCATGACAGTTCATGAAAGGTCCAACGATCATAACTGAAAAAGAGTTAACTTCGGATGTACTGGCTGAAGTACTGGCAACAGAAAGTGGGTACATTGAGCTTTTGTCAGATCCGGCTGTAGAGTTTGAGGATTACCAGCGCGAGTTCCTAGAGGCTACGGAACGTTTCCAGATCTACCTGAAAGGTCGACAGCTGGGTTTCTCTTTCGTGTCAGCTGCTCGAGCGCTTGCAAGATCGCAGAACCTGGACGATTACACTTGCATCATAGCCTCCTACAAGCTGGATGATTCGAAAGAGAAGATCCGTTACGCAAAGCAGTTGTATGACGCACTCCCGGATCAGTACAAGAAGCGTAAGATGGTAGACAATGCCACGTCATTGGAATTCGTCGATAAATCGGGACGCAAGTCAACCGGCACCCGGATCATAGCGCAAGGGAAAGGGCCGATCCGCGGTAAAGGATCGAATAACGTCTTGGATATCATCCTGGACGAATTCGCGTTCTTCGGCAGCTTTGACGCACCAGTGTATACATCGGCCGTTCCCGTTCTTACGCGGGTAAAGCACGGCTCGCTGACAATCATCAGCACACCGCTGGGTAAGGTCGGCAAGTTCTACGAGATCTGGGACGGAGTGAAGAAGTTCCGGAACTACAAACGACGAACGATCTATTGGTGGGACTTCTCGTTGCTTTGTAAAGACGTACCGCGCGCACGAAGAGAAGCGCCCGACATGCACACTCTCCAGCGGGTTGAGGAGTTCGGCACAGAGCAGCTACACGAGCTGTTCAACGCTATGGATCTCGAATCGTTCCAGCAAGAGTTCGAATGTGCTTTCATTGACGACTCGACGTCATACTTCCCGTTGGCCATGGTGTATGCCTGTGTGATGGATGACGAAAACGGAGAGCAGGACCAGTTGATGGCCAGAGATTTAAAGGAGCTGCGTGAAAAAACTATCGGCTCACTTGGGGGTGGGTACGATGTAGGTCGCCGTAAGGATGCTTCTGAATTGGTGAGCCTTGATGATACAGGAAACGGAAAGGTTCTTCGGTACTTGGCGTCCTATAAACAGTCAGATTTTGAGCTGCAAGAGCGGGAGTTAAGCCGCTTTTTGGAGATCGCAAAACCTCTGCGCCTTTGCATCGATGAGACGGGTATCGGGATGCAGATGGCCGAAGGATTGCGAAAGAAATACGGCAGCCAGGTAGAGCCGATTCCTTTCACGAATGCGAACAAAGAAGCTATGGCGATTGCGCTTCACAAAGAGTTCGAGAAAGGACGCGCCGGCATCCTGATCCCGAATGACCGGGATCTTATCAGCCAGATCGTTGCTATCAAACGGGAAGTGACCAGTACCGGTGCTTTCCGGTATTCGGTTGAACGTAACGAGAAGCATCACGGGGATAAGTTCTGGGCGCTGGCTTTGGCGAACTGGGCACTACAAGCAAAGGCAAAAGAGATCGTCCTGGAAGAACCGATTACGGTCACTTATGATGACATTCTTAATCAGGGTAGTTACTTTGATTATCTATGAGGAGGATGCATTCCAATGGCCAAAAACATCAATCAAATGATTCGTGAGTTGCAAGATGAACTAAATGTAAAGATGCAAGCCATCCAGCAGATGGAACAGGAAATCATGCAGAAGCAGCAGGCACTACAGGCAATGATTAACGATTACAACACCCAGAACATTCGCCTCAACACACTGAAGGAGGTTGCAAACCTCTCCGCTTCCGGGGAGTTGGACTTTCGCCCGGAAGAAACTCCTGCAGCTGATACACAAGGACAAGAACATCAAGAGGAACCAGCTCAAACAGAATCGGCTCAACCTACACCGGCATCTCAGTCGTAGGAGGTAGGGTATGAAGCCGATTTTTATTTATCCACCAACCGTTGACTGGGACCATTTGCACCAGCGGCCCCAGCAGCTATTAAAAGCCCTGACGAGGCAAGGTTGCATATCTGTTTTCTGCAACACGAATATAATGGGAAAACGGCCGGCGGGTATTCAATTCATCCATGAGAACCTGATTGTGGCCAGTAATATTGATTTTTACGAAGTGGTTCGTGATATGCGATCCAACTATCCAGGCCATCCCATTATCGTGTATTACTCGTATCCAGGGCAGGTTCATATGATTCACCAGGCTGGTGCTGACCTCATTATCTTTGATTCGCTGGACGAGCCTGTGAACGAGTTTGCGCATTGGCTGCCTGACTACGAGTACGCGGTGCGCAGTGCCGATCTCGTGATCGCTTCGGCAAAGTCCTTACAACAACGGGCGCAAGCGTACCGTTCCGATGAGGTAGTCTTAGTGCCGAATGGCTGTGACTATGAGCACTTTGCAAAGGCGCAGAATCTTTCATCTCCTACATTTAAAACCGAGGGTAAACAGGTTGTAGGGTTTGTTGGTGCAGTGGCCACTTGGCTTGACTGGGAGCTTATCAGGAAGATAGCAGAACTCCCACTTGTTGAGCTTGTATTTATCGGACCACTATACGGATTGACCTCACCACCTGTACAAGCGTCGAACGTAAAATACATCGGTCATGTGCCATATGAGGAACTACCGAAACACATGGCGGAATTCGACGTCTTTATAATCCCTTTTCTGTTAAATGACATGACGAAAGGGGTTAGTCCTATAAAGTTTTGGGAGTACCTCGCGACCGGCAAACCGATTGTAAGTACCGCTCTCCCAGAAGTGGTAAACAGCGCTCAAGCGACGATTATCGATCACGAGAATTATGCTTATGCTGTGATTCATGACAGTCTGGACGACAGGCTAAGGCGAATCGAATACGCGAAAGCAAACTCTTGGGATGAGAGGGCTAAAAGGATTGTATCTCAACTGGAGGGGATCATATGGCGAATAACGAGTTAAAAGTCACGGTGAAAATTGAAACAAACCTGGATGAGGTGGAAGCACAACTTGATCGAATTTTGGAGAAGTTAGAGAAAGTTAACCAGGTAACAACCAATAATGTAAATCGTGAAGAACTGATTGAAAATGCTTTGAATCGGTTACCGGCCCATGTTGATACATCCGAAGGGACAATGGTTCGAGTGTTAGTTGAATCCATCGTCAATGCAGTAGCTGATAGTTTTGAATCCATGAAAGTGGAGGAACACAGATGTCGCGGAAAGTCGCAATCGGCTGTGTAGTCCGGAATCGCGCCTGGATCTTGCCGCGATATCTTGAGGCGCTGGAGAACATCGATTACCCAAACAAGATGTATCTGTTCCTTGAGAACGATAGCGAGGACAGTACGTTGAAAATCCTTGAAGAGTTTAACGAGAAACATCTTTTAATGAACAATCGAAAAGGAGATTACTGCAACTTAGCCACGCTCAATACGAATGATCCAAATTGGGCTCGTGGTGAGTATGCGGCCAATCAATATGCGAATCTTGCCTTTCTCCGGAACAACTTCATAGAGATGTTTCTTGGAACCGATGCTGACTATCTCTTGTCGATTGACTCAGATATCATCGTACCGCCTGACATCATAAACCGACTCATGGAGTATGCGGATGAAAAAACCATCATAGGCGCAGCCATCTCAAACATACCCGGCAAACCGCTTGACGGAAAAACGCCGGGTAATTTTATGGTCCGACATCCGAACGGCTATATGGTCCACCCGCCACGATACGAATTGACCGGAGTCATGGATGTGGATGTGGATGTGATCGGGGCAGTGTACCTGATCCCGCGTAAGGCTCTTGAAGATGGTGTGAGGTACGGTCCACATCCGCAAGGAGAGGACATACCGTTCTGTGAGCAGGCGCAAGAGAAGGGTTACAAGCTGAAGGTACTTCTGGATCTTGTTTGTGATCACAGGATGATAAGGGATTAAACATTGAAACGAACAGGAAGGGGGTGAGAGATTGGGAAAAATCACGAACGGCTTACGCAAAGTCCTGACCACGTTCATTAACTGGCTCCCGGAAGGGGCCAACAAACAAAATCCGCATGACGTTGGACATGTCGCTAAGACGTCGCCGTGGCTGTTCGACTACGACGTTTTCCGGCTTAACTGGGAAAAGGTGACGATCTTACGCGAGATTGATGAAATGCTTCGATCGGATCCGCGGATTAAGAGGGCGAATCACGTGTTTGCCTCCACAGCCGTCCGTCGCGGTCTAACCGTGAAAGTCACATCCGAAGTGAGCGAAGACTTAGCACAAAAAGCGCAGGACCTTATCAATTTGCTGATGCGATCGGCACAGATCAACTCAAAACTCTTGCCTTGGGCCAGGTCATTGCTCAAAGACGGGGAATTATATCTGAATCCGATCATTGATATAAACAAAAGACTGATCAGCGATATAAAAAACCTTCCGGCAATCACGATGCAACGGAATGAGGATATTACAGGTCGCTTCCCCGATCTGAACGATGCGTTTCGTCAAATCGACCCTGTATCGCGTGAGATCGTTCATAAGTTCCCCCTTTGGGCTGTAAACCACATTCGGTACGACCACGAGCCCGGTCAACTATATGGGAACAGCCAGTATCTTGCGTGCAGAGCCATATGGAAGAAGCTCGTGATGACGGAGGAAGACCTTGTCGTCCGGCGGCGTACACGGGCGGTTCCCCGGCGTTTGCACATCGTAGGAAATAAGGATAATCCGGGAACGTGGGATGAGGTCAAGAAATACAAGGAATTTAACAAGCTGGACAATCCAAAGAGGTCTACGATCACAACCGACTATTTCGGGAACGGTCTAACGGATATCAAGGATCTGAACGCTGATGCTCAACTGGACCATATTAAGGACATCGAATACCTACAGGAACAGCTCATGATGGGTACAGGCGTCCCTCTTCACATACTGGGCTTCGGTAAAAACGTAAACCGGGACATAGTGGAAGATCAGAAGAAACAGTTTGAAGAGGACGTTCAGGAGCTGCGGGACCTTTTGGAGTATGGCGACGAGGCTCCCTATAGCGGTCTGCGCGCCATTTTTGACCTACAGCTCACTTTGCAGGGGATCGACCCAAGTCTGGTCAGCTACAACTTCATCTGGTCGGATACGAACAATGATACACTGAACGATAAAGTAGATCGTGTCATCAAACTCCGTTCTGCGCAGCCGGATCCATTGATCTCTCGGGAACTTGCATTGAACTACATTGCGCGTGACTTTGGTTTAGATAGCCAGGAGTCAGTAAAAGCGGAAATCGAAAAGATCAAACAAGAGATGGCTGAGGATCGCACAGAACAACAGACAGAAGCCGGTGCGCTAAATCCTATGAAACCCTCGACGTCACCGACAGACCGGTATACAACTCAAGCATCAGGTAAGCCGACAACGGACAGTAAGACTTACAACCCTCTTCACGGAGACAAGAAGGTTATCGAGCTGGAAAAGTGGCTCGCCGATGAAGTCCGTTCTTATTTTCGACGTGTCTTTCGGACCATGAAGAAGAACGGAATCGAGGCGAGGATTAAGAAGCTGCAGAAGCTGAGCCTGGCCATCAAAGACAGCACTGTCACCTGCAAACTGTCCGAACGGGATCTAGCTTGGCTCGATCCTCATGGGGGATGTGGTTGCTTCCAGTGCCAGATGATCAACGATGCCGAAGACGAGTTTGAACTGAGCGACGTGGTGGAGCAACAGGTGATCGAAGAATTTGACCAGGCTTGGCAAGAACATGAGGATTCCTTGAAGATCACATTGTTATCCGCCTATGCCGCTTCCGGGAAATTGGCGTTCAACAAGATTGCTGAGGAAGTAGAGGACGAAAATGTTGGGGTTTCTATCTCGTTTGACTTCGTTCACTCTGGGGTGAAAGAGGATCTGGAACGCTTCGCGGGATATCGGATCAACGGGATCGAGGAAACGACGCGCAATCTGCTTCGAAGGCAACTGGCCAAAGCATACGAAAACGGGGAGACTGTCAATCAGTGGATTGAGCGTATCCAGAGTGTGCTGGATATCCCGGATTGGCGCGCAGAAATGATTGCTCGAACAGAAATATCCTGGGCGTTCAACCGCGCGAAACTTGGAGGATATATCGAAGCAGGGGTGTCCAAAGTGAGGTATCTCGCGGTCATTGATAAACGTACTTGCCCCACGTGCAAAGAAGATCACGAGAAGGAATTCAATATTCATGATGCACCGTCGCTTCCGCGTCATCCGCGATGCCGTTGTACAACCGTGGCCGTTTTTTAGAGACGGCTTTTTATTTTGCTTACGAAAGGGGAGAAAGACTTTGCCAAGTCAGTTGTTCACGGACATGTTAGTGGCTCAACCCACTGTTTTAGATTCATCCAGTAAAGATAAACTGCGTGTCCGTTTTAAAGCAACGCAAGCGAATGTAATCAATTCAAACCGTCGCTTGTATCCGTATGCGGTTTTAAACGATGCGATTCAACGGTCCGACGATCGGATCAAGCAAAACCGAATGATTGGAGAGTCACCTCATCCAAAGCATTTTATTGGCAAGGATGGACAGATTGTATTCGATACACGCCTTGAAAATTCGGTGATCAAGATTTTTAACCAGGTCATTGATGATTCTGGAAATGTTTACGTTGATGCTGAAGTATTGGACACGGCAAAGGGTCGCGATCTGAAAGCATTGATTGATGCGGGGGTTCCGGTCGGTATCTCCATGCGCGCGCTCGGTGACAGTGTTCGCAAACAGATTAACGGTGTCATGGTGGATGTGGCCACGCGGCTGGACATTCACTCCTATGATGTCGTCATGAATCCGGCCACACCTGGTTGCGAGGTGGTGCAGGTCTTAACCGATAGCCAAGTGGCAGAGGTGCTGAACGATGGGGTTCAGATCACCGCACCGGCCTGTCCGGATTGCAACGGCGAAATGACCGCGCAGGATCCAGACGGAGACGGTGATTTGGACTTTTACTTCTGTCCCTCTTGCAAAGAGGTGTACATCCCGGAGGAATCCAAGTCGATCGTTCAGCAGGCCACGCAATCTTTACGTAAACTCCCGAACGATCCTGATTGGGACGGGTACTCCTTGGCCCGGCAGTTTAAGATGAACTTGCCTAAAGAGCCGGAAGAGGGGTTCACCGATTCGTTAAGTGCCGCACAGAGGAAAAAGCTTAAGGACAGCGACTTTGCCGTTCCCGGTAAACGTAAGCTACCAATTCATGACAAGGAACACGTAAAGCTCGCCTGGGACATGGTGGACCGTACAAAAGGTCTCACTGAGGAAGAACGCAAGGAAGCACGCAAGCGGATCCTTTCGGCCGCTAAGCAAATGGGCGTGGATACGTCCGACTGGAACAAGTCGATGACAGATCAAGTAGAAGGAGAGGATGAACATATGGATATTCAGGCTATCTTACAAGCTATGAAAGACAGCAAGGAGTTCAAAGAACTTGTACAAGCGGAAGCACAAGCAGTTGCGAAGCCAGCGTTGGATGCTTTCGAAGCACAACGTCAGGCAGAGGAAGAAGCAAAGGCCAAGGAACAGGCCAAAGCGGAAGCAAAGGCTTTCGTGGATGAAAAACTGGCATCTCTCAAAGGGAAAGTGGTCGATGAAGTGCTGGATGTGATCGCCGACTCCGTAAAAGATGCTGAGAACAAAGAGGCAGCGGGCGTGATCATTGACAGTGTATTGAACATTTATTCAAAAGCCGCATCGAAACTCAAACTGGATTCCATCGGCTTTGATGGAACAAAGACAGGGGAAGGTGGTCAGGTGCGCGTAGAGGTTACCCATGAGCCGAAGCCGTGGGAAGGTACAGTCAAAGCCTTGCTCGACAGCTTTGACCGTTTGGCCCAAGAGCAAGGGCATCACATTGATCTTAGCATCCGAAAAGTGAATCAGCCTTTGATTCAAAAAATGATCGATCATATGGAGAAGAAATTGGGGTATGAAGCGTTCAAGGATTCTGCGGCTTTCATGGACAGTGCTGTGGTGAACACTGACAGCGTCTCTGTGACCACCCAACAATTGCTGAACCAGCCGACGATTCAACAAGCGCTTCTGATCCAGGCATTCCAGGATGTGGAGTCCTTGCAATTCGTCGCAACGGAAACCTTTGAAGGTTCTGAAGTTCGTTGGCCGGTTGAAACGTTTAGCAGCGCGGCGACCATCGACCCGACGACTGGATCTCCTGATTTACTCGTGGGAGAAAGCCAGGGAATCCCTGAATCGGTAATTAACTTGTCCTGGCTCACGTTTACACCCCAATGGCGTCGAAATGCCATCAGCTTGACGACGGACGTTATTCGTACACTGCAATCGGGTCCGGCGAAATATGATGCGATCAGCCGCGCAATCTATCACATCGGTTTCGATAAGAGACGGAAGATCGATAATGCGATCTATCTTGAAATGATTATGGCAGCCGACGAATATCAGCCAAAGGTTGTAACCAACGAGCAATTATCGGCGCAAGCTGTAAGCAACGGAACCAACGTTGCCTATAAAGCGAGCGCAACGGTTGGCGGAACCGCAGTGGCAACCGCTGGATCGAATCCGATCGTCCGTCCGCGTACCAAGAAACAGGAATTGCCGAACGGACAAGTACAAACCACTGTCATTAACCCGTTAACGGTTACGGTTGGCGGTACAACTTTGCAACAAGGATATCTTGATGCCAACGGTAACGTACAAGGCGGACAATTCGCGGTCGATTACGAAAACGGTATTTTCTATTTCATCGGTGGGCTTGGTATCAATCCGAATGCAACGACACCCGTTCTGCCGATTGCATCTTACAGTGCCGTAACCAACTATGATCGTTGGTCCTCTTCGATTCCAAACAACTGGAATGGCCGACCGGAAGATTACTATAACAGCCTGCTGCAGCTGATCACAAAAGAAGTGGCACTCATGGCCAGCGCTCCCCGTTTCCAACGTCCGAATTTGGGGATTATGAGTTACAACGTGGCGGCATTCATCGAAAATGCTTCCATGTGGTACAAACTCAATAACCCGGATATCGGTAAACTGTCCGGGTTGGCTGAGTCCACATTCTTCGGTCAACGTTCCGGTGTCGATCTGGCACGAATCAATGCGCCATGGCCGGCTGGTGATGGACGAATCCTTCTGACACAAAAAGGTGCAACGCGTTACGCAATCGAAACTGGATATCAAATCGAAGGTCCATATCCGAAATATGATGCAAACGGCCAAATCATCGACGCGAAGCTGTACTATGGCCGTGAAAATAGCTGTATCGCGACACCGCAAGTCACGGATGCAAACGGAAATATCCTCAACCCCAAACTCCGTTCCATCAAAATCACTGCCTAATCACAGTGAAGGGCTCCCCACTACTGGGGAGCCTAACAACTTGAAAGGGGGTTGATTCCGTGATCGATCTTTGGAAACAGTCACAGATGCAGCCAATCACAAAGTCGGTTGAAACGGAACTACTCATGAATGGTCCTGAACCTTTCTTTCACCCGGTTACAGGTAAATGGGTGGGACCCTACGAGTGGTATGAAGGGTATGCACACGTAGAGAATGAGGGGACGGAAGAGGATTCAGACAGCCAGGAAGAAGATGCTACAAATGACGAAACCGCGAATGAAAAACGCTCCAGGCGCACACGAAAAACCGTGAAAGACGGTGAATAAGCATGGCGACGATTGCAGATTATCGTCTTTCGGTTCGGACCATGATCCGGGATACGGCCGGGCTGGGCGCAACGCCTAACCCGTCTCAGTTTATCTTTCAGGACTGGGAGATCGATGCTTTCACTCAATCCGCGGTTCTTGCGTACTCCAAGTATCGGGGGCGCAGGAAGCCGTACACGCTCACCCTGCAGCCGGGGCAGTCCCAGTATCCATTGCCAGCAGATTGGATGACGGTGGATCTTGCATCGTTTCATCAGGCGATAGGACTTGATTCGGACGTGGACTTGTCTCAATTCGCCAGTTTCGTTTTGCCGTCCTTGAATCCGTCGATCCCGCTAAAAGATCTGACGTTTGACTGGTACGATTCCGATCAATTTGTACTCGTAAGTCCAACTCCGCAAGCCACGGCAACGATCAATTTTGCGTACTTCGCGGCGCACACGGTGGATCAAAACGGTTCTTCCATCCCGTCGGCCGATTTCGATTATGTGGTGTTGGCCGCTGCCAGCCGAGTATTGGATACGCTGGCTGTGGATCGCGGGATGAAGATGCAAAAGTATAAGATCGGGCAAGGACTCATGATCGATGATTCGGAAGTGGCCAAACGCCTTCAGGAACAGGCAAAAGCCTACTGGGAACGTTTTGAACAGTTCGTACGATTCCGTCCGTTCGGGGTGATGGGCTGATGGATCCGCGCGCGCAAAGCATCGTCAATCAGGTCGCTTCTTTATCCGGGCAATTTGGCGTTACGGTAACGGTCAAGAGGATAGTGCAGGCAGCGACACCTATCCGTAACGTGTTCGGGACCCCAATGAATGCAACGACAGAGACGTTCACCGCTAACGTCATCATTGAATCCCAGAAGATCGACCTCATGGCAACGATTGCTGGGGGCAAGCCGAAAGAGGTACTGAAGCTCATCACTAATGCAGGAACCTTTCTCTTGGGGGATGAGATCGTGTTCAACGGTCACACGTACAAAGTGGAGTACCTGCAGCCTGTTCCTTTTGTGGGTGTGGATGTGGTGGATTTTGTCCATGCGACCCGGGAGGTGGATTAGTTGGCGGAGAAAATCAATTCGTTGGATGCGCTTATCCTGAAGCTTAACAAGGCTACCTCCGTCATGAAGGAGGAAGTCCGGGGAGCTCTTCAAAAGAGCGTTGAAAAGGTGCAGCAAACAGCTGTAAGTAAGTTTGGGCAGTATCAGCCTGCGGTCGGTCCTTTCCCGGCGTGGGCGGTTCTCTCGCAACAAACGATCAGGCAGAAATTGCGAGCGGGAGCACCGGGAGATGATCCGTTGATCGGACATTACGCGGGGAAACGAAAAAACAGCGTCTATCCTACGATTTTACGTAATTCGATACAGGCACAAGTGAAGGGACTCGTCGGATACGTAGGAACCAATAACCCCGTCGGGGAATGGCAGGAATTCGGTACACGACATATTCCGCCTCGTCCTTTTCTACGCCCGGCCTTGTACCAGGAGCAGGAGTTCATCAAGGAACAGTTCAAGGGGGCCTTGGCGAAAACCATGTTGAGGAGCTTGTAAGGTCATGAACGTTCAGATCGATCCGCTGCAATCCATTACAAAGGCGTTGCAAGATGTTTTCCTTCCGATGGGGCTTAAAAACGTCATTCTCGGCTGGCCAGATACAAAGTTTTTCACAGTAGACGGTAACTTACCGTCTCTTTTTATTGTTCAAGTGAATGATAGCGGCAAGCATCTGGCTAGTCGAGAGAGCATTCATGCTACGGTTCCTAATTCTGATGGCCAAACCGCTACGGTGTACAAAGAGAAATTGAGAATTTTCTATTTGCTTCAGTTGTCTCTCTTCGCGTACACGCAAGAAGATCGGTCAAACCTCGGTTGGATGATACAACAATACCTAGTCTCGAATCCGCAGCTACAGATAGGAATCCCCGGAGTCGAGACGGCGGTGTTTAAATACCGGGGGCAACATAATCCCCCTGGAGAAACGAGGTATTATCAGCGGGACATGAACTTTGAAGTGACTGCACGAGTACTGGATGCTTCGACGGCTTACATTGCGAAAACCGTCGTGATGAACAATCAGACCTGAAGAAAGGGGAGTGAAACATGCAGTTCGTCAATAACTTGAACAATTTGACGGTCGATGATCAGTATTTTATGGAAGTTCCTGTGCAACAAGGGCCTTCAAATGTTCCCACAGGCAATATTGGTCTGGTGGGAACCTTTTCACGCGGTCCGTTAAACACGCCAACGCTGGTGACATCATATCCGGATCTCGTGAAAAAGTTCGGGGAAGTAGACCAGAACTTTAGTCTTACTGGCCCGATCACGGCACGAGGAATCTTCAAACAAGGAAACACCAATGTCTACGTGGTACGTATTTCGTCATCAACCAATCCGGCGACCTATGCAAAGGTGTATTTGTACGATTCGAACAATAACCTGGTAATGATTCTTCAAGCGGCAACACCCGGCTCATGGGGGGACGCATTGACTGCTACGGTTTCGAACGGTACGAAACCCGGAACATTCAAGATCAGTTTGCAATATGGGTCTGAGTCAGAGACATGGGATAACCTCGTGATTGCTCAGCCTGCAACGCCGATCGCCGGGGCTGTGTTAGTATCAACAATATTTGGGCCGAACGGTCAATCCCAGCTGGCTACGGCTACTTTCCCGTCAACGCCGAATATCAATGCGCCAGCGAACGGCACGTACGCCTTTACAGGGGGGACCGATGGAGCGGACGCCTCACCGGCTGACTACATCGGGTCCAATATGAATGGAGTAAAAACGGGGCTGTATGCGCTGGATAACGCGCCGGTAAACCTGGTGCTCTGTGCGGAACAAAGTGATCCCTCGGTTAACCAGGCGCTCGCGCAAAATGCGCAGTCCATCACACAAAACGGGGGCTTGCCCAGGGATGCTGTCATTACCTTCCCGAAGGGAACGCCGGTCGCAAATTTGGCTTCACTCATGTCTCAGTTTGATACCGACCGCGTATTCCCGTGTTACTTGTGGCAGCAAATCTATGATCCGGTCACCAATTCGAATCAAGTGGTGAGCCCGCTCGGTTTCTTCGCGGGATTACTCGCACAACTGAGTCCGCATTTGAGTCCTGGTAATAAGCCGATCTTCGGTACCCTCGGGGTCGATCCGAATATGAACATCGGTCCCAGTGATCTTGCGACGATGGCACAGGCTCGTGTGAACGCTGTAGGCGTTCCTACACCTGCAGGACCTTTGGGGGTGAGAGGAGGATTCACAGCTTCGCAGACAGCGGGAGATCCGCAACAAATCTATGTCCGTCGTATGAAGGACTATATCGATCAACTGGTTTACACGATTGGTGGGCAATTTGTAGATCAGCCGATCACCCCTGACTTGATGCGTCAGGTGTATCAATCGGTAGACAACATCCTTTATCCAATGAAAAACCCGGCGTCTCCATCGGACCAGATGATCGCCGATTATAAGATTACCTGCGACAACACGAATAACCCGCCGTCCAGTACGGGACAAAATCGCCTGATCTGCGATTATGCCGTCAAGCTGTTGAACATGAACCGTTTCATGATCTTCCGTACACAAATCGGTGCAGGTGTCGTCATTACATCGACTCATCAGGGGCAGTAATAGGAGGTGGTGATATATGGCGAAGGATCGGATTCTTGGTTCTTCAGCGACGATTGAACTCTATACACCCAATGGAGTGCTGTCGATTGAAGTGGATAGTTTTTCGAAAAACCAAAAACACGAGATTAAGACCTGGCACCCACTCGGAGAAGTCGGTGAGCATCATCAGGTCATTTATAAAGGTTGGGAGATGGATTTCAAAACAGGGAAAATCGATGACCAGATCGCAAACTTCTTTGACACACTTGATCAGATGCTTCTGGCTGGACAGGCGGCTCCCCGTGTACGGGTAGTGGAAACCATCAAACACTTTGACGGAAATAACGAGGTATGGATCTATCCGGATACCGTGCTCTACGGCTACAAAGGGGATGCATCCAACGCGGAAGATGAGATCAAGGAAGAATTTAAAGGCGCTTGTACAAAACGAATTCGAGGATAAAACACGATTATTTTTTGGAGGGATGAATTATGGATCAAATCATGGGCATGTACCAAGCACAACCGCAGGGAGTTGTTGAAAACCAAGTCATGCATGAACCGGCACCCGCACAACCGGAACAACAACCGTTAGCAGAAAATCAAGTGAGGCTGAGTGATGGCCGGATTGTTGAAATGCGGGAAGCAGTCGGTAGTGATGAAATGATCGTGGCAGGCCAGTTGGGGGATGTATTTGAGGCGAATGGAGCTGGAGGGGTGATTTTCCAAACCTGCTTAATTGCACGGACGATTACAAAGATTGACGGACAACCGGTCCAAAACTTGCGTGGTTATGAGTCTGTCCGTGATTTTCTAGCAGGATTTAAAGCCAAGGATTGGAACAAAATAAGAGCTCTTTATAACAAACTAAACGGGGATGATGCTCAGGGAAACGACTAAGAGCACGAGTTAACGCCCTCAAGTCTTCACCGGCCTTTAAACAGTGCCTTTCTCTTGCCAGCTATGGGATCTCATTTGAAGAGTCCAAGAACTGGACGGAAGCCATGCGAATCGCCGCATTGGAACTGTTTAAAGAAGCGGAGGAAAGAGCGAAAAAGGAGGCAGGGCTCAAGTAAAACGATCCTGCTTAGAACGTGAACCACTCTCGAATGAGAGTGGTTTTGTTGTAGGCAGGAGCGGAAAGGGAGGGAAACAGGTGAGTTTTTTGGAAAAAGCCTTTGAACTATCGGTTGTAATCCAAGCCATTGATAATTTTTCTGGGCCTATGAAAAAAGCTCAAGAATCAATGGCCTATTCTCAGAAAAGCATAAACGAGCTGAATAAGGCTATGAAGCTTATGGGCAGCTCGAAAAAAGAAATAGAAACAGTTAATGAATCCCTTAAGCAATTAGGCCAGAGAAAAGAGATTGAAAAATTAGTGAAAGATCTTCGATCTGCGGGGCAGTCTGAGGAATTTATTAACAAAGTTGTCCAAGGATTTGACAAACTTGCAGAACAAGAAAAGAAGATCGGAAAGCTTACAGCCGCATACGAGAAGTTTAAAAAAGTTGCTCTTACCGGAGTCGCTATTACCGCTGTCGGTGTTGGTATCGATAAAGGGCTTTTGAATATGGCTAAGTCCGCTGGCGATCTTCAGATGAAACAGGTCGAACTTGGTGGAGTGTATGGACTCGACCAAACGAGCGAAAAACTTAAAGAGATTGACCAGTTAGCCCAAGACTTATCGCAAAAAACACTGTTCTCTAAGTCCGATATCTATGATATCAACCTAGAATTAGCTCACGCGGGAATTTCGCTCGAAAAACTAAAAAACATAGTACCTGAAGCAACCTATCTGGGAGAAATTGAGGTTGGAATGGGTAAATCGCCGTCTGCTTCAGCAACGGCTTATAACTTTGCACGGATGGTTGATGATGCTGGTATTAGTGACGATATAAAGCGGATGCAACAATTCGCCGATCAAATGTACAGAGTTATTAGTGTTACGCACGCTACTTCTGAATCAATAGGTGAAGCATTTAAGTATTCCATGCCTGTTGTAAAAAACCTTGGTTGGAACGAGCAGGATAATCTCTTAGCTACCGCAATGGAAGCCCGTGCGGGGGTTGAGGGAAGTATGGCTGGTACACATATTAAAGATTTTGCGGAACGTATCAATCCCTTCAAATATCTGGGTACTAAAGGTGGACAAAAACAGCTGGAGGCAATGGTGGATGCCGGATTAATCAGCGGAATTCACTACGCGACAAAGACAAGAACGAAAACAGTAGGAAAAGGAAAAAACAAACATCAAATAACAGAGGTCATACCAACGAACGAAATTGTTTCCTTCGATGAGGCAGCCTTGATCAAAGATAAAGACCATATTAAAAGTTACGCAGATATTGTGAAAATCCTTTCTGAAAAACATGACGCATTTATAAAGAAAGGTTCATCTGTGGATTATGCCTCACAACTCTCAAAAGATGAACTTGATGCCATTCAGGAACGCGCCAAGTTAATGACGGGTCATGAACTTTCGGGTGGAGAACTTCAATGGGCAGCTCTTTGGAATAAGATTGCTGGGGAGCAGGGACAGGATTTTGCCATTATCTCTTCACACAAAGAAAATTTTGATAGACTCCAAAAACAAATGGAAATTCAGAAGAGCTTACATCAGCAGATTGACATCATTCGAAGTACTTTTAAGGGGCAATCACATATCCTTGGAGGTAACCTTGAAACAATTGGCTTACAGCTTGGAAAACCTATCATGGAAGCGCTAGTTCCAGCACTCGTTAAGGCCAACGAACTTTTGGGTAAATTTATGATCTTCCTAAATGACCACCCTAAAGCAACGAAGTTTTTTGGTCTTTTAGCTGGCAGTGTTTTAACGTTTGGTGGTGCCTTGATATCGGTAGCCGGAATAGTTGGTATGTTAGGGAAATCACTTCAAATGCTTGGTGTAAAAAAAGGATTTTCTCTACTTACTAGATTTGGTGGGCGAGGGGCTAAGATTGCTCGTTCCCTTGGAACGGGTCTACGTAAAGGTACCGTTGCAGGCGTCCGAGCAGTGCCCAAGGTTGCACGGGCAACAGGGTTAGTTGTTAAAGGCATGGGAATGGGGCTTGCAGCTCCTTTTGCTGCAGCTGGTAAAGGTGTGATGGCCGCAGGTAAACTGATTAGCCGGGCGGCGTTACAAGGAATCTCTAAATTACCAGGGCTGCTATCCAGAGCTGGCTCCGCATTCTTAAAATTCGGTGCCCAAGCCATGCAAGCTGGGGGAAGAGTTTTGTTGTTTCTTGGTCGCTTAGGATTAGGGATGACTAAGATCTTAATTCAAGCAAGTGCTTGGGCGGTTCGTATGGCTGCTCAATGGTTGATTGCCATGGGACCGATCGGATGGATCATCATGGGAGTTATTGCGATTGTAGCTTTACTTGTTGCTGCCTGGAAGAGAGACTGGGGACATATTCGAGAACATACTCATAACGTCGTTGAATGGATCAAGCAAAAGTTTCAAGACATGGTTGAGTGGTTTAAATCTCTTCCAGGTAAGATGAAAGAAATTGGAACGAACATAGTCCATGGAATCTGGGAAGGAATTAAATCTTTAAGTGGTTGGTTGAAGTCAAACGTTTTGGGATGGATCAAGGAAGTTGTTCCAGCACCAATTGCTAAAGCATTGGGCATTCATTCTCCCTCAAGAGTCATGATGGAACATGGTCGATTCATTGCTCAAGGTCTTGCCGTTGGGATGATGGATCAAACACGTATGGTCAGGAATGCGTCGCTGACGCTAGCTGGCCAAGTGACATCGGGTTTCAATGGAAATCAATCTGTTTCATTGGCCGGAGGATTTACGCCAGCCAATGTGACGATTCACATCCACGCCCAACGTCACCATGACGAGGAAGCCATTGCAGATCTAGTCATCAAAAAACTGGGGAAAGTCTCTCGTGGCATGGTTATGAACACAGGTATGCGTGTAAATATCGGTTCCGTTTACTAAAGGCGAGGTGAGAAGATGGATACACTCCAGTTGGGTAACTTCATCTTTGAACCTGACGACCTTCCCGAAGAGATCCCGCTGGGCGGCGAGCAAATGCTGGCGGTGATCCAGTACCCGGGCGGCGCAAAAGAAGTGCAGGCGTTCGGTGCACAGGATCGAAACATTTCCTTTAGCGGCGTCTTCAACTATACCAATGCCCTCGATAAGGTGAGACAACTCGATAAGATGTACAGAAGTGGAGAGGTGTATCCGTTGCAAATCGGTACCCTCTCCACTCGTTATGTGGTCATCAAGAAGTTCGAATGGGTTTATCGATCGCTCTATGAGATTCCGTATTCCATCGAGTTGGAGTTAGCGCCGAAGACGTCCATCCTGTTCCCGGATTCGACGTCTACCAGTCCGACTACCAGCCCTTCATCGTCGGATGCTCCGGCCCCTCAGAGGACGCACACAGTGGTGTTCGGGGATACGCTCTGGAAGATTGCTCTACAGTATTACGGTGATGGATCGCAATACCGGAAGATTGCGGATGCCAATAAAATTGAAAACCCCGATGTGATTATCGTCGGGCAAAAGCTGGTGATTCCATGATTGAAGTTCCGTTTCATGGGAATTTGCGCGGGGTTTCTAAGCCCCGCTCCATTGTACGCATCGACGGTTATCGAACCTGGTTCAACTCCTGGGAAGTGAACCTCAACTCGACTCACGAGGCCGATGATTTTACGCTCGAACTTCCTTTCCGTATCACCCGAAACCAACAGCAAGGATACTTGGTCAACACACCGGAGTACACCACATACCTGTTTACGAAAAGTGATGTGCTGGTGGAGATCTTTGTCGGATACCCGCAAAACCCGCAGCAGTTTCAAGAGTCAGACCTGACGCGCATCATGTACGGGTATATGGATACTGCAGAGATTCGAGCGGATGCTTCGGGGGAGATTGTCACGCTGACAGGCCGCAATATGATAGCGCCGTTTCTGGATAACAAAACAACCGAAAAGTATCAGAACATGACGTCATCGGCGATTGCACAGATGTTAGCGGCGCGTCGGGGCTTACAGGCAAGTGTAACGCCGACCTATACTCTCACCGGTAAGTATTACAACGGCGATCATGTGGAGATGAACAAAGATGTCTCTGAATGGGATCTGCTCACGTTTCTCGCTGAGCAAGAAGGATATGCGTTGCGAGTCAAGGATAACACCCTTTTCTTTGGGCCTTTTGATCAGGTCATCGGGAACATCACCAATGCGCCCCCGCTTAACTACACATGGGGGCAAAACATAGAGAGCTTCACCCTCTCGCGGTCGCCGCACGCGGCGAAAAACATCGAGGTAGAAGTTCATTCATACGACCAGAAAACCGGTAAGCACATTTTAGCGAAAACCGCCAGAAACTACGCTATGGCCCAAAACACGTACCATGAGCGTTATTTTTATCCGGGGCTTACGCAAGATCAAGCGCAAAAGAAAGCACAGTCGATATTGGATCAACTGTCGAAGCTCGAAGTCACCGGAACAATGAATGTGGCCGGAAATGAGCAATTGACGGTGGATCGAAGGATTGCGCTGTACGGGGTGGGGTTGGGATTGTCGGAGACCTATTTCGTGAGAAAGGCCAGCCATAAGTTTGATTACAAAAACGGCTACCGGTGTGAAATTACATTCTCAAATCTGTTGTTGCCGGATGAGCAGACGGGAGGGATGTGATCGAATGTACAGTCCATCTACGAACTGGATCGAACAGGTCAAGTTCGTTGCACGAGAGATGATCAACAACAAGATGTTCGTACTGGAGGGAATCGTTACATCCGTGGATCCCAACCCTCCGTACAAGGTCAAGGTGATGCTTGAACCGTACGGGATTGAATCGGGGTGGCTCAAGGTGGCCACGCCTTATGTGGGTAACGGATTTGGATTCGTTTTTCCACCGCCAGCTGAAGGAACTCCGGTGAAGGTGATCTTCGATCTAGGGGACATCAAAAACGGAGTCGTGATTGGCTCGGTATTTAACGACAACGTGAAAATGCCAAGTGTACCATATGGAGCTGCAGGGCTGGTTCATCAGTCAGGCAGCTCTATTATTTTCAATCCGGACGGTTCCGTAGTTCTTTCTGGAGCCAACGGGGGTTCTCTTACGATTGACAAAACGGGAGCTGTAAGCATCTCCGGGAAAAACTCCTCGCAAAGTTGGTGATCGAACATGTCTTATCCTTTACCTGCAAATGACCCATTGGGGACCGATCTACGGTTGGATTCAAACGGGGATCTGGTGCTTACCATGTCCGGTTCACTGGATGCTGTGACTCATGAAGAAAATGTGGCGCAGACTGTCCGTGTAAACCTGACGACGCTCCCTTACACCTATCTCTGGGGAACGAATGTCGGTACGTTACTCGCGCAGTACGTGGATGCACCAATCACGGAATCGTTGAAAAAAGAGATCAAGAATATCGTTATGGAAAAAGTATCGGCCGATCAGCGCATCTTGGAAGTCTTGGATGTACTCATCGACGACTCATATAAGGATATGCTCGTTCTGACGGTTGTCGCTGTAGTGGACACGATCGGGGTAGTGCAGATTCCCGTGCAAATAGGGTAGGGAGGTGAATGAATGCCGACGTTTCAACAGATTCTGGCGTCGATGATCCAGTGGTTACAGAATGCGGGAAGCAAGCTGACCGATTTCACCCCGACGTCGATAGTAGGGCAAATTCTGTCGGCAATCGCTTCCGTCATTGACCAGATCTATTACGCGATCCAAAACGCACAGAATCAAGCAAACATTTCAACGGCCTCCGGGGCAGGTCTTGATGCCAAAGGAGCCGATGTCGGAGTACCACGGAAACAGGCAACGCCTGCGAGGTGGTACTTTACTTTTATTAAGAACCAGGCGTCGAGTCAGCAAATCACGATTCCGCAGGGAACAATCATCACCACGATTCCGGGTCCGAATCAGCCTCCGATCACGTTCGCGACTGACACGAATACGTATCTTCCGGTCGGTACCCTGAGCGTAACAGTATCGGCCACCTGTCAGACGCCTGGAAGCATCGGTAACATTGCTCCCAACACACCTTTGCTCGTCGGTTCTGCGGTGCCTGGGATTGACGGAGTCCAGTTGCAGTCTTTGGCCAACGGGACATACGGGACCGACACAGAGACTGATGACGCTTACCGTCAGCGGCTGTTGGCGGCGCTGGCCAGTAAGGCGCAGGGAACCTTGACGTGGTATCAACAAACGGCATTAAGTGTCGTTGGGGTGCAATCGGTCAAGGTCGTTCCCCAGGGGCGAGGCCCCGGAACAGTGGACATTTATATCGTGGGTATAGGGAACACGTTGCCTTCTCCAGCGCTCATCGGACAAGTGCAATCGACGATCGACGCCGGCCGGATCATTACGGACGACGCGAAAGTGTTCTCGCCAACCCCTTATACGATCAACCAGACGATTAACATCAAAGTAGCACAGGGGTACGACCTGACGCAGACCGCAAACCAAGTGCAGCAGGCAATCACCAATTACATCAACGGGCTGGGGATCGGAGGAGGTTCTCTCGGGGCTCTGTACCAGGCACAGGTGAACGCGGTTGCTCTTTCGGTACCTGGCGTGGTGAACATCTTGCAGCCAGCTACACCTCAACCGGACATCACATTCAACCCGTTTCAACTCCCGCAGGCGGGAACGGTGACAGTCAACGCTTCTTACTGAGGTGATTTACTGTGGGACAAGCGCTTAATTTACTGAACCGGTTATCGAACATCTTCACCAAAGACCCCAACTCCATTCTCGGGCAGCTATTCGGGGCTGTGGGGGCGCAACTGGACGCGGTGGACCCGGCGCAAACCAATCTGGCTTCTCAATTCGCCGTATCTACAGCCACTGGCGACGCTTTGGACAAACACGGGAAGGACTGGGGAGTACCCCGAAGATATGGAGAGTCAGATGATGCCTACCGGGCAAGGATTCTGGCCGTGTTACCGATATACACGAATGGTCCAACAGTACAAGCCATTTCGACGATTGTACAAAACTTCACGGGTGTACCCCCGATTATCATCGAATATGGGCCGGATGGATTTACGATGGGCGTTTCTCCTATGGGGCAATTCGTATTCAGTGACGAAGATCCATTTACTTTTCAAATACAAGTGCAAAATCCGAACAACGTTCCATACAAACGAGCAGATCTTGAAGCAGCGGTGAATCAGGCGAAACCCGCCCGATCAACCGCTATTTTTGTGCATCAAGGAGGTGTGTAACAGTTGACGCTTTCCATTACGTTTTACGACAACATCAAGTATCACCGCCAGGACTTCATGAACCGGGATCTGGACTTCTTCGGAAACGGTGTCGTTGCACTTACGGACTTTCCGTTAACTTTTCCTGCAACACCCAACATGACGGTGAACATCGGGCAAGGACGCGCATGGGTGGATGGATATCGGATCGCGAATGACAGCAATCCCGTAACCTTGACGGTACCAGCTGCCGATTCAACGTATCCACGTATCGATATCATTCAGATCGGCCATGACGACATCAATCAAACGTATTCGCTCGTGGTCAAGAAAGGGGTTGCGGCAGCTTCCCCAATCGAACCGGGGGCCGATCCAGGATATATCAAGCTGTACGCGATCAACGTTCCTGCCAATGCAACGCAGATCACAGCAGCGAACATCATCGATCGCCGCTCACTCGTTCCATTGAACGTGTCCGGTTCACAGATTCAGTATTCGGGCGTTGCGGGGGTCAACCAGGCGAACACATTCGCAGCAAATCAAACGCTCGCAGCTACGGGGCAAGCGACCTCGCAGCAGAACTACCCTTCGTATGAGATGGGCTTCACGCGCAGCTTCTGGAATGGATCGACTCATGTAGAGAAGACCAGTTTCCTGCAGGTCGATCAAAACGGGAAGCTGAACTTTATCAACGAGTCGGCGTCTTCCGTTCTCACTGTGGATCAGAGCGGGAGTATACAAATAAGCGGGCAGTTAATCCTAGGCGGTACAAACAGTATCAGCAACCCGAATGCACCGGTTTATCTTGCACCACCGAATCCATTAGGCATGGGGATGGACCAATACGGAAACTTGCTACCGATCAATCCGGGGGCAGTCACCGTAGGCACCACTTGGTCCGTTTTCGGAAAGAACGGTAACAAAGACTTCTCGGTGGCCGTCGATGGATCGCATAAGGTATCGACATTCAAAAATGTAATAGACGACGGCCAAGGGAATGCAACATTCGCTGGCGTGATATCCGATGCGCTAAACCCTATGCGCGGTTTCCGCAACCTGCTCGAAACAGGCAAACAAAGCTTCTCTCGCGCAACCAACGCGACGAGGAAGAATCTCGATCCGGTTGGAATCAACGTCCTTCGCACAGAGCAAGGAAGATTCGGGCAAGGGGCGTTCATCGAGGAACCTGGCTCGAACCTTGTCTATAACAGCGATTTTGAGACGTTCACGGGTACGCAGGTCGTGTTTAGTGATTCATTGACATCTTACTCAGGTTCAAGCGTTCCTGCTCCTTGGACGTTGCAATCGGGGAGCTTTACATTTAGTGCAAGCGGAGCGACGAGCGGGGCAAATGGTTCTTGGATGACAGCAGGAAATAGTGCATGGAAACCTCTTACGGGTAGTGGTGGACAGAATTTAGCCTTAACAGTACAGGCGACCTTTACAACACCATCATCTTTGAATGGATTTTTAAACTTGGAATTAGTTCAAAATACAGGCGCGGTGAGCCGATACTATGCGGAAATAGCGATGTCGTCTAAAAATTTCTATATCGCTAAGCAAGTAAATGGAGGAGCGCCTTCAGCCATCTCGTCTTTAGTAAATATAGCTTCGCTTGCCGCTTCAAGTACCTACACAATTACTTTCTCTATTGATATAAACGGGAATCTGACAGCAAAAATCTATAGCGGTGTAGGTACGGGAGGAACTTTACTTGGTACTGCAACTGTTACAGATACATCGCTGACTGGCGGCTTCATGATTGGCGTTTATGGCGATTCTGGCGTTGTCGTCAAAAACGCTCAGGTCATGGCCCCCTTCCCGGATGGATGGTATATAAACACGGCAGGGGATTCACGTGTAGCCTGGGCATTGACGCAGAATCCGATTAGCGGAAGTTATAGCCTCTCTGCCGTTGGTTTATCAGGAGTAGTGGGGAGCTGTTATAAAAACGTTTCTGGATTATCAGCAAGTACGGTCTATACCGCATCCGGTTTTATCAGTTCTTCCAATACCGGATCAAAGGGATCTTTAATCGAAATAGACTGGTTCAACGGATCTACCTACTTGTCGAATGCAGTTTCCTCCTACGTGAATGGGAATACAGTAACACCCGTAAGAGGCGTAGTAACAGCGACATCGCCATCAAACGCGAATAACGCGAATGTCTTATGTTCAGTACAGGATGCAGGAACTTACGTTTTCGACGCGATCCAATTCGAGCAAAAAGGCTATCCGACGACCTATATCAGAAACGACTCCACGTCCCAAACGGCTACGCGGAACGCGGATTCGTTGTGGTATACGTTGAGTCAGCCGTTGCCGAGTCGTTGGTTCGGGGCATTGGTGTGGAAGCCGGAGTACCCAAATACAAGTGGCGCTATGGCAGATGCTACCCTTATAAGCGCTACTGACAAAAACGTCACGGGAATTCGGTACCTCTTGCACTTTGTTAACTTTGCCGCGAGCGGAGATACCGCGAACGTTTTCAAATTCTCTAAAACGGATTCCCAAGGAAACAATATTAAAGTAGTTTCTGATCCGTTTACATTTAATGCAGGGGATACAATCTTTGCAGCGGTTTTAGATGATCCTGTTTCTGGTTATTTGTACTTGTGGGTGGGCATAAACGGAGGACCACTGAAACAATACAGCGTAGCTTCCACTATACAAATTACGGACGCTCAAAGGGTCTATGTTGGGTGCAGGTCTGATAGTCCAAATAGCCTAATGGCTAACGGCACCATCGACTTCCCCATCGTTTCCGACACCATCCCGACTCCTGCACAAGTGCAGGCGTTGTACCAGGCGTCGGATTGGGGTGGGATGCGGAATTGGCCGGGAACAGCGAATACGTTAGTTTCTTCTGCTCCTAACGGTATCTTTACTGACGCATACGGGAACATACGGGCGAAACCGAATAGCAAGGGAACGAGTTGGAGCGTTGTTGATGCGCTTGGAAACTCTCGGTTTATCGTTTATACGGGAATTGATGGAACAACAGTATCCCCGCAAATTGATGGTCACAATATCGCCCAAGTCCTGTCCGGTGGGTACAAGATTCAATCCGGTAGAGCAAGCATTCCTTCGGGTTCTAATAATACATCTGTGACTTTTCCTACGCCTTTTTCGTCGGGAACTATCCCCATCGTTGTGTTAATCAATGAAAGCGGATCTTGGTTATATCAAACGGTTTTGAACGGGCAACCAAGCAACACGGGGTTTGGGGTTTATACAAATACCACAGCAAATACCGTTGTGTTTGATTGGATCGCCATTGGCACGTAAGGAGGGATAACGTATGAATTATTGGTTCTTATACAATCTATCAGACGGCTCTATCTTCGGTGCGCCTTATCTTGGTATCGCCGAAGAATGGACAAACATACCGTCTGGTTGCGGAGTCTTGGGGCCTTTACCTAAAGACTCCGCGCCGGAGGAGGTTGTGGATGCGTTTAATAATCCGCAGTATTACATGGTGCAGAACGATGAACTTGTCCAAAAGCCAGATTACGCGGCTAGTTTACTTGAGGATGTAAAAGCGCGGAAGATAGCTGAACTGGATCAGATGTGCAATCAAACGATTCTCGCTGGCTTCACATCGTCAGCGTTGGGTGCGCCTCACCAATATGACTTCGATGAAGAGGCACAGCGAAACTTTGCAGGAACATTGGCGCTACTGAACGTCGACAGCACAATTACATCGATCACATGGAAAACCGTCGATGCAGGGCCACTCACACACACGCGGGATCAATTCATCCAATTGTGCAGGGACGCATTTAATTTCAAGGACAGCCAGATCCAGAAATATTGGTCCAAGAAGAATCAAGTCTTACAAAGTACAACCGTTGACCAGGTGAATGCAATCACATGGGATGATCCTACACCTGTAGCGTCTACTCCCGTTGCATCAACGCCTGTAGCATCAACACCGATTTAAAAAGCGAAAGGAGAGCACAAATGACGTCTTTTGTTATTCGCCCTGGTGACCTGATTTTTGTAGGGGGATCTGATCTGTTGGGGCGTATCATTGAAGAGGTAACAGACAGCCCATATTGTCATGTGGCAGGGTTAGTAAAAGAAAATGAGCTGATTGAGGCCCAGGGTTTTCGGAAAACCGGATACCAGGGCCTCGATTATTATGCAGGTCGGGCAGATGTTTACACGTGTGATTCGCTCACTAACGAGCAAATAAAGGAGATCGTCGAGTACGTGACGGATTTCGTAGGTACTCGGTATGATTACCTTCTCCTTGCATGGGAGTGGGCACGTTACAAACTTCATCGGGTGTGGCCGTACAAGGAAACCAAAACCCGCATCTGCTCGACTCTCTGGGCTGATGCGTATAGAGAAGCCGGGGTAGATCTTTGCCCCGGCATTATTTATCCAACACCAGGAGACTTAGCAAAATCGTCTTTACTTAGAAAGGTATGTAGCTTCTAATCTTTCAAAATAAGGAGTGCATTTAAAAAGGGGAATAACTCAGAATTAGCGAATAAAAATCGAGAAAGGAGGTGAAAAAAATGGATGTAACAGCAATTCAATCACAAGTACAAATTGTGCTACAGAAAAAAGTCATGGATGAAGCAGCTAGTAACATGCAAAATTTATTAGCTGTTCTTCCGCAGCCTCAGCAAATACAACCTTCGGTAAGTGAACCCGGTAAAGGATTAAACCTCGATATTCGCATTTAGATATTTGCATTTAAGTGTATTGAACCATAAGTCATCATCGATAGCGGTGATGACTTTTTTATTTGCTCGAAAGTAGGTGATCTTGATGAGTGAACAAGGCGTCACAATCACTTTACGAGAAATATACGACTCAGTACAGAAGGTGGCAGCGGATGTGCGTAGGCTTGATGAACGAATGATGAGACTTGAAGAGAAGGGCAAAGACGCTGATGAAGTCGATGAGCGGAGCCGAAAAGCGCTTCAGTTAGCTGAATCTGCCATTCAGAGAGTACAAGAATTAGAAGAGAGTAAAAACTGGATCGTTAAGAGTGCCATAGGGGCCTTAATAACAGGGGCTATCGGGGCGCTCTTTTATTTCGTCAAACATTAGTTGAAAAACAAAGGAGAGAGGAAATTGAAAAAAGCAGCTGAACATCACCCACACCACGGCCATACGATGGCAGACAAACATATGGAACACCATAACCATCCGATTTCCTTGCGAGGCCCAAAGGTTCACGTCAAAGCGGTAATCAAGAAGGTAGAAGATGACGTGAACCATCACGGGGTTGGTCATATGCACTTTCTCATTGGAGATCTTGAATTAATTAGCATCGAAGGCGCAGATCCAAGTATTGTTTGGAAAGACGAAGCATTCTGTGCAGTTAGATACGGAGACCAAATGGGACTCAGCGAGCGCATTGAAGGGCTCAAAGAAGGAGAACCGATTGAAATGCAAGGGGAATACATTGATAAGAACCATGCCTACCACACAATCGGTAATCCTGGCGATCCTGTTCTGCACTTCACCCACCATCCGGTGGGCTTTGTTATTTACGGGGGTAAACGGTACGAGTAAATGATAGCCGTTTGCTATGAAACAACAAAGGAGTGAATGAGTATGGCAAACATTTGGGACGGCACACATCTTTTTATCTGGCAACCTTGGGAGGTTTTTGGCGGCGACGCCAATGCCATCATTGCCAAGCTGAAAGAACTAGGCGTAACAGGCGTCATTCTGAAATACAGCGACGGGAACCTCGTTGGGGATCCCGTCAGTCAACGCTTCATGGCCGAATTCAAGCGCCTGGCCCCGCTCTTTAAGAAAGAAGGTTTAACCGTCGGTGGCTGGACGTACCAGTACCTAACCGATGTTGACGGTGAGGTCGATGCTCTCCGCCAAGCGGTGGAAGCCGGGGCCGACTGGATCGTCCTTGATGCCGAGAAGGATGTGACGGGCAAAAATGCACTGGTGACTCAGTACGGCCAAAAAGTTCGGGCGCTCTTCCCGAATCTGAAAATCGGGCTGTCGTCCTACGCGATCGCAGACTACCACAAAGAAGTACCGTTCAACGAGTATGCCGCATTCGTGGACGTGATGATGCCGCAGATTTACTGGTCCACAATGGGCTGGGACGTTGCCGTAGCTTTCAATGCATCCATTGCCAGCTATCGAAAGTTTGGCAAACCGATCGCGCCGACTGGCCAAGCATATGATGGGGCCACAAGTGCGGACATGGCGCGTTTCGTGCAGTTGTGCAAACAAGCAGGGTTTACGCATGTGAGCTGGTGGGACATGCAGCATTGTACGGATGAGCATTTCTGTGGTATCAAGTCAAACCTGATCCTGCCGACAGTGTCTGCGACTTCTATCGCTCCTGCGACATTATCGCCAAAGGCAGCCGCATTAAACGACTTGCCGGCCGATGTGCCTGCTGATGCCTGGTTCGCTAAAGCAGTCGAATATGTCATTCGGGAAGGAATCATGGGTGTAGATGCAAACGGAAACTTCAATCCTGATCAGCCTGTTACTCGCGCTATGCTGGCGCAGACTATCTATAACCTGTACCACCAAAAAGCATAAGGGGGAATCACCATGAACGAAATCCTCACCAATGCGGCCGGCTACCTTGCAACTGCCGGCCTTTCCATTGCCGTAACTGCACTGACAATGGGCTTGCGTGGTGGAGTAAAGAAGATCGAGGAGAAGATCGCGCCCTACATCCCACCGGATGCCGAACCATCGGTGAATGATATCTTGGATACAGTGGAGCGGATAGCGGAGATGGTTGTTGCCGATACGAACCAACGCATTGTGTCCGGGCTCAAAGCGCAAGGTCTATTCACTCCGGAAGTCGCGGCCAGTGTCAAACAAGCGGCGGTGCAGGAGGTATTGGCCAACCTTGGTCCGTTGAAGGAGAAGGCGGTTGGTCTGATCGGGCCGCTTGAGAGAATTGTGGAGCAGGCGATTGAGAAACATGTGGTGTTGGCGAAAACAAAAACCCCGGCGTAATGCCGGGTTTACCATCCTTATATCGCAATTTTTCAAAACGGATTATCAGAAAGTGCTGAGTTTTTTCTCAATATGGTTTGAAGTTATTTGTATCATTTTGTACATTTTTTGATGATTGCACAGTAAAAAATTGCTATTGTATTATTAAAGAACCAACTGTATATCTGTTCGCATTTTTAAAGGTGTAACAAAGGAATTTGTATTCTTGCGCGGAATATATCTTTAGTGGGCTATTGAACGTACTGATACATAATTTGTGTGACTGTCTAGAGGAGGGGGTCACATATGGAACGACAATTAAAATTGTTCTTACAGAATAAGTCATCCGATAAATCTAAGTTGGATGACTGTCTTGTTTTCAGCAAATTTGTAGGAGTTCCATATTCTGTAGACTCAAAGAGTCTATGGTCAGTAACTGAACGGATGACAAATCGAGGCTACACCCAGTTTTTCTTCACTCCAAGCGCCTTTAAAAATTTGTTGCTGCACTCTAGGGAAAACAGTGATATACGGATTCGGAAACTAGAGTTTTCGATCCAACCCGATGAGGATATTCAGTATTTACTTGATGAGTTTTATTCCGATCAGGCCGTTAGTAATCATTTACTGAAATTGCTATATGATAACGATGTGGTTAATTTATCTCTATACTATATGGGGAAGGAAATACCGGCTATTGCGAATATATATCAGTCGGGATTGATTCACATAAATGATATGTCTGATGATTTGAGTTGGTTGGATGAGGTTTTGGGTGGGGTTGTTCAATGACCATAATAAAGATTTTTTCTCAGCCCATAATTCTTACTATTGTTTGGCTAGTAGGGTTTAGGCCTGCGTCAGCTATTATATCAAAGTTTCCTACCTTATCTAAGAATATCCCTGATGCGACCAAAGGAACTATTGATGTAGCTGTAGTTAGTAGTCTTATAGCATTACTAGCGTTTTTGTGGAAACGTCCAATCGAGATTAGCACGAAACTTGTCAATGTACAAAATAGACGTAACCACTCGACTTTTCGTTCCAACAATCATGAAATTACCCACAAGGTTCGTCTTGACATTAATATGAAAATAAAAAACCTTATGTGGATCAAACTTCTTCGTTGGGTAGGTGGTTTTTTCTTAAGCCCAATAGGAAATAAACGAATGATTGGTCATCAGTTCGACGGGACAAGCCATGATGAAACAAGTTCAATGGTGGTTATTGATGATGGACAATCTAAAATTCATTTTTTCCAGCCTCAGTTTGATCCACTCGATCATGTTGATTTGGAATTTACGCTTCATCTTTTCCCAAATATGAGAAACGTAAGAACTGTTAATCTTGTACTTGGAACTGAGCCAGCTGCTAAATTTTGGCTTAAAAAATTGTTAGCTAAAATTGCAATCGCTTTATTTGTGGATATAAAGCTGGATACACATACCGTATTTATTGATTGTGATTGATTGGGAGGTTTGGTAATTATGCCTACATATACGATAATAAAGATAAAAGAAAATATGAATCTTGAAAAGGTCGTGGAACGGATAAAGGAACGAGGATGTTTCGAACATACTCCCGATGATCCAAAATGGCCGAAAAACGAGAAACTTTTTGCAAAATGGATTCCACTTGAAGAAGAGCCTATGATAACTAAATTTGAAACCGGTATCGGAACCAATGAAGAAGTTGTGCAAGCTTCAGTGGAGATTCAACGCCCGCGGCAAGTATGGACCGATTCACAGAAAAAACTTTTACCCTTGGAGAAAAGGATAAACATAACTCAAACTGATGTTATTTTCTTTGAAAACGGCGGTTCGTGTTATGTTGCCGTCCAAGGTTCCGCAAGAAGTCAACAGGTTAACAGGACCAAAAGGGACTTATTGGAGCCTTCAGAATTAATAGATTGGGAAGAAGGCAAAAGAACGGAATCTGTAGGACTGCCTTCAGAATATAGGATAGATCCAGATATGTTTTATTGGTTATATTATCTGTACCTTGAGAAGAAAGGCGAGATCCCAAGTAATCCACCTATGAGAATATTGGAATTGAGCGGGTATCGGGGAACCTCATTGGAAGATACACAGTACTACAAGAGCCGAGGTGATCGAGTGGCGAAACTACTCCCGACACTTGCTTTTCTTTACGGCAATGATGATTTGAAATCACTACGTTTTACACTAAATACAAATAGTGAACAAATCGAACTAGAACTACACCACGATGGAAGCTTTGAACTGGTTTCATACGCCGGTAAATATGCAAGTGTTGAGGCTAATTACAAAGAAGCAGCACAATTACTTTTAGTATACAAGGACATTATTCCGAGATTGAAGGATGCGTATGAAAATGACAAGGATAAAAGGAATTGGAACGAGAATGTACGTGATCAATTCAATGCTAACATAGGTCGGATAATAATAGAACGAATTAAAGAAACTTTACCCTCATTAGAAGAAACAGGTTCATAATCAATTTAGGGACTCAGGACGAGGATACTGACAGATAAGTGTAAACTAAAACCCTGGCTTAGCCAGGGTTTCATTCTACACTTCCCTGATACACTCTACCGAATCATTCTTCACATTCCCGACGAGCGGTGATACCGGATATGCCCTCATCTCATCAGCAGGATAGGGTACTAGCAACGATTGTAGCATCTCAACATCCTGCTTCTCCCGATCCAACCAGATCGCTTCATCTTCCGGCCGAAGAATCACCGGCATACGGTCATGAATCTCGCCAACAAGCTCGTTAGGTCTTGTGGTTATGATCGTACATGTATTAATCTTAGTTCCATTCGGTGCTGTCCATGTATCATAAAGACCTGCCATGCCAAACGGCTCTTTACTTTTCAGCGTGATCCTCATGGGTAGAGCCTTTGTTGTGTTGCGAAATTCAGTATTTAGAGCGGACTGAAAGTCACAATCTACGGATCACATCGTTTAAAAGGTTTCTCTCTCACAAGAACCCAGCAGATTGTAAATGGGTATCTTGAACAGAATATCTACATTTCAACCTCTCCCCTTAAGCTGCGCTTCTTTAAATCATGATAATGTTACCGCCTCGGCCTTACTGATCGGGGCGGTTTTTTCTCATATGTGTATCTTAGAATTCCTAATTATTACCAAAAATCCTCAGATGAAATCTGAGCATCCCATTTCCGCAATGATAGGATTATTTTTCTAGCGGTTTTAACATGCGGTTTGTAATCTTTATCTTTACATAAACGATAAATTGTCGAGCGACTGACACCACTTAGCTTTACGAGATCTTCCTGATGAATTCCATGTTTATCCAAAAATTTCCCCAATTTTGTTCTGTCCTTCCCTAATCCAAACCATCCCATATGAATCCTCCAAAACTAGTATTAAATGGTAATAGTTTGGACAGGTTTTGCGTATTTTTAAACGTCTTTGTTACGAAAATGAAGAATTTTGGACAATCGGTGTCGCGTAAGTTATATCATCAAGCAACCAACGAATGTTTAAAGAATCAAGCATCACATCAACAATGAATCGATAAATGATTAGGAGGATGATGAGATGACTTACGGAGAAGTGCGAAAAACGATCATTTTTAAGTTGGATGATCCTGAACAGCGTGCTATGTATGAACAGATTGTCACGAAAACCAATTTTTCAAAGTTGGTAAAACGAATGCTGTCAGCAGAACTGCAACGAATGCGTGCGGCACAACAGCAAACATTACAACAAACATCTAATCAACCAAATGCAATAACGTATCAAGCGACTAATCATCCAAACAAGCAATAAAAAAAGACCCTAAAAAGGGTCGCAGATGGTCTATATTCGCTTTCCGCTTCGCTTGCCAGCGCTTCGCTTTCGCTACAAGCGTATGCGCGTGACATTTAAAAAATGCAAGTCCTAGCTTTAGCGAACAAAAAAATCTACGATTTGTTGAAGGTTTGGAGTAATCCCACTGACTGTGTTAGCGATAAGACCAATTGTTCCACCAATGGCTGCGCTAATGATAAAAGGCATTGTTATCACCACCTCAGATTGAAGAATTACCAAGTCAAAGAGTTTTTATGCAAAGGGAGGATTGTTAATGGGGAAAGCGGTAGCGTTGGATTGGAACGCTTTTATAGATGGTCATGTTGTTCCAAAAAACAAAAAAAGTGTTTACCCACTATTACAGACAGCATTGGGAATCCATTTAGCATTTGCACCAACAAAAGTTCTTGCCGCCGGTGTAAAGGCGAGCGCGTGGGCAAATGTATTTTCTACTGTACTTGGGATAGCAGATTGGCTTTGTGTAGGTGTAGTAGTTTTTGCAGGTGCAACTTGGATGTTCAGTAATAGGACGAAGGCTTTGGAAATGCTGATTGGTGGGGCATCCGGATATCTCATCATTCGGCATGCGAAAGATATTCAAGAATGGCTAAGTCAGATCTAAGGGGGCCTCTGCTATGAGTATCAAGATTGCAATCAATGGGGGAATCTTAGATCAGGGAATACAGGGGCCGATTGCACCCTCCACACCTGATGCGAGCCATTGGTTAGTCGATAGGCTTGCGGATGGAACGAATACAGTGGGCAGCTGGTTAGTCGATTTGTTTGGTACGAAACTAGGAGGGTGGTTAGCACAGCTGCTGGATCACGGACTCACTATTCTTAATGCTAATTCGCCCGAAATCATCACTTTCGCTATTGTCGTTTGCGCCGGAGGAATGATGATCGCTCCTCTCTTCGGCTCTCATCCATCAAAATGGTTCGGTAGGGCGATGGGTACTTTCTGGATAGGTGTTATTTGGCGGGTGCTGGGCTCGTGAAATTTATTAAACGGCACGAAATAGAAAGAGCCGTCGTTCGAATCATACCGCACCAATCAGTTTTGAATTCTCAATCGCGTAAGCTGCAGGCAACACTTTTTGAGTTATTCTCGGTTCCCCAAGCAAAATATCCGTGGCAACACCGAGAAGGCTTCCATATTGCCATTAGACAAAGACCCGACTTTTGGTGGATCGTAAAGATGCGAGCAGAACCTGGCGATGAAGAAGATAAGAAACGAATAGAGTTTTACGTCTCTATGCCTGTAGACTTTCTGGATGCATTTAAGACGAAGTTTAGAGGTCACGAACAATGGAAGCGTTGCACGTTAGAGGAAGTGCCCGTGAATGAATTTTCCTTTCCACCAGATAAAGATACAGACCTTTATAGGTTGAAATATAAGCGTCATGATATGTTCTCGTTATCTTTTAATTATGCTGCTCAAACGTCACCACTTCGCGACCTCATGAACGTATCGAATGAACTGAAGGCCGGCGAATCCGTCGATTTATTTATACGATCGGAGTCAATGGATAGAGGGAAGTGGAAAAAAGTTGCCGATTTTGCTTGGGAGCAGTGGAATAAGGGGAGTGTACCGTTCCGAGCAGGTATTGATCCTGGTAGAATGCTGAGAAACCTATTTTTGCTAATGACGCAATTTGTTTTTGAGATAAAAAGTCTTTTTCAAGATGTGATGAAAGCTTTTGAGCATACATTTTTCCACAAGAGTGGTGAACCGGTTTCCAAGCGAGAAAGACCTAAAATCGTTAATCCGGAAAGGGAAGAACTATTGGTAAATGGCGATCTATCTGAACGTACCAAGAAAAAGCGGAACTTGCCTACTTTCAAAACAATAATTCGCTACTCGGTTCATTCATCAGACGAAATACGACGCGGAATGTTGGCCAGGTCGGTTGCTGTTGCTTTCGAAGATCTTTCGGGAGACAACCGGCTACAGTCGGTCAAGATAAATCTGCGAGCGAAACAAGAATTAGACGATTTAAGACAATGGAAGATAAAAGACCTGGACCCAAACATTATGAGTATTGATGAGATGGGTAAATTACAGCAATTGCCGACTCACGATCTGCAATTGGAGTTTAAAGAAGCGCTCGAATCCAATCAACGAGTAGAATCAGAAGTACCTAAAGCATTTCTTGACGAACGTGGTATTTTAGTAGGAACCGCAACAGACAGAGGTAACACATTCAACATTCGTATACCAACCGTGGATAAGGACTTTCTTTTTACACCACGGATCGTATGTGGAAGTCCGAGGATGGGCAAAGATCAACACGTAATCAATATGATCGTAGAAGCGAAAAGAAAACATAACATCGGTGCAATCATACCGGATGTTGTAAATGAGCGGAATGGTCATCGAGGGATGGGTGACGCGATCAGAGACCATTTACCGCCTGAGGATGTTTTGGATTTTGACCTCGGGAATACTGATCATCCTATTTACCTTGGCTTAGAAAGTATCGTGAGGAATATTCCAGATATGAGGATAGCTGCAGACAGAATAGCAGAAGAGATCGCGCAGTTTCTTCTCAGTGATGGTGACGAAGATAAATTTCAAACGGGGGATTATCTCAGAGAAGCATCAAAGGTCGTCAATGGTGATCCGTTGGGTATCAAACTAATGTTTATGTCAAAGACTTTTCGCCAACAAAAGATTGAGGAATTAGACGGAATCTTTGATATGGATATATGGAAGGACTTCGACAAAATGAGTGAAGGGAAGCAAGGTCAACTTTACGCACCAGTAATGCGGCGACTTGGTCAGATAATGAATAGCGAGTTTTTAAAACCAATCTTTTGTCAAAATCCAAATCCGCTCATGGATTTATATCGCTGGATCGATGAAGGCAAGGTTATAATTTTCCGCATACCAACAGGTCAAATATCTGAACGGGCGGTAGAGATCCTTCTCTATTGGATTGTACTTAATGTCTTTCTTATTAAAGTAGCGCAAGGTGGGCAGTCAAAGGCTGTAGGTACATTTTTGGTTCTTAACGAACCGCACCAATTTCTTTCGCCAGGGCTGGTTCACTTTATGGAAAGAATGTTATCTGAAGGACCTAAGTACCGATTAGCACCTATTGTCGTTTTTCATCACTTCTCACAATTCAAGAAGTATCCGGGATTCGTAGATATGATGTTGTCGGCAAGTGCGAATTGGCATATCTTTAAAAATACAAACCACAAAGTATATGAAACGCTCATGCCATATTTAAGTCGTACTTTTGATTCCCCACAGCAGGCATTCGAAGCAACAAAACGTTTTCAGTACATCGCTTGCTGGCTGAATTCACAAGGAGAATACGAATCCCCTTTTATTGCTGACGCATTACCGATGGTCGGTGAACGATACCCTTCTCAGGACAATACGCATTTAACAAAGCAACACACACAGAATTATGGTAGGCCAATTAATGAAATACTTGAAGAGATCCGAACGAAAAACAAACTCACCTTTCAAACAAGCGCATGAAAAAAGAGGCCGTCGTCGGCCTCTTAAATTCTTCATTTTATTGTGTGTTTGATAAAGCCTTCCACAGAATGAAAATGCAGTACGATTTTGGGCTCAGTCGGATTTATGAATTGGTGATCAACAGCGATCCTTGTTATGCATTTCTCCTGGATGGGAATACTCTGATTCAAAATAAAATGGTCTGTGCACATGTATTGGCACACTGTGATTTCTTCAAAAACAATGCACGTTTTGCTCATACGTCCCGTTTTATGGTAGAGAGCATGGCTGCATCCGCCGAACGTATACGTGCTTACGAAATCGAATACGGGATCAATGCTGTCGAAGAGCTGCTAGATGCGGCGCTTGCGATTCAGGAACATATCGACCCGTCGTTTGTTTTCCGCAATCGTCCTCCGCGCAGGGAAGAGCCGAAGGAAAAACACGTCGCGCGATCTGAATCGCCTTATGACGATTTATGGAGCCTTGACGAACGAAGCAAAGTAGAAGAAAAGAAAAACGGGGCTCCGATCTTGAATCAGAAATTCCCGGAAAGTCCCGAAAAAGATGTTGTCCTCTTTATCATGGAGCATAGCAAAGTGTTGGAAGATTGGCAAAGGGATATTCTCTCCATCACGCGTGATGAAATGCTTTACTTCTGGCCGCAGATCGAGACGAAAATCATGAATGAAGGATGGGCGACCTATTGGCATCTTCGCATCATGCGAGAAATGGATATGACAGAAGATGAAGCGATCGAATTTGCACGTATGCACGCAGGGGTAGTACTTCCTTCGCGCACGAGCATCAATCCTTACCATATCGGCCTCAAAATCTGGGAGGATCTCGAAAAGAGAGTTGGGCGTCAAGGCATGTTTGAAATCCGGGAATTCGACTCGGATATCTCTTTCCTGCGCAATTATTTGACGAAAGAACTCGTGGAAGACATGGATTTGTATATCTTCCAAAAATCAGGAAATGAATGGAAAATTTCCGGCAAAGATTGGGAAAAAGTGCGCGATCAACTTTGCGCGGCGAGAGTAAACGGTGGTTTTCCCGTAATCACTGTGCGGGACGGAGATTACCTGCGGAATGGAGAACTCTACCTGAAACACGAATATGAAGGGGTGGAATTGGACGTCAAATATTTAGAAAAAACCCTTCCATACGTGTACCGAGTCTGGGGCCGTGCCGTTCATTTGGAAACTGTCCTCGAAAACCGCCCTGTTCTGTTCACCTATGATGGAAAGAAAACGCATAGAAAGTTCTTATGATATACATTTATGAAAAAAATGAGGCTGGATATAATAAAAGTGCCAGCCTTTTTACATGGAGGAGTCCTGATGAATAGGACTCCTCCTGTATTTTTCAAATTGACATCCGCGTCCGCTTATGCTAAACCAACATAGGATGAAAAATTACGATTGATATAGGAGTGCCCACTCAAGCACTCGTTTTCAAGTAGTGTAAATGGAGGAACTGAGATGCCCGAACAAATCATTGTAATTGGCGGTGGACTTGCCGGATTAAGTACCGCTGCACGCCTTGCACATAAAGGATTTGACGTGAAGTTGATTGAAAAAGCTCCCAAACTGGGAGGAAGAGCAGTAACGATTCCGTTGAAAGGATTTAATTTTAATTTCGGTGCACATGCGATCTATGGCAGGGATCAATCGGTCTTGCGGAAATACGAAAAAGAACTCGGACTGAAAGTCGACTGGAAAGACTTTTCCCCTGAGAAAGCGTTTTACGATTTGGGCACATACACAACGCCTGTGCCCGCTACACTCGAAGGGCTATACAAAACGAAAATTATGGATGCGAAAAATAAAATCCGCTTTGTTTATGAAGTCGTCAGAACATTAGTTTCGCTTGAGCGGGGAAAAGACGGACAAACGATCGGGGAATACCTGCAAAAAGAGCCCAAACAGGTCAGGGACTTCTTGCTCACACTGGCGTCTTCCAACTTTTTTACAAATGAGCCGGAAAAAATACCTTCCCCCTTGTTCTTCCAATACTACAAACGTTTGTTTACGACTCATAAGCCGGTCGCTTATATCGGGGGAGGATGGCAATCGATTATCGACGGTTTGGAACAGATCTTGAAGCAAAACGGTGGCGAAGTCATCACGAAAGAAAAAATTCAGACAGCGGAGGTTGTCGACGGAAAAGTCGTTGCGGTTCATGGTAAGGAACAGTCTTTTCAAGCTGATTTGTTTGTGTTCTGTATTCCGCCGAGCGAACTGGTTTCCCTGTTTAAAGAAACAGGATATGAGTCTCTCTTTGAACAGTACACCCGATATCGCGCCAATCAGGTAGTGGTCTATGATATCGGTTTGAGTCGCCGTATCGATATTCCTTACACATATATTTATCACAAGGAAAAACGCGTGTTCCTCACAGACATTTCTTACTACGATCATACATGCGTTCCAGAGGGCGGGCAATTGATTCAAGCGATTTCTTATTTGAACGAGGAAGAGATCGAACAAAATATCGCCGATGAAAAAATCAAAAATATCGAAGAGGTATATGATAAGCATTTTCCCGGATGGCGGGACGTACTTGTAACCAAACGGATCTCGAAAAAAGCGACCGTTCAGGAAATCAAATGTGTGGAAGATCAACAATTGATGCCCGTGAAATTTTACAGCTTGCGAAACGCATATTTTGCCGGAGACTGGTGTCAGGGAGAAGGCCAACTCTCCGAACTGTCGTTCAGTTCATCTTACGATGTGACGAATCAAATTTTATCTCAATCGTTCCATTAATTCGTGAGAGCCCCCTAAGCGGGGCTTTCCGTATATCAATCGGTCGATGTTGGAAGATCATCGATGCGCTCATTCATGCAAGCCTTTTTCAAGGAAATGTGATATCATTCATATAAAAAATGGAAGAGGGGAGCGCAATGGAGTCAATTCGCAATATTTTCTGTGTAGGTAGAAATTACAGATTGCATGCAGAAGAATTAGGAAATGAGGTACCCAAGTCGCCGTTTCTTTTTAACAAACCCACACACGCGCTGGTTGAAGCGAATGGCCAAGAGATTCTCCTGCCTGGCGACCGGGGAGCGATCCACCATGAAGTGGAATTTGTCATACATATCGCCAGAACGTACAAAAAAGGCATGAATGTCGAAGATGTCGTTGACCGCATGGCCCTGGGTATCGATTTCACTCTGCGCGATGTTCAAAGTGAGCTTAAGAAAAAAGGGCACCCTTGGTTGTTAGCGAAAGGTTTTCTCAATTCCGCAGTCATTACCGCTTTTCGTCCATTTCCAGGAGTGGAAGCTTGCCGAAACATCGATTTTTCATTGCTGAAAAATGGCGAACTTGTACAAAAGGGTTATCTTCGCGATATGCTGTTCGACTTGCAGACGATCATCGAATTTACGAGCGAACATTTCGGCCTCGGTGAGGGAGATATCATCTATACCGGTACCCCTGCCGGTGTGGGCCCTGTAGCGAATGGAGACCGCCTCACACTGAATTGGGGTGAAGAGGCTCTCGGTGAATGTACCATCAAAATGTTGTAGAGAGAACGAAGACGAGGTTTTCCCCTCGTCTATTTTTTTCCTGTCTGACTTGTCAGCCACGTGCGTGCGGTTATTTACGATATCAGTGAAGATGAATGATAGAAAATTTATCAGAATAGTAAAGAGAATGATGTTTATAATTTATAAAGTAGGATGATTATAAAAAATATTATAAAAAGTATAGAGGTAAAAATGCTGGTGATGGCGAATAATATCATGAACCAGATCCATTCATAAAGGGGGAACAAAAGTGAAAAAATGCATGCTACTCATGATTTCCGGGTTATTATTACTGACCGCTTGCGGAACGCAGACGGCAAGCAAACCCGAATCAGCAAGTGAAGGAGGGAATAATCAACAGAAAACGGTGAAAGTGGGCATCACTCAGATTGTGGAACATCCTTCTCTGGATGCAGCGAGGAAAGGATTTCTTGCGGCTTTGAAAGACGGAGGATATGTGGATGGTCAGAATTTGAAAGTGGACCTGCAGATCGCACAGGGGGATTCAAGCAATAACATCACGATCGCGCAGAAGTTCGTCGCAGACAAGGACGACCTCATCCTTGCCATTTCTACGCCGAGCGCACAGGCGGCGGCGAAAGCGACAAAGGATATCCCCATTCTGTTTACGGCGGTCACCGATCCCTTGGGGGCAAAACTCGTGCAGAATTTGGAGAAACCGGGTGGAAACGTGACAGGTACATCCGATACACATCCGGACGCGATTAAAAATACGATGAAAACGATTAAAGATTTCTTCCCGAATGCGAAAAAGGTGGGAATCATTTATAACAGTGGTGAACAAAACTCGGTCGTAAATGTAGAGAACGCAAAGAAAGTGATGAAAGATTACGGTTTGGAGCCGGTAGAAGCGACGTTGTCTAACAGTTCGGAAGTGAAGCAGGCGGCCGAGTCTCTCGTCGGGCGCGCGGATGTGATTTATGTTCCGAAAGACAATACGGTCGTATCCGCTCTGGAATCGGTGATCAGTGTGGCGAATGCCAAACATATCCCTTTGTTTGTCGGCGAGTCTGATTCCGTGAAGCGCGGCGGTTTTGCCGGTTACGGGTTTGAATACTATGATCTCGGTTATCAGACAGGCAAGATGGCTCTCGAAATCTTGAAAGGCAAGAAACCGAGCGATATCCCCGTCGGGTTCCCAGACAAACTTCAATTGGTGATCAATAAGAAAGCGGCGGACGCACAAGGTATCAAGCTGACAGACGAAATGAAAAAGAATGCGGTGATTGTTGGTGAATAGGCTTGCTTGAGGAGGAGGTTGTCCGTGCTTACGGCTTTGGTAGGTTCGCTGGAATCGGGGATTATCTTTGCTCTGACGGCGCTCGGTGTATACCTGACCTTTAGGATACTGAATTTTCCCGATCTCACAGTTGACGGCAGTTTTACAACGGGAGGAGCTTTGGCGGCGACAATGATTACGGCAGGTTATCAGCCGGTCGTCGCAACGGTAGCGGCCATCGTTCTTGGGTGTATGGTCGGAAGTCTCACGGGAATCCTCCATACGAAAGGAAAAATCAACGATCTGCTGGCGGGCATATTGTCCATGATCGCTCTGTATTCGATTAATCTGCGCATCATGGGCCGATCCAATGTCCCCCTGTTAAGCCAAGATACGTTGTTTACACAGATCACCTCTGCTTTCAACAATATTTTCGGAAGTTTCTCCATTGTTATTACAATGGGAATTCTGGTTCTCCTCGTCAAATGGCTGACCGATTGGTTTCTCGATACGGAAATCGGTTTGTCGTTGCGGGCCACGGGAGATAATCAAAAGATGATTCGCAGTTTCGCAGCGAATACGGATGCGACAAAGATTCTGGGATTAAGCCTCTCGAACGGACTTGTGGCCATGTCGGGAGCGCTAATGGCTCAATACCAAGGGTTCGCCGATGTTTCCATGGGTATCGGTACGATCATTATCGGTTTGGCATCTGTCATCATCGGGGAAGCCGTTTTTGGCCGAACCACGGTTCGCCGGTCGACCCTCGCGGTCATCGGAGGCGCCGTCATCTATCGGTTGATCGTGGCGATCGCTCTTCGAATCGGTCTGGATCCATCCGATATGAAACTGATGACGTCGTTGATCGTAGTCATTGCCCTTGTTCTACCGAAGGCGGTGGATGGATGGAAAGAGAAACGTCCGCGAAAAGTCGCGGGTCAGGGTACGGGGATCCTCGAGCAAACGATGGCAGGTGAGCATCATGCTGAGTCTTAAACATATCCATAAGACATTTAACCCCGGAACTGTCGATGAAAAAGTGGCTCTGCAAGAGATCTGTTTGACATTAAAGCCGGGAGATTTCGTTACAATTATTGGCAGTAACGGAGCAGGTAAATCAACATTGATGAACATGATCGCAGGAGTCATTTTTCCTGATGGAGGTACCATTGAGATCGACGGGCTGCCAGTGAATCATCTCGCGGAACATCAACGAGCTCCTTTGATCGGCCGCGTGTTTCAGGATCCCATGGCCGGGACGGCTCCGAACATGACGATTGAGGAGAATTTGGCGATTGCGTACTCGAGAGATAAGAAACGTACATTGCGGAAAGGAGTCAATCGCAAGAGGAGGGAATTATTTCGCGAATATCTCTCATCTTTGCATCTCGGCCTGGAGAATCGCTTAACGGCAAAAGTTGGTCTTCTTTCCGGCGGAGAGAGGCAGGCATTAAGTCTGTTGATGGCGACGTTTACGAAACCGAAAGTGCTGCTTCTTGATGAACATACGGCTGCCCTTGATCCGGCACGTGCACAGTTGATCACGGAGCTGACAAAAGAAATTGTCGAACGTTCTCATTTAACTACTTTAATGGTCACCCACAACATGAAACAGGCCATCGAATTGGGAAATCGGCTGATCATGATGGATAAAGGAAGAATTATTCTCGATGTTCCGGAAGAAGAAAAGAAAAACCTTACGATCGATAGGTTATTATCGGAATTTGAACGAATCAGGGGAGAAAAACTGGCAAACGACCGTGTCATGCTCGCCTAGTCGTAATGACAGTTTCCTTGCGAAAAAGATCGGTAATGTCCAAGAAATGGGCATACCGATCTTTTTTGTTACGGTGATCTCCTCTAATGTATTTTGTATTGTTTGATTTTATAGTAAAGGGAACCCCGGGAAATGCCTAATAGACGCGCGGCGCTCGCTTTGTTTCCGCCTGTTCGTTTTAATGCATCTATAATTTTTGCTTTCTCCATTTCTTCCGAAAGAATGGTTAAGGACAATGATTCTTGCGCCAGATCAGCCAACGTAGTTAATCGCAACTCTGAGGGTAAATCGTTTAAGGTAATCTCGTTTCCGGAAGATTTGATCATCAGATGTTCCATCACGTTTCGAAGTTGCAGCAGATTCCCCGGCCAATGAAATGTCGTGAGAGCGGTAATCACTTCTGATGAAAGTCGGGGAACCGGTTTTCCCACCGCCTTGGCAGATTCTGCAAGATAATAATGGCATAGTTCAGGCAAATCTTCCTTGCGTTCCCGCAAAGGAGGAATCGTGTGCACATGAAAAATATAAGAGAGTTCGCGTAAGAGAAGTTTTTTTTCCACCAGTTCTTCGATAGCAACTGTAGATGAAGCGATCACTCTGCAAGTCAATTGGATGGGTTTATCTCCACCAACGCGAAAGAATTGTAGTTGGTTTATGGCATCCGCTAATTTTGCTTGGATCGGCAGAGGAAGAGCAGAGATATTCTTAAGATAGATCGTTCCCGTGTGCGCTAGATCCAGTTTTCCCGGACGTTCTTCCCGGTCACTTCCTAACATTCCTCCAGCATAACCGAACAACTCCATATCCAATAAACCGGCTGGAATCGTATCACAGCTGATAGATAAAAAGGGGCCAGGGTATTTGCCCATTTGATGAATCATCTTAGCGATCATTTCTTTGCCGACACCGTTCTCGCCAACAAGAAGAACTGGATAGGAGAGTCGTGAAGCCTTTGTCAGAAAATCAACCGTCTCCTGCATGGAACTGCATTCCATTTGCGAGAAAATCATTGACTCGTGGATGTGCTGACCCGATTGACTGTAACTGTAAAGTTCTTCACTTAATTTTACGGTATGTGTAATATCCTGTTCGATTGCAATCGCGCCTATCAATCGGTCTTCATCATCATAAACCGGTATGGCGTTGATAAAAACATGAATGTCGGGGCGAGGCTTATGATAGACCTGGTATACAGGCATACCGGTTTCCATGACCTGATATAACATAATAGATCCTTTTTGGAAGAAGTCTCCGATGCGTTTGCCTATGATCTGAGCTTTTGGGATTCCATACATGTTTTCTGCTGATTTGTTCCAATAGAGAACCGTTCCGTCAGTGTCTACTACAGTAACCGCATCATTCACTGAATCGAGCAATATATCAAAAAACGCTTTCAGTTTTGGGTTAAAGGCATTCACACTCTCACACCCCATCTATCATTACCATCATTATTGCGAAAACTATTGGAAAAACGCAAATTACTAGTTGTCTAAAAATACGTGTATCATGTAAAATTACAAACGAGATGTTCAATAATTAGACATAATCTAACGAATGCGTCTAATTTTAAACATCTATGTAAGCGCATACAAAATCTAACGACTGGACGTTGTTAGAAATCACAGGAAATCTAAAGGGGGTCAAAAAATGAGAAAATGGAAAAAGTTTGGTTTTGCAGTTTCTCTTGCGTCCATGTTGATGTTGACAGCGTGCGGTTCAGGAGGAAGTTCCGCAGGAAATTCAGGGGGCGCTTCCGGGAGCGAAATTTTGATTGGGGTACAAACGCCAACGACCGGTTCGGAAGCGAAAATGGGTCAGGATATGAATAATGCGATTCAACTCGCGGCAGATGAAATCAACGCGAAAGGTGGAATTCTCGGGAAGAAAATTAAACTGGTTTTCGCGGATGATGCCAGCGATCCGCAAACGGCAACGGCAGCCGCCAATAAGTTGGTTTCCCAAGGAGTTGCGGCTGTAGTCGGAGGATATAGTTCCGGTGCGGTACTTCCGGCTTCTGGCGTATACCATAACGCAGGTATCCCGATGGTTGTAACGGCAGCCAACTCCGCGAAAATCCCTGCCCAAGGGTATAAGGAAATCTTTTTGATTAACGGTACAACCGTGCATCAGGCGGAAGCGGCAGCCGATTATATGACGAAAAAGCTTGGGGCTAAACGGATTGCGCTTGTACACGATAACTCTGCGTACGCAAAAGATTTGGCTGAACTCACCAAAAAGTCTGTGGGACAAGCGGGCGGACAAGTGGTTGCTTTTGAAGCGGTGAACCCGGATGAAAAGGATTTTACCACCTTGCTTACCAAATTAAAAAACGCGAAACCGGATGCTACCTATTGGACCGCTTATTATGCGGCAGGAGGGCTTCTGATCAAACAATTTAAACAACTGGGGGTTCCGGGAGCCATAGGTGTAGGGGACGGTTCGAACGACAAGACGCTCATCGATATTGCGGGCAAAGATGCGGCAGAAGGAACATTCGTGACGACAAGCCCGACGGCAGAATTTATACCGGGAGCAAAAGCGTTTCTCGATGCCTATAAGACAAAGTATCATGCGGATCCGGGTCCCTATTCCGCACTTGCCTACGATGGCATGCGCTTGCTGGCCGATGCGATCACACGAGCAAATTCCACGGATAAAGCAGCCATCGTGAAAGCTCTCAAAGAAACGAAAGGATTTAAAGCATTAGAAGGCGATATCGCCTTTAAAGATGACAATACGCTTGAGAAATCAAACTTCATCGTACTTGTAGTGAAGAACGGCACTTTTGCACTTCCGCAGTAAGAAATCAAACATCGAGCGGAGAATTTCGTGATCACCATGGATTCTCCGCTTCACAAATTAAGAAAGATTGGAGCGGTGAGATGAGCATCATCATCCAACAACTCATGAATGCGATCGTCGTTGGATCTTTCTATAGTCTGATTGCTCTTGGTTATTCGATGGTTTACGGAATTATTAATCTATTAAACTTTGCTCACGGAGATCTCTACATGGCGGGAGCATTCATAGGTTTTACCGTTTTATCGTTATTTACGGGGCAAGCGGGTCTTCTGGGCGTTGCTGTTGCCTTTTTGGTTGCGATGATCGTCACAGGTCTTCTTGGTATGGGGATCGAGCGCATCGCCTATCGTCCGTTATTATCGTCGCCTCGTCTTACGATTCTGATTACGGCAGTTGGTGTATCGTTGGTATTGGAAAACGGATTCATGCTTTCCTACGGACCCAGTTTTAAAGTGTTCCCTGTCCAACTTCCTACGACCGGTTTCCAAATGGCAGGTGCTACGATCACTTATGCCCAGGTCGGCATCATCGTGTTATCTGTCCTTCTTATGTTTGCATTGCACACATTTGTCCAACGTACCCTATACGGGAAAGCCATGAGGGCTATCGCGATCGATCAAGCGGCTACTTCTTTGATGGGGATCCCCGTCCACCGTATCATAAGCCTTACATTTTTTATTGGTTCCATGTTGGCGGCTGCAGCGGGTATGATGGCAGGATTATATTACGGACAAATTAACTTCTTAATGGGCTTTATTGTAGGTTTAAAAGCATTTACGGCCGCTGTCATTGGGGGGATCGGCAGCATCCCTGGCGCTATGATCGGAGGAATGGTTCTTGGGATCTTTGAATCGATCGGAACGATTTATTTTGGCGGTGAATGGAAAGATGTGTTCACCTTCGGGATATTGATTCTCATTTTGGTGCTCAAACCGACAGGAATCCTCGGAGAAAAAGTAACGGAGAGGATGTAAGATGATGAGAAAAACGGTTACCACCTCCCCGCTCATCCACCAAAAACTGTTACCGATCCAACGATACGCGCTGATCGGATTCGCCATTCTATTGTTCTGCTTTCCGTTTGTAGCGAACAACTATTGGATTGATGTCGGGACAATGGCATTATTCTATGTTGTACTTTCGCTAGGACTCAATATCGTAGTGGGATTTGCCGGATTGCTGGATCTCGGCTACTCCGCTTTCTTTGCAGTCGGTGCTTATACTACGGGAATTCTTACCACACAATATCATGTCTCCTTTTGGGTGACGTTACTTTTGGCCGGTATATTTGCCGGATTAGCCGGTATTCTGATCGGCGCCCCGACACTTCGTTTGCGTAGTGACTATCTGGCGATTGTCACACTAGGATTTGGCGAAATCATTCGCATCTCTGCGAAGAATTTGCAATTCACCGGATCCGCGTCCGGTATTTATGGAATACCACGTCCGCAAATCGGAAGTTACATGTTTACAAATCTAACCGATTTCTACTACGCCATGTTGATTTTGGCGATCCTGACATTGATTGCGGTCAATCGGTTGGGTAACTCACGTCTTGGAAGGGCATGGAAGTATATTCGCGAAGATGAAGACGCTGCGGAAGCGATGGGAGTGAACCGTGTTCGCGTCAAGTTGACCGCCTATGCACTCGGTGCCATGTTTGGCGGTTTTGCCGGGGCTCTCTTTGCTGCCAAAATGACAGCAATCGCACCGGAAAGCTTTAATTTTATGCAATCGGTGATGATCCTTCTCGCGATTGTCATAGGCGGTCTCGGGCGTCTCCCCGGTGTGGTTCTCGGAGCGGTGATCGTTATCTTGCTTCCGGAAGCTATGCGTGATTTTTCCAACTGGCGTTTTCTGTTGTTCGGAGTGCTGCTGGTCATCATCATGATTTTCCGTCCGCAAGGCCTATGGCCTGCGCGTAAGGATGTACAGTTGGAGCAGGAATAGGAGGGATAGGATGTCACTGCTTCAAGTGAATCACGTGACGTTACGATTTGGTGGCCTTGTTGCGGTCAATGATCTCAGCTTTGAGATCCCTGAACATTCGATTATCAGTGTGATCGGTCCGAACGGTGCAGGCAAAACTTCAGTATTCAATATGATTACTGGATTTTATCGACCCACGAGCGGTGAGATTCTTTTTGATGGTGTGAACATCGTTGGCAAGAAGCCGAGTCAAATCACACAGATGGGGATGGCACGAACGTTTCAAAACTTGCGACTCTTCCCCACACTTACAGTTCTTGAGAACGTCATGAGCGGAATGCACAGCAAAACTTCACAAGGCGTGTTGGGAGCGCTCTTGCGTACACGGACGCAAAAACGGGAAGAAGAGATGATTTATACCGTGGCAGAATCTTGTATGGATTTCGTGGGCATAAAACGTTATGCCGGGCGGTTGGCAAAGAACTTGCCATACGGTATCCAGCGTTATGTGGAAATTGCCCGAGCACTTGCCACAAAGCCTAAACTGCTGCTTTTGGACGAACCGGCTGCGGGCTTAAACCACTCGGAAAAACAAGAGTTAATTCATTTGATTCAACGGATTCGTCAAGAATTCGATCTCACGATTCTCCTGATTGAACATGATATGGGACTGGTGAACCGAGTGTCCGATCAGATCATCGTTTTGAATTACGGGCAAAAAATTGCAGAAGGTTCGCCTCATGATGTGTTAAATCATCCGCTTGTGATCGAAGCCTATTTAGGAAAGGATGAAGATGTCGTATGAGCCATTTGCTTGAGCTTTCTCAGGTGAACTCGTATTATGGCAAGATCCAAGCGTTAAAAGGGATCAATCTCACGGTTAAAGAAGGCGAAATCGTCACCCTTTTAGGGAGCAACGGTGCAGGGAAAAGCACGACACTCAAGACGATTTCGGGCTTGGTGCGAGCTCGGAGCGGGAGCATCCGTTTTATGGGGGAAGATATCGGAAAACTGGCTCCGCATGAAATCGTGGATCGTGGCATCGTACATGTGCCGGAAGGACGCCGCATCTTCGGATCTCTAACCGTTACTGAGAATCTTGAATTGGGCAGCTTCACCAAGAGAAAGGATCCAGCCTTTGTTAAACGAACTCTCGAACATGTATTCACACTTTTTCCGAGGCTGAAAGAACGCGAAAAACAGAAGGCAGGGACACTCTCGGGCGGTGAACAACAGATGCTTGCGATCGGCCGTGCCATCATGAGCGGTCCGAAACTTCTCATGTTGGACGAACCTTCCATGGGACTCGCTCCGATCGTGGTTCAAGAAATCATGAAGATTATTAAGCAAATCAACTCGGAAGGAACTACAATTCTTCTCGTCGAACAAAATGCCAAAGCAGCTTTGAAGTTGGCGCATACCGGTTACGTCATCGAAACCGGTCAGATCACCTTGCATGATCACGCAGATAAGCTGCGCGAAGATGACCGTATTATAAAGGCATATTTAGCAAATGGATGAATAGATACTGTACAGCTTTTAAGGTTAAGAAAAAACGCGGACGATTGAAACCTGGAAACAGACTGCCCAAGAATCAAGGCAGTCTGTTTCTTATACATGTTCCAAAATTCAGTCCAGCATATTTTCTTGATGGTATGGAATTGGATATACTAGACATATAAATAGAAACGACTACATAGAGGGGGGAATTCGGATTGAATCCCTACGACAAAGCGCATGAACTTGCGAGAGCTCTTCGTGCCCATGATTCTTTTCAAAAGCTCATGAAAGCAAAAGAACGTATCGACCAGGATCCTCAGGCGAAAAAAATTGTGGAAGATTTTCGCAAACGACAATGGGAATATGAAGCAAAACGTTTAGCAGGTCAAGAGATCAGCGATGCGGAGAAACAACAGATGACACAATTGCAAGAAGCCCTTGCATTGGTTCCGGCAGCTAGAGACTATCTGCAGGCGGAATACCAGTTTAGTGTTCTTTTTGGTGATATACAGAAGATCATTGCGGATACTATACAAGATGTATTTGGAAATCTCGTTCAAAAGTAAATGGAGGTTTAAAAGATGAAGATTCAGTATGAAGGCCATTCATGTTTTACAGTTACCTATGAAAATCGTTCGGTTATCATCGACCCATTCCTGACAGGAAATCCGCAGGCAGTAAAAAAAGCGGAAGAAGTCAAGGTGGAAGCCGTACTTGTGACACACGGTCATGGAGATCATCTAGGGGACGCGATCGATATTGCCAAGCGCAATAATGCCCCCATCATCGCTCCTTATGAAGTTGCGATGTACGCTTCGAAAAAAGGGGCACAGGTCCATCCGATGCATCTGGGGGGATCTTATGCGTTTCCATGGGGAAAGGTGAAACTCACATTGGCCTTTCACGGTTCCGGCATCGAAGATGGAGACACGATGATTGACGGAGGCAATCCTTGCGGATTTTTACTGACGATGGGGGACAAAACGTTCTATCATGCAGGGGACACGGCGTTGTTCGGCGATATGAAGCTGATCGGTGAACTGCATCGCATCGATGTGGCGGCCTTACCGATTGGAGACAACTTCACCATGGGACCGGAGGATGCCGTATATGCGGCCGAATGGGTTCGTGCCCGTACAGTGATTCCGATGCATTACAACACATTTCCTGTCATTCAACAAGATCCGCAGAAGTACGTAGATGATCTGTCAAAAAGAGATATTAAAGGTGTTATCTTGCAACCGGGTGAAAGCATCGAGATTTAAGAAGAGCCCCTCATTGAGGGGCCTTTTTCACTTAATGCGTTTTTTGAGCTAGATTGATCATCATGCGGGCAAGCGCTTTTTGATCATTTTCATCGCTTGCTTCCCACAAGTCTTTCAGCAGTCTCTCTTGCGGGTTTTTGGGATCTACTTTATTGGCGAGGAAGTCACCCATACGGTATGCCACGTTCTGGATTTGATCCATGGACATGCCCGCGTCTTGCGCTTGGTCTACACGTTCGCCGAGAAACTCTTTCCAGCGGTCGAAATTTTCTAGTACGGACGACATTTGAATCCCTCCATATCAGGTAAAATATCCAGGATACATATCTAGCTTGTGTAGAAAAAATCCACTCTATACAGTAGTCATGGATCTAGGCCTTGTCTCATACACATAAGGAAGAATGAACGGAAAGGACGAACGTGTGATGAGACGAAGAGACGCTAGAAAAGCTTTTATTTATTTAGCGATTGGTCTTGTGATGCTGTTTTATGCAGTACCCAGGTTACCCGATGTAACGTTTTCGGAAGAAGGAGTATTCACGATTGTCTGGTTATTGTTCGCTTTACTTACAGTTGGGGCCAATTTATATGTGCTCATCGGCGTAGACAAGGAAAGAAGAAAACGGAGAAACAGCATTCGCTCTTGGGAACGGGAGATGATGCGTGCAGTCATGCGAATGCGGGATGATGATCATCATAAAAAAAATCGTATGATGATGCGTTAGACAAGCGTATATTAAATAAGGCAAAAGATGATAACAGATGGCACGGACTACATTCGAAGATACCAATAGCTCTTCATCTCGCCCGACGGACGAAAAGAAGAGCTATCTTCATTTGCGCATGATTTTGATCAACTAGATAGGCTGTTACCACATGAGTTGTTCGTTGATATCGTTAGACAGATTGACGTCTTTGTAACTTATTTCCTGAAGCGGCTCGTTGTTCTGATGTAACTCTTGAGTATATGTTTCCTGTATATGATATTCCTTTTCTTGAAAATTCTTGATCAATTCGTCCATCAGTTCGAGAAGCTTTTTGTATTCCCGTTCTTGTTTCTGTAGAGTCTGAACGATCTCATTCACTTGTTCGGGATCATTCGGAATTTCCTTTGTTTGATTTTGGATCTCTACGTCTTGTTGTTCGAAAAATGTAAGGGTCTCTAAGTCTCTCTCATGCATAAACTCGATGGTTTCATTTATATGATTCAAGGCGATCTGAAGAGCGGCTTCCGTTTCTTTGAATTGTGTGATCGTCTGGTCTTTTTGCGCGAGAACTTGCCGGAACTCTTCTGCCTGTGTTTGGAACTGAGAGATCAATTCGTCTTTTTGAGTAAGCGATCTGTGGAAATCTTCTACCTTCTCTTCAAACTGTGAAACCAATTCCTCTTTTTGAGCCAGTGTCTCCCGGAATTCAGCTTCCTTTTCTTTCAATCGCAAGATCAAATCGTCTTTTTGGGCAATCACAAGCTGAAATTCGGCTTCTTTTTCCTGATACTGGGCCATGGCATGTTCTTTTTGAGCGAGAGCTTCCCGAAGAGCCGCTTCCTGTTCATGAAGACTGGTGATCACTTCATCCTTTTGAGAAAGAGCCTGTTGGTACTCTTCAGCTTTTACTTGAAGCTGGGATACGAGATTATCTTTTTGTGCGAGAGCCTGCTGATACTCCTCCAACTTTTCTTGGACATGTGAGAATGCCTCATCTTTCTGAGAAAGGGCCAATTGGTATTCTTCAGCCTGCGTCTGGAACTGTGAAATCAATTCGTCTTTTTGAGCCAGTGTTTCTCGGAATTCAGCTTCCTTTTCTTCCAATCGCAAGATCAAATCGTCCTTATGAGCAATCACAAGCTGAAACTCGGCTTCTTTTTCCTGATACTGGGCCATGGCATGTTCTTTTTGAGCGAGAGCTTCCCGAAGAGCCGATTCCTGTTGTTGAAGACTGGTGATCACTTCGTCCTTTTGAGAAAGAGCCTGTTGGTACTCTTCAGCTTTTACTTGAAGCTGGGATACGAGATTATCTTTTTGTGCGAGAGCCTGCTGATACTCCTCCAACTTTTCTTGGACTTGTGAGAATGCCTCATCTTTCTGAGAAAGGGCCAATTGGTATTCTTCAGCCTGCGTCTGGAACTGATCAATTCGTCTTTTTGAGCCAGTGTTTCTCGGAATTCAGCTTCCTTTTCTTCCAATTGCAAGATCAAATCGTCTTTTGGGCAATCACAAGCTGAAACTCGGCTTCTTTTTCCTGATACTGGGCCATGGCATGTTCTTTTTGAGCGAGAGCTTCCCGAAGAGCATATTCCTGTTCTTTAAAACGTTCGATCACTTCATCCTTTTGAGCGAGAGCCTGTCGGAACTCTTCAGCTTTATCTTGAAGTTGGGATGCGAGTTCGTCTTTCTGTGTAAGATCTTCCCGAAGAGCCGATTCCTGTTGTTGAAGACTGGTGATCACTTCGTCTTTTTGCGCGAGAGTCTGCTGGTACTCCTCCAACTTTTCTTGGACTTGTGAGAATGCCTCATCATTCTGAGAGAGGGTCACTCGGTACTCTTCTGCCTGCGTTTGGAGCTGTGAAATCAATTCGTCTTTTTGAGCCAGTGTCTCCCGGAATTCAGCTTCCTTTTCTTCCAATCGCAAGATCAAATCGTCCTTATGAGCAATCACAAGCTGAAACTCGGCTTCTTTTTCCTGATACTGGTTCAAAGTATATTCTTTCTGAGCAAGATCTTCCCGAAGAGCCGATTCCTGTTGTTGAAGACTGGTGATCACTTCATCCTTTTGAGAAAGAGCCTGTTGGTACTCTTCAGCTTTTACTTGAAGCTGGGATACGAGATTATCTTTTTGTGCGAGAGCCTGCTGATACTCCTCCAACTTTTCTTGGACTTGCGAGAATGCCTCATCTTTCTGAGAAAGGGCCAATTGGTATTCTTCAGCCTGCGTCTGGAACTGTGAAATCAATTCGTCTTTTTGAGCCAGTGTTTCTCGGAATTCAGCTTCCTTTTCTTCCAATTGCAAGATCAAATCGTCTTTTTGGGCAATCACAAGCTGAAACTCGGCTTCTTTTTCCTGATACTGGGCCATGGCATGTTCTTTTTGAGCGAGAGCTTCCCGAAGAGCATATTCCTGTTCTTTAAAACGTTCGATCACTTCATCCTTTTGAGCGAGAGCCTGTCGGAACTCTTCAGCTTTATCTTGAAGTTGGGATGCGAGTTCGTCTTTCTGTGTAAGAGCTTCCCGAAGAGCCGATTCCTGTTGTTGAAGACTGGTGATCACTTCGTCTTTTTGCGCGAGAGCCTGCTGGTACTCCTCCAACTTTTCTTGGACTTGTGAGAATGCCTCATCTTTCTGAGAGAGGACCAATTGGTACTCTTCTTCTTGTATTTGGAAGCTTGAAATCAATTCGTCTTTTTGAGCCAGTGTCTCCCGGAATTCAGCTTCCTTTTCTTCCAATCGCAAGATCAAATCGTCCTTATGAGCAATCACAAGCTGAAACTCGGCTTCTTTTTCCTGATACTGGTTCAAAGTATATTCTTTCTGAGCAAGATCTTCCCGAAGAGCCGATTCCTGTTGTTGAAGACTGGTGATCACTTCGTCTTTTTGCGCGAGAGCCTGCTGGTACTCCTCCAACTTTTCTTGGATTTGTGAGAATGTCTCATCTTTCTGAGAGAGGACCAATTGGTACTCTTCTTCTTGTATTTGGAAGCTTGAAATCAATTCGTCTTTTTGAGCCAGTGTCTCCCGGAATTCAGCTTCCTTTTCTTCCAATCGCAAGATCAAATCGTCCTTATGAGCAATCACAAGCTGAAACTCGGCTTCTTTTTCCTGATACTGGGCCATGGCATGTTCTTTTTGAGCGAGAGCTTCCCGAAGAGCATATTCCTGTTCTTTAAAACGTTCGATCACTTCATCCTTTTGAGCGAGAGCCTGTCGGAACTCTTCAGCTTTATCTTGAAGTTGGGATGCGAGTTCGTCTTTCTGTGTAAGAGCTTCCCGAAGAGCCGATTCCTGTTGTTGAAGACTGGTGATCACTTCGTCTTTTTGCGCGAGAGCCTGCTGGTACTCCTCCAACTTTTCTTGGACTTGTGAGAATGTCTCATCTTTCTGAGAGAGGACCAATTGGTACTCTTCTTCTTGTATTTGGAAGCTTGAAATCAATTCGTCTTTTTGAGCCAGTGTCTCCCGGAATTCAGCTTCCTTTTCTTCCAATCGCAAGATCAAATCGTCCTTATGAGCAATCACAAGCTGAAACTCGGCTTCTTTTTCCTGATACTGGTTCAAAGTATATTCTTTCTGAGCAAGATCTTCCCGAAGAGCCGATTCCTGTTGTTGAAGACTGGTGATCACTTCATCCTTTTGAGAAAGAGCCTGTTGATACTCTTCAGCTTTTGCTTGAAGTTGGGATGCGAGTTCGTCTTTCTGCGCGAGAGTAAGCTGATACTCCTCCAACTTTTCTTGGACTTGCGAGAATGCCTCATCTTTCTGAGAAAGGGCCAGTCGGTACTTCTCCGCCTGCGATTGGAACTGAGAGATCAAATCGTCTTTTTGAGCGAGCGACAGTTGGAACTCAGTTTCTTTTTCCTGATATTGAATAATAGTTTGTTCTTTCTGCGCAAGATCTTCACGAAGAGCATATTCCTGTTCTTTAAAACGTTCGATTACTTCATCTTTTTGAGCGAGAGCCTGTTGATATTCTTCAGCTTTTGCTTGAAGTTGGGATGCGAGTTCGTCTTTCTGTGTAAGAGCTTCCCGAAGAGCCGATTCCTGTTGTTGAAGACTGGTGATCACTTCGTCTTTTTGCGCGAGAGCCTGCTGGTACTCCTCCAACTTTTCTTGGACTTGTGAGAATGTCTCATCTTTCTGAGAGAGGACCAATTGGTACTCTTCTTCTTGTATTTGGAAGCTTGAAATCAATTCGTCTTTTTGAGCCAGTGTCTCCCGGAATTCAGCTTCCTTTTCTTCCAATCGCAAGATCAAATCGTCCTTATGAGCAATCACAAGCTGAAACTCGGCTTCTTTTTCCTGATACTGGTTCAAAGTATATTCTTTCTGAGCAAGATCTTCCCGAAGAGCCGATTCCTGTTGTTGAAGACTGGTGATCACTTCATCCTTTTGAGAAAGAGCCTGTTGGTACTCTTCAGCTTTTACTTGAAGCTGGGATACGAGATTATCTTTTTGTGCGAGAGCCTGCTGATACTCCTCCAACTTTTCTTGGACTTGCGAGAATGCCTCATCTTTCTGAGAAAGGGCCAGTCGGTACTTCTCCGCCTGCGATTGGAACTGAGAGATCAAATCGTCTTTTTGAGCGAGCGACAGTTGGAACTCAGTTTCTTTTTCCTGATATTGAATAATAGTTTGTTCTTTCTGCGCAAGATCTTCACGAAGAGCATATTCCTGTTCTTTAAAACGTTCGATTACTTCATCTTTTTGAGCGAGAGCCTGTTGATATTCTTCAGCTTTTGCTTGAAGTTGGGATGCGAGTTCGTCTTTCTGCGCGAGAGTAAGCTGGTACTCCTCCAACTTTTCTTGGACTTGTGAGAATGCCTCATCTTTCTGAGAGAGGGCCAATTGGTACTCTTCTGCCTGCGTTTGGAACTGAGAGATCAAATCGTCTTTTTGGGCAATCACAAGCTGAAACTCGGCTTCTTTTTCCTGATACTGGGTCATAGCATGTTCTTGTTGCGCGAGAGCTTCCCGAAGAGTAGATTCCTGCTCTTGAAATTTGGCGATCAAATCGTCCTTTTGAGCGAGAACCTGTTGGTACTCTTCAGCTTTTACTTGAAGTTGGGATATGAGATCGTCTTTTTGTGCGAGAGTCTGCTGGTACTCATCCAACTTTTCTTGGACTAGCGAGAATGTCTCATCTTTCTGAGAGAGGGCTAATTGGTACTCCTCTAACTGCGCTTGAAACTGAGAAATCGTTTCCTCTTTTTGCTCCAGTACCCTGTGGAAATCCACTTGCTTTTCTTCAAACTGTAAAATCAACTCGTCTTTTTGAGCAAGCGCCAGCTGGAACTCAGTTTCTTGTTCTTGAAAACTTGTAATTGTCTCCTCTTTTTGTTCGAGAAGCTTCTTGTATTCCTGTTCCCTTTCTTGAAGATAACGAACCGTTTGTTTCAATTGTTCCAGAGCTTGCTTGTATTCCGATTGGTGCTGAAAAAATTTTTCTTTTTGCTTCTTATTCTCCCGGTCTTTCTCTTGAAGGTAACGTATGGTCTGCTTCATCTGTTCCATAGCAAACTGGTACTCAGATTCCTTTTTTTGATACTTGGTAATCAATTCTTCTTTCTGTGTAAGAATCTGATGATTTTCTTCTTCTCTTTTTTTAAGGAAACGAATAGTTTCATTTAATTGTTCCAATGCTCTCCGGTATTCGATTTCCTTCTCTCGAAACCTCATGTTCATGCTCTCTTTTTGTTCAAGGGATTGTTTGATCTCCCACTCCTTTTCTTTAGAAAAAAAAGCTTCATTTCCCCTTTCCGGCGGCGGAGAGAAATTCGTCTCTTTTTTCCTTTCGGGTTCGCTTGATCGATTCAATAAAGTAATACCCTCTTTTTGAGGCTTCCTCTTATTTGAGGAGATTTTTTTTCCAGCCATTCATATTTCCTCCTCAGAATATGCTCTTACCGTATATACATATAGGAAACGGAGTGTAAGTGTGCATTTATCAACTCTATAGCAAAGCGTTGTAAGAAAGGGGGCATCGAGAAATAAGGTCGGGCGAATGTATGAGGACATCCGTTTATATCCGTTTACACCAAGTACCATATACATATTACATAAGCTTAAGCAAAAAAGGGGTGGAACGATGTATCCGGAGATCGTGATAAAAAAAGGTACAAACCTTTATACCATAAACGAAATTCAGTCTGGAACCGAACAATTGAAAAAAGAAATCGAATGGCTAAAGATGGCTCTTAATTGTAACGTCGAACAAACAGATAAAGTTTTTCCGGAACCTCCAATGAGTTTAAAACAGATCTTAATTTGCTGGCTTGAGGAAAAAGAACGTTTGCTGAGTAAATGTGAATTGGCCGTTAAACACGCCGTGAATACGTTAAGAATCATAGAAATCGATTGTTAAAACAGCCTGAATAAGAGCATGGAAACCATCAATTCCTCTGCCCTTATTCGGGCTCGTTCCTTCTTGTAATCCCATAATGCTCCAAGGGCTTTCCCTTGTCATTAACCGAAATACAACTTGGATTCAATGACGGCTGCCGCCCCCGCTACAGCGAGGATGACTAATAAAGAAAAAGCGGATGGAAGAAATATATAGACGAATATCACAGCGAGTGAAGACCAAATCCCTACACACCAGTGACAACTGAGGAGCAAACCGATCCAGTGACGTAAACCGGAACCCTTGATTTCGATATGTCGAACCAACTGTCCGCTGGCATCAGGTTCATAAGTAACAGATAAAAAAGGATCTCGAATAAAAGAGGTAATTTCGTCAAACACAATCAAATGAGTCAGACGGAATGAAGCGAGAATCAAGATTGCCAAGTGAATCCATGAAATGTCATGCATAACTACATCTCCTTTGATACCTCATGATTTGGAACCGTATTATGTGACAAGTATGAGAAAATGATCCGATTATTTGAAGGAAAATGGATCTGTTTCTCCTGAAAAAAGACAAATCCTTCAACCATTACCTGATTGCCTTCAGCTGGCTTGGTGACAGACAGCTGAAAATTGAGGATTTCAACTTCTTGAGAGCCTATTCGAATGGGGTCTATCGGGCCGATCCAATACTCTCCCTGTTCATGTACTTTCTGAAACCAATCCTCCTCTAGATACTTCCAACCTCGTTTTCCCATTGCGCTTTGTATACTGAGACTTTCGGTCATTTGAGGGGGAAGAATTTGCCCCCGGAGTTTGATACTTTCGGGAGGTGTTACGCGGAGGTAAATGACGGGATTATATAAATCTTCAGTTCCCGTGTTTTTTATGGAAAGATTCCCTATTATCAAGTGCGGTTGTTTTTCACTGGCAGATACATGAATCGAATAGTCAAAGTATACTTCTGCTTGCAATCGATTCGTTGCGAGTCGATATTCATCCTGAACTTCTTGCTGTTCCCTTTCTGGATTCACGACGAGTTCCAAGAAATGGTAAATTATTTTTGGAGACAAGCACGAGAGAATGGAAATTTTCTCACGATCTTGGAAGTATCGGAGAATACTTGAAGCGAGACTAACTGCAAGCCTTGAGCGAAAAGTGGCCCATTCCGTTTGTTGATTTTCGTCCAGAATGCGACACTGGATGTCAAGAAATGAATTTGTGAGATCTGCTTCCACACGAGTCTTGGACATGCATGGGATACCTGAACACTCGAACTCTTTAAAAAGAAAACGAGCCAACTTTCGTGTTTTTACATTCCAATCGTCATAAATGACGATTAGTTGCGGAACATCTACATGAGGTTCATGCGATACGGTAAGCTGAATATATAGATCTGTCTGAGTGGATGTTCTTGCTTCATCTGACATTATACAATGGATCCCGGAAGAAGCGAGAAAGTTCTTTACATCTGTCAAGATCTCTTGTTCCTCTACTCTTTTTTTCTCGAAAGACAAGGAATCGCGTGACCCGCCTTGGGCCAGACAAACGGTTTTCCCCGTCAATCCCGGTAAAAGGTGAAGAGTACTTTCTGCCTCATTCCATTTGGTTTGAAATCCCAATTGTTCACAAAGGAGACGAAAAGCAGGAAACGAAGAGTAAGGTATGACACCAAACGCTTCGTCTGCAAAGTACACTTGCATTTGTCATCCCCCTTTATTGGATGCATTGACTTGGTTTGTGTTCATTTTATGAGAATCCCAAAAAAAAGTGAGGCGTGACATTCGCCAATATTGGTGGCACTATGCAAAAAATGGGCATTCGTGAATGAGCGCGAGGGAGGGGCCCCCCATAAGATATACTGTCTTAAAAACTACCTTGGAAGGGAAGATCATGTACATGAACGACATCAACCCGATAAAAGGGGCCCAACCAACGCCAACACCACCCGTACTGCAGCCCGAATGTATTGTAGCACGCAAAGTTTATGACTGGATCTTCGATCAAAACACCTATGAGAACAAAATTACCCTCCCCGAAGCGTGCCAAGCTTTAATTATTGCACGTCTCCAGTTAGGTCACAGGCTCAGCGTAAGATGTAATAGTACCCCGAATACTCCCCCATTCCCGCTACCGACGTTCCCGCCAATCCCTCCGGTATTTCCAACACCAACATCTGGCCCAGCGCCCACACTATTCCCATGTCCTGGAACATTCTGTGAATTCGATGCCACTCTTGCTACCAATGGATTCTGTAATGGGGTCCCTGTCAAAATCGTTCCGTTCCAATTCACAGCATGTATCACATTGGATATTCTCGACCTCACCCAAGGAGACGTTGTTTGTTCCGCAGTACCGGTTGTCGTTACATTCACAGAAGACGTTGCTCTCTGTCTCCCTGAACCGCTTGGCAATCAAAACATCCTGTGCGCGATCCTCGACGTTGTTTGTTCTGCCCAACTCGTTCCTTTCGATCAATCGGTTCTGTTGAGAGTCACGATATGTAAAGAGATTCAAGTGGAAGCAGATGTGAAATTGGAAATCATGGCCGCTTTCTGTACTCCTCGTGGTTTTTGTCCAACGTCGACACCGACACCTCCAACATGTCCTCCATTCCCATCATTCCCGCCGCAATGCAGAGGTCTCTTCCCGCCGGCGTAAAATCAGAATTTTGTCTGACAATGATCAATTCGTCTGCGTTTCATAGCTACTACAAGAATTGAGAGGAGTTTATACTTCTCTCTTTTTTTGCAACTATCCGCCCAATTTTTTATATGGATAATGTAATGACAGATTACGGGAGGAGAAACGTATGGATATAAGATCAGAAGGAATAAACGGAAAACTTCTTGAGGAGAAAATCGGGATGCTCAAGCAAAGGATTGCGAATTATCAGGAACAGGTTCACGAGAGAACACAAAAATACCAAGAAATATTAAAACGACAGGAAGATCTGATGGCTCGTTATCGAGAACAAATTCTGCAATATCAGGCGATGATCGCACAAAAAGATTCCGAAATTGCGGGTTATGAAGAACAAGTCGAGCAATATCAGGATACTCTCGATGATCAGAAATCCGCCCTGGCGCGTTACCGAGAACAGGAGCAATCGTACCAAAAATCTCTCGCACGGAAAGAAGAGCTCGTCAAACGTTATCAAAATGAAATTCAGCAATATCAAGGAGACCTTGAAGAAAAAGAGAATGTCATCGCGCGTTATCAGGAATTAGTGAAGCAATACCTTGATTCTCTCGAAGAGAAGGAATCCGTGATCGCCCGTTATCAGGAACAATTGCAGGAATACCGAGAAGCTTTGAAAGAAAAGGAAAAAGTGATCGACCGATATCAAGAACAGGAACATCAATACCAGGAGACCCTCAGGCGTAAGAAAGCAGCGATCACGCGTTATCTGGAACAAATCGAGCGATATGAAGAGACTCTCGAAGAGAGGGAAACCTTGATCGCCCGCTATGAAGAACAAATCCGGCAATACAAAGAAACCCTCGAAAAGAAGGAAACTTTAGCAGCTCTCCAACAAAATCATGACAGCCTCTCCACACAAAAGAATGAATTCGGACAGGATCAGGTGCAACGACATCCCTTCCTGCGTCAGCATCAAGTTCCATTTCATGCTGTAAGACATGAGCAGTTGAATTCAATAGATGTTAAGCCTCTGTTCGACAGCAATAACGCTAAATATAATGAAAAAACCGGAAACCCATTCTGATTTACGTCAGTGACCCTTCGAAAGGACAAAGAATAAATATGGTATAAACTGAGGAAGAAGGGAAGATCTGATCATGACATTTGATGAGATGCAGCAACTCTATAGGAAAGTAAAGACGGATATCGCGAATGAGCTCAAATCGAAAAAAACGGAAGTCACTCCACAAGAAAATAATAGTCAAGTTCACCAAGTGATTTCTCGTCCTATTCCACAGTCGTATCACGTTCAATCCCGAAGCTGTTGCGGGAGAGCAAGATAACAGTAATGTAGCAGTGTTCAGGTTCTCAATAACACGATCGGTTTGGAATGAAGTATGTAACCATTGTATGGAGCTATTGCCGTATGAAGCTTGCGGTCTATTATCAGGAACAAACGGGAAAGCGGAAACGGTTTGGGTAATCGAAAATGTAGCGCAAAGTCCGGTCGCATTCGAAATGAACATGGAACAAGTGAGAAGGGCTCTTCAGTTGATCGAGGAGAAAAAAGAAGAGCTGGTCGGTATGTACCACTCGCATCCGACTGCACCACCTGATCCGTCTGAACAGGATATTGTTCATGCGAACGATCTCGAACTCGCTTATTTAATTCTCTCCTTTGCAGGTAAAGTACCGGTCATGAAGGGGTTTCACATCCGGAAGAAAAAAGTCATCCCCCTTTCGCTGGATGTCATTGAAGACTCATACAAGTAGTTTGAACGGATTCCCGCTTAAGGGGATCCGCTTTTATTTAAAATTAGGAATTCATTGAAGACGAATTCTTTACAATCGTTTTCATAGGTAAAAAATTCCAATTAACAGTAACTGAAGCAATAAGGCTTTCATAGTATGTGAAGGGGGTGATGAGGAAGTGCAAATGGGAACGGTCAGCGTGATTATCCCTGTATACAACCATGAAGAATTTATAGGGGAAGCCATTGAGAGTGTGTTAGTCCAGTCCTATCCATATACACAAATCATTGTCGTGAATGACGGATCCACAGACGGAACGAAAGATGTTTTGGAAACATACAAAGGAAGAATCGAGGTCATTCATCAGTCCAACGCTGGGCCCTCCGCCGCAAGAAACAATGGGATCAGCAGAGCAACGGGGGAGTTTATTTGTTTCTTTGATTCCGATGACAAATTCTTGCCGGGAAAAATCGTGCGGCAATTATCGATTTTTCAAAGCCGGCCGGACGTAGGCCTTGTCCATACAGGGATCAATATCGTGCACAAAAATGGAGATTATTGGTACACGATGACAAAACCCGTCTATCATACGAGGGAAGAGCAGATCGTACGTCTGTTGGAAGCCAACTATATCGCTTGTCCCACTGTTATGATCAGGCGTGAATTGTTATCACAAGTAGGACTTTTTAATGAGAAATACCACAGAGCGGAAGATTACGATATGTGGCTGCGGCTCCTTACCTGTTGCAACTTTGCCGCGATTCCCGAACCATTGGTAGACTACCGATGGCATGGCAGAAATATAAGTGCATACCGGGATTTCGTTGCCGAGCAGGAAATAAAAGAAGCGGCGAGAAAAAGGTTTGCTGCCTTGGGATATAACCTTTGAGGATGAACGGAGAGACTTTTTAAGTCCGATTTCGTATGTCGGAATGATACAAGAAAATAAAGAAATAAGGGGTTTTTTATGCGCAGAGCGGTGGTCATTTTTGTGGAAAATCAACGAGATTTGATGCTGCAGTTTGGTTGTCTTTATACATCTCTACAATATATTCAATCGAAGGATACGGACCTCGTTGTATTTGGTCCTCAAGACACTTTACAAAAGCTGCCCGACGATTGTGTCAAGATTGAATGCCCTCCTCTGAGTGATCCTCCCGTATGGATGAACTATCGTTTTATTAATTCACTCAGTTGTCTAGTCAGCGATCATTCGGATGTATTGAATCAGTACGATTATTTATTGAGAACCGATGCGGATACCGTATTGACTCCCGCTTGGAATTCTTTTTACCCGGATCAATATACTACGGGCCAAGGATGGTATGTCAATAACCAGGATGTGAGCACAAACATAAAACGTGTTGCTCATTCGTTAGGTTTGAATCATCGAGGGATCCATAACATAGGCTCGACTCACTATGGTCCTCCAGAATTGGTGCGCGAAGTTTGCCGTTTAGCCGTATCTGTTACGCATCATATTCTCACTGAAGAATTTAAAGATCAGCACGGACAATGGCCTGGTTGGTACCGGGGCGTCGCATCGTTATACGGCGGTGAAATCGCCGTCAATCATCTGGTGGAACGTTTAAACCCCGATCGACAAAAATTAGATGCCTTCTGTACATCTCAAGAATCGATTCGAAATTATCCTCACATTCACTTCTGGCATACATTCGAAATGTTCTCCAAATTTCATTTTTCAGAAGGTTATTATGACCATTTCAGAATCGACCATATCGATATAGACCCCATTCGAAATTACTGCCTGTATATTGCACTAAAGTCGAGACGTGAAATGCCTTGGCTTGGGTGAAGGCAAACAAGTTCTTAGGCAAGGATGTGAGCAAAATGGAAAACCAAGAGAAGACATTGGTATCCTTGATTTTACCGGCAAAAAACGAAGGGAGTCATGTACGAACGACGATTCGATCCGCTTTTCAAGTGAAAACCGACTGTCCTTTTGAAATCATCGTGGTGGATGACGGTTCTGCGGACGGAAGTTGTGATTTCATTTCCACACATGAACGGGCCGAACAAATAACCCTTGTCAGGACGGAGGGAATCGGGGCGGCGGCGGCAAGAAATTTGGGGGCCGAACACGCGAAAGGAGAATACTTCATCTTCTGCGATGCCCACCTTTTTTTCGAAGATTTTTGGATTGAGCGCTTACTGGAGCCGATATTGACAGGTAAGGCTGATAGTACCACTCCCGGGATTGCGAATACCGGATTACCCAATTGGCCGGGCTATGGACAGACACTGGACGGGAATCTGAGTATCGTATGGCATACGGGAAAATTGAACTTGTTCCCGACCGCTGTCCTTCCCGGAGGCTGTTTCGCGATTCCTAAGCAAGTGTTCTTCGATATCGGAGGTTTTGACAAGGGCTTCCGGGTGTGGGGTTACGAAGATGTGGAGATTTCCATCAAAATGTGGCTGTTCGGCTATACATGTTATGTTGAGCCCGCCGTGAAAATTCTGCATGTTTTCCGTACCGCCCATCCGTATCAAGTGAGTTGGGATCATGTGTATTACAATATGCTGCGAATGGCATACAGCCATTTTAAGGAAGAACGAATTGAAAAGTGCAGAAAATTGGTTCAATATGCCAATCTGTCTGAAATCGAATCACAAGTGCTGGAAAATGGTGTGATGGAACAGAGAGAGATCTATATGAAACGGCGGAAATATGATGATGACTGGTATATGCAAACATTTAACATCCCCTTTTAGTTTTTCAGCGAAAAGGTTGGAACGAAAACCCTATAAGGTCGTGGAATAAAATGATGAAAAACAACATCAGTTTTTTTATCCCGGCATTCAATTGTGAGCCGACACTTCGGGAATCTGTGGAATCCATAATGGAAGGGAACTTTTCGGAAGGTGACGAGTTAATCATTGTGAATGATGGTTCCACAGACCGGACGGAAACTATTATGAATGAAGTAAGTGAAAAATATCCAAATAGCATTCGAATGATCAAACATCCGCGAAACAAAGGCGGGGGAGCGGCCAGAAATACAGCGGTCGAACATGCGAAACATGACCTTTTATTCTGTTTGGATGCAGACAATATCTTGGTTTCTGGAAGTATACTTCGATTGAGAGAATTTATGCTTCAAGAGGAAGCGGATGCTGCTTCCTTTCATGAAGTTCACTATTTTATAGGTTCAAAAAGTCACGTTGTTAATAAATGGACATATAAACTCGGAAGCTTCACGTTAGCCGATCTGTTATCCACCCATCTACATCCCGGATGCAGCGGGAACTATATGTTTACGAAAGAAAGCTGGCTACGCGCCGGTGGATATCCGGAGTATGCCGGAGCCCTTGATACCTGGGGATTTGCATTCAATCAATTGGCTACAGGGACGAAACTGGTCGTCATGCCGCATTCGTTTTATTATCATCGTACGGGGATTGAGTCTTACTGGATCCGGGAAAGCAGAAAGGGGAAAATAAGCCGAACTGCCATTCAATTGTTGATCCCTCATTTGGATCTGATTTCTGAAAGCGACGTAGACTATATTTTCAGTCCTGCAGGGCGTAATGGTTGGTTTCAAAATCTGGACAGTCGCCCCATTCGATTGAAAGGTGCAAATCCAGATACTCATCAACCTGTAAATCATCATATGAGCAATAAAACGGAACAGAATAAGAGTCCGGTTTTTACGAACAGGGGTTTTAGTGCGGCTTATTCGTATCCTCATGAAGGTTTTGGAAAAATCGTGTGGTCTCAAAAATTAATATGAATTGAATAAATGAAAACGATAGACGTACATTCTTATTTTTTGGAGGAAATGGCGTAATGAGAAAGAGTAAACGTATCTTAGTTACGGGAGGTGCCGGTTTCCTCGGATCCCACTTATGTAAAAAGCTGCTTGACCAGGGACATGAGGTGATCTGTTTAGACAATTTTTCAACTTCAACGAAAGACAATGTTTCAGATTTGCTCAATCATCCCGGCTTCGAACTTGTGAATCATGATGTTACAACCCCGTTCCGCTTTGAAGTGGATGAGATCTACAACCTCGCATGTCCGGCAAGCCCCGTGCATTATCAGTCCAACCCGATTCAAACGATAAAAACAAGTGTTTTAGGAGCCATAAACGTGCTGGAGCTCGCATATCAACTTCGGGCCAAAGTCTTGCATGCTTCGACTTCGGAAGTATATGGTGATCCTCTCATCCACCCGCAACCGGAGGATTACTGGGGAAATGTAAACCCTGTCGGCGTACGCAGCTGCTATGATGAAAGCAAGCGCTGTGCTGAAACGTTATGCTTTGAGTACTTTCGCAAATATGGTCTTGAAATCAAGATCATCCGCATCTTTAACACGTATGGCCCTAAGATGCAATGGAGTGACGGGCGTGTCGTCAGCAATCATATTGTTCAGGCGTTGAAAGGAGAAGAGATCACCATTTATGGAGACGGTAAGCAAACACGGTCCTTTTGTTACGTGGATGATCTCATTGACGGCATGCTAGCCATGATGGAAACGGAGAGCAACTTTTTGGGTCCCGTGAATCTGGGAAATCCAGCAGAGTTCACGATTCTTGAACTGGCTGAGAAAGTCTTGCGTCTGACAGGATCGAAATCGAAAGTGTCCTTTCTTCCATTCCCATCCGATGATCCAAAGCGGCGCAGACCGGATATCTCGCTGGCTAAGTCAAAACTCGGATGGCAACCTCGGGTCAGTTTGGAAGAAGGTTTGAAAGAAACGATCGCCTACTTTCGGAAGGTGTTCCAATGAAAATTTATATCTTACCTGTTCATCCACAATTCCAACCACCGAGTCAACCCTTTCGTTATCCGTCACATAGCGAAGACTATGGAGTGGAGCAAGATTTCCTTTTCTATTTGCAAGCCAATCAAGAATTACTCGCCCCTACTCCTGATTGTGCTGATTGGCACTACTTGCCGATTTTTTGGACGCGGTGGAATTTGAATCATGATTTTGGTCGAACAGGTTTGCATGAACTTAAACAAGAAGTTGACCGGGCGATCATCGATGACAGCAAAACATTCACCATATGCCAGAATGACGACGGTCCAATCGTTGATACAGGCAAAACCACACTCTTTTTAGCATCCCGCAAAACTCCAAACGGGGTCGATATCCCATTACTCTGTTCCCCTCATCAAGTACCTGCTATAAAGCCGGCAAAAAAATATCTCGCTTCGTTTATTGGAAATGTAAAAACACATCCGATCAGACATGAGATGGTGAATCAGCTCGTAGATCGACCCGATGTATATATCTATGATGGTCACTTGGGTACCCGCTTTTTTGTTGAAAAAGTTCTTGAATCCCTGATTGGGCTCTGTCCCAGGGGATACGGCGGCAGTTCCTTCAGATTCTTTGAGGTGATGCAGTTAGGTGTCGTTCCCTTCTTAATCGGTGATATCGATACGCGGCCGTTTAAAAAGTTCATACTTTGGGAAAATGTGAGCTTGTTTACGCAGTCGGTATCGGATGTAAACCGAATATTCAGTTCATTGAATCAACATGAGCTGTTAACGATGGGCAATTATGCGGCATATCTCTGGAGCCAATTGACCTATCAAAAGTGGTGTCCATTTGTCATACGTGAATTGGAGGAGCTGAGATGAGTTTAATTGACTTGTATCAGTTATTTAAAATTGAACTGATAGCGAATGTCGGAAAACTTGAATATCAAGCGTTTTTTGATGAGATGTATAAGTTATCTTTACAAGGGATGAATTTTGGGGGCGGTGCTGCTGTACAAGATAGCGGAGAATTGTATGCATTAAAATATATACGGGATAAACTCCAATACGTTGGAAACCATTTAACAGTATTTGATGTTGGTGCGAATGTTGGAGAGTTTACCTTATTTGTTTTACAGACATTGGGGAATATACGTCTATTATCTTTTGAACCGTCTTATGAAACATTTAAACAATTGGAGAATAATACCGTAGGTTACAAAAACATTGAGCTTTATAACATAGGATTTGGCGAAAAGAATACGACATTGACATTATATTCAAACCAGACGGGTTCAGGATTGGCGTCATTATATAAACGAAGACTTGATCATTTTGGTATCGATATGAATAACAAAGAAGAAGTGACAATTAAAACAATTGATGATTTTTGTAAGGAAAGGGGAATCGAAAAGATTCATTTTTTGAAGCTTGATGTTGAAGGACATGAACTACGTGTTCTTCAAGGAGCTAAAGAAATGATAAACGCTAATGCAATTGATTTTATTCAATTTGAATTCGGTGGTTGTAATATCGATTCCCGGACATACTTCCAGGACTTTTACTATTATTTAAATGATAACTATAGAATTTACCGTATTGTTAAGGATGGTTTGTATCCCATTGACAGATATGACGAGAGATATGAAATTTTCATAACAACGAACTATCTAGCGGAACGCAGATAAAAGTATGCGATGATATTTTTTTATAGTGGTGGACAGACAGGGCGGGAGTCCACCACTATTGAGTTTCACATATGTGGACATAACCATCCGTCTAGATCTTTTTACTGGATATATTCGTAAAAATAAATCATGTACTGGAGGATGAGTTTCAATGGAAATGGATCAGCAACGTTTGATTCACGAACTACGTTCAAAGATCAATCAATTGCCATTAGCGTTTGTAACAACTGATTCAGCTGCGGATGCAGAGTGGATCAAGTACAGAAATAAACTTCGTCAAAGTATTTTAAACGATGATCCGCGAGATTTTTGTAATTGGGAACCCATTCGCTCTACCATGTTTTATGAGCCGGATGTCGTTGAATTACAGTTCCTTCAAGGATTGGAAAACTGGGATCAATGGAAGACTGCTATTCGAGAATCAAAAGCTGGAAACCCGCGCCCATACTATGCTTTTAACGAAAGCAGCGGAAATCTCATTCATCATGCTTACCATCTGGCACAGCTCATTGATGCAACGAAGTGTTCTATTCAGAACATCCCGCAAGTTGTTGAATTTGGCGGCGGATATGGCAGTATGTGCAGGTTGTTTTATCAGTTAGGATTCAAAGGAAGATATATCATTTATGATTTGCCTGAATTCAGCGCATTGCAGGAATACTATCTAAAATCCATTGGAATTCAGTCAGCCATTAAAAAAGAGTCAACGAATGATAAGAATTGTATCGTTTTATTGTCCGATCTCAATGAGTTATCGAAACAATTGAAGGATCAAGTCGATCGATATATCTTTATTGCTACCTGGTCGATTAGTGAAACATCTTTGGATTTCAGAAATCGTATATTCAACTTGGTTTCGAATGCCTCTTATTATTTAATTGCTTATCTATATCAATTTGGAGAAGTCAATAACCATGATTATTTTATGAATTTTAAAAATACAAAAAACAATTATACATGGAAACATACGGAAATTGACCATATAAAAAACAATTGGTATCTGATCGGAAGCAACCTAGAAAAATGATAGGGAGAAGAGAAATGGTTTCTGGGATTCCGGTTATCACCATGTCTACACTCGGGAGTAATGGTCGATTCGGCAATCAACTCTTTCAATATGCATTTTTAAAAATCTATGGAAAGCGGCACCAACTACAGGTTGAGACACCCCCTTGGATCGGACAGTATTTATTCGGTCATCAAGATCCACCTATAACAAGGCAATTGCCGATGATTCAACAAAATTCGTACAGACTTGATCTGGATCATATCGCCAAATCACAGATCCCCTTTAAGAATGTGGACTTTTGGGGTTATTTTCAATACCATACCAGCTATTATGCTCCGGAAAAAGATTACTTTCGTTCGCTTTTTAAACCTGTACCGGCCATTGAATTTCGAATGCGAAAAGTGTTCAATCGTTTGCGTGCAAAAGGAAAAACGCTTGTCGGCCTTCATTTGCGAAGGGGAGATTATGGCACTTATGGTCCCCACTCGAATTTTTTCATTGCCCCAAGTGAATGGTATAAAGAATGGCTGAGGGGATTCTGGGGTACTCTCGATAAACCTGTACTGTTTATTGCCAGTGACGAACCGGACAAAGTGTTGGGCGACTTCTCCGAATTTCATCCGGTGACTTCAAATGACGTTTGCGGATGTTTTCCCGAAGCGAGTTTTTACCCCGATTTTTATGTTCTAAGCCACTGTGATCATGTAGCGATTTCGAACAGTTCATTTTCGTTTGCAGCTAGTATGTTAAATGAGCGGGGAAAATTATTTGTTCGCCCCTATCCTCTTGAAAGTAAGTTAATTCCTTTTGAACCATGGAACAGTGAAGTCCTGATTCGTACCCCGGAAACGATCCTTTAGATCCTTGAGGAACAAGCCATTTCGTTTTACTTTTTACGCATCCTGGCGTGTCTGACATGCGGATAGGGCAAGTGAGGAATGTGAAACTATTCACTTTGAGAATGTGTAGATTCCGGAACCTCCCCTCACATTTCCACATATATAAATGTATGGATTTGAGTATATTCATGCCTTGATATAGGTAACTTCTTGTGCCGGAGAATGGAGGTAAATGATGAGCAAAGTCGCGCTGATCACTGGAATCACGGGACAAGATGGAGCGTATCTCGCCGAATTTTTATTGAATAAAGGCTACATTGTGCATGGATTGAAGAGGAGAAGTTCTCTTTTTAATACAGAACGGATTGATCACCTCTATCAAGATCCTCATGAAAAGGATGTAAAATTTTTCTTGCATTATGGTGACTTAACAGATTCGACAAATGTAATCCGGTTGATTCAAGAGGTACAAGCGGATGAAATCTATAATCTGGCGGCCATGAGTCATGTACATGTGAGCTTCGATACACCGGAATATACAGCGAATGCGGATGGCCTTGGGACACTGCGGATCCTGGAGGCGGTCAGAATCCTCGGTCTGGACAAGAAAACGAAAATTTATCAGGCCTCGACGTCAGAACTCTACGGTCTTGTTCGCGAGGTTCCGCAAAACGAAAATACTCCTTTTTACCCTCGAAGCCCTTATGCGGTTGCCAAGCTCTATGCCTATTGGATTACGGTCAACTATCGGGAAGCATATGGAATGTTTGCTTGCAATGGAATTCTATTTAATCATGAAAGTCCCATTCGCGGCGAGACATTCGTCACCCGTAAAATCACGAGGGCGGTAGCGAGAATTGCCTTGGGACTGCAAGAACAATTGTATCTGGGCAATCTGAATGCCAAGAGGGATTGGGGACATGCAAAAGATTACGTGGAAGCGATGTGGTTGATTCTCCAACAAGAAAAACCCGAAGACTTTGTAATCGCAACGGGAATGACGACAGAAGTGAGGGAATTTGTGAGAATGGCATTCGCCCATCTCGGCATTGAGATTGAATTCAAAGGGCAGAAGGAAGAAGAGAGAGGATACGTAATTGCTTGCCATGATCCACAATTTCAGCTTCCTGTCGGAAAAGAGATCGTTGCGGTAGATTCGAGGTATTACAGACCAGCGGAAGTGGAGGTTTTATTAGGAGACGCAACAAAGGCGAGGAAAAAATTGGGTTGGACACCCAATTACGATCTGCAGTCACTGGTGAAAGAAATGGTGGAACATGACTTGAACGAGGCGAGAAAGGCACAGTATTTGCAAGCCGGAGGGTTTATACACATTAAATGAAAAGGGGCTGCCATTTATAACAGGCATCTTTTTATCAAAGGAGTAGGCGATGAAAGTCATACTATTGTCCGGTGGATCCGGAAAAAGATTATGGCCTCTGTCCAGTGATGCGAGATCCAAGCAGTTTTTAAAGGTTTTAAAAAATGAAAAGAATGAACGGGAGTCGATGGTGCAAAGAGTATGGAATCAATTAAAGCGAGTAAATCTGGCTGAATCAGCGTTCCTGGCTACCAGTCAGTCACAAGTGGAACTGATACAAACTCAATTGGGTAATAAAATTCCGCTGATCATTGAACCGGAACGGCGTGACACATTCCCTGCGATCGTACTCGCTTCTGTTTATTTATACTCACAAGTCAAGGTAGATGTACATGAGGTGATCTGCATACTCCCTGTAGACCCTTTTGTTGAGGACACTTTTTTTAGAAAAGTAATACAATTGGAAAACATGATTCACCAAGAAAAAGCCGATATTGCACTTATAGGTGTCAAGCCTACTTATCCATCCGAGAAATACGGATATATTGTACCTGATCCAAATGCAGGGACTGATTGCGCACACACGTATAAGACCGTAATCCAGTTTATCGAGAAGCCTAAGGAAGATCAGGCGAACCATTTGATCGAACAAGGAGCCTTATGGAATTGCGGGGTATTCGCTTTTACACTCGATTACATGATTTCTTTGCTCAAGAAAAAGGGATATTCAACGGAGTATTATGATTTGGTAAAACAATATTCACAATTGCCTGCAATCAGTTTCGATTACGAAGTCGTCGAAAAAGCAGCCCGCCGTCTTGTGCTTCCCTACGACGGAAAATGGAAAGATCTCGGAACCTGGAACACATTGACCGAGGAGATGGATACTTTTCTGTTGGGGAAAGGGATAATCAGTAATGATTCAAAGAATACCCATGTGATGAACGAATTGGATATTCCCGTAATCGTAACGGGAGTATCGAATCTTGTCGTGGCGGCATGTCCGGATGGCATATTGGTGACGGATAAAGCGGCAAGTTCCAAGGTGAAAGAGTTAATCAATGATATCAAACAAAGGCCCATGTACGAAGAGCGGCGTTGGGGATGGTACCGTGTATTGGATTACACCAAACTTGAAGACGGAAATGAAGTATTGACGAAAAAAGTCGTGATTAAAGCAGGGAAAAATTTAAGTTATCAAATGCACAAGAAAAGAAGTGAAGTTTGGACGGTCATCTCAGGAGAAGGTGTATTCGTACTGGAGGGAGCGTTCAGGCAGATTCAATCGGGCGATGTTCTACACATTCCAGTCGGTTCAAAACACGGAATCAAGGCGATCAGCGATCTGGAAATGATTGAAATACAAATGGGGAGTGAATTGATCGAAGAAGATATTATTCGTCTATGTATGACATGGGAAGAAGTAGAGAAACAACAACATGCTCCATTCACTCTTGATCATGAAACGTTGAAAGATCCACCGAGTATGGAATTCATCGAAACGAAAAACCAAAAGAGCTGCAGGTAAATAAATAAGCCTGAAATCTTAATGATCTCAGGCTTTTTCGTATTGACCAGGAGAAACTTCCTTCCATAAAGCTTTGGTTACAGGATCGACCCACCAACTTATATTCTCTTTTCTCTTCATGAATGCCCATTTCATCATTTCCGGGCGAAATTCACAGACTGCGAGGTCCTTATCCTTTGCATCAAGAATATTGAGTACGGAGTAGGAGAACGGATTTCTTTCCTTACCGTGAATCAATGAAATATCATGGGTCTTCATAAATCGTGAAAGAATACTGGGGGTAATGTCCCGGTTCACAAAATCATGGAGTTCAACAAGGATGTCACAGGAGCGAAGGCCTGGGATAAGATCAGGTTGGAGCAATTCCAGTTCGAATCCCTCTATATCACACATGATGAACGATCGTCCAGACTGGGACAACTGACCTAATCGTTCACGAGTACATTCTCCATCAATGATGATCCTTTTATCTACCCCATTCGCGGTGGACAATTCTTTACAGAGCTTACGCGCATCAGGATTGATATCAAAAGCATATACGATTGTTCCAGGTTGCCGTAACGCGAGTCCAATGGCATAATAACCTTCTCCGCAGCCTATATTGATGATTCTGTCATAGTCTGTCTTAAAAACATGACGATTCAAAATATCGTGCAACTCTTCCTCATAACATCCGATAATTTTGGGCATAAATGCGCTGCCGCTTGATTGTTCTACGTACCGCATTCCTGCAAATGGTCCATTTCGCACAACGAGACCATTGTGATCAAGAATGATTTTCGTCACGCGCTCGATGTTACGCGCCAATTCTTCTGACATAATCGAATCTCCTTTTTACTTCACATATTCTCGATGTTCCATATACCAGGCGATTGTTTTTTCCAGTCCTTCAGGCAAACGGGTTTTCGCCTCGAATCCAAAGAGCTCTTTTGCTTTCGTGACATCCAAACATCTTCTGGGTTGACCATCCGGTTTGCTGACATCCCAGAAAATCTTCCCTGTATAACCGGTCTTCTCCGCAATCAATTTCACCAAGGACTGAATGGAAATCTCTTCTCCCGTTCCGATGTTGACCGGATCCTCCCCGTTATATCTAACCGCTGCCAGAAGGATGGCATCTGCTGCATCCTCAACGTATAAAAATTCCCTCGTCGCTTTCCCGCTTCCCCAGACGGTGATATGATCTTTTCCATGTTCTCTCGCTTCCAGACATTTGCGGATCAAAGCGGGTATCACATGGGAGGTTTCCAGGTCAAAATTGTCTCTGGGTCCATACAGATTGACGGGAAGCAAAAAAATCGAGTTAAAGCCGTATTGCTTTCGATACGCTTGCGACTGAACGAGCAACATTTTTTTGGCCAAACCGTAAGGGGCATTTGTTTCTTCAGGATATCCCTCCCATAAATCTTCTTCCTTAAAAGGAATAGGAGCAAATTTGGGATAGGAACAGATGGTGCCGAGAGCTACGAATTTTTCCACATTCGCTAAGCGGGCAGACTCGATTAAATGGAGCCCCATAGACAAGTTGTCATAAAAGAAACTCCCCGGATTTTTTCGGTTTGCTTCGATTCCCCCTACAGAAGCGGCAAGATGTAGAATCAAATCCGGCTTTGTACTCCTTACTAAAGAAAAGCAAGTCGACTGGTTACGTAGATCATACTGACTGCTACGTGGGATGATGATATCCTTGCAACCGCAATTCTTTAATTTATCGACAACGTGGGAACCAAGAAAACCGGATCCCCCTGTGACCATGATTCTTTTCCCTTTCAACTGATCCATGTCGTTCCTCCAAACGAGTTGAGATGAATCCTTTGAACTCGATATAGACTATGGGAGGCAAACAAAAAATGAAACCAGTAAAGAGTGTGAATAAACCGAAGTAGCAAAAAGATTTGCGGACTCATACGAATGAAGGGGGAGAACTCAACCGGAAGGTGTGGAGCGATCATGGATGCTGAAAAGGGCAAGTTAAACAAAGTCGTCGGCGTAATCTTCAGCAAGGATAGAGCCATGCAATTGGATGCCACCATCAGATCCCTTATGCTTCACTGCCGGGATCACCAACAGCTCGTTCTGAAGGTTCTTTATACCACTTCTAATCCTTACATGGAAAATCAATATCATGAACTCATCCGTACTTATGACACAGTGGAATTCATAAAGGAACATGAATTTAAGAGCGAACTCCTTTCAAGCGTGGCAGATTACCCCTATGTTCTTTTTCTCGTTGATGACAATCTATTTGTCCGAGATTTTTCCGTGATGGATCTGATCCACAGTTTAGAAACCCATCATGATGTCTTGGGTTTTTCCTTGCGACTTGGAAATAACACCGATTATTGCTATCCGCTTGCTCGCAAGCAAAAGCTGCCTGCATTTCTTGCGGTTGATCACGGGTTTTTAAAATATAATTGGACACAAGCGGAATATGATTTCGCATATCCACTGGAAGTATCCAGTTCTCTCTACAGGGTGGATGACATATTACCTTTACTCATTCAAACGGAGTTTTCCAATCCAAATACGTTGGAAAGCGGACTTGCCGCTTATGCGAACCGATTTGTGAGTCAAAAAAATTTCATCATGTGTAATCAACAATCTATTACATTCTGTAACCCGTTAAACGTGGTGCAGAATGTTTTTCACAACCGGGCGGGAAACAGAAGTCATTATTCCGTCCATGAATTACGCAAGATGTTTGATCAAGGGTTTCGTATCGATGTGGAGCGCTATTCGGGGTTTGTTCCCAATGCATGCCACCAGGAAATTGACTTGTACTTCAAGCGCATGTTGTAAGGATTTCGAAAAAGGGCGCCTGTCGATGGGAGAAAGTCGTGCCGTCACTCTTTCCCTGTTTCATACCCTGTTAAGGATATGACTTTACAAAAGTTGCAAGTTCAGGCGGGAGAGGATTTGCGTGAAAGGTCTGATTTTATGTGGCGGAAAGGGGACGCGTTTGCGGCCTTACAGTTACTCGCAACCTAAGCATCTGCTTCCGATTGCCAATCAACCGGTGATACAATATGCGATCGATAAGATGAAGAAGGCGGGGATCCGGGAAATCGGAATCGTGGTTCCTCCTCACTTCCGACCCCACTTTGAATCGGTTTTGGGCGATGGACATGTGGAATTATCCTTGAATTACATTGAACAGAAAGAAGCGAAAGGATTAGCGGACGCGGTTCGTGCAGCCCGCTCTTTTATTCAAGATGACCCTTTTTTGTTGTTTTTGGGGGATAATTTCTATGATGGAGAGTTGGAAGGACTGGTTCAACGATTTTATGTAGAGAAACCAGAGTCTTTACTCGTAGTGAGTCGCGTATCCAATCCTCAACAATTTGGCGTCGTCCAGTTTGAAGGAAATCAAATCATTCGTTTGGTAGAGAAACCTCAAAATCCTCCGAGTTCATTTGCGATTGTAGGTGTATATCTTTTCACGTCTACCATTTTTTCGATGATCGATCGATTGACGCCTTCTTCCAGAGGGGAATATGAATTAACCGATGCGATTCAACATTTGATCGATAGAGAATATAAAGTGACCTTCATGATAACGAACGATTGGTGGAAAGACACGGGGCAGCCCAAAGATTTGCTCTCATGCAACCGACGTGTACTTCAACAACTTCACGAACAGATCTACGAAAATCAAGTGAACATTGAATCTTCTTCCATTGAAGGCCCCGTTGTCATCGGAAAGGATACACAAGTGATCGATTCGGTCATTCGGGGACCTGTAAAGATCGGTAATGGTGTGAAGATTATCCGTTCATATATAGGGCCATACACATCAATAAGTAACGATGTCCTTATAGAGGAAAGTGAGATTGAAAATAGCATCGTGCTTGATCGGGCGCATATCATGAACATTCCGCAGCGTATCGATGAGAGTATTATCGGAACAGAGGTGATTATGCAGGGGGTGCATATCCTCGCTCTTTGCAAGTGAACCTGGGTGATCATTCAAAAATTTATATAGGTGACGCGTTATAGAACAAAAAATTTCGCGTAACCAAGGGGTGAATTTGCAGCCCTTTGCTATCATCATAACAAACGAGAGTATCGTTGGAAGGGAGGGGGGCGAAACATGAAGATCGCGGTGATCGGTTCCGGGTATGTGGGAACAACAACGGCAGCTGTGTTGACCTCCTTGCATCATCATGTGACAGCTGCAGATATCGATATCACAAAAGTGAAGAAGTTAAAACAAGGAATTCTTCCGTTTGTCGAACCGGGACTCGACAAGTTTCTGATTTCTATGTTAGAAACCGGGCGGTTGAATTTCACAGCCGATATCTACCAAGCCGTTAAAGACAACCAGGTACTTTTAATCGCGGTTGGTACGCCATCGCGCGCAGATGGAACGGCTGATCTGCGCTTTCTGCAATCGGTAGCTGATACCATTGCATGTTCGATTCATGAATATAAAGTCATCGTTATAAAAAGTACTGTACCTGTGGGCACGAACCGGTGGTTTTCCGATTATTTGGGAAACAAGATTGGCAATCCTCACATGTTTGATGTGATTTCCAATCCGGAATTTTTGCGTGAAGGAAATGCTCTCCAAGATATGTTGCACCCGGATCGTACAGTTATCGGAGGGAAGAGTCAAAAGGCCATCCAAATCGTGAAGGAAATCTATGAATCTATGCAGAGTAACCTACTCGTTACAGATTGGGAAACGGCTGAGTTGATAAAGTATGCATCCAATTCATTTTTGGCAACAAAAATTTCGTTTATCAACGAAATTGCACGCATTGCAGAACATGCGGGGGCTGATGTGGTTGAAATCGCGCGGGGAATGGGGATGGATTCGCGGATCGGAAGCGAGTTTTTACGAGCGGGAATCGGTTTTGGCGGTTCATGTTTTCCGAAAGACCTCAAAGCGCTGATCGCCACGGCGAAAGAGTTAGGTGCTGATTCGAAGATATTGGAAGCGGTCGAATATATAAACCGAACACAACCGAACTTCTATACGGAAAAATTGAATCGTCTTCTTCAGAAAATTGCAAAAAGACCGTGGAAGATTGCAATTCTGGGATTGACGTTTAAACCCGATACGGATGACCAAAGGGAATCACCGGCCATACAGGTCGTGAATCACTTATTAGAAGAATGCGAGGAGATTCGCATTATTGACCCGACGATTCAAACACGGAACCAAACTCCTTGGCCGCATGAACAAAAAGTTACGATTTGTCGGACGACTACAGAATCCCTTTCAGGAGCAGACGCGGTGATCTTATGTACCGATTGGGAACAATTTTCAAACATTGACTGGAAAGAAGCGGCCAGCCACATGCGTCATCCCGTCTTATTGGATGGACGCAATATGTTTGATCCGGATGATATCAGGTCAGCGGGCATGCGATACCTCGCTTTGGGAAGAGGGGAATTTGAATAAAATTGAACATTTGCCCGCACAACCGGGCGATCCTTACATACATGGATCGATATCACGAAGGCCCGAACGAAATTGGGCTATGATACAAGCTACATCCATCGATTGAACCGATTTCTTCGAATCGTTATAATGAGGGCAAGATGAGTCGGACGGGGGATTTTACTATATGCTGACAAAACATGAGCAAATCTTAAAATATATTGAAGAATTAGAAGTCGGATCAAAAATTTCGGTTCGCCAGATTGCCAAAGAACTGGACGTTTCTGAAGGAACGGCTTATCGTGCCATCAAGGAGGCGGAAACTAGAGGGATTGTTTCGACAATCGAACGTGTGGGAACTGTTCGTATCGAAAAACAACAAAAGAAAGACATCGATCGTCTGACGTTTGCGGAAGTGGTAAATATCGTAGACGGAACCGTCCTTGGTGGATCTGCAGGGTTGCATAAGACCCTGCATAAATTTGTGATCGGCGCCATGGAAGTGGATGCGATGATCCGCTACATCGACCGCGACTCCTTATTAATTGTAGGCAATCGCAATGAAGTCCATAAAGTTTCCTTAGAACACGGCGCCGCCGTGCTCATTTCGGGCGGATTCGACGCCACTCCGGAAGTCAAAGAGTTGGCGGACAAGTTGGAATTGCCTTTGATCTCTTCCGCATACGATACATTTACGATCGCCTCCATGATCAACCGGGCGATCTATGACCGTTTGATCAAGAAAGATATTTTGTTGGTGGAAGATATTTTGCGCAAAGACAATCAGCCTGTGATCATGCGGGTTGGCCAGCAAGTTGCCGATTGGCAGGAACTCGTGGAGCAAACGGGACATTCCCGTTTTCCGGTATTGGATGCGAACGACCGAATCGTCGGTATCGTTACCACGAAAGACGTATCCGGCGAAACGAATGACGTAGCCATCGAGAAGGTGATGACGAAGAATCCGATTACCGTTTCCCCAAAATCATCCGTTGCTTCTACCGCTCACATGATGATTTGGGAAGGGATCGAACTATTGCCCGTCGTTGACGGAAGGAAACTGGTCGGCGTGATCTCCCGCCAAGATGTGATTAAAGCACTCCAATATATTCAGAAACAGCCGCAAGTGGGACAAACGATCCAGGATATCGTCTTGACCCATTTTTCACTCGATCGTTCGGAAGACAAGGCAGTTTCACTCGTCGGGGAAGTGACCCCTCAGATGACGAATCAACTGGGGGGCGTTTCTACAGGAGTTTTGATGATATTGATCAGTGAAGCGGGCAGTCAAGCGATTCGCCGGATAAAAAATGTTGACCTCGTGGTCGAGAACGTATCGGTCTATTTCCTGAAGCCGATTCAGATCGAGAGCACCATCCAAGTGCGTGCAGAGGTCATCGATATCGGGCGCAAATCGGGAAAAGCGGATGTGCAAATTTATCATCGCGGTGAACTCATGGGCAAGGCGCTTTTTACCGCGCAGGTGTTAGATCGTTAAGGATGGAAATGTGAGCTATGTCTTGCTTTTATAGAATCGGATATAATAGAGAGCGAACATACGCTCTCTTTTTCGTTGGTTGAAACCAACTAGAAAAATGTGTAGTTTGGCGGGCGTATGCTTTGCGTTCGCGCTCCGTGGAGGTCGTCTCAGTGGGTATATGCTTTGCGCTCATGCTCCGTGAAGGTCGTCTCGCATGGAATCTTAATCAAATGTTGCGAGACGACCTTCACGGAGCATGAGCGCAAAGCATATACCCCCTCACGACCATAAAGGAAGCGATACGACCTCCAAAGTCGCTGTCTCACGCAAAGCATTACACCCACCCAAAAGCCACTCCGTTTCTTGTGGCAGCTTTAAACTTCTGTTTCAAAACAAGAACTTTTCATCCTCTGATGGCGCCGCTCAAGCGACATGGGGGATTAGAAAGGAACTGTTCTCATGCAAACATCATTTGTCCATTTGCATGTACATACAGAATACAGCCTTCTTGAAAGCGCCTGCCGGATTGAAGCGCTCATGCGGTTGGCTCAGGACTACGGGATGAACGCTATCGCCATCACCGATCACATGGCGATGTATGGCGTGATTCCTTTTTATAAAGAAGCGATCAAACGAGGGATCAAGCCGATCATCGGTTGTGTCGTTCACGTAACGAATGAGGCAACGACCGATCATCGTGCCAACGTGACCCCTTATCATGTAGTTCTCTTGGCAGAAACGGTCACCGGCTATCGGAATCTTGTGCAGCTCGTATCGAAAGCCCATCTCCAGTCCCGTTTCATGCGTCCGCTTGTCGATAAGGCGATGCTCGCTGCACATGCGGAAGGATTGATCGCGTTAACAGGAGGAACGGAAGGAGAAGTGGCTGCCCGCGTCGCTGCGGGTGATCTAGAAGGTGCACGCGCCGCGCTTCATGAGCTCGTTGCCATATTCGGAAAGAACCATCTGTTTATCGAACTGCAAGATCACGGACTGCTTATGCAACGCCAGATCAATCAACACCTCATCCATCTTGCCCGCGAAACGGGTCTAGGTCTTGTGGCTACAAACGATGTGCATTATTTGAAGCGAGAAGATGCGCCCGTTTATGATATTCTGCTTGCCATCGGCCAAGGCAAAACGCTGGATGATCCGTCGCGGAGACGTGCAGAAACGGACGGACAGTATCTTACAAGCGAACGGGAAATGATTGAACGTTTCCGTTATATACCTGAAGCGATCGAAAATACGGTCAAAATTGCAGAACGTTGTCAGGTTGATCTGGAACTGGGCAGAACCCACCTACCTGTTTTCGATCTGCCGGCAGGGTTTGACGAGAACGAATACCTTGCCCATCTGTGCAAACAGGGGATCCGCGAAAGATACGGCGCGCCCACACCGGAGATCGTCAGTCGTCTCGAACATGAGCTGCGTGTCATTCAACACCTCGGGTTCGCGGGCTATTTTCTCATCGTATGGGATTTTATGCGGTTTGCTCATGAGAACGGAATCACGACAGGGCCGGGCAGAGGTTCCGCTGCCGGAAGCCTTGTGGCCTATCTGCTGCGGATTACGGATGTCGATCCGTTGCGTTATGGACTTCTGTTTGAACGCTTTTTGAATCCGGAGCGGGTCTCGTGGCCGGATATCGATATCGATTTCTTGGATGAACGCCGCAGTGAAATGATCGCGTATGTCACCCACAAATACGGTCATGACCGTGTCGCACAGATTATCACGTACGGAACGATGGCTGCGCGGGCGGCCGTCAGAGATGTCGGTCGGGTCATGGGCCTTACCCCACAGGAAATCGACCGGATCGCCAAGTTGATTCCCCATAAGGTCGGCACGACGATTGACAAAGCGCTTGCGTCCGTACAGGAATTGAGCGATTTGTATGAGACGAACGAGAAGGTTCGTCTAGTTATAGACAGGGCGAAAGCGATTGAAGGTCTCCCGCGTCACACGTCGATCCATGCGGCAGGTGTCGTGATCGCCAAAGAGCCGTTGACGAACTATGTGCCTTTACAAAAGGGGGCGGATGGCGGGGTTGTCACCCAATACGCTATGGAGGATCTCGAAGCGGTCGGCCTTTTAAAGATGGACTTTCTGGGATTGCGGACGCTCTCTATCATCAATCACGCATGCGAGGAGATCGAACGGAGTGAAGGGATCAAGCTCGATTTTTCCAAGATGGAGATGGATGATCCAAAGACATTCGCCTTATTGTCACGAGGGGATACGGATGGCTGTTTCCAATTGGAATCGGCCGGCGTGAAACTCGTCTTGAGGGAACTGCGTCCGACTCACTTTGAAGATATCTTTGCCGTGATCTCCTTGTACCGCCCTGGTCCAATGGAAAATATCCCAGCCTTTATCAAAGCGAAACATGGGGAAACGCAAGTCAAGTATCCTCATCCAAGTCTGGCTTCCATCTTGAAAGATACATACGGCGTAATCGTTTACCAAGAGCAAATCATGCAGATCGCTTCCGAAATGGCGGGCTTTACTCTGGGTCAAGCCGATCTGTTGCGCCGTGCGGTAGGCAAGAAGAAACGCGAGATTCTCGATGAACAACGGGAGATTTTTGTTAAGGGCTGTATAAAAAAGGGGCATGATGAAAAGGTTGCCCATATGGTTTATGATTGGATCGTAAAATTTGCCGATTACGGATTTAACAAATCTCACGGTGTTGCCTACGGGATCCTTGCGTATCGCACCGCCTACCTGAAAGCGAACTACCCGGCTGCATTCATGGCCGCATTGCTTACTTCCTGGCTTTTCTCTTCCGCGAAGGTAGCGCAATATGTGGAAGAATGCAAGAGAATGGGGATTTCCGTGTTACCGCCGGACGTAAACAAGAGCAGTCATCGTTTTACCGTTGAAGAGGGTCAAATCCGCTTCTCTCTTGCGGCGATTAAAAATGTGGGGACGGCTGCCATTCAGTCCATTCTCGATGCTAGGCGCAAGGGGGAATTCAGGGATCTGTTGGACTTCTGCCGTCGTGTGGACTTGAGAGTCTGTAACAAACGGGTGGTGGAAAACCTCGTTCGCGCGGGTACGTTCGATTGGACAGGGCAATCGCGGAAGGGCATGTTGCTCGCGCTTGACGATGCGTTCGATAAGGGAACTCGTTTAAGAAGGGAGTTGGATAATTCGCAAATCAGTCTGTTTGGTCTCATGGAGGATATGCATGAGACACCTGATTTACGAGTTCCGCCCGTCCAAGATTTTTCGGATCAGGAACGACTGGAGATGGAAAAAGAGTTACTCGGTGTTTATGTGAGCGCCCATCCTTTGGAAAAATTCAGGAATATTCTTGATCGCTTCGCCGTTCGTCTATCCGAACTTTCCGAGTATGAGGACGGCCAATCGATTCGGGTGGGAGGTATCATCCGCAATCTCAAGGTGATTCAAACCAAAAAAGGGCAGACGATGGCGTTTATCCTCTTGGAAGATCTGACGGCCGCGTGTGAGGTGGTTGTCTTCCCTTCCGTCTATGCCAAGCATTCGCCAATTCTGCAAGAAGAAGCGATGATCGACATGAGATGCCGCTTGCAAATACAAGACGAAGGATGTAAGTTGGTTGCCTTCGACATCCGCCCGCTCAGCCTGGAGACGGAGGATGACAAACCGGAAGCTGGCGGTCGAACGCCGTCTCGGAATCAAAACCCTCATTCGGAAGAGCACCCGATGATTTTTATTCGCGTGACCCCGGATGATGAAAGGGACGGGAAGTTGCAGGCGCTGAAAGGTTGGTTCGCGAAGAATCCCGGTACGCTGCCCGTCACTCTTTTTTATACGCGGAACCGTACGGCACGAGAGATATCCGACCGTGTCTCCGGGACACAGGAGTTTCTCTCGGGAGTCGAACGAATTCTTGGCCCGGACAGTGTTGTCAAGAAAAAAACAGTCAAACATCGGGACATTCATTCATAGCATGGAAGTATCCTCAAGGGCAAGGAGGGCTACCCATGCACATGAATGTTGTGCAATTGTTAGAGAGCCGCGGAGTCAAAGTGGACGATATTGTCGATATCGTCTACACGCTGCAGAAACCGTATCATCCCGATCTGAAACAAGAAGAGTGCCAAATCAGTGTCATGCGCGTCTTGGCGAAGCGGGAAGTACAACATGCGCTCTACACGGGAATTGCATTGGATGAATTGGCGGAAAAGAATCTCCTCCCCGAGCCTTTGCAATCGATAATGAATTCGGATGAACCGCTATACGGAGTGGACGAGATTCTTGCTCTTGGCATCACCAATGTATATGGTTCGATTGGTCTTACTTCATTCGGTTATCTCGATAAAGAAAAACTTGGAATTCTTAAACGATTGAACGTTAAAGGATCGGGCATCCACGTGTTTCTCGATGATTTGGTGGCGGGAATCGCCGCGGCCGCATCGGCGAGAATTGCACATCGGAACGGACAAAGTTAATATCTTCGATATGTATGCTAGTACTGGTTTTATACGGCGTGCTATAATGGTTGATAGAGCGGCTGCGCTTTCTTGCACCCCTTGTCTTACCTGTGATATGATGAATGAAAATTTGGGGGATGGTTTTTTGGAAGGAGTTCTTGTATGTGGACGGTAATCTATATTGCTCCCAACGCCAAAACGGCTGAACGCATTCAAGAAAAGCTGACACAAGAAGGTTTCCTTGTGAAACTCCGGCAAACCAACATCGCGAAACAACAATATGAAATTCTTGTACCCGAATCGGAGCTCGATGAAGTACAAGAAGTGTTGAAGGATATATTGCATTCCTCACACAGGTAAGGTATGAGAGGTGGAAGTGTGCTTAAAGACCTATTTCAAAAGAAAGTAAAATATGCGACATTGTCCACTCAGGATGTGGCGCCTCGCAAAGAGTCAATCCCTGAAGGGATTATGACCAAATGCAAGAAGTGTGGAGAATTGTTGCTCACAAAAGAGTTGGATAAGCATTTGAAGACTTGTCCTCGTTGTGGGTATCATTTTCCATTATCCGCTCCTGAGCGTATACAATGGACGTTGGATGAAGGACATTTTTTCGAATATGATGCGGGAATGACATCGGTCGACCCGTTGCGCTTTCCCGATTATCCTGCAAAGCTCGAAGCGGTGAAAGAGAGTACGGGACTCCAAGAAGCGGTAGTAACAGGGGAAGGTACATTGGAAGGCTTCCCGGTGGTCATCGGTGTAATGGATTCGCGCTTTATCATGGGATCCATGGGTTCGGTAGTGGGCGAGAAGATCACGCGTGCGGTCGAGCGGGCAGTTGAGAAGAAGTATCCTTTGATTCTGTTCACGGCTTCCGGCGGGGCCAGAATGCAGGAAGGTACGTTTTCGTTGATGCAGATGGCGAAGATTTCCGCCGCCCTGCGCAAATTGGGGGATGCGCGGTTGCCTTATATTGCGGTACTTACTCATCCGACGACAGGCGGTGTCACCGCTTCGTTCGCGATGCTCGGAGATTTGAATATCGCTGAACCGGGAGCTTTGATCGGATTTGCAGGTCGGCGTGTGATCGAACAGACGATTCGTCAAAAACTGCCCGACGATTTTCAAACGGCGGAGTTCCTCTTGAAACACGGAATGCTGGACAAAGTGGTTCACCGCAAGGAGATGAAACATACGTTGGCGAAAATATTGGAAATGCATCGTATAGGGGGGGCACCTAATGCCCGCTGAATTGCAATTTGAAAAGCCCCTGCTGGAACTTCGTGACAAGATTGAGGAGTTGAAGCGTTTCACGGAAGAGAAAGGGATTGATTTCTCCGAAGAAGTGGCAAAGCTTGAACAAAAAGCGGCCGAATTGGAGCGGACGATCTACGGAGGGTTGACCCCATGGCAAAGAATTCAGATCGCCAGACATCCGGAGCGCCCCACAACGCTCGATTACATAAAGAGTTTATGCACCGATTTTATCGAATTGCATGGTGACCGTACATTTGGCGATGACCCTGCAATTGTGGGCGGCATTGCCAAATTTGAGGACATGCCGATCACCGTCATCGGTCACCAAAAAGGTGGCGGCAATACGAAAGAGAATATTTATCGCAACTTCGGTATGGCTCATCCAGAAGGCTATCGCAAAGCGTTGCGATTGATGAAACAGGCGGAAAAGTTTCGTCGGCCGGTGTTATGCTTCATTGATACAGCCGGCGCGTATGCCGGGATGACTGCCGAGGAGCGCGGAATCGGTGAAGCGATTGCGCGAAACTTGCTGGAGATGGCGGGATTGAAAACGCCAATCGTCTCAATCGTCACTGGGGAAGGAGGTTCCGGAGGGGCTCTCGGTCTTGGTGTAGCCGACCGAGTATATATGCTGCAAAACGCGTATTATTCGGTGATTTCTCCCGAATCGGCGGCTGCACTCTTATGGAAAGATGCCACGCAAGCGGAACGGGCGGCGAATACAATGAGAATCCTCGCACCTGATTTGTATGAATTCGGTCTCATCGATGGCATCATCGAGGAACCCCTCGGCGGTGTTCAGAAAGCGCCCGAACAGGTGATACGGAACATGCGTGAAACGTTGCATTCCGCTTTCCGTGAACTTCTTCAATTGTCGGATGAAGAACTTTTAGAACAGAGGTATCAGAAATTCAAAGCGATGGGGCAGTTTACGGAAGTGTAAGAGCATATGCGAAAAAAGACGAAAAGGACTTTTTGAAAAACCTTCATACACATAGAGTTTTGTAAGGCGGAATACCCTATACCTGATTTCAGGAATAGGGACCGCCACCTTTTAGATCTTACATGGACAATATTTGTCCCGGCGGGACAAATATTGTCTCATAGCTTGAGACGATCTCCACAAGGTATGATCGCTAAGCATTACGCATGCACATAGATTTTTGAGTAGGGAGATGGAGAGGATATGAAAAAAATCGCTGTACTGACAAGCGGAGGAGACGCACCTGGAATGAATGCGGCGATTCGTGCCGTGGTTCGAAGTGCGATTTATCGAGGACTCGAAGTGATAGGGATCAAACGCGGGTACACGGGTTTGATTTCTGGAGACCTTGTTCCAATGGATCTCGGGTCAGTTGCCGATATCATCCATCGGGGAGGCACGATTCTGTATACTGCAAGATGTGAAGAGTTTAAAACTAAAGAAGGACAACAAAAAGGGCTGAAAGTGCTTCGGGAACAGGGAATCGAAGGATTGGTCGTGATCGGGGGCGACGGATCTTTTCGAGGAGCCAAAGCATTGGCTGAGCTTGGGGTGCAGACGATCGGGATTCCGGGGACGATCGATAATGACATACCGTGCACAGATTTTACAATAGGGTTTGACACTGCAGTCAACACGGTGATCCAAGCAGTCGACAAAATCCGTGATACCGCTACATCGCACGAAAGGACGTATGTTGTAGAAGTAATGGGGCGTCACGCCGGGGATATTGCCTTGTGGGCTGGATTGGCTGCAGGTGCCGAATCGATCTTGATACCGGAAGAACCGTTCGATCTGCAAGCAATCATTGACAAGCTGAAAAGAGGTGTTTCACGTGGAAAGCGCCATTCGATCATTATCGTGGCGGAAGGGGCAGGAAAAGGGTTTGAAATTGGCGAAGAAATTCATAGAGCGACTGGCTGGGAAACACGCGTAACCGTTCTTGGTCATATCCAGCGTGGAGGTTCACCGACCGCATTCGACCGTACACTGGCTTCACGCATGGGTGACATGGCGGTTGAGTTACTCCTGAAAGGGGAAGGAAAAAAGATGATCGGGATTCAGGGGGGAGTCTTGAAAGCTGTTGATATTGAAGAAGCTCTTTCTACTCCTCATAAGCCCGAATTGTCATTATATAACCTGGCAAGTATTCTTTCGATCTAGCTTGGAGGTTTAGACAATGAGAAAAACGAAAATCGTTTGTACAATTGGCCCAGCAAGTGAATCCTTGGAAGTTCTCAAAGAATTGATTCGCGCCGGTATGGATGTCGCACGCTTGAATTTCTCCCATGGAACTTATGAGGAACATAAAGCGCGCATCGATAATATTCGTGAAGCTGCACGCGAAGTCGGAAAGACGGTAGCGATTCTTTTGGACATAAAAGGACCGAAAATTCGCACTGGATTGATCGAAAATGGCGAAGCAGAACTGAAAGAAGGAGATAAGATCACTCTGACCACGGAAGAAATCCTGGGCACGTCGGAAAAAGTATCGATCTCTTATAAGGGATTGCCGGAGGACGTCAGACCAGGTTCACGCTTGTTGATTGATGACGGTTTGATCGGTCTCACTGTCGAATCTGTGGAAGGAAACGAGATTCATTGCCGCGTCATCAACGGTGGCATGCTCAAGAATCGAAAGGGGATCAATGCCCCGGGAGTACGTCTGCGCATCGAATCGGTAACGGAAAAAGATATCGCAGATATTCGGTTTGGTATCGAGCAAGGTGTCGATATCATAGCCGCTTCGTTTGTTCGCAGTGCGGAGGATGTTCTCACAGTTAGGCGTATCCTAGAAGAAAGCGGCGCGGAAATGGATATCATTGCGAAGATCGAGGCCGAGGAAGCGTTGGAAAAACTGGATGAGATCATTCAAGTGGCCGATGGCCTCATGGTGGCTCGGGGAGATCTGGGTGTTGAGATTCCTACGGAAGAGGTACCCTTGTGGCAAAAAATAATGATTGAAAAGTGCAACAAAGCGGGTAAACCTGTTATCACGGCAACCCAAATGTTGGATTCGATGCAGCGAAACCCGAGGCCAACGCGTGCGGAAGCGAGCGACGTAGCAAACGCTATTTTTGATGGAACGGATGCAATCATGTTATCTGGCGAAACGGCAGCGGGTAAATATCCTGTCGAAGCCGTCAAAACGATGGCGCGGATTGCGGAGCGGACCGAAGAAGCGATACGCGACAACCTGATTGGTTCACGCGCAACCCGCATGACAGACAGGCATACGGTTACGGATGCGTTATCCCATGCGGTTGCAACGATCGCACATGAACTGGAAGCGAAAGCGATCATAACTTCGACGACGAGCGGTTATACTGCACGCATGGTATCCAAACAGCGCGCCGATTCTCCGATTATCGCGGTCACGCCGCGTGAGGATGTGGCACGCCGACTCTGCTTGCTCTATGGCGTATACCCAGTCGTTACGAAGGAAACGTCGTCAACGGATGAAATGCTGGAGGTGGCAGTGGAAGGCGCTCTCACTACCGATCTCGTGCGAATGGGTGATCTTGTTGTCATTACCGCCGGAGTGCCCGTGGGGCAACCCGGTACGACCAACCTTTTAAAAGTACACACGATTGGTAAAATAGTAGCGCGGGGACAGGGAATCGGCGAGCGCGCTGCAACCGGTCGCATCGTTGTGGGTACAACATACGAAGATCTAAAAGGTAAAATGCGCGACGGTGACGTGATCGTAGCTTTGGCCACCGATCGCGATATCGTCCCCCTTATGGAAAAAGCCTCTGCGATCATTACGGAAGAAGGAGGCATTACTTCTCACGCGGCAATCGTGGGACTCCATCTGGGGATTCCAGTGATAGTTGGCGTGACAGATGCGACACGCATTTTCCGTGATGGAGAGGTTGTCACCGTCGATCCGAAACAAGGGATCATTTATAAAGGACGCGCTCAAGTCCTATAGTGACCAGACGGTAGAGACCCTGGTTTGGGATGCGGGATTCTTACGGACATCCTGATCCAGGGTTAAGGTGCATTTTCCTGTCCCGTCCGTACTGAGTTCTAAGTCGTCCCTCAAGGCGTCGTAGGCGCCAACAAATGATGAAAATTGCTTTGGCCGGGTGTCGTGCTTTGCGTGAAAGAGCGATTTTGCAAAGCGTATGCCCGCGAAAACGACCTCCAGGGAGCACAAACGCAAATTCCAGCGTCCGCTACACTATAGATATTCAAGGTTGAAAAGGGGAATACCCAATGAAACGTCTTCTCATGCTCATATGTATTTTTGTACCCCTGCTTGAAGTCATTGTAATCATAAAAATGGGAGATCTTATTGGGGGATGGATGACGTTCTTGCTTTTGGTCGGGATCGGTTTGCTTGGCGCATATTTAGTAAAAGTACAGGGGGCCCGCATTTGGCGGAGGCTTAGAATAGAGCTTGAGATGGGGCGGATGCCTGCTGAAACGTTATGGGATGGCCTTTGTACTCTTGTAGCGGGATGTCTGTTTCTTATTCCCGGATTCCTCACGGATATAATAGGAATACTGTTTTTGCTTCCCCCGATCCGAGAGATCATCAAGCGATTGTTAAAGACGTGGGTTGCTGAACGATTGATGCAAGGTACCTGGCATTTCTTTTGGCGAAGATAAGATAGATGTTTTACTGTGTGAAATGAAGGTTCAAGTGCTGGAAGATTTTCTTGTTGTATCTTTTTCATCTGTGTTAGAATATTTGCTAGATATGCAAAGGAGGAACCAGACACATGGCACAGTTTGAGAAGTTTCCTCAACCAACTGAGGGAGAAAAGGTCACGCTTGTTAATGGAAAATTGCAAGTGCCGGACAACCCGATCATCCCGTTTATCGAAGGTGACGGAACAGGTCCGGACATTTGGCGTGCATCCCGGCGCGTATTCGACGCGGCAGTGGAAAAGGCATATGGCGGTCGCCGCAAGATTGCCTGGTATGAAGTTTTTGCTGGTGAGAAAGCGTTTAATACATATGGCGAGTGGCTCCCTGCGGATACCTTAACCGCGATCAAAGAATATATTATCGCGATTAAAGGACCGCTTACAACTCCTGTGGGAGGCGGGATTCGCTCTTTGAACGTTGCCTTGCGGCAAGAACTGGATCTCTATGTATGTCAACGCCCTGTGCGCTATTTTAATGGCGTGCCGAGTCCCGTGAAACATCCGGAGCTTGTAGATATGGTCATTTTCCGTGAGAATTCGGAGGATATCTATGCGGGCATCGAATGGGCGGAAGGGTCGCCTGAAGTGAAGAAAGTGATCCAATTTCTTCGCGAAGAAATGGGTGTCAAGAAAATCCGATTCCCTGAAACATCCGGAATCGGAATCAAACCGGTTTCGAAAGAAGGAACGGAACGCCTTGTTCGCGCTGCGATCGAGTACGCTTTGAAACAGAAGCGCAAAAGTGTAACGCTCGTCCACAAAGGAAATATCATGAAGTTCACAGAAGGCGCATTCAAAAACTGGGGATATGAGCTGGCTGAGCGGGAATATTCCGATAAGGTATTTACCTGGCAGCAATATGACCGCATTAAAGAACAACACGGCCAGCGCGCTGCTGACGATGCGCAGAAAGAAGCGGAAGCCAATGGCAAGATCATCATCAAAGATGTCATCGCTGATGCTTTCCTGCAACAGATCCTCACCCGTCCGAAAGAGTATGACGTCATTGCGACGCTCAACTTGAATGGTGATTACATCTCTGACGCATTGGCTGCACAAGTGGGTGGCATTGGTATCGCTCCGGGTGCCAATATTAACTATGAGACCGGCCATGCCGTGTTCGAAGCCACACACGGTACCGCACCGAAGTATGCAAACTTGGACAAAGTAAATCCGGGATCTGTGATTCTGTCCGGCGTTATGATGCTCGAATACATGGGCTGGCAGGAAGCGGCTGACGCGATCGTGAATGCGATGGAGAAAACGATCGAGCAGAAAACGGTTACTTACGATTTCGCGCGTTTGATGGAAGGTGCGACCGAAGTGAAGTGTTCCGAATTTGCATCAAAAATCATTGAAAACCTCTAATTTTTCCACAAGGAGGAGCAAATCGTGACAACGATTAAGCGCAAAAAAATCACTGTGGTTGGCGCGGGCTTCACAGGTGCTACGACTGCACTCTTCCTCGCTCAAAAGGAACTGGGAGATGTCGTTTTGCTCGACATTCCGCAACTGGAAAATCCGACAAAAGGTAAGGCGCTCGATATGCTTGAAGCAACGCCTGTTCTCGGCGTTGACGCGAATATTATCGGTACCGCCAACTATGAGGATACGAAAGATTCGGATCTCGTCATCATCACCGCAGGAATCGCTCGCAAACCGGGCATGAGCCGTGATGATCTGGTAAGCACCAACGCGGGAATCGTAAAATCGGTCACTGAGCATATCGTGAAATATTCCCCGAACTGCTATATCATCGTGTTGTCCAATCCTGTAGATGCGATGACTTACGTGGCTTACAAAACATCAGGTTTTCCGAAGAATCGCGTGATCGGTCAATCGGGTGTGCTTGACACAGCACGCTTCCGTACTTTCTTGGCGCAAGAGCTGAATGTGTCTGTCGAAGACGTTCAAGGTTTCGTACTTGGCGGTCACGGGGACGACATGGTACCTCTTGTTCGCTACACCACTGCCGGCGGTATCCCTGTAGAAAACCTCATTTCTAAAGAGCGCATCGAAGCGATCGTGAAACGCACCCGTACAGGCGGCGGCGAAATTGTGAATCTGCTCGGTACCGGAAGCGCTTATTACGCACCGGCAGCATCCCTCGCACAGATGGCAGAAGCGATTTTGAAAGACAAGAAGCGCATCCTTCCGGCGATCGCTTATTTGGAAGGCGAATATGGATATAACGATCTCTTCCTCGGTGTTCCTACCCTTCTTGGCGGAAACGGGCTCGAGAAGATATTCGAGCTTGAACTGACCGCGGAAGAAAAAGCGGCTCTCGATAAATCGGCCGATTCTGTTCGCAATGTGATTAAAATCGTATCTCAATAATTACAAGCATAGTATGCTCTCTGACTGAAAGAGTCAGAGGGCTTTTTTTAAGGTTTGAACTCTGAACCACAGATTTTCAAGTGGTGATGCATATAGAGATAAGAAAAGTTAATATTAATTCGCGATTTAACTATTGAAAAATTATAGATTCAAAGCTGAAAATGCTGAAAATACTCTCGCAAGTTATGAGCGAATATGCTATAGTATTAAAGGGTATAGGGGAATTAAATCTATATTTATATTTAACTGATGGTTGCTTGAATTAAATATTACCACACTTGTGGGAAGAATTAATGAACATTCTCATTTCGATTGAATTATCTGTATTTTTTGAGAAGGTCATATGTTTGACTTTTCCATCTATCAACCGTCAGGTAGAAAGTGGGTATAGTTCGCCGGCACTATACTCTAACTTTTGCCAATATATTAAAAAGCCTGTGAGATATGGGCTAACTTTGTGGGAGGTGTTGTTGTTGCTGCGTTTTATTTTACGTCGTTTTATCTACATGGTTGTGACTTTATGGTTGATCGTAACAGTCACTTTCGTCCTGATGCATAACTTGCCCGGCGACCCGTTAACCAATTCAGAAAAACTCACTCCTGAACAGAAAGCGATCATTATGAAGCAATACGGGTTGGATAAGCCGCTGGTGGTACAATACGGGGAATATTTGCTGAAAGTGGCTCAAGGAGATTTGGGCGTATCTTTTGCATACCCAACACGGAAGGTTACAGAGATCATCAGCCAGTCTTTTCCCGCTTCTGCAGAGCTGGGAGTAGAGTCGATCATCCTGTCCGTGATCGTAGGGCTCGGCCTTGGGATCACAGCCGCGCTGAAACACAACAAATCGTGGGACTATGTCGCCATGTTTATCGCGATCGTAGGCGTTTCTGTTCCTTCGTTCGTACTAGGGCCGATTTTGCAATATTACATAGGTGTGAAAGCAGGGTGGTTACCGGCCGCTCTGTGGGATGGACCGGAAAACCGTATCCTCCCGACAATCGCGCTTTCGTTTATGACAATCGCGATCGTGGCGCGGATGATGCGTACATCCATGCTTGATGTGCTGAATACGGATTATATTAAAACCGCGCGTGCGAAAGGTCTCTCAAAACCATCGATCATAGTAAAACATACGCTGCGCAATGCAATTATGCCGGTTATCACCATTCTAGGTCCGATATTCGTCAATGTGATTACAGGAACGCTTGTGGTCGAACAGGTATTTGCCGTGCCTGGTCTCGGTAAATATTTCGTGCAATCCGTCTATTCCAACGATTACACACTGATTATGGGTCTGACGATCTTTTATAGTGTCATACTCGTCGTTATCATGTTCTTGACGGATGTCGCCTATGGTTTGATCGACCCTCGAATCCGCTTGGCGAAAGGGAGGAACTAGCAGATGGAATTAATGACAAACGATAGCTTTACCCCTGTACCTAGAGCCTCTTTCGAAAAAGAGAGAATCGTTCGCCCTTCATTAACATATTGGCAAGATGCGTGGAGGCGTCTTAAGAAGAATAAGTTGGCGATGCTGGGGCTCGTTATGTTGATCTTTTTAACAGTCATGGCTATCATAGGCCCCTTCCTGCAAAAATACGGTTACGACGTTCAAGATTTGAGCGTTCGGAATCAGGCTCCGAGCGCACAACACTGGTTTGGTACCGATGATTTCGGACGGGATCTCTGGGTGCGCGTTTGGTGGGGGACACGGATTTCCCTGTTTATCGGGATCATGGCCGCTCTGATGGACTTCTTCATCGGAGTGCTGTATGGCGGCATTTCTGCGTATTACGGGGGAAAAGTGGATGATGTCATGCAGCGTTTTATCGAAATCGTGTACGCAATCCCCTATTTATTGATCACCGTGTTGTTGATCATGGTGATGGGATCTGGTATTTGGACGATTGTGCTTGCATACGGGGTGACCGGCTGGATCGCGATGGCACGTCTTGTGCGCGGACAAGTTCTCTCGCTTAAAGAGCAGGAGTACGTATTGGCTGCGAGAACGTTGGGTGCCAGTCCTTGGCGGATTATCACCCGCCATTTAATACCGAATGCGCTCGGATTTATCGTCGTTCAAGTGACTTTCACCATTCCGCAAGCGATCTTTACAGAAGCGTTTCTCTCATTCTTGGGACTGGGTGTAAAAGTTCCGCTTGCTTCACTAGGGATGTTGCTTTCCGACGGTGTGGGTTCGATGCGCTCATTCCCATGGCGCTTGATTTTCCCGTCGATCGTATTCTCATTGATGATGTTAAGCTTCAACCTGCTCGGGGATGGTCTTCGTGACGCACTTGATCCGAAACTGAGAAAGTAAGGAGGGGAGCGCTTTGGAAAACATTTTGGAAGTCAAAGATCTTAAAGTATCCTTTCAAACGTATGCCGGAGAAGTACAAGCGGTTCGGGGCGTCTCCTTTCACTTGAGAAAAGGGGAAGCTTTGGCGATTGTGGGAGAGTCGGGCTGCGGGAAGTCCGTAACGGCCCAGACGATCATGCGTTTGATCCCATCTCCGCCGTCGATTATCAAAGGTGGTTCCATCATTTTTGACGGTAAGGTGGATGTCGTTACGTTAAGCGGTAAACAAATGGAGTCGATTCGCGGTTCAGAGATGGGAATGATTTTCCAGGATCCGATGACCTCTTTGAACCCTACGATGACGATCGGTAAACAAATCACAGAAGGTTTAGTGAAGCATCAGGGCTTAAGTAAAGATGAAGCGCGTAAACGGGCAATTGAAATGCTTCGGCTTGTGGGAATTCCGAACCCGGAAGCGCGTATCCAACAATATCCTCATCAGTTTTCAGGGGGAATGCGACAACGCGTGATGATCGCGATCGCTCTCGCATGCAATCCTAAACTGTTGATTGCCGATGAACCGACAACGGCACTGGATGTGACCGTACAGGCACAGATCATCGATCTTATGCGGGAATTACAGGAGAAAACGGGTGCTTCGATTATCATCATTACACACGATCTGGGAGTCGTCGCCGATTTGGCACAGCGTGTGGTCGTTATGTATGCGGGCAAAGTGGTTGAACAAGGATCGGTTGATGATATTTTCTATAACCCGCAGCATCCGTATACGTGGGGACTCTTGCGCTCGGTACCCCGTCTGGACGATATGAAGAAGGCTGACCTGATACCCATCGACGGGACTCCACCCGATTTGTTCGCCCCCCCCAAAGGCTGTGCATTTGCTGCGCGTTGTCCCTACGCGATGAACATCTGTTTGGAAGAAGATCCGGAACACCAGAAAGTAGATGAAGGGCATAGCGCTGCTTGTTGGCTGTTACACGAGAAAGCACCGCGTGTGGAACGTCCTGTACGAGTGGGGGATTAAATCGTGGCTGATCATATTCTTGAAGTGCGAAATTTAAAGAAATATTTTAATGTGGGTCATGGAAACGTCTTAAAAGCGGTCGATAACGTGAGTTTCTCAATTAAACGCGGAGAAACGTTTGGATTGGTTGGCGAATCCGGATGCGGCAAGTCGACGACGGGACGGACGATCATTCGTTTATATGAAGCGACCGATGGACAAGTTCTCTTTAACGGGGAAGACGTACATGCATTAAGAGGAAGTAAATTGAGAGATTTCAATCGGAATATGCAGATGGTGTTCCAAGATCCTTATGCGTCCTTGAACCCGCGGATGACCGTAGGCGATATCATAGCTGAAGGTATCGATATTCACGGATTGTTCACTGGTCGGAAACGGCGGGAACGTGTCGTCGAATTGTTGCGTACCGTCGGACTTAATGAAGAGCATGCTTCCCGCTTTCCTCATGAATTTTCGGGAGGACAACGCCAACGGATCGGTATCGCCCGCGCGCTGGCGATTGAACCGCAATTTATCATTGCCGATGAGCCGATCTCCGCGCTCGATGTATCCATCCAGGCACAGGTCGTGAACTTGTTCAAGCGGTTGCAGAAAGAGAGAGGACTTACCTATTTATTTATCGCGCACGACCTTGCCATGGTGAAACATATTTCCGACAGGATCGGAGTCATGTATCTGGGAGCGCTTGTTGAAACGGCAGAAGCGAACGAACTCTACCGTAAACCATTACATCCGTATACGCAAGCGTTGTTATCTGCCATTCCGATTCCGGACCCAGAAGTGGAACGGAAACGAGAACGTATCATTTTACAAGGAGATGTCCCTTCTCCCATCAATCCGCCGAGCGGTTGTCGTTTCCGTACCCGTTGTCCAAAGGCAATGCCCGAGTGTGCAACACATGTGCCCGAGTGGAAAGAAGTAGAGAACGATCATTTTGTGGCGTGTCACCTATATAGCTAATATGGGGTTACCGATTACGGCGTCTCTTAGGAGGCGCCTTTTTGCTCTCTTGGAAAATGTGTAGTTTGGTATGCGTATGCTTTGCGTTCGTGCTCCGTGGAGGTCGTATCAGCGGGCATATGGTTTCTTGGATATCAAATGATTGTGCGTTTTCTCGTAACTGTTTGTCCGTTACTTTTGTAGATCAATGAACATTTAATATTAATGAAAAGGAGTTGATTAAAGTGAATAAAAAATGTGCAAATCGATATTGTCCTCCTACAGATCCTATTATTACGGATCCGCAGAGAATTGTTCGAGACTTCTATCACCCTCGAGTAGTTAGAGTCATTCATCCTATCGAAATCGTCAATCGACATCATTGCGTCCCCATTTACAAGCATGAGTTTATCATCAAAGAAAGAGATGAAAACTGTAAATAGAAACGCATATCACAAATGTTTACGCGATTTCTGCTGATATGTTCAGCAAATAATATCCCGTTTCCAATTTCGCCGGTTTAACATTGACACACACCGGCGATATTATTTTGTCAATGTGTGTGGTATACCAAATGAACGAGCGCTCCTCTCAAGTACTCCATCCCTTTTTTCAGTTATATAATGAAAAATATACTCGAAAAACTAATTATATTAGTTATAATACTAATACAATTATCTTTTTGTGGAGGAATCTTCATGCGTATCCGTCAACACGGATTCATTTATCAATTAACGTTTTTACCGTCTCTTTTCCCGGTGAATTGTTATCTCGTTGAGGAAGAAACTGAACTAACGCTCATTGATACAGCACTTCCTTACAGTCACAAGGGAATCTTACAAGCAGCGAAAAAAATAGGAAAGCCCATCACCCGCATCGTATTAACACATGCTCATGAGGATCATGTCGGTTCATTGGACCATTTGAAGAATGCTCTGCCTAAAGCAATGGTAATGATATCAAAACGGGATGCCAAAATTTTGGAAGGAGACCGAGCACTTGAACCTGGTGAACCCCAAACACCGATTCGCGGAGGTGTACCTAAGTGGGTTCAAACAAGACCTGACTATTTACTTAATGATGGTGACAGGGTTGGATCCCTTAAAGCTGTTTTTTCCCCGGGACATACTCCTGGTTCAATGGCGTTCATCGATATGAGAAACCAAGCATTAATTGCTGGGGATGCATTTCAGACACGCGGAGGTATCGCAGTTGCCGGAACAGTAAAACCATTATTTCCGTTTCCTGCGTTCGGAACTTGGAATAAGGAACTGGCATGGGAAAGCGCGCGAAGATTGAGAGATTTACACCCTTCTTTGTTGGCTGTGGGTCATGGATCTATGATTATGGATCCTGTCGAGGCAATGAGCAGGGCTTTAAAAGACGCAGAGAAAACATTGAAAAGAAGGGGTAATTATGCGGAAAGGTCTTGATAAAATGACGGTTCTAGAGGCAACTGCGGAACTTGCTGATCAGGAAGGTTATGAACAGATTACACTTGCCTCCGTGGCCAACAGATTACAAATACGGACTCCTTCGTTGTACAATCATGTGCAAGGGTTGCCTGGTTTGAAAAAAGAACTCGCTTGTTATGCCCTTCGCAAATTAAAGGAAGAACTGGTAGAAGCGGCTATTGGTAAAACCGGTGAAGAAGCTTTGTATTCAATCGGAGTCGCTTATGTATCATTCGTTCGGCAGCATCCCGGACTTTATGAAGCAACCATGGGGGCTCCCGATCCTTTGGACTCGGATATTCAAGAGGCTGGAAACGAAATTATCGCTCTTTTATTACGTGTTTTAGAAACATACAGACTTGATCATGAAGATGCACTTCATACTGTACGGGGTCTTCGAAGTCTTGTCCATGGATTCGCTTCTCTGGAATTAAGAAAAGGGTTCAATATGGATGTAAATACAGATGAAACTTTGAGGCACATTTTAAACACGTATGTAACTGGACTACGTACAAAATCTAGTTAATTCCGGATTTCTATACTTTGATTCGAAGCGGCCATAATGTCACGTTACCTTCTTTCATTCTTTGTTATTACCGATTACTGTCCAAGAATCCTGTAATTGAATGATCTTTTCATCGATACTTTCAATTATTTTTTTATATTGAGAACGCTCTTGTAGTACGGGTACCATTGTTTCAAGATCATTCTGATGAAAAATTTCATCTGTCCATAATGTTGCCACTAAGTACCGATTTGGTATTCCTAGTACCTTATTTAAAACACCGGCTAACATTCCGTTGGCATTAGACATTCCAGGGTTCCAGAAGTCCTTTTGGGCTTCAATAAAGTGTTTTATGCGATCTTTATAAAGGGTACAGTCAGCAATTCTTAGTACTGTACCTTTTCCAAGAGACGTGAGAATGTGACCATAAGTCCCCGGAATATCTAAAATGCTTTCACATAAAGCGATAGTAATGGAATTATATGTTTGTTTTTGATTGCTTTTATAAAATATTTGATCATGAATACGACTCATGAAGTTTTGATAAGAGGCATGATCTTTCCAGAAAGAAATAATACATGCTTCTAATGGTTGCCTAAGATTACATCCTCCTATTTGCCCCAGGAAACCTTGTACTTCATACAATGCAGCCCATTGTTCTTGAGCTTGTGAAAATTCTTCTTTCGAATCTCTATTCACCTTACATACAATCCATTTCATAATCATATGGTTCATTCACCTTCTTTGATATCCTACATTTACCATATTACCAGGTAACACTTATTGATGAAATAACAATATAATGCCCTCGGAGGCCCTCATTTCTTCTTTCTTTCATCTTAGAATTATAATCTTATGATATAATTTCCACGATAATTCAAGTTGGAGTTTTTTAGGGATTATTATAATTTTTATGTAATATCTTATTGTCTTGGTATATGTTGGTATTATTTAATTGGAAGTTTTTGGTGGATATCAATTGATGTGAGAACATTTCTTAATTAAGAGAGGGACTGATTCATATGAGCGAGATAACGGAGAAGAGGCGGAAAATTTGAAGGGGAACCCGTCAATAAATAAGATGACGGGGTGTTATTTAGGACTATTCAACTTCTAAAAATCTTACTGGTTTGATGACAAATTCCTGCTTCATTGGGACTGCACTTAATAACGAACATAAAGCAGAATAATCATCGGTTTCAACAAGCAAGTAGAAAACGTGATCAGAAGCACCAGTGACAGCGAAATGGATTTTTACACCCAGTTCCTTATACATACTTGGGATAGATGGAAGAAATTCCTGTACGCCTGTTTGACCTCTGTGTTATAAATATTGCAGTCATTCACACTATGTTTTGCAGTCACATGAAATAGCACTACATACAACTCCTTTGACCGATTTTAGTCCATCCGGTAAATGAAAGCGGATAATACCATTGTAACGTGAAGATGGCCCTCCTCTAAACCCCTGTAATGACTCCATCAATGATCTCTAAGCCCTGATCCTCAGATTTCAAATCAGGTAGTCCACCATGCCGCAAGTGGCGCATCAGTGGATGAAAAGTGTCTTTAGGTGGGCGTAATGCTTTGCGTGAAACAGTGACTTTGGAGGTCGTCTCGCAACAACTAAGCATATTCCAAGCGAGACGACCTCCACGGAGTGTGAACGCAAAGCATACGCCCACCGAACTACACATTTTCAAGGTATTAATACCTTTTAGTCTCTATAGTTAAACACCTGTCCCCGAAAGTTTCCGCGAGTGCGTGTTCGGGCCGGTCATATTTAAGGAGAAATGGTTATCGAGGAAGTTTAAAAAGCACAAAAGAAAAACGGCAGCCATAGCCGCCGTTTTTCTTTTGAATGTTAGTACGCGTAAGGAGCTGCTGTTACAGGAGCCGCACCTTAGTAACCTGGAACGAGCAAGAAGAATAAGACGAAGATGATCAGAAACACAACAGCCCAACGGGTGAAGGGTCCGAAACAACCGTCCATGTAGTCTACCTTCTTTCAAATTTAAATTTCTGAATAGAACAAAATAATAATTGAATTTTCCTAGAGATCTACCACCAGAAAGCAAGTGGCCATAACAACGAAATCGCTAAGAATGGTAAGAAGAAAAATGGCCAAAACGCCTTTTCACAATCGATCCCTGACTGAGGAAGATTTTGCAGGACATCTACTTTGATCGTATCGTCACCGTCGATGGTGCGAGCGCCCTGTAGTGGGCGAAAGTGAATTCCAGTATCAGTGACGGAATGTAAGATACCACGATGAACACTGCCATCCCTCAATCGTACACCCACTGGACGTCCGATAAATTGTTTGCAATAAACAGGCGATATCACAGAGTTCCCCCCCTTCCTCTCACTGATTTACGTTATGTAATGGAATTGATCGATGAAACGGCATCTATCCTATGGGGAAGGTCGTAATGATCTTGCCTAAATGTTTCTTTGTTTCCTATGTTTTTTAAGAAAAGTGTGGGGTGTAGATCCGTCGTCCTAAACCTAACCATTGAAGCAGATGCGACTTGTTATGTTACAATAGACATATTGATTTTTTCTGGATAATGAGGTGTAAATCGGATGGCCGATGGAAACAAACTGATACTGATTGACGGGAATAGCATCGCCTATCGGGCTTTTTTCGCTTTGCCGCTTTTAAGCACGGCGGATGGCAAATACACGAATGCCGTTTACGGATTTACAATGATGCTTCTTCGCTTGCTCGAAGATGAAAAGCCCACACATATTCTGGTTGCTTTCGATGCGGGCAAAGAGAACTTTCGTCATGAGCAATATGCAGAATATAAAGGTACGCGCGATAAAACGCCGGGCGAACTATCCGAACAGTTTCCACTCATACGTGATGTATTGAATGCCTTCGGGATTCGTTATGTCGAACAACCCGGGTATGAAGCGGATGATATCATCGGTACCTTAACAAAGAAGGCGGAAGAAGAAGGATATGACTGCCTTGTTGTATCGGGTGACAAAGATCTCTTGCAGCTCGTATCGGATCATGTACAAGCGATGTTGACACGTAAGGGAATCACCGAAGTTGAACGCTTCGGAATCCGGGAGATTCATGAGAAATACGGACTTACTCCCGCACAGATTATCGATCTTAAAGGATTGATGGGGGATACATCTGATAACATTCCGGGAATTCCTGGAGTCGGTGAGAAAACAGCATTGAAACTATTGCATCAATTCGGATCGGTAGAAAACGTTTTGGATCGGGTGGACGAAGTTTCGGGTAAGAAACTGCAGGAGAGAATTCGAGAACACCGGGAGCAAGCTCTCCTTTCCAAACAATTGGCGACGATCCATCGCGATGTTCCGCTCGACCTGGCCATTGATTCATTCGCATATCAAGGATTCGATACGGCGAGTGTGAAAGACATTTTTCAAAAACTGGCATTTAAATCATTGTTAGACCGCCTCCCTGAAGAGGAACACGAGAAAGAGGAGCCGATCCATCAAGATTTTGATATTCGCTTTGTGGACGAATCTGAGCTTGAATCGGTTATCGCTTCCTTTCCGCCGACAGTAGGTGTTTATCTGGATCTTGAAGGAAACTATCATCAGGGAATCTTACATGGCGTGATGGTTGGAAGCGATTCTTGTGCATGGTATATTGAAACACCTGACGGCAAGATTCCCTCTCCGCTTCAATCTGTCTTCTTGGAGAACAAGTATAAAAAGGTTATGTATGATATAAAAGCTGCGGCTTATGTTTTGCGCAAACAAGGGCTGGAAATGGACCGGAATGTGTTTGACGTGCTGCTTGTCACGTATCTGTTAAACCCGTCAGAGGGCACACCGGATCTGATTGATCTCTTGAATCGTGAGTTAAAATGGGGACTCTTGCCGCTTGCAAAAGAGGAAAAACGGTCGCAAATGCCGTCGAGGGAAGAACGCGTGCAATGGATGGGGAAGGTTGCGATCGCTTTATCCAAAGTGGAAAGTTCCTTGAGTAAGGAGCTCGCGGACAAGGAACTGGATACTTTATATCATGAACTGGAGTTACCGTTATCCTATGTTCTGGCCGAAATGGAGTTCGTCGGGATTCGTGTGGATGTCGATCGTTTACGGGAGATGGGGGAAGAATTCAAACAAAGTGTAGAGCGATTGACAAAGGAAATTTATGAAATGGCAGGAACGGAATTTAATATTAATTCTCCGAAGCAATTGGGAGAGATTCTGTTCGATAAAATGGGTCTTCCTGTCCAGAAGAAAACGAAAACCGGTTATTCCACAAGCGCCGATGTGCTGGAGAAGCTTGCACCTTTTGCACCGATCGTGCAGAAGATCCTCGATTATCGCCAATTGGTCAAGCTGGAATCGACATATGTCGAAGGTTTATTAAAAGTGGTTCGTCCAGAGACGTGTCGGGTGCATACATCTTTCAATCAGGCGTTAACAGCTACAGGCAGACTGTCTTCCACCGATCCAAATCTGCAAAACATCCCCATACGTATGGAGGAAGGCAGACGATTGCGCCAGGTGTTTATCCCGACGAAACCGGATTGGAAGATCGTCTCTGCCGATTATTCGCAAATTGAATTGAGGATCTTGGCGCATATTTCTCAAGACGAAAACATGAGGGATGCTTTTATTCACGATTTGGACATTCATACGCGCACCGCTGCTGACGTGTTTGAAGTAACTCTGGACAAAGTAACGGCGGAAATGAGACGCGCGGCAAAAGCGGTGAACTTTGGGATCGTTTACGGGATTTCCGACTATGGACTCTCGCAGAACTTAAACATCACCAGGAAACAGGCAGCCGAATTTATCGAAAATTATTTTTCAAAGTTTCCGGGTGTCAAGCGATTCATGACGGAAATCGTTGAGCAAGCACGGAAGAACGGTTATGTAACGACACTGCTCAACCGTCGTCGCTATTTGCCGGATATCAACAGCCGCAATTTTAATCTGCGTTCATTCGCTGAGCGGACAGCCATGAATACGCCCATCCAAGGTACAGCTGCCGATATCATCAAGAAAGCGATGGTCGATATTCATCGGGAGATTATAGAACGAGGTTTGACAACCCGCATGCTGTTACAAGTCCATGACGAACTGATCTTTGAAGTTCCGCCAGAGGAACTTGCTGAAGTCATAGAACTGGTTCGCAAGCGGATGGAGGAGGCGGTCGAACTTTCCGTTCCATTAAAAGTAGATATCCATGCGGGAAACAACTGGTATGAGGCGAAGTAGATCCTTGGAGCACCGTACACTGCCAGCGGCACCAACTGTGAACTGAAGGAACCGATAGAAATCAAAGTCCCCCTGAAGAACTATGAGGGGGACCTTTTTGTTCTCTTTACGCTTAACTGATCTCTTTCCGTACATGCTGGCTGGCAGATGGGACAAAAGTGAGTTCCCCGTCCTCCGATAACGATTCTTTCGATCGGATGATGGCATCGCGGACAAGGTTCACCTTTTTTTCCGTATACCTGAATCTGGAGCTGAAAAGAACCCCTCGATTCGGGAGATGAATAGGTACGTACCGACGCACCACCGGCGGCGATTCCTTCGAGCAACACTTCTTTACACGCGCTAGCGAGCCGATCATACTCTTCCTGCTGTAGTGTGTGCACAGGTCTTTCCGGATGAATCCCGGAACGGAAGAGCGATTCATCCACGTAAATATTTCCTAGACCTGCAACCCGGTCTTGCCGCAATAATGCTGATTTGATTGTAGTATTTCGCGAGCGTTCCAATCTTTCTTGTAATAATGCGCCGTTAAACTGTTCATCAATCGGCTCAGGGCCAAGCGTAGCCAGCCCTTTGATGGTGCTGTAATCCCCTTGCGGTACCAAATCCATCGTTCCAAATTGACGTACATCGTTATAACGAAGAGCGGTACCATCAGTAAAGCGAAATTCCACATGATCATGCTTTTTCCAAGGTTCTCCCGTTTTGACCATACGATATTTGCCTTCCATGCGAAGGTGGGAGACAAGTGTATATGGGGGTATGTGAATCAACAGGTACTTGCCTCGCCGTCCGATGGACTCGATCGATAATCCCTGTAAGCGATGCGTAAACACTTCGGGAGGGATCTTCTGAATGATGCGGGCCAAACGTACGGTTACCTGTTGAATCTTCTTCCCTGTGATCAAATGGACGAGTGATCGGCGAATGGTCTCGATTTCCGGCAACTCTGGCATGCTGGTGCTCCTTTCGTTACATCGACAGACTTCGTGTTTATCTCTATAACGCTCGAGCGGTGCTACCCGATTAGACCCTTTTAATCGTTACTATGGTAGCAATCATCTGTAAGGGGTGCAAGTGTTCGATCTTGGGAAAGAGACTCGTTTGTTGTACAATGTTAACAAGCAGTAGGTTCGAGGTGGACTTCATGGTGATTGGATTAACAGGAGGCATTGCTTCCGGAAAAAGCACCGTAAGCAACATGTTACGCGATCTGGGCGGGTTCATCGTCGATGCGGATCTCATCGCGAGGAAGGTTGTTGAGCCTGATCAATTGGCGTGGCGTGAAATTGTAGAGCATTTTGGCGAACAGATCCTTCTTGAGGATCGAAGCATCAACCGTACGCTTCTCGGTTCGATCGTTTTTCAGAATGCGAGGGAGAGGGAAGTGTTGAATCGGATCGTCCACCCGCGGGTTCGCGAGGAAATGATCAGACAAACGGAGGAAATTCGTGAACGTAAACCGCGAGGGATTGTCATTTGGGATGTTCCGTTACTGATCGAAGGTGGTCTGTATCAATGGGTTGAAAAGATTATCGTCGTTTACGTCGATCCTGCCACTCAGCTCAGACGTTTAATGAAGCGTGATTCATTAAGCGAAACAGAGGCGAAACGTCGGATCGCAGCACAAATGCCGCTGGCCGAAAAAGTGAAATTTGCCGATTTTCTCATTCATAATGAGGGAACGTTAGAAGATACGCGAAAGCAGGTGAACAGGATCTGGAACGAAATCAAAGCTTCTTTAGATTAAAATTAACCCCTTATCGCAAGAAGTTTATACGAAGAGCTTCTTTAATCTTTCTCCTTCTCGGATTGATCGTAGGCATCTTGAATTCCAATGCGTTTTGGAAATGGTTGTACCCTATCCCTTATTTTGATGATATTCGGGAAATCGCTTTTGAGAATCGCGTCGATCCATTCCTCATTGCCGCAGTCATCAGAACGGAAAGTAAATTTAACGAAACGAATGTTTCTCATGCCGGGGCGATAGGATTGATGCAACTGATGCCGCAAACGGCCCAATGGATTGCGGACAAGAGCGGTGTTCCATACAAAGAGCCAACGGAACTGGCTGAGCCTGTTACCAATATTCGTTTGGGTTCCTGGTATCTTGCCTATTTACAACAACGGTACAACGGAAACCTTGCAGCTGCAGTTGCCGCTTACAATGCAGGACCAAACCGGGTGGATGCGTGGTTGAAGGCCGGAGTTTGGAGCGGAAAGTTGGAAGAAAGCGATCGGATTCCGGTCGGGGAAACGCGCCATTTTGTCGGAAGAGTGTTCTATAATTATCAGAAGTACAGCGAAATCTATCGAAAATCATAAGGCTTCCATCGAGGCGATTGATGGGTGTCCATCTGTATTCTGAGGAAGCCTTTTTAAACGAATAGGAAAGTAATGTGGTAAGTCGAACATAATAAGAATTTGGACTTTTCTAGATGTTAACCAAACGAGCCGTACAAATAGTTTCGGCTCGTTTGGTTCCTCTGTTAAGCTTTTACTCCTCGAACGGTTCGGTCCTATTTGTCTTTCCATTTACATTTCCTCTGTGATGTCGTCCCCGGTGTATGCGGTAAGCGAAACGGTTGATTCCTAAAAAAAAGATGAAAGCCCAACCATACGCTGAAAGAAAAAGAACCCATAATGGAATGACGAGTCCACGTTTTTTATAACTGATCGCGGCAACGATGCCTAGGATCGCGCTCAGACAGGAGAGTATGGTGATCCATCGCCGGTAGCCCTGATTGGATTGGTTGATCTTATTTGCCGTTGCTTCCTCTTTTTCTTGCGTCTTTTTCAATGGTAAGTCCGCTCCGAGAGATTTCCTTTCTAGGGGGACTGCAGCTGTGGCATCATTTTTTATGAGTACGAATGGAGTATCTCTTTCATTAGATTCTTGTTGTAGAGAGAACGCTTCCTCTACCGCAAAGTCGAAGTCGGAAACGTCAAAGACCTGAATGGGAATTTCAAACTCGATAATTCGATTTTGCAGGGATACATCTTCAATTAAAAGAGGTATATTTTGCCATTCCGCCAACAGAATCAGTTCCGTTTCAATCGGATCGAACACTTCACCATAATCCTCCTGTTCGATCGCATAGACCACGGTGAAAGTGACCGACTCATTCCAGATCATTGGGGAACTGGTACGCCATGGGGTATGTGTGATCCGTTTGATTTTTTTAGCCATAAAAGGAGATTCAAAAAAAGAAATGAGCCGCTCGATCCCCTGTGAAATCTGATCATGATCGGTATCGTTGACGAGGAACTTTTCTCTTCGGAACAAATAAAGCTCTTCAATAGTCGAGTACGGGATGACATATTCAACAGGCGCGGGCGGCCTGAGTAATTCCGGAAACATGGCCAGGACGACCGGTTCTACCACAAAACGGCGCATTTTTTCCACTCCTTCAGGCTCATCGTAGCGAAGAAATGGTGCTTTACGAAAGTATGAGAATTCGGAAGGCCGTCCCGCTCGAATTCCATATACAAGCACATAAACGATCAGTTATCGGAACAGGTCGGAAGTGATTGCTCTTTCATGAGAGAAGACAACTTCTTCCGTTGCTGATCCGAGAGCGGTACGGGGCGTTCGGTAGAGAAGTCATAGTGCACCAAAACGGCAGTACCCGTAGCGATGATCGATTCATCTTTTGCATCACGAATCTCGTGATACAGGGTAAAGCTCGTGTTACCGATTTTTGTCACCTCCGTGGTTACATATAACTCTTGACCAAAACGGGCTTGTTTTTTGTAGTCACAGGAGGTGGAGGCAAGAATGAGATTCCATTTACTTGTATCCAAATCGTCAACAAAATAGCGAAAGAGATCCGTTCGCGCCTCTTCAAAATAAATGAAGTAGCTTGTGTTATTCACATGCCCTAAGGCGTCAGTCTCAGAGAAGCGAACGCGAATATTTGTTCTGGGTAACATGATGGCCTCCTTACAAATCATCTACTGTATGATTACTATTACTATAACATACCTATGAAGGATTTTCTTGTTGATCACTTCCCATTCTTGTCCAGAACACTTGTACTTGAATAATTATTCAAAAATTATTATAATGATACTGAGGTGCAACAATCAGTACACACCTACCCATATCGGTTGTGACGGCAAACAGGTGCGTTTGTCGGTCGGTTCAACCATCCGGATCAGGAAGCTCCCTCTGCATTCCCCCTCAATGGGGAGCGGGATTTGATCCGGAGTTTTTTATGATTATTTTTGAATCTCTTCTTCCTTAAGTTCTAGTCCCTGTCCCAACATTCCAATTTGACGTATATTGACTTTTATATGCAAAGTAACTTCCGTTTTAGGAAATTCTTCTCCCCATCTGTATCTCAGAGTTTCCCATTCATTAGGGAGCTTCTTGTAGACAATTTGCCCGAATTTGAAAATATCCGCTTGAAGTTGTTTTTGCGCGAAACCGATGGTTTGACCAATGCATGCACGGATTTGGTCTGCCGTCTGCTGTTCAATCTTCTCAATATTTTTTGGATTGAAGAGATTGAGATTGGAATTATTCTCCGAAATGTTACCTTCTGTTAAGATGTACACATCCATGTGTACATGTCCATTTTGAATCGACGGTTTTAGTTTGGTTTTTGAGCGTAAGATATTCACACTGATCTTTTTGTTCGTCCCCGGTGAATCAATCGTAACGACTCCTTTTTTCATTTCATCGCGCAACCACATAAGGGCTCTCGTTTGTTCATCGTTTAGATAACCGATCAATTTATAGTCACGGAATACGGCAGTGCCCGATAATTCGAATCCTTTGCGCGTTGCTCGAATCGTTGCGGCAACAGGTGCAGTCCCTTCCGTTGCGCACATCAAAAGAAAATCTTTCATATCAATGGCTAGCCCCGTGTTCGAATGTTCGATCTCACGCACGGCTTCCGAAGGCATTTTTTCCAAATAATCAGGAGTGCTCAACAGTCGGCTTGCCTCCATGTGGTCAGCAACAAGGATAAATGTATCTAACCGTGTACCCGGATCGCGGCTAAGATGATCCAAAACGTTTTGAATACCTGAACGAGCCAGTTTATCTCCGATGATCACCACACGACGATGTGCAACAATAAACTGACGAGAAAGTTTTTCTTGTAATTTGGAGGAGCATTCCGACGGGTTGCTCCCTTCCTGTGTGAGGACGAAATATGCCTGTCCCGTTTCACGATCCCTTGGGTCTCCCGGAGAACTGTCCGTCAACAACGGTGGATTCACAATTTGAGCGATGATACGGATTTGCCTTCTGTCGGCGAGATCAACCCCTAGCATGCTTTCGATGGCAAGATCATTGATTTCGACTCGATTCCAACATCCTGTTAGATAAACCAAAATCAAGATGAAAAGTGGAAGAGAAAGGGATCTCATACGTGAATTCCTTTCTAACGACATGGTTGAGAGTGTTCCCCATGATTTATGAAGTATTATTTCCTCATGCATAAAATCATTTGCACTATCCCCCAAGAATCACCTTCATGCGTATGCTCTCCCCATTCTCTACAAATAATGGTATCAACGATTCCGGAGCAAAGAGGGGAGATCATTGAAATCATTCTGGAGAGAATCGAAAACAGGTACCTCTCGAAAAGAACAATGTCACAAGATACCTTATCCAACGCTGCAAGGTACAGATTATATATTCACAAATCTCCTGCAGACAAAACAAAAGTTAGTAGACTACTTTCGAAATTGCTCAGATATCGTATTTCGTGATTTCGAAATATTCAATGGGAAAAAAGCGCTCGCTGTTTTCATCGATGGATTAGTGGATACGAAACATTTTGAAGAAGCGGTCATTAAACCGCTCATGCTGGGTAATACCAGCGAGATTCGTGCCGACTCCGTATCCTCGACGGGATGGATCGAACAATTCGTCATCGCTACACAGACGAAGAGAGTGCGAATCATACAGGAATTCATTAATCATGTCCTCAAAGGGGATGTGGGAATTCTTATTGATGGAGAAACGGAAGCGATCATCACAAGCATCAAAGGGTGGCAACACCGTTCCATCGAAGAACCAGCTTCAGAGACGGTGGTACGTGGCCCGCGAGAAGGTTTTGTTGAAAACTTGCGGACAAATACCGCTCTCTTGCGTAGGAAAATACGTTCGCCCAATTTTAAGCTGGAATCGTTAACGCTTGGGAAAGTGACACAGACCAAAGTGGTTATCGCGTACATTGAAGGTATTGTCACTCCGTATGTGGTCGATGAGGTAAGGAAACGTCTCCAAAGAATCGTAATCGACGGAATACTCGAAAGCGGTTATATCGAGGAGTTAATCGAAGATCATCCGTATTCTCCTTTTCCCCAAGTGTTGCATACGGAACGTCCGGACGTCGTCGTTGCACATCTTCTAGAAGGTCGAGTTGGAATTCTGGTCAATGGTACACCATTTGTTTTGATTGTCCCTATGACGTTTTGGGCGGCGATGCAGGTGAGTGAGGATCATTACGATCGCTTCATGATTGCAACCGCTCTACGCTGGTTGCGTATTCTATTCATGGTCATGGCACTTCTTTTTCCCTCTTTATATGTAGCCATTACAACGTTCCATCAGGAAATGTTGCCGACAAACTTATTGTTGAGTGTTGCTGCAGCGCGGGAAGCCAGTCCTTTCCCAGCGTTTGTCGAAGCCCTCATCATGGAGGTGACATTTGAAGCATTGAGGGAAGCAGGTGTGCGTCTTCCGCGACAGGTGGGACAAGCGGTGAGTATTGTGGGTGCGTTAGTGATCGGGCAAGCTGCCGTACAAGCGGGCATAGTTTCCGCACCGATGGTCATCGTCGTTTCGATCACAGGGATTGCTTCTTTCACCATCGCCCATTTTAATCTGGCCATTGCGATACGCATGTTGCGCTTCCCCATGATTTTCTTGGCAGGTACGCTCGGATTGTACGGGGTCGTGATCGGTACGCTTGCAATCATGATTCATCTTGTCCAATTACGTTCACTGGGCATTCCTTATTTCGACCCATTGGCTCCTTTGTCCATCGGTGGTTTGAAAGATACTCTCGTACGTGTGCCTCGATGGATGATGCAACTGCGTCCCCGATTGACCGGCTATATTATCCGAGACGCATGGTCAGCGGTTTAAAACCGGATCCAAAACGGAGAGGCAAGCCCTGAGTCATTCTCTCATGACGGGATGAAGGATCAAGATGTAACATGTTCCGAAAAAACGGGGGATGTAGATGACTCGGTGGAGACTGATTGGTTTGATACTGATTTCCTTATCACTTACCGGTTGCTGGGATCGTATTGAAACGAGTGACCTTGCGCTTGTAATGGCAACAGCAATTGACGAAGGGGCGGATGGAAGGGTTGAGGTTAGCACGCAGCTCGCCTTGCCTGCTAAGATGGGAGGTCTGACGGGACAGGGGGGAGCCGCGTCAGGAGTGGGAAAGGATGCTTTCACAGTAGTTAGTGCACAAGGGAGAGACATTGTAGATGCGAATCAAAAGATGCAAAAAAAACTTTCACGCCGTCTTTTTCAATCGCATCGTCGCGTGATTATTTTTGGTGAGCGTCTAGCGCGAAAAGGAGTAAAAGAGGTATTAGATGGATTAACGCGTGATCCCGAAAACAGGCTGCGTACATTTGTCTTGGTCGCGAAGGGAATTGAGGGGAAAGAATTATTAAAAGTCAGTTATCCTTTTGAATTCGTTCCGTCTGAAGCGATCCGGGAAATGGAAAGATCCAATGTGGGATTGAACGTAACGTTAAGAGATTTCCTTATTATGAATGAAACAGGTTCTGACTCTTATATGGGAGTGATTGAAGATCAAGAAAAAGAAAAAACAAATCATTCTACCGGTGATAAAAAATATTTTCGTGTCAATGGTTCAGCCCTCTTTCATGATCAGAAACTGGTGGATTTTCTGAGTGATGAAGAAACTCGTGGATTAAAAGCCATTACCGGAAGGTATAAGCACGGTTTTATCACGCTCTCTTTTCCAGGGGGAACAGAAAACGTCACGATATCCGTACTCAGTATGAAAACGAAGCTAGAACCCGTGATAAGAGGGGATCGCTTGGTCATGCGAGTTCGGGTAAAGTCGGAGGGAGATATTCATGAAAATGATACGCGGTATGATATGGCAGATCCTAAAGTAATCAAGATTGTGGAACAAATGGTGGAAAAAGAGATCGAACAACGATTCATGAGAACGGTCAGACATGTACAAAATAAACATCTGGATGTACTTGGATTCGGTGAAGCGATCCACCGAAAAGACCCTGAACGATGGAAGTCTTTAAAAAAGGATTGGAATCAACGGTTCTCCCAAATGGAAGTCAAAATCGATGTAAGCAGCAAGATTTGGAGAACCGGACAGTCCGGACCGCCCGTACATTATAAAAAACAAGAGGTGAATAAGAAATAATGGTTTTATCGTTGATTTTTTATCTTCTGTTTATTATCGGCGTTACGATCTTGCAAATAACAAAAATAAGGAAAGAGAACCAAATGAGAGATATTATCGTCTATAGCGTGTTGATGGGGATGGCGGCCTTTCTCGGTTCATTGATGATTCTGGGAATCCCGATTCCGAGTCCGACAAAACCATTAAAATACGTTTTTGAACCCATAGGTAAGCTTATATTGGGAAGTTAGGAGGGATTTTGATGAAAAACACCCCTTTTATGCAGGTTCTTACCGGTCCTCTAAACCTGGCCGTTCATGCGGTTATTCATACAACGATCTTTCAGGCGCTGAACAATGCTGGGACAATGAAAAGCAACGCTCAGAAGATCATTCAATCGATTCCCACTTTCTCCATCTCTCCTATGGAATACAATGAGGTGAAAAATTCGCAGGGAATGTTGGAACTGGAAGCCGGTTACGGCACGGGGACATTTTATGTCGTCGATGCACAAAAAAACCAGGAAGTGTACGTTTTTCATCAGGAAGATGTGGCCCAATATGCGAGTAATCTGTTAGGCGGTAATCGCAAACAGCAACAGAACAATCAGCAGCAAAACAACCAAGGGGATCAGAATGAGCAAGGGAACACGGCCAATCAGAATCAAAAACGAAATGACGCGAATGACCAAGTGCTCGTCAAGTTACAGCAAATCCTTGAAGCATTGACCAAGAATAATAATTAACAGAAATGCTTGACAGACATAAAAAAGGGATACCCCCATGAGGACTGACAGTCAAAGCAACGGAACTCCTCGCGGGGATATCCTTTTTTCGTTGGCGATGAATCATGTGACGAATCTTCGTTGCTTTCGTCATTTTAGGTATTACAATGAAAGTGAGTGAATCGACTAAGGATAGAAAAGGAAGTGCATGCTTCTTTATGGATGAACAGCGTACATTCTTGATCACTTTCAAAACCGAATGGGGAGAAATACAAATGGTCGTAGAAGCCTCCAATTTACGCGAGGCTCAGGAGAGGTCAGAAAAACTTCTAAATAAACATGAGGAACTATTGGAAATCAAGAAGATTCGTGATTTTGCGCATACGTGATCGTGGAGGGAGGAGGTCGAAAGACCTCCTCCTTTTTGGGGAAAACGTACTATTGTCTTGCGGAAGATTGAATTTGTTGCATCGTTTGTTGAGCCTGTTGCAATTGCTGTTGTGCTTGTTGCAATTGCTGTTGTTCAGCAGCAGACATTTGTTGTGCGCCAGATTGCTGCTGTTGCTGTAATTGCTGTAATTGTTGCTGCGCCTGTTGCAATTGCTGTTGTGCTTGCTGCAACTGTTGCGGATTTGCATTGTTTTGCGCCTGTTGAACCGCTTGTTGAGCAGCTTGTGCAGCTTGCATGGCTTGTTGGATTTGTTGTTGAAGTTGTTGTTGTGCCATCGAAAATCCTCCTATGATCTAACGAATTCATGGCAGTAACACCACGATGATTATTTTGTTCAATGTTTCCCGATCTATTCATGGAGTGTGCTTGATTTCGCTTTTCGATGGCACTGTAATGTTATGACCACTTGATCCACGAGGCTTGAGGTTTTACATCCAGTGTAAGAATACCGATTGAATACTGTGTTTCCCTTCTTCTGTCAGTCGGTGATCCAGCATTAAACAACAGGATACCGTTCCTTTCTTCCAAATAAGGTTTATGGCTGTGCCCAAATACGATGACATCCACCTGATCGTTCGCAAACATTTCGAACGCACAGTCGGGAGTCGAGGAAGCTTTGCCGATATGTCCGTGGGTCATCCCGATTTTCCAAGGGCCTATTTCAAGAATACGTTTCCAACCGAATCGTTGTATGACCGTTAAAGGATCATTGTTACCGGCAACAGCCTCCACGGGTGCAAGAGCGGAGAGATCGTCGAGAACCACTTCGTCCACCAAGTCACCCGTGTGTATGATCAAATCGACTCCTTGAAATTGTTCGAAAATTATGGAGGGAAGTGAACGAGAGCGTCTAGGAATGTGTGTGTCCGAGATGACACCGATTCGATAACTGTGGAATTTCTCCTTCTTCATGTAGCGAGCTCCTTTAAATCAAAATATTTCCTGAATGAATGTAAGTATTGAAAATATAGCGGCTGCCTATACAGTTGTCAAGCAAGTTCATAATCATATCTTTCAGTGAATGTTTACAAAAGTTTGATAACCGCTTTTAAGCAGTATGTTACTATTAAGAGGTGGTGGTTGATAGGGAGACTAAGGGAGCCACTCTCCCCGATCGCTTAACTCAATTTCGATGGCATACATCATCTCGGAGATGGTCAGTACATCTTTCCATGGGTAGGAGGAAAGTTCCAACTGATTCAGGTGATTCCAAACGGCACGCAATGTCCGGGAGTCAGCATTCTCTACGAAGCGGCAGAAGGATTCGGATAACTCATCATAATGCATTTGCTATCCCTTCTTTCTCATATCAGACCCAATACCCTTAAAATTTAACACTCGCATCGAATTTTGTAACAGTGTATGCTTAAAGAATGTGAAACACTACGGAGATGGGGGACCAGGAATGATTGAGAAAATTCTAGGTCAACGATATAAATTAACCGAACGTATACATGTGTCCGATGTTGCCGAATCGTATCACGCGTTGGATACTGCATTGCCGCGTATGGTAACTGTAAAAATCTATAAATTAAAAGGTATTGGAAATTCTATTGAATCCTGGAAGAAAGCAGCGCAAATCACTGCGAGTTTATCACATCCAAATGTCGTTTCGCTTTTTGATATGGGCTTTGATGGAGACCATTGTTATTTGGTGATGGAACACTTGGAAGGACGAACTTTACAACAAATCATTCGTGAACGAAGACGATTTACTCTTGAAGAAGTGATTTCCTATTGTCATAGTTTGGCGGACGCACTTGTTTATGCACATAAAATGGGAGTTTTACACGGATCCCTATCGACCGCGAATGTTTGGTGGAACGGGGCGACGGTCAAGATCGCCGATTTCTGTGTGGACGGTATCATCAAGAACGACGTGAATCAAACTCGGGAGTCTGATCTCGTTCAATTAGGAAAACTCATCGACGAATGGTTAGTGGGGACGGTTCCTTTGACGAATGAGCCGCTACGGCAAATGTTTGAACGGATCATCGATCGAGCGATCGGCCGAAAGCCACCTGTATACCAAGATGTACAACAAATGGCCAATGATCTATTGACATTGAAACAATCATTCACCCAAGTGTCTTCTGCTAAAGACACACGGGAGGATAAGAATGTGTTTGTCAAAAAATCTTCACACCAATCCCATGAAAAAAAATCATTGGCATCCCAAGTGAATGTTTTCACGAGAGCCGGTCGATCGGAAAAGAAAGCATATTCTCCAGCCGAACCCAAAAAACGGAACCGTCTTTTGAACGGATTACATTTGTTCAAGCGCAACACGAAGAGGAAGAGAACGTTCCAAGCGCCAACAACCGTCTCGGATAAAGCGAAATCGGTCATCGTGAGCCTGTTAGGGGCAGGAGCTGGGGTAGCGGCGGTAGTTGTCGTCACTTTAGTGGCTTTATCCTACGGATTTTTTTCGGGCCATACAACGAAGACCACAGCGGGTAAAAATGATCAACAACCGCCGGCGACCCAGGTACAAGCTGCGGGAAATACGAACAATGGCAATACAACGAATCAAAGTAGCGATCAGCAAAAAGATACACAAGACAATACCGAAAACAATACGCCTGACGGAACGGCCCCCAATGTTGTCGGCTTAACACAACAGGAAGCGCAGAACCGTCTGATCGCTGCAGGATATCGTTACTATTATGAGATTCAACCATCCAATCAGCCTTCGGGAACCGTATTCAAACAAGAGCCGGCGGCAGGTACCACTTTGCCCAAAGGTTCGCGTGTACAATTTTGGGTAAGTCAGTAAATGTTGCTTAAAACAAGCGCCCGGACGAATGAACCTATGTCCGGGCGCGAGATACATGTTCAAAAAGTTAATGGATACGCAGTCCTTTTGGGTAATGATTCTTCAACAGAGATCCTGTCTGTTTACCAAAGCCTAGAGGGAAACCGTCTACTGTGACGAGCGTCCATCCATCTTCCCCTTGTCTTGGGATCGTTTCCCCCCGCAAGTAGGCAAACACTTCTGCTGAATCCGGGGAGAAATCGATCGTCCGGAGTGCGTGTTTTGCCTCCAGTGCGAGTGCAAGGCTATGACTTGGCTCAAACCGGTTTTTCTTGCGTGTTCCAAGATGCAGTCCTGGACGTATCACTTTGATTCCTGAGAGATCGGGTAATTGATCCATCGTGAGATAAAGATGATCGCCGAATAGCATGTAGGTTCCCGTTATGGGTTCCTTTAGATTCTCTTGCGTGAATGATAGATAAGCTTGTATCACATCTGAGGGGACACGGGGTGTGACGGATTTGATTTTCCGATCTTCTCCGTCGATTTTCTCCAAAAGAGCGATAAAATGTCCTTCTCCACGTATCTTGTGCGGCCATAGCCGAATCGTTTGTGAAAGTTTGAACTTGTTATTTTGAGCCCACTCTTCGTGGCCCGGGGAAAACCCATTCAAATCTGGAATCGTAAGCAAACGAAAATCAGGGTGTCGCTCCAAAAAATCTGCGATCGTCTGTTCGTTCTCTTCAGGAGCGAATGTACATGTCGAGTAGACGAGTTTTCCTCCTACACGCAGCATCTTTGCCGCTGCATCAAGGATTTCCGCTTGGCGGATTGCGCATTGCTCGATTGTTTCCATACTCCACATGGCACAAGCTTCCGGATCCTTGCGAAACATACCTTCTCCTGAACAGGGAGCGTCAACGAGCACCCGATCAAAGAATGAAGGGAAACGTTTCGCCAACTGATTGGGCATTTCGTTCGTGATGAGTGCGTTTTTTACACCGAAACGCTCCAGGTTTTCCGCGAGGGCCTTGACGCGGACGGGATGGGGTTCGTTGGCGACAAGCAAGCCTCTTCCTTGCAAATAGGTAGCGATCTGTGTGGCTTTGCCTCCCGGAGCGGCGCAGAGATCGAGGACTCGTTCACCGGGGATAGGGGACAAAACGGAAGCCACCGCCATAGCGCTCGGTTCTTGAATATAATACAGCCCTGCCGCGTGATAGACATGCTTACCGGGTTGATCCGTTTCCTCGTAATAAAAACCTTCATTTGTCCATGGAACGGGAGTAAGATGAAAAGGGTTGAAGTGCAAAAAGTCTTCTACCGTAACTTTGAGCGTATTCACGCGCAAACCATGAACGCGAGGTTTGCTATAAATTTGCAAAAACGGATCAAATTCAACTTCCAATAACTGTTTCATCCGTTTGAGAAAGAGTTCTGGCAATTCGATCATCAGGAAACCTCCATTTACGATCGCAGGGATTTCTTCCCCCTTTGTAGAATTTTCTTTCAGAAGGCTATTATACGCGGAAAGGAAACTGTTGCAAATATGTATGTATCGACTTCATATCTCGACCAGCAACCGTCTACTCCACCGAAACGAAGCAAGTGGAAAGCCGTTGTATTAGTCATGCTATTTTTTCTGATCGTATTGACTGTCTTGTTCATACAGTCTCCTTTCTCCAAAGTGCGTTCGATTGAGGTCGTCGGAACGGATGATCTGAAACCGGAGCGCATACTGGCCGATTCCGGTTTATCGAAAGGGATGAGCATTTGGAAAATTCGTCCTTCTGCAGTTTCTGAATCCATCCTTGAGAAAAATCCAATTGTCAATAAAGCGGATATCAGTTTGAATATTTGGTCTGGCAAGGTCATCATTGCTCTTTCGGAAAAAAAAGTAGTAGGTCTTTTTTTGTATAAAGGGAAGTTCTATCGTTTATTGAGTGATGGGATCGTGTTTGACGAGTCGGCTACCGATTTCCCCGATATTCCGATCCTGACGACATCGAAAAATCTTGTGATCACCCCTGGCCAGAAGATCGGTTCGCCGGAATTTCTGATGATTGCTGATCAGTTAGCGAAAGTAGATGATACAATTCTCAAGCAAATTTCTGAAGTCCATCAAACAAATGGTGACTTTTGGTATAGTTGGGTGATCTATACGAAGGATAAATATGAAATTCGTTTGGATGGGAAGAATCTGCAAGGGGCATTGGAAACTTATGTGAAATTCCGGCAGCAGTTGAATGAATCAGGAAAACCACCGGGAATTATTAATTTTTGGGGAGATAAATCATGGTATGATCCCTATTCTGGTGACAGCAGCGATAACTCCAATAACCATCAATAGTTTAAAGAAAAGTTAGGAGAGAAGGGAATGCGGATTGGTACAGACCTTGTGGAAATCAAAAGAATCGACCGACTCATGCACGAAGAGAGTTTTCTTATGCGCGTCTACACGAAGGCAGAAAGGGAATTGGCTGATCGAATGGGGCCGAAACGAAGGGCGGAGTTTTTTGCTGGTCGGTTTGCCGTAAAAGAATCAGTCGCCAAAGCCATTGGAACGGGAATTGGTCAAGGTATTAACTGGAGAGATATTGAAACCCTGCAACAAGAAAACGGGGAACCTTTTACACGGATTACGGGACAGGCGTTCGCCCGTATGCACGAGCGTGGCTTGTCCCGCGTACATGTGAGTATCAGTCATGCAGGGGGACTCGCACTTGCGTTTGTCGTTCTCACATAAAATCTTTGATGTACTTGGAAGCGGGGCTAAGAAGGACAATGTTCAGGACGCTTTTAACGCATCGATATTGATGCCGCGACTTTGAATTTCTTCCAGAAGGAGGTTAATGAAGTGAGCATCTAACTTCTGCTCGATCGCTTGCAGATAGGCTTCAATTAAGATTTCATCACTCAACTGATGCATGCCGCACTCACCTCTTTGCATAAGCTTTGCTCTAACTATAACATGAGTAAAAAATGAGAACAATCGTTCTTATTATCCACACCATACTGTGGATGACATGTGTGAAACTTGTGGATCAATTGTGGAAATATGTTACGATCATGATACCCATGCCATCTAATAACGTGAATAACGATATCCACAAAATGTTCCAAGTTGTCGCAAATTGTCAAAAAATTTTTGGGTAAAGTAACAATGCATAGGATGTAGCTTTTCTCGTATCCTATATGTATCGCTTGAATTCTTGCTGTTATCATCAATATTTTTTATTACTTAAGTCGACAAATCTCGCGCTATCTATCAATATTATGTATAATAGAGCAAGAAATATGAACCATTGCCTTTGTACTGACAAGGGTTTTGGAAATGAAATTTCGAAGTTTGGAGGGAATGTGAATGTCAAACCAAACATATAAAGCCGGCTTGGAAGATGTAATCGCCGGTGTTTCCGAGATTTGTTTTATCGATGGGGACGAAGGGCGTCTCGTTTATCGTGGATATGATATTCACGATTTAGTCAATCATCAGGCGACATTCGAAGAGGTTGTTTACCTTCTTTGGCATGGTGAACTCCCGAACAAAGAACAGTTGGATGCAATCACAAAAGATTTGAAGGAAAACAGAGAACTTCATCCGGAACTGGTGAATCTCTTGAAATCGCTTCCGAAAGATTCTACGCCGATGGAAGTGTTACGTACGGTCGTTTCTACCGCTTCCATGTATGATCCCGATAATAAAGACAATTCACGCGAAGCGAATATTCGCAAAGCCACCCGCCTGGTAGCACAAATTCCGACGATCGTTGCGTATAATGAACGTTTACGCAAAGGTCTCGACGTGATTCCCCCGAAGAAGGACAATTCCCTTGCCGAGAACTTTCTTTACATGCTGACCGGTAAACAACCGAATCCGCTCGAAGCGCGCGCATTTAATATTGCGTTGATTCTGCATGCCGATCATGAATGGAACGCATCGACGTTTGCGGCACGCGTAACGGCAGCGACACTTTCTGATATGTATTCTGCGATCACCTCGGCAATCGGTACGCTGAAAGGACCATTGCACGGAGGTGCAAACGAACAAGTGATGCGCATGTTGCTTGAAATCGGCGAACCTGAGAAGGCGGAAGAATGGGTAAAAAATGCGCTTGCCAATAAACAGAAGATAATGGGATTCGGACATCGCGTATACCATACGGAAGACCCCCGCGCTACCCATCTCAGACAAATGTCAAAAGAACTCGGTGAGCGTGAAGGCCAAACTAAATGGTTTGAGATGTCTCAAATCATCGAAAAAGTTGTTCACGAGCAGAAAGGGCTCTATCCAAATGTAGATTTCTACTCGGCATCCACATACTATGTAATGGGCATTGATGTTGAGATTTATACACCGATCTTTGCTTGTTCACGCATTTCCGGATGGACGGCACATGTTTTAGAACAATACAGCAATAACCGTTTGATTCGTCCACGTGCTGATTATGTGGGGGTCAAGCGTCGTACTTACGTTCCGATTGAACAGCGATAAAATAACGTGTTCAACTGGGAAGAAAAACGGAGCATTGCCTCTCGTATGGACGTTGAGAGCAGCCCGCATATCATATGAAACCGTACCTGATCCACTTAGGTGCGGTTTTTTTGCCCTTTTGGAAAGAATCATTTGTGGTCAGTCGTCCAAAGCCAATTCCAAAATAACCATAATGTTACAGAGTATCAATCGTGTTTACGGAAATAATAAAGTCAACAAGGAGGTGATACACATGGCACTTGGACAAAAACGAAACGAACTCGTAGTCAAAGGTGCAGCAAAAGCTCTTGATCAACTCAAATACGAAGTAGCACAAGAGCTGGGTATCCAAACTCCGCAAGATGGCTACTGGGGAACGATGTTGACCCGTGATACCGGAGCGATCGGGGGGAACATCACCCGTAAGTTGGTCGCTTTGGCAGAAGCCCAACTTGCTGGTCGTCAATAATCGCATAGTATGTTATAACCCTGAGCCTTCAGAGAGATCTGAAGGCTCTTACTGTTACGTCCTTGCATGATTAACGAACGATATATGCACACTTCTCGGCATATGTATATATGCTAAGTAAAAAAGTATCCATCTACATATAATCTTGTCCCCTAAAATGGATCTGTTTATGCATCTTATCTGCATCATCAGTTAAAGGGGAGTTTATAATTTTCTGAAAGGAGATAAGTGAATCCCGTGAACAGTTTTTGGATTGAGATCTTGAATCAAGGTTTGAACATTCTCTTGCAGGCATCCGTTCTTGTACTCTTGTATTTGTTTCGACAACTCGTTCAAAAAATCTCTGCATATTATGAAAGTCATACCTCATTGAGACAACGGGAACTGCTTACGATGTTAGGCCATGAAGCTTTCACGTTTGCAGAGACGGTATACAGGAACATGGATAGGGACGCGAAGTTAAATGAAGCGTTACGCTATCTCTTATCAAAAGCGGAACAACACGGACTTTCTATTTCGATGAAAGACGCACGTGCGGTTATCGAAAAGGATTGGCTTGAAGACAGGCGTAGATCAGGAATACCCTTACCAAGTTAGGGAAACGTGATTCATTTTGAAGAAAGATAAGAGGACAAGGGGGTGCCTTGTCCCGTTTCTCTACACCGATCAGTGCGCTTGAGGCTGACTCGGTTCGGAGATTTCAGAGAGCGCGTAGCCAGCCTCGTCTTCGTGGATGGAGACGGTGGCCAAGTCCCCGATTGAAACGATGCCGACCAAACGGCCTCCTTCTACGACCGGGAGACGGCGGATCTGATGGTCGGCCATCAAGTCAGCCGCTTCGTGAGCATCCATGTCAGGAGTACCCGTTACCACGGAACTAGTCATGCAATCGCGTACGCGCGTTGTGTTCACGTCTTTCCCTAAAGCGACAACGTTGAGTACGATATCGCGGTCGGTGATAACACCAGTGAGCTTGTCTCCTTCGCACACAGGGATAATACCAACGTTGACTGATTGCATGGCTTTAGCGGCATCCATAACACTATCATCAGGTCGACAAACTTTGACGTCGTCAGTCATCAATTCTCTCAGTTTCATTTCGATCGCCTCCTTCAGATGTGAAAAACAAAAAGATTGCAGGGTTCTCCTGCAACTGTATGATTTGCAATCTGGGCTTTACATATGCGCATAGAAGCTATTCCTGTATGGGCTTCACTTCCCCTAATGCTATATACACCCCCCATGTACCGAGAATGAGGTGAATGAGATTTTCAACGATTTCCAAGTGAATGTTCATGATCTGTGTAAACAAAAAGCCGCTGATCCCCAATATCACGAGTAGAATTCCCATGATATACGCGTATGGCTTTGTGTATTTGCTATGTCCGACAGCAATTCCAATAAAGCCGAAAATAAAGTGAAGAACCGTGTGGACACGATCGAATTGAATGAGTCCCCACAGATCATGTGTGAACAGTCCGGTTACACCCAACAACAAAAAAACCCATCCTGTCGAGCGCGCGAATATGACACTCACCCGCATCCCCCTCTTTGCCCCTCAAGCTCTTCTATAACGATATGAAGAGAACGGTTTACATATGAGAAAAAAGAGATGAAGCAGTTATTCGCTCCATCTCTTTAACGGGATGAAAGATCGATGAGACGCCATGCGGTTTTATCAACTTGTTGATTTCGCACAAAAGAATCGGCATTGAGATACAAGCTTTTTGCTCCATTCACGAGGGAGCGGGGGAGTTTCACCCAGAGCCGGTTGCCATCGACGGAGAATGAAGCATCTTTCGGCAAGGATAGGCTGTTTTTTGCATAGGTGCGGGCTTCAATGATCCCGTCAGTGATGAGCAGATCCATTCGATCGATGGAAGAATCACGGAACACTCGAAAACGAAAAGAATATTCTACATTCTTGTGTATGTTGCGCCTCGTTTCTAATGCCAGAAACAGATTGTCTTTAGTAAGAACGGCAGCGACACCGCGAATATCCGCTTCTCCTTCCAACTCTCTCGTAACCGTATCGGAAACCGCATCATCGATCACTCGATAGGGCAAACCCCCCGCTTGGCGGAAGTCAGGTTCCTGATCCGATTGAGGCAAGGAAATTTTTGGCCACCTTTCAATGAGATCATTTTTGCGGACAAACGCAGCTAAAAATTCCCCCATCACTGCAACCTGTGTTGAATATTGTTTCAGCGCATGATATTTGCGTGTGGCTTCGTCTCGGCTTAAAGGCAGTACAAACCATTGTGCACCGACATTCTCCAATGATTTTGGGGGTTCCAGCGATTTGTTGGGATCATAAGCCCAAGGCTGGGGCCAATCTCCCCGGTGTACGAGGTATTCCCATTCATTACAGACATAACTTAATTTTGTCAGTGTGTATTTCACAAATGCGTTTGTGGCCCAGTGGTCGTGATGTTGATCTTCCGGATCCGGATATACGATATCTGTAGGTTTATATTGAAGGATAATCTCTTCTAAGTTTTTGCAAACATTGGCACCACAATAGGGGGCGTTTTTTTCATACACGAAGGGGTAAGGCGCATGCTCCGCACCGTTAAGTCCTCTATGTAAGTGATCGTAATCCCAGTCCCGAACCCACAGGCTGTTCATTCCGCCATCCGGGTAACCGAGAAAATAGATATGGTTCTCCGTAACACCGAAACTGCGCATGGCGCGAACGGTTTCCTCATGTCTTAACTCACCTAGTTTCCGGAAGAGTTCGGAGGTGGGGTGTTCTACGGAAAATGCTTTTTGTGCCGCTCTGCGGTAACCATCTCCTGTGGTAACGACAACAACGCGAACATCTTTCTTCTCTTGCAACGCTTTCATGATGACCCCTCCTCCACCCAGTGTTTCATCATCGGGGTGAGGAGCGATAATCAATGTCCTTTCACCCGGGGAGAACGGGGCCTGAGGGAGCGGTTTACTTGACGTCAAAAACTCGCGAAGATAAGGTTTATAAAACAGGGTCACGATACCTCCTATGAAGATGAAAAGAAAAAGAAAAATCCACCATTTGCGTTGTCGTTTCCGTGTAACCACGGTAGTTCCACCTCCCGTGAGTTCCATGTTAGTATACCTGTTGCCATAAAGCCGTATTCCTGTGGATCTTTTCTATCTTCACATCGATTTCTCTCATAGGCGATCGCACAAAGTGAATGCATCAAAGAGAAACCGGGCGTTTGGCTTGGCACAGCCGTCCCTGACGCTTCGTATTCTGGAGTAGGTGTTTGAAGCAAAATAAAGGGGGAAACTATATGTGCCGTCACTACCATGCGTATGAAATCTGCCCTCGTTGCAAAAAACATCATCATGAATGTAAACACAAGCATCATAAAAAGTGTAAACATCGGAAACGTCATAAAAGGGAAAGAGCTTTTATCACACCACCCATGATGTACTACTTCTATTAAAAGAGTTTTGCCGCCTTTCTTTTTTCAGATGAAGAATCAATGATTGAAAAGCCGGGAGTTGCTTGATACTCGCGGCTTTTTTGTTCGCATGGGATAGATCCTCATGGGAAAAATAATGGAAGGAGGTGAGTGACATGGCGGAGAAGACCCCACCGTTACGCGAGCAGAATGCTCCCTGGAGAAATACCCCCTTGGATCATTGGAGTACAGATATCGATCCGTTTGTCATGTCGGGGGATCAATGGGTCGATAATGAATACGACCCAGGGACGGAACGATATGAAAATCAGAAGTTAATGCGGGGGGATGTATCCCCGATCATGGCACCTTTCATGCATCCGACGCATGATGTGACATACGGGAATGATGACAGAATCTCCGAATGGTAAACTTGCCTTCTGAAAGAAAGCCCCATTCCTTGAGGAATGGGGCTTCTTGAAAATATTCACATAGACAGGTTTTCTGAAACACATCGTGGAATGAGAGGAATAATTTATTAACCTCCGATCCGCGGTTGCGCTTGTTGTTCCCAACGACGTAAGTAGGGGTAAGGGTCAAACGCCCACTCATTTCGTCCCGTGTCCCGGTACATACCATAATGAAGATGAGGGGGAAATTTTCCGGAAGTGCCTGGCTTACCATATCCGCTCGAACCAACATAGCCGATGATTTGTCCTGGTTTGACCAGAGTGCCTCTTTGAATTCCCTTTTGAAATGAAGATAAATGAGCATAATAATGGTAAATATTATCTAGATCGCGGATACCGATGCGCCATCCGCCGTACTTGTTCCATCCCATCATTTCCACATATCCGTAGGAGGTAGCGAGAACGGGCGTTCCATAGCCGGCGAAGATATCGGTTCCTTCGTGAGTACGCCTTCCTCCCCACGCTCTCTTTGCTCCCCATGAATCTTTGTAACTGTAATCCGCCCGTTTTGGAAGAGGAAACGAATGTTTAGACATATCGACGATCCCGCATTCATTAAATAATCTCGCAAATGCACATATGCGCTCGACGATCATTTGATCCTGGTAATAATCCCAAATGGCAATGCGGATGTCATCTTCACTGGTGCCGTTACGGGACAGGTATATCCCCAAAGTATAGATGGAATCGAGTGCATTTTTGGGATCGGCGATACCGTCTCCTGATCCGTCTCTTCCTATCCCGCCATAAAGACGAATGGTTCCATTGTTATGATCCGCTTGATTGGGATTTAAGAGACCACACCAGACTTCCGGTTTCCACTCGATTTCTGCTTCCGCCGGATGATGTTTCTTTTTCTTCCAATGGAGAGCGGTTTCGTATTGATTGACTGCGGCGAGATAAAACCAAGGGATATTTGTAATTTTGGACACCCGTCGATATATCATCAGCAAAGCGTCATGCTTTTGTTTCGTCTCTTCGGCATGTACTTGTGCGGGCCATACAGTAGAGACAAGTCCCAGCAGAATCGTAATAAGTAGCACAATCGCTTTCATTCGGATTTCACCTCAAGGTGATGGCAAAATTAATATTCATCGATCTTTGTAATTTGTGCGAGAGAACCGAGGGGGTTTATTTTTCTGGTTTGTTCCAGTAATTTTTGATGACTTGTATCTGATACATTAAAATAGAAATAACCGATATCTTTTTTGGGATGACGAACGACTCGATATCGTCCCATGCGAACTCAACTCCTTCTCGTTCTTCTTTCATGTAGTTTGTACTGAAACATGCGATTTTGGTCAGGAAATTTTGGGTAGTGACCGATTTTCAAGATTGAAAAAGAAAGGAGTTCACTCATGGAATACATAAAAGAGGCGAAGGACTTGTTGGAAGAACTCATTTCACCGATTCCAGTTTTTGTACGCCCTACGGCGAAAAAAGCGATCGAAAAGAAAATCATGGAAGTGGCGAAGGAAAACGGCCATGCACAGATTGAAGTATCGGATGTTTTGCGTGGATATATTCTCGCGGGATCCGGCAAAGACAAGGAGCGGATGAAAGAGTTCCTGTCCAAAAAAGGTATTGATCTTACGCCATATGCCGATATTCTTGGGTAAGCATTCGATGTCCGACACATGGACAGAGGAAATGAAAAAAGGCCTCGGGCATCATATTCCCAAGGCCTTTTTTGTACTTCTCTATATTAAAACTGGAGTTGACGCAAGCGGCGAACACGCTCTTCGATCGGGGGGTGAGTCGAGAAAAGGCGTGCGATGGATAGTCCTTTGAACGGATTCACGATAAACAGATGTGAGGCAGCGGGTGAAACTCCATAAGCTGGAATATGATGTGACGCCTGCTCCAATCGTAACAGAGCGTTCGCTAAGCCATGCGGAGAACCGGCAATCCTTGCGCCAGTTGCGTCCGCTTTAAATTCACGCGAACGAGAGATGGCAAGCTGGATGATCATTGCTGCGATCGGTCCCAAAATGGCCATAAAGATTCCGGCAACAGCACCGCCGATTCCCTCGTTATCCTCATCACGGTTCCCGAACCCCGCAAACATGAAAGACCATTGGATCATATCGGCGATCCAGGTGATTGCGCCCGCCAACATCGCTGCAATAGTGGAAATGAGCACATCACGATTTTTGATATGAGCCAGTTCGTGTGCGATCACCCCTTCCAGCTCATCGCGGTCGAGAATCTGCAAAATGCCCTCGGTAACAGCTACCGCGGAATGATGAGGATCGCGTCCTGTGGCAAAAGCGTTAGGTTGCGGCGAAGGGGTCAAATATACGCGTGGCATAGGGATTCCTGCGCGGGCAGATAGACGGCGAATCATCTCATGCAATTCCGGTGCTTCATGTTCGGGCAATTCGCGGGAGTGGGTCATTGCGATCGCCATCTTATCGCTGTAGAAATAACCGATAAGGTTCATCGCAACAGAAATGAGCAGAAAGATGAATGCTCCCGTTCTGCCGCCAAAAAGAGATCCCATCAACACGAGAAGAATCGTAAGGGCTCCCATGAGTATCCACGTTTTCAGTGTGTTCATCGTGTATCCTCCTTCAAGAGGTTGTTCGAAAAGGATTCGTGCACTTCATGATCAAGTGAAAAAATTTGCGTCAAAAAGCAACAGCAGTGTTTGCGCTAGTGACAAACCTTGCGCCATCGCTTTCTGCCAGATCGCTTTCATTTCGGGAGAGCGGGAATTTTTTAGCCGCTCCTGCAAAGCGGGACGCAATGCTACAATTTCTTTCTCGATGGATGATAATGTGTCGCGAAGGAACTCAACTTTTTCCAACAATTGATCTTCTTGTTTGCCTCGTTCAAGAAGATCCAACTGCTCACGGATTTCTTCCAGAGTATATTTCTTTTTCTTCATTTCAGTTATATAGCGTAGCCGTTCCAGACTATCTGCCTTGTACAGTCGATAGTTCCCGTTCGAGCGCTCCTCAGGTTGCAGTAGCCCTATACGCGTGTAAAAATCGATAGTTCGGCGGCTTACGTTGGCGAGGCGCGCAAGTTCGCCGATTCGATATAAGGTTACATCCCCATTTGAGATCACTCCTTTTCATTGCTATCATTTTTCATTCTACGTACACTAAACCGTTCAGTCAAACGTTATATTTGTTACAGTTCGGTAAATGGTTATATCCTGAGTCATATGAAGTGTTCAATGAATGAAACAGATGGTGGAATGAAAGGAGGTGATCCTTCAGTATATAAGCAGTATCTTTAAAAAAAAAAAGACAGTGGGTGATTTGGGATAAGTGGGTTTACTGTAAAGTTGATCTATTCTTATATTGAAAATAAGTGCTTGGGTGGATGTATCGCTTTGCGCTTGGGTTCGATGAAGGTCTAGCGGGCATATGCTTCGCGCTCATGCTCCGTGGAGGTCGTCTCCGTGGGTAAATGCTTTGCGCTCATGCTCCGTGAAGGTCGTCTCGCATGGAATCTTAATCATATGTTGCGAGACGACCTTCAAAGTCGCTATTACGCGCAAAGCATTTACCCCTTACCAGACAAAAAGGAAACGAGACGACCTCCAAAGTCGCTGTTTCACGCCAAGCATATGTCCTATTAATGGTTTAAAGGAAGCGGAACGACCTTCAACTCACCTCTGCGCTGCAAAGCAATACAATCCACCCAAAAGCCACTCCGTTATTTAAGGAAGACTTAAACTTCTCTTTCTGCACAAGAAACTGTTCATTCTCTGATGGTGCCACTTGCGAGATAAGTGGCTCGTGCTTTTTTGGGCAACATCATCCGAATAGATTGCTTTCTTTTAAACGCTGTGCCACTTCCTTGAGTTTCTCTTCGTTCTGTACGAGTGCCATGCGCACATATCCTTCTCCTTCCGCGCCGAACCCTACGCCGGGTACGACGACAACACCTGTGCGCAGGAGAAGTTCTTTTGCAAATGTACGGGAAGGAATACCATTTGGAATCGGCGCCCAGACGAACATGGTGGCTTGAGGTTTAGGAATCGTCCATCCTGCTTCTTGCAAACCGTCTAACAGTATGTCACGCCGCTTTTGGTAGATGGATGCCATTCGTTGCGTATGGCCGCGATCATCTTTCAACGCTGTGATCGCCGCCTCTTGAATCGGCAGGAATACGCCATAATCAATGTTGGATTTTACCACATGAAGCGCTTCAATGATATCAGCTCTTCCAACAACGAAGCCAATCCGGCAACCGGCCAGATTAAAACTTTTGGAAGTAGAATGGAATTCGACACCGATCTCTTTCGCTCCCGGTACTTCAAGAAAGCTGATGGGGCTGTATCCGTCAAATGAGAGCTCCGAGTAGGCGGCGTCATGGGCGATTAGGATCTCGTGACGTTTGGCAAATGCGACTGCGAGTTCATAGAAAGCGGCATCCGCCGTGGCGGTCACCGGGTTATTCGGATAGTTCAAGATCATCAGCTTCGCCTTGGCGGCCACGTCACGAGGAATGGCATCGAAATCGGGGAGAAATCCGTTCTCGGCCCGCAACGGCATCGGATACAGTTTTCCGCCTGCCAGATGAATGCTTACCGCATAGATCGGATATCCAGGATCGGGAACAAGGACATAGTCACCTGGATCGATCAAAGCCAGAGCAAGATGAGCCAGTCCATCCTGTGAACCCATCAAGGCGTGCACTTCTGTCTGCGGATCCAGCGAGACACCAAAGCGGCGATCGTACCAATCCGCGACCGCCTGACGAAAAGCAAACGTTCCCTCGGATGTGGGATACCCGTATGCGGCCGGGTTGCCCGCCGCTTGGATCAGCGCTTCCCGCACATGATCGGGAGGCGGCAGATCGGGTGAGCCGATGCCAAGGTCAATGATTTCAATCCCTTGTGCTTGCAATTTCTGGCGAACAGAGTTCAACTCGAAGAAAACAGCTGAGGAGAAATGGCTTAGTCTTTGCGAAACCTTCATATGACCTACCTACTTCCACATGGATTTTAATTGTCCGTATTCTTGCATCAATCGGGCGAAAAGTTCCGGATTATCTTTTTTCAGGCGAAGCCTTACTTTTTTCCAGGCGATCGCTTCCGGACCGTAGAGTTCTTTGGCCAGATCCCATAATTCCGGGTCATATTCGCGTACTTGTTCCCACATCATATTGACAACTTCAAATGTATCGGGTTGTGCACCTGGTTCCCAAATACGTTGCGGAAAGACCGCTTCCATTAAAGTAAGAAAGTTGAATTGCAAAATGTAATGTAACTCGACGCTCATGGGTGCAACGGCACGGGCAGCTTGCAGTCGTTTCCTTTCGATCGGGTCGTTCGTCTCCGGATCGATCCCGTGCACGAGTTTCTGATACGTTTCAAGGTGTTGCTGTCCAATTTCATAAAGTTCGGGTGCTTCGATGGGCGGAATGAAATGTTTCGCTTCATTAGCGCGCAGTCCGCCACATGCCCTCATCTCGAGTGTTGTATATGTAACGAGGTGATCATAGACCACTTTCGAAGTCCAGAATTCAAATTTTACATGTTCTCCGCGAAAGATAGAAGTATGCCCCATACGCAGCATGTTCAAGGGGCGTTTTATGTTGTCCTCATCCGCTTTTCCCAAAAAAATCGCCCCGTTCTTCGCAAGCGATAAGCGGTCCGGATCTGTATAGCGAAGGATTCTGACTCGAGGTTTGATACGTTCCATTTTTCTTAGCCCCACTTTTCATTTGGTTTTATCTTTGACAGTGCTTCTACAATTGTAACACTATTTATCGAACGTTTTGATACTTTCCGGCCATCAAAATGCTTCCACGAAAATTCGCTCGTTACGTTTGTTGAACTCGTTCTGTTTGAAGTGATACAAGGCATTGCTAAGACGGTTTCGACATCTTTCGCATATTCCCTTCTGTTACTTTGCTTCTATTTACTGCTAGTAATAGACTATAGGAACTCCTATCATGCTGTGTTACCATAATAGAAAAAAGGTGAATGGACACATTATGACGGTCGATCTCTCGTTGCAACAGTATTTGCGATCATGGAATGAGTCTTTACGAAAAGAAAAGTACTCTTGGCCTAGCAGGAGGGAGTTGCGCGCAGAGCTTGAGAATACGGTCGGACACTTGATCCCGCTTCGCAAACTGGATGAACAAGAAATAAACACTCTCTCGGGAGGAAGGCCTCTCGTGGGTGTCGATGGGTCGGTCTATACACTCGGGGGAAATTACCCATTTACCGTTACCGCCTTTCAAGCGGTTGCCAAATCGACAGTTGCTTTCGACCGGACGGACAAAGTTGTGCGATCGTCGTTGTATAGTCCACTGGATCGTGAAGACCGCGATGCACTTCGATCTTTTATGGAGGAAAACGAAGAGGGGCTGACGGAAGAAGCGGCTTTTTCCCGTTATAAAGACAGACAGATGGCTCTGCTCGAGATCGAAGCGGCAACGATAGCGTTGGAAAGGTTTCGACCGTTTCTGATCCTTCTTGATGGCCAATTCAGCCGTTATCAGAAAGATGAAGAGTTATTCGACAAGTGGCATGTATTCTGTAAAAGGGCACAAGACTGTGAGGCACTCGTGGTGGGGGTCGTTGAAGAGGTTGGTACGATGAAACTCAAGAAGTTTCTTTCCCAACCCGTGCAAGATCGGCTCATAACCGGTCATGACCGAGAGATTTTGTTCGGTTTATTCGAAACGGGTGAGGCGCTTTTGCCGCATGAGGAGATTGAGATCAAACATGACGCTTATGTTGCATTCGCACGCTTATCTGACCAACCGCAAGCGATCGCTTGCAATTTCCTCTATGACCAGGTAGATCATGTACAAGATCTCTTGTGTTTGCTTTATACCCTCACCCCGAAACAGGGAAGGGGCATTCCTTTATGGCTCGATCTCGTGGATGTCGAGGCAAGGATTACGAAGAAAGAATGGGAAATGTTGGTGCAATCGACTCTCGACAAAGACATATATGAACGTTTTTTGCGTCCTCAGAGGGAGCGAAGGGACTACTGACGGGGAAGATACTTGGTCGTCAAAATCAATAGAAATACAAAGATGGTGATACATGCATGCAAATCGTTGGAACGACTACACAGATGGAAGCCTGGGCAGCATCGCGCAACCGCAAGTTTCATATCAACGAAATCTTAATTATCGAAGATACGGATCACGGTGATTTGCAAGCGGAAGTCGTTCAGACCAGCAGCTTTAACCGATACATTCCCCTTGCCAATGAACAATCGGGCCTTGTTGATCCGGATGTGCTCAACAGCATGCGCTCTCTAGGCTTTGATCTCAAGAATGAAACGATCTATGTGGCCAAATTGCGTTTGTTAGAAGAAATTAACAAACCGATAACGGTGGGTTCGCATGTGCGCGTACCCATTTTTTCTGAAGTAGAGAAGCTGTTGGTGAAAAAACGGCCTGCCGAGGGATTAACGCTCGGTGTGATCATGGGTACGGGAGATGTGGCAAAAGGGATGCCGGAAGATCTGCTAGACGTCGCTCTCCTCTATAACAAGGAGGAGGGAATCATCCCGCAAAACGGAGTTCCATTCGTTTTTGACTATCGATCCATGGATAACTACCCGCATATCGGTATTTTCGGCGGTTCGGGTTCAGGAAAATCATTTGGGCTGCGGGTACTGCTTGAAGAACTGATGGGGAAGAAAGTGCCTGCCGTTGTTTTCGATCCGCATTATGAATTGCAGTTTAATGATCCTTTTCCTGGATTGCCCGATTTCTACAAAGAGGATTACAAGCGGCGCTTTGTCATTCTGGCTGCGGGAACTGATGTGGGAATCGAATTCTCCGAATTGACGAGTGACGATATCGTTTCCCTTTTGCGTTCTTCTTCAGGATCACTTACGGATGCGATGGAAAATGCGATTAAAACCTTACATAAAAAAGGGGACAGTTATCATTCATTTGCCAGCCGGATTGCCAATATGGCCGAAGCCCTCGATGACGAGGAATCCGTGAAAAAGCAAGCGAGAGAAGAGGAACTTCTCGATGGCGCGGAACGTGAGAGAGTCAAAGAGATGGCGAAGCTCCTGAGGACGTATAAAGATAAAATCGGGGGATCGGCCCATACGTTACGGGCGATCACCCGCCGGTTACATCGTTTGGATATGGAAGGCGTCTTTGTCCCCCTCGGAACTCATGCGATCGAAGAAGCGCTCATGCGCAGGCAGTTGGTCGTGATCCGGGGATCCATCTGGTTCTTGCAAGTGTTCGCATCTTATCTGGTACGGAAGCTTTACCAGAAGAGAAGAGCGTATCGTGATTCGATTCAAAAAGGGAAGCCGATTGAAGAAAAATTTCCGCCATTTGTCATCATTACGGATGAAGCCCATAATTTCGCGCCGACGGGTGCACTTGAATCACCCACCAAAGCGATCCTCAAAGAAATTGCCCAGGAAGGCAGGAAATACGGGGTTTTTCTGGTACTGGCCACCCAGAGACCGGCTTTGCTCGATGACACGATCACAGCACAATTAAGTACCAAAATTGTGTTTCGTACCGTGCGTGCTACCGACATACAGGTGATTCGCGAGGAGACCGACCTCACGTCGGAGGAAGCGAGCCGCTTGCCTTACCTCCCTTCGGGAACCGCTTTTCTCTCGTCAGCAATTACGGGAAGGACGGTAGCTATACGCATCCGTGTATCGAAAACGACCTCTCCACATGCTAGCAATCCGTTTGAAGAACTGGACGAATCATTTGCAGAACTGGATGCGAAACTTTGGGAGGCACTCACAGATTTGTTGCCGATTGACGCTTTCAATCTCACTGCCTATTTACCGGAGATTTCACGGAAAATGCGCCGCACGATTTCCCACGACGAACTGGCACATGCACTGCAATCCTTTGCCGAAGACGGTCGTCTTCTCGCAGAAAGGACGCCGTTCGGTTTGAGGTACAGGCGGCGGTAAGCACTGGCTTTATACGTTACTCCATACCGTGAGTATCGATATCATTAGATGTTAAGTTTCTTGTGCGGGAAGAGAAGTTTAGATCGACTACAAGCAGGGGAGTGGCTTGTGGTGGGTGTATCGCTTTGCGGCGCAGAGGTGAGTTGAAGGTCGTTCCGCAACCTCTAATAAGAATCCAGGCGGGACGACCTACATCGAACCCAAGCGCAAAGCGATACACCCACTCAAGCACTAAGTTTTAAGATCGATTGGGGGTGAGCGAGCGATGAAATTACTCTATATCACAGATACCCATATCCGCGCAACATCACCGGCAAATCGAACCGATGATTTCATCGAAACATTGAAAGCGAAATTCAGGGAAGTGGGCCATCTGGCACAGATGCACGAAGTGGATGCCATATTGCATGGAGGGGATTTTTTTGATATTCCCAATCCCTCATTAGCAATTTGCGGAGATTTCGTTGCCCTAATGAAAGAATGGGGAAAACCCATCTATGGAATCGCGGGAAATCACGACCTATTTGGTCATAACCCGGATACCTTGTCACGCACGATGCTCGGCTTTATCAACCGCCTCGGTATCGTGCGGCTGATCCATCCTGGTGAGCGCGTCTTTTTGGAAAAAGGAGGCGTGCGCGTACAACTGAGCGGACAACATTATCATTATGAGCTGGATCGCCGCGATCCCCGATTGGACTATTGCATTCAAGAGAAAGAGGCGGATGTGGCGATCCACTTGGTTCATGGCATGCTTCTCGATCGCAAATTCATGGACGGGGTGGCCCATACGGTCGTCGACCAGATCGTAGAAACGGCCGCCGACATGACATTATGCGGCCACAATCACCTCGGGTTTCCCCCGGTTGAAACGAACGGCAAGGTGTTTTATAACCCAGGAGGCTTTGTGCGTCTGTCCAATCACCCCGTAGACGTTCAACGCATACCTCAAGCGCTGCTTATCGACGTGACTGACGGTTCCCTGACGTACCGTGCGATTCCGCTTGAGAGTGCACCGAATGGCGAAGAGGTCATCGATTGTTCGAAGAAAGAAGAGGCGGCATTCATGGAGCAGCGACTTGCACAGTTTGTGCAAGGAATCAAAGCGGCGGGGGATTATAAGGCGGTCGATATCGGAGCGATTCTCAATGAAATTGCTGATCGAGACGGGTTGCCCGCCGATGTGCGCGAGGAAGCGATGAGGCGGATCGCCGCCGCGGAAGAGAGACTGGCGGCAGGGAGTGCGAATCGATGAAGACAATCAAGAAGATCATCATTGAAAATTTCCAGTCACATGAATATAGTGAACTGGAGTTTGATAACGGATTGAATGTGATTATCGGTGCATCCGACCAAGGAAAGTCATCTGTCATCCGTGCGCTTCGATGGGTATTGTACAACGAACCCCGCGGCGCCGATTTTATACGCGTCGGCGCCAATCATGTGCGAGTGACGATTTACATGAATGACGGCTTTATCGTAACGCGTGAGAGAACCCCGTCCAAGAACCGATATATTGTCACAAGTCCGGATGGGGATGAACAGATCTATGAGGGATTTGGGAACAGTGTTCCGCAAGAGGTGATCACTGCTCACGGCGTGGAGAAAATCATGCTGGATGAAGGGGAAGAGAAGATGTTGCATCTCGGCATGCAACTCGATGGCCCTTTTCTCCTTTCAGAATCAGGAGCGGTCAAGGCCAAGGCGATCGGTCGATTGAACGGCGTGCATATTATTGACGCGGCACATCGTGATACTTCCCGTGATCTTGCGCGTTTGCAACAGGATGAGAAAACATACCGCGAACAATTGCATGCTTTGCAAGAAGAACTCGAACAGTTTCAAGACCTCGCCTACCTGGAAAATATACTGTTTCTCGTTGAAGAAAAACAGAATCGTGTGCAGCAGCTTTCCACGAGGCTAGCCAAGCTAAAGCAGTTGCGTGATGCCATGCAGGAAAATCATAGGCAGTTGGAAATCGCCGAACGGGTGTTGCAACAAACGGAAAAGTTAACGGATATTGTTGGACTATGGGAATGCGCGGTGCAAGTGAACGAGAGGGTAAAACGGCTGCGGTTCTTACGTGAGAAACTGCAAAGTATTCGACGTGAACTCGCATATTGTGCAAAAATCGAACAGGAGACAAGAGAACTCGAACGCGCTTCTCAGAAAGTAACGAGTTTACAACAAGTATTAAATAAACATCGACTGCTTCAACAAATGTCAGGGAAGTGGAAGGAAGTGAATCGATCCCTGGCTCTTGTTGAACGTGTCTTGGAACGAACAAAAGATGTGGAAAAGGGGATCCATCTCTATGAACGTTTGATCCGCCTTGGCATGAAACAAAAGACGCTTCGGACTTCTTATGAAAAACTGCGTCTGATTGAGCGAGACACGCAAGTGGTTGAACGCTATTTGACACGCTTGGCGGAAATCGATCGCGCCGAGGAGAAACTTGCTCATTTAACTAAGTTCATCGATCGTCTCCAAAGGCTCGCTTCCTTGCGAAACCAGAAAGCAGAGATTGAAGAACGTCTATTCAGGGCCGATCAATTTCTTAAGGAACATGCACGTGAAATGGAGAAACAATTAAACGCTTACCAGATTTTATTGAAGCGCTCCGGTACATGCCCGGTTTGCTTCTCACCGATCGATGAACATACAACCGAACGGATTTTAGAGGAGTTTACAGGGGGAGTGGAAGATGGAAGAGAAACTCGCGGAACTTAAAGAAGGGCTCACAAAAGCACGTGACTTGCGTTTGCGAGCCGAGACGAAAAAAGAAAATCTGCTCAAGCAGAAGGAAGATATTCTCACGCAGATACAAGCGGAAGATGTTGACCCGGAACAGCTCGATGCGGAAATCAGCAAGTTGGAGAATGAAATCGCAACACTTACGGAGGAGATCCATGCGTTGATTCCCTGGGATTTGATCAAGAGAGGGGAATGATGATGGACATTACAGTCGCAGTCCGCGAACTGCGTGCCGCTTATCATCGCCGACTTGGAGAGCGGGACGCGATCTTGCGGAAAATTGAGCAAACGGAAGCGAAATTGACCCAGTTGCAGAAGGAAATGGAGATCTTGGTGCAGGTGAAAATTTTACTGCAACAATCGTCCCATTTTGCCCGTGAACAGGCGCGCAAGCAGATTGAAGGGATGGTCACGCAAGCGCTTCAATATATATTTGGCGATGAAAACATGGAATTCCGAGTCGAGATTGAAGAAGTGCGCGGTCGCGCGGAAGGCGAATTTTATGTTGTCTCGTTATACGGCGGAGAGATTCCTGTGCAGACGCGTCCTCAAGATGCCAGAGGAGGAGGAGTCGTCGATGTGATCTCACTCGCTTTACGCGCTGCGCTGCTTCAGGCCACACGGATGGAAGGGCCGATCATTCTCGATGAACCGGGCAAGCATGTATCTGCGGAGTACAGTCGGAATGTAGCCCAGTTTCTTAAAGAACTGTCGGCGGCATTCGGACGGCAAATCATCTTAGTCACACATAACGCGGAACTCGCTTCGATGGGGGACGTATCCTATCTGGTAGAACTGCGCGAAGGGCGAAGTCATGTCACGCCTTTTCATGCGACGATGTTGGCGTGATGACGTGGGATTGCGAATGCGAACCCGCACGAATCAAAAAAAGGGGCTTGGTGAACCAGGCCCCACTTTTACATGCGTATCGTACAGAATCACAACTGACGATGCATGGATTTCGGAAAAATGTTTAATTGCACCATATTACCTCTTGAAACATTCTATATATGAATGTATAATGGATGTTGTCAGTCGGGGTCGTAGCTCAATTGGTAGAGCACTGCGCTGGCAGCGCAGGGGTTGAGGGTTCGAGTCCCTTCGATTCCACCATCGACTGGCTCGGTAGCTCAGTCGGTAGAGCAGAGGACTGAAAATCCTCGTGTCGGCGGTTCGATTCCGTCCCGAGCCACCATTTTGATTGATTGGCGCCATAGCCAAGTGGTAAGGCAGAGGTCTGCAAAACCTTTATTCCCCGGTTCGAATCCGGGTGGCGCCTCCAAGTAAACTGCGGGTATGGCGGAATCGGCAGACGCAACAGACTTAAAATCTGTCGGGAATTATTCCCGTGCCAGTTCAAGTCTGGCTACCCGCACCAATCGTATGCGGCTATAGCTCAGAGGGAGAGCACCACCTTGACACGGTGGGGGCCATAGGTTCGATTCCTATTAGCCGCACCAGATCTTATCAATGAGCGCCTTTCACTCAGTGGATTCTGAGTGGAAGGCGTTTTTCTTTTGAACATAAAGGGGTTTTTGACATATTTATTCCTTGATAGTAGCCATTCATGCCGTATGCGGCGGTGCCATATGATCTCCACGAGGCACGAACGGAAAGCATACTCCCTCCAAACTACACTTTTTAGATAGTCCCCAATGCCGCAAGCGGCGCTATCAGAGGATGAAAAGTTTCTTGTGCGGGAATAGAGATTTAAGCTGCCTAATGCAACGGAGTATCTTTTGGGTGGGTTGTATCGCTTTGCAGCGCAGAGGTGAGTTGAAGGTCGTTCCGCTTCCTATTGCTCTCGTAAAGGGGGTATATGCTTTGCGCGTAATAGCGACTTTGAAGGTCGTCTCGCAACATTTGAATAATATTCCATGCGAGACGACCTTCACGGAGCATGAGCGCAAAACATATACCCCAAAGACGACCTTCATCGAACCCAAGCGCAAAGCGATACACCCACCCAAGCACTCATTTTCAAGGTAGGTCTTATTTGAAGAATTCGGACATACATATAGGAAACAAAAGGACAAGCCAAGAAAGTGGAGGTTTTCGATATGGATGTTCTTGTTGTCATGCTTCTGTTGATAATCGCTATGTTATCCGGAGGGGCTTTTGCTACAGGAAATTATTATATTGGATTTTGCGCACTTTCCTTTTCCATGATCTTAATGATTCCCATGTTGACAATGAAGTCAGAACATAAAAAGAGATTGCGGCGAGGAATGATCCGATAAAAAACCATATACGAAATTAAAGAATAAAGATATCAAATGGCCTTTAGCGTTAGATGCTAATGGCCATTCTTGTTGCAGGAGAAGTTCGTTTTGAGTAAGGAAACTTAGATTGGTATATCCTGTTCGTAAAAGAGACGGTTTCTTAGTGTTGTCAATCCGCGATTTGTTCGAGATACTCATAAGCATACGGATTTGAATGATGGGAGGTCTATCATGGAGGATCATATATCGATCACTTCATTAATGTTGGTCGTTGGCATCGCATTTTTAGTCCCTATTCTTCTTCATCGTTTTCGTTTAGGGATGATACCTGTTGTGGTTGCAGAAATCGTTATGGGAATCATCATCGGAAAAAGCGGATTGAATCTGATTACCGAAGATCCCTGGTTAAAGCTTTTATCATTGCTTGGTTTTATTTTTCTCATGTTTCTCAGTGGAGTAGAAATCGATTTTGACCTTTTGAAAAATAAGACCGGCAGAAAGAATCAAAATGTTGCAAATCCATTTGTGATTGCAACATTGGTTTTCATAGGAATTCTCGTCACTTCACTGTTGCTCTCTTATGGGATGGTTTGGGGAAATTTTATTAAAGAACCTTTTCTCATGACGTTGATCATAGCAACGATCTCGTTGAGAGTCGTTGTACCGGTCCTCAAAGAACGGAGGGCTACGGAAACTCCCTTAGGACAGACCATTCTCATCATCGCCGTGTTATCTGATTTTGTAACCATGATTTTATTGTCTGTTTATATTTCGCTTCTTGCACATGATGTCAACAAAGTCATCATGCTTTTAGCCTTTTTTGCTGTTGTCGTCGCTTCGTATTATGTATTTCGCTATTATTCAAGGAGGCAATTGTTCTCCCGTCTGAGAAAAGGGACGATTCAATTAGGCACACGAGCTGTTTTTGCTCTTATCCTCTTGTTTGTGGTATTATCCGAATCCTTCGGCGCGCAAAATATTCTTGGTGCTTTTCTTGCCGGTGTGATTGTCTCTTTGCTATCTCCAAGAAAAGAGTTTCTCCATCAACTGGATTCTTTCGGGTATGGATTTCTGATCCCTATTTTTTTCGTTATGGTTGGCGTAAAGCTAGATATCAGGCAAATTTTCGCGCAACCATCCATGATTATGTTAATCCCTGTCTTGTTAATCGTATTATTGATCTCCAAAATGCTTCCGATTCTCATCTTACGTCGGTGGTATCCCTGGCGAGAAACGATCGGCGCCGGGGTCTTGCTAACATCAACGCTCAGTCTGGTCATTGCAGCCGCCACCGTTGCACACGACCTTGGCTTAATAAAAGACGAGTTAAAAAATGCACTCATTCTGGTCGCGGTGATCACCAGTTTTATTTCTCCTATCCTTTTTAATCGAATCTACCCAAAGAAAGAAGGAAGGAAGAAGAAGATATCCATTATTGGAGCCAACACGATTACATTACCTGTCGCTCTTCGTTTACAAACGGAGGGATTTCAGGTCACTGTCTTTTCCGAATGTGATCAAGGAATAATAAAGGAACGCAGGGAAATATTTAAAAAAATCCCTTTCGTTGAACTTCCGTCCTTAGATCCATCAATTTTACACGATCATGATGTTTTTCAAGCGGATGTAATTGTTGTTGCATCAGAGGATGATCGCCGTAATGTAGAGATCGGTCATCATGCCTTACAAGAAGGAACGGAGCAGGTTGTTGTGCGCGTTGAGAATCCGGAATTGCAAGAGTCCGTGACTGGAGAAAAGATAACGATATTTTCAACCATGTATTCCGTTTGGACATTGTTAAAAGCGATGGTGGAGCATCCAAGTGCAGTCAGGTTGTTTTCCCAGCCAGACGGTTCCATTCAAGAAGTGGTTGTCAAAAATTATAAATATCATCATGTTCCGCTTCATCAGCTGTCGTTCCTGGGGGATGCTCTCATCCTGCGGATTTACCGAATGGATTCCTTCATGATCCCTCATGGTGATACCCGGTTGCACTTAGGCGATCGTCTTTTAATCAGTGGAAGTTTGGAAAATATCGTTGAGATAAAACAGGAATTGGAATGAAACTTTTCAGTCTAAACAAAGGGACAGCCATCAGCTCGCGGCTGTCTCTTGTTACAGGTATAGAGATTCTAACATCGACATATACTGGGTAACAATACGAGAGGTACGGGATGTGCAAAGTGAACGTGTCTGCGAAAAAGGAGTGAGAACGTGTACGCTGTTTCGATTGGTACCATGAAATATATCGATGTATTGGCGGATTATCTTGAAGAATCATTGGATAAACTCCGGGAACGCGGCGGATCTGTTATTAAAGGGTTTCATGTTCGCGGCAAATTTCCGTACCTTACATATCGCATCGAAAAAGTGGAACGAGAAGACGAAACGGTTCCCCTTTTCTTGGCACAATCCCTCACCCGTTTTCTGACGGAAGTTTGGGAACGTGATCTGTTACAACATATCATCGAAAAGGAATATGATTATTACACGGCGGATGAAGTCGCCTTCCTGGCGGATCGTGGCATTCAATTCTTACGCAATCACCCTCGTGATGGAAAAGAAATATTACGTAATCAAGAGCTTGAAGCGTGTATAGCCGACTATTTGATACATAATCGGACATTTCTTGTCGAAGGATTTGTTCGTTTCCGTCTGCGAGAGTTTGAAAAAGACAGATATCGCGCGATCGAACAAGCGATTGATGAATACTTGATGGATCAGGAATATCGGGAATTTATCCAGTTAATCCGTTATTTTCTTGATATGCAGACATCGTGCCTTCCCTTGATCCACCTTCTCTATGGACAAAAAGGTGTCCAGTTCATCGACTCGGATGGAAATCCTATACGAGAATTTGAATGGCAATCCTATTCCCTAGGTAACTGGGAACATGAGCTTCATTTTGATGATCTGGTGATTTCCTCATTGATTCAGTTGGCTCCCTTAAAGGTAAGAGTACATTCGAAACAGGGTGTTCGCCTTCCATTGATCGTTGATACGGTGTTTGACATATTTGAGAACCGAGCGCAACTTTGTCCGGGCTGTACACTTTGCCATGCAGACGAAGAGGTGGATTTTGAGTCTTTCCCCTTGACTTTTCCGGAATGAATTTTTTATAATCTCGTTGAAAAGTAAGAGTAAAAGCTATGAAGAGGACAGCGTCTATTCGAAACATATCTCAGAGAGAGAGCACCTTGGCTGGAAGTGCTCTTGATATCAGGCGAATAGAAGACCACCTCTGAGCTGCTTGAAGGAAATGTCAAGCCGGAGCCTCTCCGTTATGGGAACGAGGGTCTGTTCATCGAACAGACTGAATCGGGGTGGAACCACGGAGTCAAGCACTTTCGTCCCTGCAAGATCGGGGATGAGAGTGTTTTTTATTTTGTTAGTCATCGAACCCAAGCGCAAAGCGATACACCCACCCAAGCACTAGTTTTCAAGGCAGTCTATTTCAAGAAGGAGGAACGATCATGTCTGTGGATGTACAAAAAGAAGTGCAGATTGAACTGAAAGATGGTTCAAAACGAACCATTCCAGCAGGAACAACCTTGCTTGATGTTGCAGGGATGATTTCCAATCGTTTAAAGAAAGAGGCGGTCGTCGGATCGCTGAACGGCAAATTAGTCGATCTGAACACTCCGATCGAGCAAGACGCAAAGATCGAACTTTTTACACTCAATGACCCGGAAGGTTTGGAGACGATGCGGCACTCGACCGCTCATGTCATGGCACAAGCGGTCAGCCGTCTCTGGCCGGAAGTGAAATTTGCCATCGGACCCGTGATTGAAGACGGATTTTATTACGATTTTTCCGGAAGAACGTTCACCCCGGACGATCTCCCGCTGATTGAAAAAGAAATGGAAAAGATCGTGAAGGAAGATCTTGCGATCCGGAGAGAAGAGGTCACCCGGCAACAAGCGCTAGAGATGTTTAAAGAGCGCGAAGATCGCTTTAAAGTCGAGATCATCCATGAACTCCCGGATGATGCTGTAATCACTGTTTATCATCAAGGAGAATTTACCGATCTCTGCAGGGGCCCGCACCTCCCTTCAACAGGCCGAATCAAAGCATTCAAACTTCTGTCGATCGCGGGGGCTTATTGGCGCGGCGACGCGGAAAATGAGATGTTGACCCGGATCTACGCGACCGCTTTTCCTAAAAAATCGGAGCTTGACGAATACTTAGAGCGTATCGAAGAAGCGAAAAAACGTGACCATCGCCGACTGGGACGCGAGTTGGACTTGTTCTTCATTCCGGATGAGGCACCTGGGATGCCTATTTATCTCCCGAAGGGGATGGCGTTACGAAACGAACTGGAGAAATTTTTACGTGAGTTCCTGAATGAATACGAATATGATGAAGTGCGCACACCGATCATTATGGATCGCGTCTTATGGGAACGTTCCGGTCACTGGGATCACTACAAAGAAAATATGTATTTCACTCATGTGGACGAACGAGATTTCGCTCTGAAACCGATGAACTGCCCGGGACATTGCATTACATTCAAACATCAACTCCGCTCATATCGCGATCTCCCCATCCGAATGGGTGAATTCGGGCTTGTACATCGCCATGAATTATCGGGAGCGCTGCACGGATTGTTGCGCGTGCGTGCATTTACACAAGATGATGCACATATCTTCGTGCGTCCCGATCAAATCGAGCAAGAAGTATTCCAGTGCATGGATTTTATCGATCGGGTGTACAAGACATTCGGATTTGAGTATAGCGTGGAATTGTCGACACGTCCCGAAAAGTCGACGGGCTCGGATGAGCTGTGGGAATTAGCTACAAACGCATTGCGCGACACATTGGAGAAGCGGGGCATGGAATATCAAGTGAATGAAGGGGATGGCGCCTTCTATGGTCCGAAGATCGACTTTCATGTGCGCGATTCGCTCAAGCGTTCCCATCAATGCGGCACGATCCAGCTGGATTTCCAAATGCCTGAGAAATTTGATCTCTCCTATATCGGTGAGGATAATCAGAAACACCGTCCCGTGATGATTCACCGTGCGATCTTCGGTTCGTTTGAACGGTTTATGGCCCTGTTGATTGAACATTACGGCGGTGCGTTTCCGTTCTGGCTCGCTCCCGTACAGGCACGGATTATCGCCGTGAACCCCTTGTATCTCGATTATGCGAACGAAGTCTTAAAACTGTTGAAAAAAGCTGGTATCCGTGCGGAAATCGATACGCGCAATGAAAAGATGGGGTACAAGATCAGGGAAGCACAAATTCAGAAAATCCCATATACCCTCGTAGTCGGGGAACAGGAAACAAATACACGCTCAGTGGCGGTGCGCAAGTACGGAGAAAAAGAGCAGGTCTCCAAACCGTTGGATGAACTGATTCGCGAATGGGTACAAATCGTCAAGGAACGCAGCGCATAATCGCTGCGTTCTGCTATTTTTTTGGTGTTCGTCCAGTTGTTACAATGATGAAAAATGGGTAATCTACTAAAAAAGGATTGACCGTCGCCTAAAAAGAGGGAAGTAGTATGGGTAATTATGGGTTTCTCAAGGAAATGGGTGTTCCCTATATCGTCGTGAAGGCGGAGAACGAATTGAACGGGAAAGTCTTGTCGAGGATCGGCGCCGACTAAGTGGTTTATCCGGAGAGGGATATGGGAATCCGTGTAGCGCACAATCTGATTTCAGCCAATGTACTCGATTTCATTGAATTGTCACCGGAATACAGTATTTTGGAGATTGTGGCTACAAGAAAAATGATCGGCAGGAGTCTCGCCGAACTCGATATTCGCAAAAAATTTGGTTGCAATGTATTGGCGATTCGAAACGGGCAAAAATTTAATATTTTCCAAAAGAGAAAGATGTGATCCGGGAAGGGGATGTCCTTGTGGTTATAGGTGCGAACGCAGATTTGGTAGAGCTTGAGGAACAAGCGTGAGGAGAGACATATGACATGGAGCGAATCACATCAACGAAAAATCCACGTGTTAAGGAATGGGCATCACTGAAACACAAAAAATACCGGGAGCAAAAAGGACTCTTTTTCATTGAAGGAACGCGCCTTGTGGAAGACGCCTTACGTTCCAATGCGCCTGTCGAGACATTATTGTTGAGCGAAGGCAAACGTGAAACTGGGAAGATCGAGGAAATCATCCACACGGCGAATGCTCTCGGGATAGAATTGATTGAAGTCAATGACGCGGTGATCTCCCATGTGACGGACACCCAATCCCCTCAGGGAGTCGTCGCGATCGTCAGACATTATGAGCATAAGTTGGAAGAATCCATTCAGGGGCAGAGAGATGCTCTGTATCTGGCTCTTGAACAGATTCAGGATCCGGGAAATTTGGGGACGATGATTCGAACAGCCGACGCCGTCGGTGCAACAGGAGTTTTGATCGGATCGGGGAGCGTCGATCTTTATAATCCCAAAGTGGTACGCGCCACAATGGGGTCGTTATTCCATCTCCCGGTGTTTGAAGTCGAGCTAATGAATGTTTTGCCTGCCCTGAAAGAGAGAGGAATCCAGTTAATCGGCACGAGCGTGCAGGCGGATCAAACCGTTTATGATATCGATCTTACAGGCAATGTTGTGTTCGTGATCGGTTCAGAGGCACATGGATTATCCGAAGAGGTGCGTAAGTTATTGGATACTGAAGTGAATATTCCCATGCCGGGTTCTGCCGAATCGCTCAATGCGGCGATTGCGTCTGCCGTCATTCTTTATGAGGCAGTTCGACAGAGAATGAGATCGCTTGCCTAAAGCCGTACAAGCGGCAGGACTTGATGGGGATTGAAATGGAAAGAAGCGTTTGGTCTTAAAATAACAAGGCCGGAGCCCAGTAGGGCTCTGGTTTTCGTTTATAACAGGATCACATGCATGAGCCATCTTCCGGAGCGGGAAACTACTTTCAGGAGGTGGAGCGTATGCAAAAGTACTCGTTTCTGATTAAACTTATCGTAACGATTGCAGCTATCTGGGTCGTGGCATTCGCATATCGCCCCTGGGGGTATATGAGGTTCTCTCATGCTGTGGTTCTGGGGGTTATTGTGGCGATTATCGGTTATTTCACGGACCGGGCGATCGTTTACAGAAGCAACAATTATGTGGCTACCGCCGTCGATTTTCTTGTGGCATTTACCGTCGTCTGCGTTGGCGATTGGTTATTTTGGGGCATGCGCGTAAGTCTTTTGTTTGCCGTTTTCGTAGGAATCCTCGTGGCTGCAGTTGAATTTTTTTATCACTATCAATTTGTGCGCGAGACGAAGAAAGCCTGAATGGAAACCGACTTGCCTTTTTCTTTCATCACAGGTATACTCAAATTTAAAATGAAGAAAGTGATCGGTGATGATAGAGAGAGTAAGCACATTGCGACCTTACAGGGAGGAGATGCCGTGGATTGAGAGCATCTCTATGTGTCCGTGTTGCTGAAGTTCACTCTGGAGCTACCTGTCTGAACGATCCAGTAGGACAGGTCGGGAGACTGCTTCCGTTAACGCAATGAAGTGAGACGGATGGGTGTGTTTTCGAGTCCGTCTAATAAGGGTGGTACCACGAGACCTTTCGTCCCTTAGGGAGAAGGGTCTTTTTATTTTTCATATGGCATATAAGAACCCATTTTAATTTTATAGAAAGGCAGTTGAAGCAGATGAAAGAAAAATTGGAGGAACTTCGACAAAGGGCTCTATCTGAATTGGCCACCAGAGAAGGTAAAGAGGCACTGAATGAATGGAGAGTGCAATTTTTAGGAAAGAAAGGAGAATTGACCGCCATCCTGCGCGGGATGGGACAATTATCTCCTGAAGAAAGACCGGTGATCGGTCAATTCGTCAACGAAGTCCGTTCGCAATTAGAAGAAGCGTTCGCAGAAAAAGAAAATCTCGTTAAGAAAGAAGAGCGTGAACGCAAATTGCGTGAACAAGCGGTCGATGTCACTCTGCCGGGACGGAAGTTGCCTTTTGGCCACGAACATCCGCTGATGCGCACGATTCGTGAAATGGAAGATATTTTTATCGGACTCGGGTTTGAAATTGCAGAGGGACCGGTTGTCGAGCTCGATTATTATAATTTTGAAGCGTTGAATCTCCCCAAAAATCACCCGGCACGTGATATGCAAGATACGTTTTATGTCACGGATGAAATTTTATTGCGTACACATACCTCTCCTGTGCAAGTGCGTACGATGGAGAAGAAAAAAGGGGATGTACCTCTGCGGATCGTTTGCCCAGGAAGGGTATTTCGCCGCGACGATGATGATGCCACACATTCGCATGAGTTTACTCAATTGGAAGGGCTCGTGGTTGACCGGAATATTCGTATGAGCGATCTGAAAGGCATTTTGCTTGCGTTTGCTAAACAGATGTTCGGCCAAGACCGCGAGATTCGCTTGCGTCCAAGCTATTTCCCTTTTACAGAGCCGTCGGCAGAGGTGGATCTTTCATGCGGATCCTGTGGGGGCAGTGGATGCCGTGTATGTAAACACACAGGCTGGATTGAGATCCTAGGAGCTGGCATGGTTCACCCGCGGGTTCTTGAAATGGCGGGTTATGACCCTGAAATATATAGAGGATTTGCTTTTGGAATGGGGATCGAAAGAATTGCCATGATGAAATATGGTGTGGACGATATTCGTCAATTTTATGTAAACGATGTGCGTTTCATTCATCAATTCAAGACTTGGTCGTAAAAGGGGGAAATGCTCATGCGTATATCTTATCAATGGTTGCAAGAGTATATCGATCTCGGTTCAGACATGACACCGGAACGTTTAGCTGAATTGTTGACCGCACACGGTATTCCCGTAGAAGTCATAGAACCGATGAACAAAGGGATTTCCGGAGTTGTCGTGGGCCATGTGTTAGAAGTGCACCCACATCCGAATGCCGACCGATTGCGCGTATGCATCGTGGACATTGGTGAAGCGGAGAAACTGCAGATCGTTTGCGGCGCCGCGAATGTTGCTTCGGGGCAAAAAGTTCCCTGTGCCACAATCGGTGCACATGTGTTCGATCGCCATACCGGTGAGTCGATGAAGATTAAACGTTCCAAACTGCGCGGTGTCGAGTCTCAAGGGATGTTATGTTCGGCTGATGAAATCGGTCTCGATACGAAACTCCTGCCGAAGGCGCAGACGGAAGGGCTTTATCTGTTGCCTGAAGATTCTCCTGTCGGTGAAGACATAACAACGCTTTTAGGGTTATCCGATGTATCGCTGGAACTGGAGTTAACCCCCAACCGTGCGGATTGCCTGTCATTCCGCGGTGTAGCCTATGAAGTGGCAGCGATTTTAGGAAAGAAATTAAAATTTAACGAAGAGGATGATACGATTTCTTTCACAGACGAGAAGAGTCCTGTGACGGTGCGTATCGAATCGGATCAATGCACGCATTATGCGGCTCAGGTGGTACGGGGAGTGAAAATTGGACCTTCCCCGCTCTGGTTGCAGATGAGATTGTTGGCAGTCGGTGTACGGCCGATCAACAACGTTGTGGATGTGACCAACTACGTGATGTTCGAATACGGGCAACCGCTTCACGCATTCGATCTCTCGCAAGTGTCTGAGCAAACGATTATCGTACGTCAAGCGCGAGAAGGAGAAACATTGATCACGCTCGACGGACAGGAAAGACATCTTGATCCATCCATGTTGGTGATCGCCGATACAAAGAGGGCGATCGGGCTGGCGGGCGTCATGGGCGGCGAAAACTCAGAGGTCCGCGAGAACACCGTAGATATCGTTCTCGAATCTGCGTATTTTGATCCCGCTTCAACACGAAATACGGGAAAACGCCTGGGGCTTCGCTCAGAAGCACAAATGCGATTCGAAAAGGGAGTGGATCGTGCCGTTATTCGTCCCGCACTCATTCGTGCCGCACAAATGATCGCCGAACTGTGTGGAGGCGAACGGGTCGGTTCACCCGTTGAGGTGATTCAAGAAGAAGTGCATCCGCTGACAGTAACTTTGCGGCTTTCCCGTATCAACGACATGCTTGGAACCTCTTTAGATGAGCAAAAAGTAGAAAGTGTGTTAGAGCGTCTCCATTTTACTTACAATCAATTGGATAACGCTCGTTGGGAAGTGAACGTACCGACTCGCAGAGGGGATATCTCCCGGGAAATCGATCTAATCGAAGAAGTGGCTCGCCTTTACGGATATGACAAGATTCCGACAACGATGCCTGAAGGGGTCATCACACAAGGACTTTTGACAGAAGAACAAAAATTGCGTAGAATGATTCGCAGTCTGCTGATCGGCGCAGGACTTACAGAAGTGTATACGTATACCTTAACAAATCCTTCATGGCTGGAAGCTTTGCGATTGGATTCGGACTCATCTCTGCTCCGCCAGGTACCACTGATGATGCCGATGTCGGAGGAACGGAAAGTTTTACGAACGACAATGTTGCCTGCATTAGCTGAGGTTGCTTTGTACAACGTGAAAAGGAAAAATACGAACGTAGCCTTGTTTGAAATCGGGAAAATCTACGTACCGAAGAGTTTGCCGATTCGAGAACTTCCTGAAGAACGATACGTTGTTGCCGGATTTCTTTCAGGCGCTTACGGAATCGAAAGTGTGGGTGAAAAAACACGCTCGGTTGATTTCTTTACGGTCAAAGGGATCGTTGAACACCTGCTTCAAGGCATCGGTGTCGAAAATCCACGCTATGAACAAGTTCATCGTCCAGGGATGCATCCCGGTAGAACCGCTGTGATCAAAGTGAATGATTATGAAGTAGGTATGATCGGTGGACTTCATCCCGATGTGGAAGAGGCTTGGGATCTGCCTGAATCATACTACTTCGAATTGGATTTTCTTTCCCTTGTTCAGTCTCGTGACCCACAAGTAACGGTTAAACCGTTGCCCAAGTTCCCGGCGGTCGAACGGGACGTAGCGATTCTCGTCAAAGATGAGGTTCCGGCAGGTGCGTTAGTTGACACGATCTGGCGGGAAGGTTCAGGACTGATCGAAGAAGTCAAATTATTTGATGTGTATCGTGGCGAGCAGGTGCCGGCAGGAATGAAGTCGATTGCTTATTCAATCGTTTATCGTTCCGACGAGCGGACGCTTACCGATGAAGAAGTCAATGAACGCCATGAGGCTGTCATTGCGGCATTAGAGAAGGAGCACGGGGCAGAGTTGAGGTAATCCCGTGTCTATTCTGCCGTTCTTATAGAGATCATAGCAGGAGATCATTCCCTTATCCGCGAATAATGTGGGTATGAGGAAGGGGGCATGACCCTTGCGGAAAGAAGAAACGAATCGTATACGTGTTATCATTTATGGCCAGGAATATCAGATACGCGGAGAAGCTTCAGTTGATCACATTCGACAAGTAGCTGCACTTGTGGACAACAAGATGCGAGACATCGCAAGCATCAATCCGCGGCTGGATCTGCATAGGCTTGCCGTATTGGCAGCAGTCAATATCGCCGATGAATTTTTTCGCCTTCGTCAAGAATACGAAGATTTGCTGCGTGCACTCGAAGCGGAAGCCAAACTGCAAGGAGATAAATAAGGAAAACAATCGAATTACCCCGGTAAAGATGGAATAAAAGCTCAGGCTTATACCTGAGCTTTTCCAAATCTATCTGGTGGAACCAAGGGTAAATCATGTTATATATTAGTCGCGGGTCCGATTGTCACCGGTACCCCGAATTTCTGTGGGTACAAAGAGATCGATAATACCGATGATCAGGGATGCCAGCAAGGCTCCAAATATCGTTACTCTCATGCCGGGGACGAAGAGTTGTGTAAGATAAATGACGACAGCCCCAGAGATGAATCCGATAATGCCGCGGCCGTAAGGGGAAATTCTGCGGCCAAAAATCATTTCGACAACCCATCCGATCACAGCGATGATAATTGCGGCGAGGAGGGCGGACGCAAAGCTCAAGCGGCTAAATCCGGGTACGATGAGACCGACGAACATCAAGACAAGTGCAGAAACAATGAAGCGGACAATCGCGCCGAGAATATTCACGTTGACAAACCTCCTTAGAAAAAGGTGTAATGTTTTTCGTTCATAGTATACCCAGAAGAACAGTGAGTATGGTGTGCAGTATCAGGGTTTAAAGGGATAATCTGTATATATTGCTGTGATTTTCGTTGTAAATATTGAAAGCAGGAGGATATCTGCATGAACGAACGAGTCCTGCGGATACTCGAATTTGATAAAATCAAGCATCGGTTAATGCAACATGCAAGTACAACAATGGGTAGAGAGAAGGCGGAAGCTTTGAAACCGTCTTCTCATTTTGAAGAAGTACAGACCTGGCAACAAGCGACCGAAGAAGGGAGAACGGTATACCGTTTAAAAGGATTGATCCCACTCGGAGGTATCCGTGATATTCGCGAAGCGGTCAAGCGAGCATCGATCGGGGCATCATTGAATGCCAAGGAGCTTCTCGATATTGCAGACACTGTGATGGCAGGTCGTCGTTTGAAAAAGTTCCTTTTCACAATCGATGAAGAGTATGATCAGGGTGTTCCCATCCTGACCGGATATGCGGCGATGATTTCCGACCTAAAAGAGCTTGAAGACGAGATACGTGAATGTATCGATCAGAATGGCGAAATTGTCGATCACGCCAGCCCCGATCTGCGGCGCATTCGTTCGGAACTGCGAGATGCACATGCGCGAGTGAAAGAAAAGTTGGAAAGTATGATTCGTTCTTCCTTCTATCAAAAGATGCTGCAGGAACCGATTATCACGATACGCAATGACCGTTATTGCATTCCTGTGAAAGCCGAATACCGCGGCACTTTTGGCGGTATCGTGCACGATCAGTCAGCATCGGGTGCGACTCTTTTTATAGAACCGGAAGAGGTTGTGGCGATCAATAATCGCGTCCAGGAATTGGAAATCAAGGAACAGCGTGAAATTGAGCGGATCCTCGCAAAGCTTTCGGCAAGTGTTGGGAAATACACGGAAGAACTGCAAGCAGGGTTAGAAGCGCTTGCGGAGATCGATTTTATCCATGCGAAAGCAGTACTCGCGAATGAAATGCGAGCAGCGAAACCGATTTTAAATGCTCAAGGAAAAATCCGCTTGAAACATGCAAGACACCCTTTGCTTGATCCCGAAACGGCAGTGCCGATTGATGTGCGCCTTGGAGACGATTTTAGTTTGCTCGTAATCACAGGTCCAAATACAGGGGGTAAAACGGTTACATTAAAAACGGTGGGTTTGCTCACGTTGATGGCTATGTCTGGATTACAAATTCCTGCTCTCGACGGTAGTGAACTCTCTGTGTTTGACAAAGTGTTCGCTGACATTGGGGACGAACAAAGTATCGAGCAAAATTTGTCAACCTTCTCTTCGCACATGACCAATATTATTGATATTCTTGAACAGGTGGATTTTCGATCACTCGTTTTGTTTGACGAATTGGGGGCGGGAACCGATCCGACGGAAGGAGCCGCTCTTGCCATGGCCATCTTGGATTTTCTTGTATCGCGCGGTGCGAAAACGATCGCTACCACACACTACAGCGAGTTGAAAGCGTATGCATATAATAATGAAGAAGCGATCAATGCTTCCATGGAATTTGACGTGGAAAGCCTTCGTCCCACATACCGTCTGTTGATCGGTGTCCCCGGCCGTTCGAACGCGTTTGCTATTTCCGAACGCTTGGGCTTGCGTCAAGACGTGATTGAACGGGCGAAAACAAAACTGAATGCGGAAGATGTGCAAGTCGATGATCTGATTCGTCAATTGGAAAAAAATCAACTCATCGCAGAAAAAGAACGGCGAGAAGCGGAACGGTTGCGCAGAGAGCTCGAGGAAGAGCGAGCGAAATTCGAAGCAGAACGCGAAAAGTTTCTACAACAACGTGAACGCATCATCGAGCTTGCTGAAGAAAAAGCGCGTACAGTCATAAGCAAAGCGGAGAGGGAAGCGGCGGAAATCCTTGAGGAATTGCGTCGGATGCGGCGTGAAGCGGAGCTGAGTTATAAAGAGCATGAACTCATTGAACTCAAAAAGAAATTGGAAAATGCCGCACCGACGAGACGTGAACGAAGACGATTACGCAAAGCGTCTGCCGCGAAAGAAATTCATCCGGGAGATACGGTCGTCGTTCTCACTTTCAATCAAAAAGGTACAGTTCTCGAAGTGAATGAGCGGGATGTTCTCGTGCAGATCGGTGCGATGAAAACAAAAGTAAAAAAGGATGACTTGCAACCGACCGATCAGCCGAAACAAGAAACACGGCCTGTCGTAACGAGAAGCCACCAGACTGCACCAACGCGTGTGCAAATGGATTTGGACCTCCGTGGTGAAACTGTAGAAGAAGCGATTCTGGAAATTGACAAATTTCTCGATAACGCCGTTTTGCACGGCTTCTCTGAGGTTTCCATCATCCATGGTAAAGGTACTGGCGCATTGCGTGCTGGTGTGCAACAGTTTTTACGGAAACATCCGCAAGTGAAATCGTTCCGACCGGGCGTACATGGAGAAGGCGGCACAGGGGTTACTATCGTAACGCTTAAATAAGGAAATCACCATGGAAAGTTGGAGTGGATTTATGGCTTTCACACATCTGCATGAATTAATCAAGTTGGCTGAAGACAGAAAGACTTCCATTGGAAGGTTAATGCTGGAAGTGGAAAAGGAACAGACAGGCCGTTCTGAAAGTGAGATTCTCGCACAGATGGAACAGCAGTTTGAAGTGATGGAAGAGGCCGTGCGAAAGGGAATTAAGGAGCCGATCAAGTCTCGCAGCGGTATCACCGGCGGAGATGCGTATCGAGTTTACGAGTATGTCAATCAAGGGAGCACATTTATCGATCCACAGACGCTTCGCGCAATGGCTTATGCACTTTCCGTTTCGGAAGTGAATGCCGGGATGGGACGTATCGTCGCAACTCCGACAGCCGGTTCCGCTGGGATCTTGCCGGGGGTATTGGTGTATGCGTTGGATACCGGACGTTTCTCTCGCGATGCGATCATTTTGTCGATGATGACAGCTGCCGCTCTCGGATTGGTCATCGCAAATTCTGCTTCGATTTCAGGAGCCTCAGGAGGGTGTCAGGCAGAAGTGGGTTCCGCAACAGCGATGGCGGCAGGAGCTTTGGTGGAAATCGGTGGAGGTACACCCGAACAGGTAGGACACGCTGTTGGTTTAGCATTAAAAAATTCGTTAGGACTCGTTTGTGATCCCGTAGGTGGTCTAGTAGAAGTGCCTTGTATCATTCGCAACGGTTTGCACGCGATCACCGCTCTAGCAGCCGCAGATATGGCTCTGGCAGGAGTGAAGAGCATAATCCCGCCGGATGAAGTCATCCAGGCCATGTACGAAATCGGGAAAGAAATGCCGGAGTCCCTGCGCGAAACGGGAATTGGCGGATTGGCGGGAACGCCGACAGGAAAAGCACTTAGAGAGCAAATCTTCGGGAAACAACAGTAGATGTTTGTCCCGTTCTTTGTGAGGCGGAAGATAAGGCAAGAAGAGTTTTGGAAAAGTTCTCGAGGGAGACACGAGGTGAAAATTGCTTGAAATACACGAGCGCATTTGAGATTATCGGACCGGTCATGGTAGGGCCATCCAGCTCACATACCGCAGGAGCTGTTCGCATTGGAAACATCGCCCGGCAGATTCTAGCCGAACAGCCTACACAAGTCGTGTTTCAACTCATGGGTTCCTTCGCGGAAACATATAAGGGCCACGGAACTGATTTGGCTTTATTGGCCGGGATTTTAGGAATGACGACTGCCAGTGATGACGTGCCGCGAGCGGATCAATTGGCTTCCGAGCAGGGAGTTGATTATGTTTTTACAAAAGGAAGTCTGGGCGTGTTTCATCCCAACACGGTTTTAATCCAGGCGAAAGGGCCGACTCGCAGCGTGAAGTTGATCGCAAGCTCCTTGGGGGGGGGTAAAGTCGAAGTGCAGGAACTCGATAATCTGCCCGTGAAATTTACGGGAGACAAGCCGACGTTGATTCTTTACCATACCGATCAAAAAGGATTTTTGGCAAAAGTCTCACATATTCTCGATTCTAATGGTTATAACATCGCACGCTTGGCATTGGAAAGATGGAAAAAAGGCGGTCCGGCGATTACTGTCTGCGAAGTGGATGAAACATTACGCGATGAAATCTTAGAAACGATGAAGAAATCGATCCCTTTGTTAAGAGATATTCGCGTGGTTCACACAAATTAGGGAAAAAGAGAAGGGCGGTGTATCGATTGACGGGACACCGCCTCATGTCATTTCTAGATGGCGAATTGTTTGAGAGGTGGGGCAGAGTTTTCCGTTTGTGGAAGGTGTTTTTCCTCTTCAAAAGGATGCATGTAATCAAACGTTTGTGTTTCAATTTCTTTCATGACGATGTTTTGTCTGCGGTTTATTACCATCCATTTCATCTTCATTTACGGCTTCAAAGCATAAAATAAAGATTTCATCAAAATGAGCGAAAGACACGATCAACACCTTCCTTCTCAACAAGATAATTGCCTTTACATTCTGAAAGCTGTCAAGGAATTATCTAAGTTGCTTGCTTTTGCGGGTACACAAATCATTCATACGCCAGAAACATTAAAATCATTCGATTATTATCCTATATCTAAATATTATAAATAGAACCCTCGATCTCCTTCTTGCTTTTTGATTAAATTTTCATTCTTTTTATCCTTGCATGATACAATGAAAAGAACAAAGAGTACCTGTTTGTCGGTACTCTTTGTTCGGTGATTCAATAATTTCCGGCGGTGATCGATACGGCTTGTGATGGAGGAGACTCACCGCTTGTGGTGATCGTTGTAAGTTTATAAAAATAAGTAACGCCCGGTAATGCAGATATATCACTGTAAGCTGAAGATTTGACGGTCGCAAGCGGTACGTACGTGACACCGTCTGTGCTGCGATAGACGGTATATCCCTTCGCATGAGGAAGCTCTACCCAATGTAACGACACACCGATCACACTTTGATTGACATGTATTCCTGAAGGGGAAACGGAAACGTTCTTTTTCCGTTTCACGTTATCTTTATCCGATGAGAAGGGAGAAAGTTCATTGGGAAGATGGTTTTCATCGAACTGCAGTCGTTCCTTCGGAATTTCCATGTTCGCATCGAGCGGTTTGTAACGGGTTTCATTGTTTGGCAGGACGTAAGGTGCTCGTTTAATAAAGATTCCCTCTTTGCTAATTCCAAGTGGAATCTTACGATCCACTACATATTTTTTCCCCCCGATTTCCACATAATTGAGTTTCGTGAGTACATCGTCGAATTCTGTCGGTTCGGTGCCTCGTACAAACAGATCGCTCGTCACGGCTCCCAACTCTCGAACCCATGCGGTAGGTAGCTTACCGGAAAAACGGGAGATTTCCACACGCACGATCCCTTCCGGCGGGCCTGCAAAGTGCAAGTGATCTTCGGATATCCGCTTGACGACCCGATCCATGATCGCATTCCATAAGATTTGCGGTCGCTTGCTTTCATTTTTCTTTAGTGGATAAGGGATATCATATCCGACCCAAATTCCCAACGTGATATCCGGCGTATAGCCAATAAACCACGCATCTTTATCATCGTTGGTCGTCCCGGTTTTGCCGGCAATCGAACGTCCGGGAAAATGGCTGCCGACGAAACTGGCTGTCCCCTTATTGACAACATCTTTCATCATATCCGTGAGTATATATGCGGTTTGCGGGGAGAAAACCCGTTGTTCCCGTCGTTTATGTTCATAGACCACATGGTTGTTGCGGTCGACGATCTTGTCGATCAGAAAGGAGTCTCGCCATACCCCTTGATTGGGAAAAGTCGTATATGCGCTTGTTGCTTCCTCAACAGTGAGGCCCAAGGACATCCCTCCGATTCCGGAAGCGAGATGATAATCCTCTGGTTGGATTGTCGTAATGCCCATTCTTTTCACGTAGGTGAGCCCAACAGCTGGTGTTATTTTATCGAATACTTTCAGTGCAGGGATGTTATAGGATTGCCTGAATGCTTCACGTACAGTAACGAGTCCATGAAATTTTCTGTCCCAATTAAACGGAAAGTATTTGCCGCTTGAGACGGAAGGATCATTCCACACAGTAGGAACGTCGTCAATCACCGTTCCGGGAAAAAAAAGTCGCTTTTCGACAGCGGGGCCATAAACGGCGAGCGGTTTCATCAAAGATCCCGGCTGACGAGGGAGAAGCGTATGATTGTTTTGGTTGCTTTTGTAATCTCGTCCTGCGCCTACCGCTAGAATCCCGCCCGTCCGATTATCGATCAATACAGCCCCCACTTGTTCCTTGGCACGTTCGGCGAAGATCTCTTTCCCTTCGTTCGTATGTACACGGTAAGAGATGTCTGCAGGAAACAACGCGGGATTTTCAATGATGTTTTGTATTGTTCGCTGCAATTCGCAGTCGATCGTCGTGTATACCCTATATCCTCCCCGAGAAAGCTCTTTAGCCACTTCATCAAATGATTGGTAGTGACCTGCATTTTGCAAAGCTTCGATTGCCCTTTGTTTGATTTCCGCTAAAAGATAGGGTTGATCCGTTGAATGGTGCACATGTTCTTTTATAATTGAGGCGCGGATATCAAAACGATTCGCTTCTTTCAGTTCGGCGTCAGAAATGAAACCGTCTGCTTTCATTTGATTTAATATATAACGTTGACGTGTCATTGTATTTTCGAGATGTGTTGTTACATTGTATAAACTGGGGTTATTCGGAAGCGCGGCAAGAAAAGCGGCTTGTGCCAGATTGAGGTCTTTCGGCTGTTTCCCAAAAACAGCTTGAGAAGCGGCACGAATGCCATATAGATTTGTACTTCCTGATTTACCGAAGTAAATCCAATTTAGGTAGTTTTTCAAGATTTCATCTTTGGTCATCTTCTTCTCAAGACGAAGCGCTAAAATAATTTCCTGGATTTTTCGATCGATCGTCCGGTTTTGATTTGGAAAATAAACGTTTTTAATCACTTGTTGTGTGATGGTGCTGGCTCCGGAGATGATTTTTAAACCAAAGATATTTTGGATGCCCGCACGAATCATGGAAAACGGGTTGATTCCCGAGTGTGTGAAAAAGTTTTTGTCTTCCGCTGCAATAAACGCTTTCGGAATATACGGAGACAGTTCCGAAAGACTCTTGATCGGTTCGCGAAAACCATCCTCCTGAATTTGTCCGATCCTTTTGTTGTTACGGTCATAAATGTTGGTGGTCGCGGCTACATTGATGATGGATTGTATATCCAAAGGAGGCGTCTCGTTTACCTGTTTGACCGTATACCCAAAAGCGGTGGCACATCCGATCACGATCAAAAATAACACAGGGATCCCTATCCATTTGATGAATCTTGTACAGGATTTTGCAGAAGCTCTTTTTTTTGATACACTTCTTGATAAAAGGGACGATGACTCATGGTGGGAAGCCTTTTTTGTACGTTTTGTCATAAGATGCCCTCCCCTTAAAAGGTTTCCCGTTGTTGTTTCTCGGCGATTTGGCTTTGACTTTTGCTGCTAAATGTGATAATGTACTTACGACTTAGGTTAAGTAAGGGAAGGAACTTTCATACGGGAAACTGCGATGAAGGAACGAGTAAGACAGTCTCTTTGCCCAGAGAGCCGGTGGTTGCTGCAAACCGGACAAAGAGTCGTCTGAAGTACATTCCGGAGCTGCACAGATGAACAGGTTCATCTCAGTAGTCTGTTGCCGGGTCAACCGTTACCAAAAATTAAGGGGAAGACGTGTGGGCGTGTTACGGCCGCTGTCTTCAACTAGGGTGGTACCGCGAGCGAACCTCGTCCCTAGCTTTTGCTAGTGGCGGGGTTTTTTTGATATGTCTCACATGGACGGTTTGTAAGGAGGAAATTTCATCATGATAAACGAACGAGAAGAACAAACACTCGATCCCGCTCTTGAAGCGGAAGTAGAACGTCAACTCGCGATCATTCGAAGGGGTGTGGCGGAAATCGTTCCCGAGGACGAGCTTGCAAAAAAACTGCGTCGCAGTTTGAAAGAAGGAAAACCCCTCATTGTCAAGCTCGGTATTGATCCTACCGGGGCGGATTTAACATTGGGGCATACGGTGGTCTTACAGAAACTGCGCCATTTTCAACAACTGGGACATCGTGCCCAACTGTTGATCGGAGATTTTACAGGGCAAGTCGGTGATCCCACCGGAAAGAGCGAGACGAGAAAGCAACTCACACATGAACAAGTCCGCGAAAACGCGAAGACGTATGCGGAACAAGCGTTTAAAATTCTCGATCCCGAAAAAACGGAAATTCTCTATAATTCCACATGGCTGGCTCCGCTTACCTTCAGCGATGTGATTCGTTTGGCTTCCAAAATTACGGTGGCACGTATGTTAGAGAGGGAAGATTTTCATAAGCGCTATACGAATAATCAGCCGATCTCTATGCATGAATTTTTCTACCCATTAATGCAGGGATATGACTCAGTTGCGATGCGTGCCGATATCGAGCTTGGCGGAACAGACCAGAAATTCAACCTTTTAATGGGGCGCATGTTACAGGAGGAAGACGGGCAGGAGCCGCAAGTTTGCATTATGATGCCTATCTTAGAAGGTACGGATGGCGTGCAGAAGATGTCAAAATCATTAGGAAACTATATCGGCATCAATGAAGATCCGGCCAATATGTACGGCAAAACGATGTCCATTCCCGATGAATTGATGGTGAGATACTTTGAATTGGTCACCGACGTTTCGATCGATGACCTGAACAGGATCCGTGCGGGGTTGGCGGATGGCTCTTTGCATCCGCGGGATACCAAAATGCGGCTTGCGCGTGAAATCGTGAAAAAATACCATGGAGAACAAGCGGCACTTCAAGCGGAAGAACATTTCAAGACCGTTTTTCAACAGAGAGCGTTGCCTGAAGAGATGTCCGAAGCAGCTTTCCCGCCTGGACAAGTCTGGATTGTGAAATTGCTCGCAGATACGGGGCTCGTGCCTTCAAACGGTGAAGCGCGTCGTATGATACAAGGCGGTGCGGTGAAAATTAACGGTGAAAAAGTTAGCGATACCAATGCACAGATCCAATTGACAGACGGTATGGTTTTGCAAGCGGGTAAACGAAAATTTGTCCGTATACGTGTGTCGGAGTAGTCCTGTAATACACAAGCGGATCGATAAGAGAAGAGGATGTGCCTTTTAGTGGGCATATGTCCACGTACACTGATTTTCAAAAGATTGATGCTGATGTACTGCCCCCTTGACGAACCACATACAATGTTCGGTGAGGAAAGGGGGTCGGTATATGCGAATGCGATTCCGGTTTCGCAGAAGACGTATGCGGATACGTCCGGCACGAAAACCTGTAAACCGATGGCGCATGATTCTTTCAGTTACCCTGATCACTGTTTTTTTTCTCGCTTGGCAAACTTTTTATTTTGTTGAAAACAATCTTCGCCCTACGTTCTTGAACCTGGCGGAAAGTACGTCTCAACGCATTGCGACGGAAGCGATCAATGATGCGATCATCGGAAAGATTTCAAAAGTGGCCGATTACGATAAGCTCATTGATCTCACACAGGATCGTGACGGACATGTGGTAGCCGCACGGCTCAATTTCGCCGAAACGGCCAAAATTCAAGGAGAAGCGACAAGTATTGTTCAGGGCGTATTGCGTGATTTGCAGGAAAACAAGATTGAGATCCCGCTCGGACAGGCGTTTCATTCAACCGTTTTTTCCACTGTCGGACCGAAGATCACACTTACGATGATTCCGTACGGGTCAGCACGTTCCTGGGTGGAGACTGAGTTTAAACAGGCAGGAATCAATCAGACATTAAGTATAATTTATCTGAATATCGAAACACAAGTGGGTGCGATCGTTCCGTTAGCCTCGAAGCAGGTTCAGGTTCAGACGAAGATCCCGATCGCATATACAGTTCTGGTTGGTGATGTGCCGCAATATTTTTATGATGCGACCGGAAGCCCCTATATTCCCAAAGGTTTTCCTTCTTATCAAGGAACACCGCCGGAATTGTCACATATTCCCGGAATTTCCTCGCCGTCAATTGAGAGATGATCTTGACGAATCTGTATCCTGGAAACACATCGCAGGAAACCTTTGTTATGACAAGACGTCAGACCTGTAGTATAATCACAGAAGACTGTCGATTTTGTGCGATTTGTGGAGGAACGAAGAGATGTTAGATATCCATTTTATACGCAACCATCCGGACAAAGTACAGAAAGCTGCGGAAGACAAGGGGATCGATATTTCGATCGAAGAACTTCTCGATCTCGATCGCAAACGCAGGCAATATATCGTCGAAATCGAGGAATTGCGTGCAGAACGTAATAAGAAGTCGAAGTTGACGCCGACGTTGCAGGGAGAAGAGCGTGAGGCGAATATTCAATCCGTCAAACAGTTAAACGAGCGTCTCAAATCATTGGAGAGCGAACTTGAACGGGTAAAACAACAATTTGATGAAATGATGCTTGTCGTTCCGGCCGTACCTTTTGATGATGTACCGGTAGGAAAGGACGACTCGGAAAATGTGGAATTATATACTTGGGGGACACTTCCCGTTTTTGATTTTACACCACGCGATCATGTGACTTTAGGCGAAATGCATGATATGTTCGACATTCCACGCGGCGTGAAAATCGCGGGGAGCCGCATGTTTTTCCTCAAAAACGACGCAGTTTTGCTTCAGCGCGCGATTCAACAGATGGCGCTCGATTTTATCATGGACAAGGGTTACGAAGTGTTCAGCGTGCCTGTCTTGGTACGGGAAGACGCCATGAGGGGAACCGGTTATTTGCCTCTCGGACGGGAACAAGCGTACGTATTAGAAAGAGATGAACTGTTCCTCGTCGGAACGTCTGAAGTGGCATTGGTTTCTTACCATGCGGATGAAATTCTCGATGGAAGCGAATTACCGAAGCGTATGGCTGGCATTTCCGATTGTTTCCGTCGTGAAGTCGGTGCCGCAGGGAAAGATACGCGCGGATTGTATCGTGTTCACCAATTCCAAAAGATTGAGCAAGTGGCTCTTGTGAAAAACGATATTGAAGAGTCAAACCGCTTCCATAAGGAATTGTTGGAAAATGCAGAGACGATATTACGAATGTTGGAACTTCCCTATCGTGTTGTAGAAGTCTGCACAGGAGATATGGGACAGGGACAGGTGAAAAAGCATGACATTGAAACTTGGATGCCAAGTCGCGAGTCATACAGTGAAACTCATTCCTGTTCCAGTTTTTTGGATTTTCAGGCGAGACGTTCCAATATCCGTTATCGCGATGAGAACGGCAATATTCAATATGTGTATACATTGAACAACACACTCGTGGCAACGCCCCGTTTGCTCATTCCGTTGCTTGAAGTCCATCAACAGGAGGACGGCAGTATCCGCATTCCGGAAGCGTTGCGTAAATATATGGGGGGGCGTGAGAAACTCATCCCCAAATATCCGGAACAAAAATAAGTCTCTAAAAAAGGGATGGACCCGTTATCAGCGGGTCCTTATTTCATGCGTAGCTTCGTTCCGCATGGGTGGACTCCCGCAGATGAACAGTCTCTCGGGCGAACCGCTTTTGAAGGAATTCTCGCCCAACCACGGATAGATTTACACGCTTCCCCCAAAACCGAAGCGAGTCGTAAGGGAGCAACGATCGGGTCATACTAATGCAAGTGAACAACAAGCGACAAAGGAGAGATGTCGGATGCTTGTGACGCTTAAACCGGAATTACGGACAGCTGGCGGGGAGACAGTCAGCATTTTCCTGGACGGTCAATGGGCCGGCGATATATATCTGATTTATCGGGAGAACGACATGTTAAGCGGTACCGTACAAATCGACACGGGTAAAGTGCCGGAACATCAGCTTGATCGCGTATTGGACGAAGTACGCACATACATCCAGCATCTCACATCAGCTTTACGGATCGAAAACGGCTCGGTCGTCCTCATGTACGGTGATATTGAGCGGGTACTTGAAATGGAGCCGCAAGATATCTTTGATGGTACGGCGGAAGATGCGCCCGATTTGACATATGATCCGGATTATCGGTATGAAACGGAGGACACCGATTATTACCTCACCGTCCTTTCTGATGAAGGGGAACATGTCAAATACCATTTGCATAATGAACATGATAACGTGATCGGTGTAGTGGCTGTCGACGAAATCGAGGACACCGTTTCCGGACGTGTCGATTTTTGGGTCAAACCGGACAAGGAAGAGACGAACGAAGTCGTTCAACTCCTAGCGCGTGAATTTGCAAATGACACAGTCGAAAATGTGTCATTTACGATGAACTATGAGGACAAGCATGTAGGCGACATGCATTTGGAGCGGCATGATATGATTTAAATTCTGCCATTCATTGACGAATTTTCTTGTCTTGTCTATAATGAGTCCAAGCTATACTTACTACATGTGCGCAAACATATAAAGAATCGCTCAAATATTTCGGTGACCGGGCGACCCTTTGTATGATGATGCGCATAGACAAAAGCCTTCTCTACTATACAGGGATGATGATCCTTCTAACCGTTCCCTGGAGGATCGCCATCTCTGTCGGAGAAGGTTTTTTGTTTTTTGTTTGAAAAATCTATTGCCAAATAAGAAGATGCGTTTTATAATGTCTCCTAATAAAAGACATAAGTCTCATGAATGGAGACAAAGGAGTGGAGAGATATGAAACAAGTTTTTAATATCGGTTTATTGGGACTTGGAACGGTAGGTTCCGGAGTATATAAGATTTTAACCACGAACGCGGAAGATTTGGCACAACGGGCGGGAGCGGCGTTGCGTGTGGCGGCAGTCGCCGTGCGTGATAAAGAAAAAAAACGTTTGGTTGATGTGCCTGAAGAATTGCTGACCACCGACGCGTTTAAGGTGGCAACAGATCCTGGTATCGATATCCTCGTTGAAGTCATGGGAGGAATCGAAGGAACAAAAGACCTCCTTTTGACTGCATTGAAAAGTGGGAAAAGTGTGGTAACAGCTAACAAAGATTTGATTGCGGAACATGGGGAAGAACTGTTCGCGGTTGCCAAAGAGAATGGTTGTGATCTATTATTTGAAGCAAGTGTAGGTGGAGGGATTCCGATTATCCGGCCACTCAAACAGTGTCTGGCGGGGAACCGGATCACACAAGTCATGGGGATCATCAACGGCACGACGAACTTCATGCTCACGCGAATGACCCAAACGGGTGCAACTTTCGAAGAAGCATTGAAAGAAGCGCAGGAGCTTGGCTATGCTGAGGCCGATCCCACATCCGATGTGAAAGGGTATGATGCCGCGCGTAAGATGGCGATTCTTGCAAGTCTTGCATTCAACTCTCGCGTCACATTTTCCGATGTGGATGTTGAGGGAATCGATCACATAAGCGACCGCGATATCGCATATGCTCGAGATCTGGGATATACGATCAAGCTATTAGGTGTGGCGGAAGAAGAAACAGACGGGGAAATCGGCGTATGTGTTTATCCTGCACTCGTCCCCAACGAACACCCTCTCGCATCTGTGAATGGCGCGTACAATGCGATTTTCGTGCGGGGAGATGCGATCGGAGAAGCCATGTTCCTCGGCCTCGGAGCCGGTCAGATGCCGACAGCATCAGCTGTAACCGGAGATATTGTGGAAGCAGTACGGAACTTATTGTCCGGGGCAAATGGATCATTGATTTCCACATGTTATCATAACAAGAAGATCAAGGACACCTTGGAGGCCAAACGACAATTCTATTTGCGTCTGGAGGTCAGCGATTTGCCCGGGGTACTGAGCGTAATCACCGGCATATTGGGGCGTCACGGCGTGAGTATTCAGTCCCTGCTGCAAAAGCGTGCAGACAGTTCTGAGGCGGAAATCGTCATCATTACACACGAGGGAAGAGAGCATTCCGTATATGACTCGCTTGCCGAATTGCGGGAACTAAAAGAAGTGAAGGCGGTACAACAGGTCTTGCGTGTCATCGAATGAAAAATTCCGCCCTGTTTTCCGGAGTTTATGAACAGCCTCCGGAAACGCAGGAAAAGGGAGTGGTGTCTTAGACATGGGAAGAATGAAAGTCGGGTTCCTGGGGCCTGAGGGTACTTTCACGGAAGAGGCGCTGTATCATCATTTTTCGCGGGAAGAAGTAGAGGCACAGCCATTTTCGACGATTGCCGATGTGTTGGAGGCAGTCGATTGCGGGCTCGTGGATCACGGTATTGTACCGATTGAGAATTCGTTGGAAGGATCTGTTAATTTAACATTGGATTGGTTAGCGCATCAAGGGGATCTTTGGATCGGAGCGGAAGTAGTTCTACCGATCTTACAGAACCTGTTGGCATTACCGGGGACGCAAATTTCCGATGTGCGGGAAATAGGATCTCATCCCCATGCGATCGCGCAATGTCGTAATTTTTTGCGCACCTTGCCGAACGTCACAGTACAAACATGGGAGAGTACGGCACGAGCCGCACAAGAAGTCGCCAAGAGAGAGAGCAGAGACTTCGCTGCGATCGGAACCGCATGGGCGGCAAAAAAATATGGATTATCCATACTCAAGGCCAATATTGGCGATTCGGATGATAACCATACCCGTTTTATCGTTGTTGAAAGACGTCCTGAACATCCTCCGGCGATTGCCAATAAAACGATGCTTCTGGTTTATTTGGCGGAAGATCGCGCGGGGGCATTAGTTCATATCCTTAACGTGTTTGTCGCATTGGGGATCAATTTGACCAAAATTGAATCAAGGCCTACCAGAAAAGGGCTCGGGTCTTACCATTTCCTGATCGACTTGGACGGAGGCCTACAGGATGAAGCGGTACAAAAAGCGATTACGATTATTGGTACATACGGACATAGGATCCGTGTTCTCGGCAGTTTTCTTCGAGCCGAAAAAATTTAAAAAATAGGTGTTGACAAGAACCTGCTAACATTTCTATAATGAGCATCAAGATTATTTACTGAAATCTTTAAGAAATCGAATCTATGTTTTTAAGTTAAAAATTTATGATAATCGTAAATACTCAGGTAGGCAAAGACGAGGACAAGTAGAAATAAGAGCTCTATTGACAGAGATCCGGGCTAGTATTGCTGAGAAGCCGGACAATATCTCTTATTTTGAACTCACCTCTGAGCCACTGCCCGAACGAATGGTAATGAAGCTTGTTCGAACCATTCCAAGTAGGCGCAGTCGTTTTGCCCGCGTTATCGGGCATAGTCAGTCCCTTGACTAGCTGAGGCTGTTTTCCGTGAGGAAACAGCGAATCTGGGTGGTACCGCGAACATCTTTCGCCCCAGCGACACCACGTGACAAGAGCGTGAAAAGTGTGTCGCAGGAGCAGAAGATGTTTTCTTTTTTTTAAATGATTCGGGAGGGAAAAACGATGACGGAACAATGGATTTATATGAATGGGGATTTTGTTACTCGCGAGCAAGCGACCGTTTCCGTCTTTGACCACGGATATCTGTACGGAGACGGAATTTTTGAAGGGATTCGAGCGTATGACGGTTGCGTATTCAAATTGAAAGAACATTTGGTGCGTTTGTATGAATCAGCCAAATCAATCATGCTCCATATTCCGTTAAGTATAGAGGAAATGGAAAACGCCGTCGTGGAAACCTTGAAGCGCAATCATTTGCAGAGCGCATATATCCGATTGGTAGTTTCCCGGGGAGCCGGAGACTTGGGGTTGGATCCGAATCTTTGCCATGAGGCAAATGTGATTATCATCGCGGAAAGATTGAAACTGTTCCCGGCGGAACTGTACGAGAAAGGACTTAAGGTCGTAACGGTAGCAACCCGCCGTAATCCTGCAGATACACTGAATCCCAAAATTAAATCGTTGAACTATTTGAACAGCATTCTCGCAAGATTGGAAGCCGAACAGGCAGGAGCTTCCGAAGCATTGATTCTCAATCACGAAGGATATGTATGTGAGGGTTCCGGTGACAATGTATTTATTGTCAAAAACGGTACGGTTATCACACCCCCGACGTATCTCGGTGCATTAGAAGGAATCACGCGGAATACAATTATTGAGATTTGTCATCATCTAGGAATCCCGTGTGAAGAAAAGCCGTTTACACGTCATGATGTATATGTTGCGGATGAAGTTTTCCTCACGGGGACAGCCGCCGAGGTGATCCCGGTGATCGAAGTAGACCGCCGGGTCATCGGTCAAGGCGTACCGGGCGGCATGACGAAACGTCTCACGGAAGAATTTAGAAAGCTGACAACTGTTACAGGGACATTTATAGATGAAAGTGTTTCATCTTTGGCTGGCAACTAAACATAATAAGTGTAATATTCACAATAGAGGAAAAACAGGAGGGAGAGAACATGCCGCGTACGAATGTCGCCACACCCGTTGCGACAGAATCAATGAGTGAACCCGCGATGATGACCGGCGCTCAGATGCTGGTTGAATGCTTAAAGCAAGAGGGGGTTGATCTCATTTTCGGATATCCGGGCGGGGCGGTGCTCCCCATCTATGATGTACTGTATGACGCAGGTATCGAACATGTCCTGACTCGCCACGAGCAAGGAGCCATTCATGCCGCGCAGGGATATGCTCGAGCCACCGGACGGGTGGGTGTCGTACTTGCTACATCCGGTCCCGGTGCAACAAACCTGGTAACGGGAATTACAGATGCATACATGGATTCAACACCGCTCGTGGTTCTGACGGGCCAGGTTCCGACGACGATGATTGGAAGGGATGCCTTTCAGGAAGCGGATGTGATCGGTATTACCATGCCGATCACGAAACACAATTATCAAGTTCGGAATGCTGCTGACATTCCTCGGATTGTGCGGGAAGCGTTTCATATCGCTTCAACGGGTCGCCCTGGTCCGGTTCTGATTGACATTCCGAAAGATGTCTCTACTCAAACCGCACCTTATGTGCGTCAAGATTCTGTTTCGATCCGCGGTTATAACCCGACAACGGAGCCGCATCCGATGGGGATCGAACGGCTCGCCGAAGCGATCTCCAGAGCGAAAAAACCGGTGCTCTATGTGGGTGGGGGAATCATTCTTGCGGAAGCGTCCGAGTATCTGGTCACTTTTGCCCGTCAGGCAAGAATTCCGGTCGTTTCTACACTGATGGGATTAGGTTCATTCCCTCAGGATGATGAACTGTTTTTGGGAATGCTCGGGATGCACGGTACGTATGCGGCGAATAAAGCGGTTTTCGAATGTGATTTGCTGATCGCATGCGGAGTTCGCTTCGATGATCGGGTGACTGGAAAATTGGAACGCTTTTCACCCAAATCCAAGAAAGCGCATATCGATATCGATCCGGCGGAGATCGGCAAGAACGTGGCGGTGGATATCCCGATTGTTGGTGATGTCGGGCGTGCCTTGCAAGCATTGATCGAGAAGGCACCTGTCCCGGACAGCGCGAATTGGCTGCAAACGGTTCGCCAATGGGTGAAAGATTACCCGCTCGAATACAAAAGCGAAGAGGGCGTGCTGAAGCCGCAACAGGTGATTGATCTGATCCAAGAAGCAACACAAGGTAAAGCGATTGTGACAACAGAAGTTGGTCAGCATCAGATGTGGGCCGCTCATTTTTATAAACCGGCAGCTCCCCGCTCTTTCATTACATCCGGAGGGCTGGGTACGATGGGGTTCGGTTTCCCGGCCGCGATGGGAGCACAACTTGCAAGGCCGAATGAAACGGTCATTTGTATCGCCGGTGATGCGTCTTTCCAAATGAACATTCAAGAATTACAGACGGTCGCAGAACGTAACATTCCCGTCAAGGTCATGATCATCAATAATTATTACCTGGGAATGGTCCGCCAGTGGCAAGAGTTGTTTTATGAGAAACGCTATTCGGAATCGGCGATCGGTCAACCGGACTTTGTGAAAGTGGCGGAAGCGTTTGGCGTAAAGGGGATGCGTGCCACTACGCCAGAAGAGGCAAAAGAGGCCATCCAAATAGCGCTCGCTCATCCAGGACCTGTTCTGGTTGATTTTTCGGTGGCTGAAGAAGAGAACGTATTTCCAATGGTGCCGCCTGGAGCAGGTAATGATGAGATGGTCGGCGGGAGGTGGGAAGATTGAGACATACGTTATCCGTCCTCGTGAATGACCAACCGGGTGTATTGGCGCGAATCGCCGGGCTCTTTTCACGCCGTGGATTCAACATTGAGAGTCTAACCGTGGGAAGTTCGGAGGAACCGGGCTTGTCACGTATGACCATAACGACGACCGGCGATGAAGCGACGCTCGAACAAGTCATGAAACAATTGCACAAACTGGTGGATGTTATTAAGGTGCAAGATATCACAAGCGATCCAATGGTCGCCCGCGAACTCTTGCTTGTCAAAGTTGCTTCCAACGCGCAAACGCGCACAGAAATCAATGGGATCATCGAACCGTTTCGCGCATCCGTCGTCGATGTGGGTCGCACATCGTTGATTATTCAGGTTACTGGTGACCGGGATAAGAACGATGCGTTAATCGAGTTACTCAAACCATACGGTGTAAAGGAAATTGCCCGCACTGGTATTACCGCTCTCGTTCGGGGGCAAGTGGTGCGGATGAAATAAACCATTCTACACAGAATTAATCGTTGGAACATTCATGCTTCATTTTAAGGAAATGTAATATGCAACATTTTGATTCATACAATTCATGGAAAGGTGATGGAAGATGGCTAAAATGTACTATGATCACGATGCTGAATTGGGAGTATTGCAAGGGAAAACAGTTGCTGTAATCGGTTATGGTTCACAAGGGCACGCGCAAGCACAAAATTTGCGGGATTCCGGTATTAAAGTCGTAATCGGAATTCGCCCAGGGCGTTCCGCAGAGCAGGCGGAACAAGACGGATTTACCGTTCTAGGCGTCGCTGAAGCTGTGCAAGCGTCAGATTTAATCATGATCTTGATTCCGGATGAAAGGCAGGCACAAACGTACCGTGAGGAGATCGCACCTCATCTGCGTGCAGGACAAATGCTGATGTTCTCACACGGGTTCAACATCCATTACGGTCAGATCACACCTCCAGCCGATGTTGACGTTGCCATGGTTGCTCCGAAAAGCCCCGGTCACTTGGTTCGCCGCGTGTTTACACAAGGATTCGGCACACCTGGACTGTTAGCGGTACACCAGGATGCAACCGGCAACGCCAAGGAGATCGCACTCGCATATGCGAAAGGGATAGGTTGTACGCGTGCGGGAGTGATTGAAACAACATTTAAAGAAGAGACGGAAACAGATCTGTTTGGCGAACAGACCGTTCTTTGCGGAGGTGTTTCAGCGCTTGTCAAAGCCGGTTTTGAAACACTGGTGGAAGCAGGGTATCAACCGGAAGCCGCGTATTTTGAATGTTTGCATGAGTTGAAATTAATCGTCGATCTGATGTATGAAGGCGGATTGGCACGTATGCGATACTCAATCAGCGACACTGCCGAGTTTGGAGATTATGTAACAGGACCCCGTATCATCGGACCTGAAGTCAAAGAACGCATGAAAGAAGTGCTTGCTGAGATTCAAAACGGTGAATTTGCTAAAAAATGGATTCTTGAGAATCAGGCCAATCGTCCGTTTTTCAATGCGACGCGCAGAAAGGAAGCGGAACACCCGATCGAGGAAGTTGGAGCTCGTCTGCGTGAGATGATGAACTGGATTCAAAAATAAGTAAACGGTAAAAGGGGAGACGAGGATGCGCAAAATTGAAATCTTCGACACGACTCTGCGCGATGGTGAACAATCACCTGGAGTAAATCTGAGTCAAGAAGAAAAATTGGAGATTGCTCGTCAATTGCGCCGACTTGGGGTGGACGTGATCGAAGCAGGCTTTGCTGCCGCATCGCCAGGTGACTTTCAAGCGGTGAAACGGATAGCCGACGAAGTGAGAGGGGTGACGATCTGTTCGCTCGCTCGCAGTCTACCGAACGATATTGAAAGTGCTTATGAAGCGATTAAAGGTGCGGAACATGCACGCATTCACGTCTTCCTCGCCACCTCCGATATTCATATGCGTTACAAATTGCGCATGACACCCGACCAGGTGATAGAACAGATCGATCAAGCGGTTCGTTATGCGAAAAAATTTGTCGATAACGTTCAATTTTCTGCGGAAGACGCAGGTCGAACCGATCTCGAATTTCTCGCCAAGGTGGCAGAGACGGCCATCCGTGCCGGTGCAGTTGTATTCAATGTCCCTGATACGGTAGGTTATATGACACCTGCTGAATATGCTGCCCGCTTCCAGTACCTCCGCGAACATGTGCCGAACATCGATAAAGTCAAACTGTCCTGCCACTGCCATGATGACCTGGGTATGGCTGTAGCCAACACATTGGCGGCTATTCAGGGAGGTTGCGATCAGGTGGAGGTTGCGGTAAACGGAATTGGCGAACGGGCGGGGAACGCAGCTTTGGAAGAAGTTGTGATGGCTTTGGCAACCCGTGCAGATGCGTATCAAGCGGAAACTTCCATCGAATTCGCGCAGATCGCACGAACCAGTCGTCTCGTATCCAAACTCACTGGTATGGTGGTACCACCGAACAAAGCGATCGTCGGTGCGAACGCGTTTGCGCACGAATCGGGTATTCACCAAGATGGAGTATTGAAAGAAAAAACGACTTATGAAATCATCCGTCCCGAGACGGTCGGTTTCCAGGAGTCCCGTTTGGTGCTTGGGAAACATTCAGGGCGTCACGCATTCCAGGAGAAACTGGCGGAGTTGGGTTACGAGCTTGATACGGAAGCATTGTCGGCAGTCTTTCAGAAGTTTAAAGAACTTTGTGATAAGAAGAAAACAGTCACTGACGAGGATATTCTCTCCTTGCTTGATGACCAATCGGTGGCGCATCATGAGGACTACTATTCTTTGGAATACCTTCATATTTCCTGTGGAACCGCTGGTGTTCCCACAGCAACTTTGCGGGTGCGCAGCAAGGATCATGAGGTGATCGAAGAAGCTGCGGTTGGCAACGGAGCGGTTGACGCCATCTATCGGGCGATTGACCGTATCACGGGAGAGACTGCGGAATTGGTGCAATATCAGATTTCTTCGGTCACCGGCGGGGGTGACGCACTTGGTGAAGTTCGCGTGCAACTGAAGCAAAATGAAGTGGTGTCCAACGGGAGAGCGGTATCAACTGACGTTCTGGTGGCGAGCGCCAAAGCATACCTTGATGCGGTCAATCGCATTATTAAGAAACGTGTTGATGTGCAGGGTGCAGGATATCGCCACAAAACGATGAGTGTCTCGCAAGGCTAGTCATATTCGGGAACATCGACGGGATATCTCTTGGCAGGGATAATATTTCGGAAGGTTGTATGACTTTCTGAAAGCCCCGCAAAGAGTATCCTTGTCTCAAACGAGTATTTTCTAAATATTCATAAAATAATAAAGGAAAGGTGGAAGAACAGCATGCCAAAGATTGCACTGCTGCCAGGTGACGGTATTGGTCCGGAAATCATGAAAGAAGCGGTTAAAGTCCTGGAAGCGGTGTCCGAACGGTTTCAACGTACATGCACCTATGAGGTTCTGCCGATTGGTGGTGAAGCGATTGACCGCTATGGAGACCCGCTTCCTGAGGAAACTCTTCTTGGAGTCAAATGTGTGGATGCGGTGTTACTAGGAGCTGTAGGAGGGCCAAAGTGGGATAAAGAGCCAGCCCATAGGCGACCGGAGTCTGGCTTACTCAGACTTCGCAAGGGACTCGGTGTATACGCGAATTTACGTCCAATCGTGGCATGCGACTCTTTGTTAAATGTTTCCACATTGAAGCCTGAAATTTTGCGTGGTGTCGATATTTTAATCGTACGAGAACTTACTGGCGGGATCTATTTCGGCGCAAAAGAACGACACGCAGTTGAAGACGGGGAACAGGCAACCGATATGCTTGTCTATGAAACAAAAGAGATCGAGCGTGTCGTGCGCACGGCTTTCCATCTGGCGAGTCAAAGGCGTGGCCGTCTGGCTTCTGTGGATAAAGCGAATGTACTTGAATCTTCACGTCTTTGGAGGGAGACGGTCAATCGGATCGCCCCCGAGTATCCCGATGTTAAAGTGGAACATGTGCTCGTTGATAACTGTGCGATGCAACTGATTCGTAATCCGCGGCAATTTGATGTGATCGTTACGGAAAATATGTTTGGTGACATTCTATCCGATGAGGCTGCTATGTTAACCGGTTCGATCGGTATGTTACCATCCGCTTCGTTAGGGGCTGAAGTTGATTTGTATGAGCCGATCCACGGTTCGGCTCCAGACATCGCAGGAAAGGGGATTGCGAACCCGGTAGGCATCATTCTTTCGGTCGCCATGATGCTTCGCCATTCTTTCGGCTGGGAAGATGAAGCACAGGCGATCGAGCACGCTGTGAATCATGTGTTTCAAGAAGGATATAGAACGAAAGATCTTGCATCTGATAGCAGCTATTTCTTGCATACAGAAGAGTTTGGTAATAAGGTTGTAGAGGAAATTGTAAACTTCGAGATGGATTTCCTCTTCAGGCGGTATGCGACGATTTGAATAAGGTGAAAGTCCCTTCATAACGATGTTCGTCTTCATATTTATAAGTGTAAAGATCAAATCAAGGGCAGCATGGGAGAATTCCTGTGCTGCCCTTGTCTTTCGGAAACTATCCTCTTGGTTTCTTTTGTTTACCAAAAAAGACAAGCCCAATGATCAAAAGCATAAATGCAGCAAGATTTACCGCAAAAAAGAGAAAGAACACATCGATAATCATATCTTTCCCTCACTTACAGGAAGAGTTGACTTTATGATAACCGTAATCGTATGATCTCACTCGTAAAGTGAAAAAATTTTATTGACCCATACTTGAACTCGTGATATACTCCTACCGATAATAAAACACGTCGATGTGTGGTCACAACTTGATATGGATGGAGTTTCTCTTATCCAGAGAGGCGGAGGGACTGGCCCAATGAAGCCCGGCAACCCGTTTTGTGTGGATAACACAAAACATGGTGCCAATTCCTGCGGATGTGAATCCGGCAGATGAGAGCGAACGTAGGATAGTTACGCCCTTTTCCATGCCGGAAAAGGGTTTTTTCTTGTTCAATATGAAGGGTAAGGGGAGGTACAGGATTGTATTGATAGAGCTCATCAATCTTACGAAGGAATATCGATCGGGAAAACAATCGATTACCGCTTTGAAACATATCAATCTGCAAATTCACGAGGGGGAAATCTTCGGAATCATTGGTCACTCGGGTGCGGGTAAGAGTACGTTGATCCGTTGTATCAACCTGCTTGAACGGCCAACATCCGGAGAAGTGGTTGTCGATGGCGTTAATTTGACGGCACTCTCTCCATCTGAGTTACAAGCGAAACGCCGTTCGATCGGAATGATTTTTCAACATTTTAACTTGCTTTCATCGGCAACTGTGTTCGACAATGTTGCTTTTCCATTAAGACTCGCAAAAAGGCCGAAATCTGAGATTAAAGAAAAAGTGGATCGTTTGCTGCAACTCGTAGGTCTAGAAGCGCATAGCCACAAGTATCCGGCACAGCTTTCCGGAGGGCAAAAGCAAAGGGTCGGTATCGCGCGGGCGCTCGCTAACGACCCGAAGGTTTTGCTGTGTGATGAGGCGACTTCTGCGCTCGATCCGCAGACGACACAATCTATTCTCGATCTTCTGGTTGATATTAACCGAAAACTTGGTATTACAATCGTTTTGATCACACATGAAATGCATGTCATCCGCGCGATCTGCGACCGCGTTGCGGTGATCGATGGCGGAAATATCGTTGAATTGGGTAAAGTGGCCGAAGTATTCTTGAACCCGCGTCAGGATGTGACACGCGAATTTATTGCTCAGATCATTGAAAGCGAATTTGACCGTACGATCCTGCAAGAAACCCAAAAGGCTCATCATGAAACAAATGGAAATCGTCGGGTGGTTCAAGTCTCGTTTCTTGGCGCTTCCACATATGAGCCCATTTTATCGCGTGTGACCCAAACGCACGGTGTACACTTTAATATTTTACACGGAACGATTTCCCGGATGAAAGATGTACCTTATGGCCGACTGGTTCTTGAGTTGATCGGTTCACCGGAGTTGCTCGATGTTACGATTCGAGATTTGATCGCTAATCACTTGGAGGTGGAGGTGATCGGATGATGGAAAACGTGGTTTGGAGCGAAATTCTGCAAGCTTCCTATGAGACGTTGTACATGGTCGCATTATCGACAATATTTACAGTCATCATAGGGCTACCACTAGGTATTATCTTAGTTTTGACATCGAAAGGACATCTGCTTGAGAACAGGACAGTTTACCAATTATTAGCTCTCATCGTAAACATCTTTCGTTCCATACCGTTTATCATCTTGCTGATTCTGCTGATCCCATTTACCAAATTGATCGTCGGTACATCGATTGGTGTGGATGCAGCCATTCCGCCGCTTGTTATCGGAGCGGCTCCGTTCTTCGCCCGGCTGGTGGAAACAGCGTTGAGAGAGGTGGATCGCGGGGTGATTGAAGCGGCCCAATCGATGGGGGCAACTACTTGGCAGATCATTTGGAAAGTTCTGCTCCCGGAAGCGCGTCCAGGTCTTATTGCCGGTATCACGATAACAACCGTTTCTCTCGTCGGTTACTCGGCCATGTCGGGCGTGATTGGAGGTGGCGGTCTTGGAGATCTCGCTGTGCGTTATGGTTATCAAATGTTCCAGACAGATGTCATGTTGATAACGACCGCCATCATGATTGTCATGGTACAAGTCTTTCAAACGATGGGCGATAAGCTCGTCTTAAAATATACGCGCAAATAACTTAAAAAAAGAAAGGGAGTTGTTATGTATGTTGAAGAAAAAATGGTTATTACCCGCAGCATCTCTCGTACTCGCGATGTCATTGACGGCTTGTGGCCAAGCGAAGAAAGATGAAGCCGCTCCCACAAAAGACAGCGGCAAAGAAGTGACCTTGAAGGTCGGAGCAAGCGCTGTGCCACACGCGGAAATTCTCAATTACATCAAGCCTAAATTGAAGCAAGAAGGCGTCGAATTGGATGTAAAAGTATTTAATGACTACGTACAGCCGAATATTCAGTTGAATGAAAAACAATTGGATGCAAACTTCTTCCAACACATTCCTTATCTTGAGCAATTCAATAAAGATCACAATATGAATCTTGTTGATGTTGCGAAGGTTCACATTGAACCGATGGGTGTCTACACGAAAAAGGGTGAAGATATCAAAAAGGTGAAAGATGGCGCGACGATCAGCGTGCCCAACGATGCGACAAACGAAGGACGTGCGCTGAAGTTATTGGAAAAAGCAGGAGTATTTCAGTTGGATGATACCAAAGGATACAAAGTGACGCCGAGCGATATTAAAGAGAATCCGCATCACGTTCAGATCAAGCCTTTGGAAGCTGCCATGCTGCCGCGCACAATCGACGATGTAGATTTTGCGGTGATCAACACCAATTACGCGCTTCAAGCGAATTTGAACCCAACGAAAGATGCTGTATTCATTGAAGGGAAAGATTCGCCATTCGCGAACGTTTTAGTCACGCGTCAAGACAATAAAGATTCGGAAGCTATCAAGAAGCTGGTTCAAGAATTGAACAGCCCTGACGTGAAGAAATACATTGAAGACCATTACAAAGGTGCGATTGTACCTGCATTCTAAGATCCTGATCTTTTAAGCGCTTATTTTTTGACCAAAATAAAAAAGGAGTATACAACAATAAAAAGACTCTTACGTTGGATTATGAATACAAACGTAAGAGTCTTTTTTGTAACGGTCAGTCTCAGATACGAATGCGAGATCTCTTACTTCCAAGAAATCTTGTATTTTTTCAGCTTGTAATTCAAATTTTGTCGTGAGATTCCTAAAAGCTCACTGGCTTTCGTAATATTACCTTTTGCTTCTTTTAGAGATTGTTCAATCATTAAGCGTTCCAGCTTTTCTATTTGTTCCGGCAAGTTCCATCCAGATCGAAGGTGACCCTCAGGAGTCGACAAAGGATGAGACTGTTGCATCCTCTTGCATTTGAATGTTGGAGGCAGTTGTTCAAAGGAGATGGTTCTTTCATCATAAATCAAATTAAGAGCACCCTCAATGGTATGTTCCAGTTGCCTTACGTTTCCTGGCCAATGATAGTCGAGAAAAAAATGGTAAACATCATCGTCGAGTCCGTCCACCCGTACTCCCAAAGCATCCGAATGCTTTTTTATAAAATGATCGATCAAAATGGGAATGTCTTCTTTTCTCGAACGTAAAGGCGGGATGACAAGATTGACAACCCCTAAACGATAATAGAGATCTTCCCGAAGCTTTCCATTCGCTATAGCCTCAAGTGGATCTTCGTTCACAGTTGCGATCACGCGCACGTCGATCTCTATGATTTTCGAGGATCCTAGTCTTTGGATTTTCTTCTCTTGTAAGGCGCGAAGCAGTTTCGCCTGCAAATTCGTGCCAATGGAGTTGATTTCATCGAGCAGTAAAGTTCCTCCGTTTGCCTGCTCAAACAATCCAGCACGATCCTGAGCTCCCGTGAAACTTCCGACGCTTGTCCCAAACAACAATCCTTCCAACAAAGATTCAGGTAGAGCCGCGCAATTTTGCGCGATAAAAGGTTTATGTTTACGAGGACTCTCATTATGAATACTTTGAGCAAACAGTTCCTTTCCCGTACCTGTTTCACCATAAATGAGAATATTGGAATTGGAGCGTGCCGCTCTTCTGGCCTGTTCCACTGTTTTTGCCATGGAACGGCTTGCAAAAATAATACTCTCAAATGTAAACCGCGTATTGTTAGATTTAGCGGATGTTGCAATGGGAGCGTTCGATCCGTTTTTTCCGTCTCTTTGTTGCAATTGCAGGATGGTTTCTTTTAACTGTTTTTGTTCAGTGATGTCCTTCGCGACTTCCAATGCTCCTACTTTTTTATTACCTAAGTAGAGAGGAACCGTCTTGTAAAGTGTAGTTACCGCTTTTCCGTTTGTGGAGAAGTGGGTCTCACGGTGACTGAGAGTTCGCCCCGTTTTGAATGCGGTGAGCAGTGTGCTCGAGTTTTCGTCAATGTTCCAGACGTCCACAACCCTTTTGTTGCGTACCGATTCAGGCTCCAACGTGTCGATTTCTCCCATTTTTTTATTGTAAAACAGAACGGTTCCTTGTTGGTCGATGGCGCAGATCCCCTCTTCCAGATAGTCTAAGATCGTGTCGTACAATTGACGGATCATGTTCATTTGCTGTAGTTGTTGCTGCAATTGTTGAGTATCTGTGATGTTTTTAATAGTTATCAGATATCCCGGATAATCGGAACTCGACCGTATCACCGTAAGGTTTGCAATGAGCTGTTGAGTTCCTAGAGAGATGGAGATCCCCGTCTTGTCTTGACGCGTTTGGAATACTTTTTTAAATTCTTGTGACGGGATGAGTTCAAAAATGGAAACGCCAATCAGACGGCTTGGACTTGAGGAAAACAAACGTGCAGCTGTCCGATTGAGAGAAAGAATCTCCCCCTCCGAGTCGGTGAGAACCATACAATCAAAATTTGAGTTCCACACTTGTTGCAAAGAAAGAGCGGGGAAATTGTCCATTCCTGATCACCTCCGATCGAAAAATATTTTGCGAAAATAATTTTGTAAATTTTTCTACGATCATCAACCCAAACCCTTTCGATTTTGAATATTTTTATTCTTACAAGTCATTGATGATCCAACGAAAAAAAATATTTCGAAAAATATTTTTCAATCGCAAAATATTTTTCTGTTTCTCTAACAAAGACATCTTTGTTTTCAAGGAAAAAGATAAACATAAGAAATTTTGAATAGTGGCATGATTATTGCTTTTTATTTTCAGTGAAAATTCCGTCGGAGGTGTTCTTATGAGCGGTGTCTCATTACGAGATGTTCAAGCGATTGATGTTCACTGTCACCCTTACGTTGCAAATCCGAATCCCTATACGCCGGAGGAATTTGTAAAAAAACTATCGTTATCCGTTATCCCATCCAGCGGTTTAAAAACGAATGAGCGAAACAAGAAACATCCTTACCCTGGTACCAACATGTGGGTTCAGATTCTGATCAACCGATTGGCCAAATATTACTCGTGTGCGCCTGAACTTGAAGAAGTCGTCAAGCAAAGGAATGTACGAACCGCTGATTTTCGCGAATATACCAGAGAACTGTTTCGTGATGCGAACATCATCGGTTTAGTGATGGATTTTGGGTATCCCTCTCCACCGTTGGACAAGAAAGAATATACCGATCTTTGCGGAGTACGTATATGGGAAATCTATAGGATCGAACCTGTTATGGCCCGGTTACGAGGGGAATGTAATAGCTTTGGAGAGTTCGTCGAAAAATACAGAGCGGATCTGCGGGGGGCATTAAAAAAAGAGGAAATTGTCGGGTTAAAGTCGATTATTGCTTACCGGAGTGGCTTGCAAATATCTGAAAAGAACGAAGCTGCGGCAAACGAGCAATGGGAGGAATTTTTGGCAAACGAACGGGCAGAAGTAAAAGCTATAAGGGATTATTGTCTGCATGTTGCAATGGAGGAATGTACCGAGGCTGAAAAAGTTATGCATATTCATACGGGTATAGGGGATGGAGATGTGATCCTTGATAAAGCGAGCCCCAGCTTTCTGTTTCCGCTATTAAGGAAATACTCGGATACCCAAGTACACCTTGTGCACGGAGGATACCCATGGATGGAGGAAGCTGCTTTTATCGTGAGCGTTTTGCCGAATGTTTACATGGATATATCTTTGCAAAACCCGTTTGCAGGACATGGAGTAGAAAGAATTCTCTCGCAAGTATTCGAATTCGCTCCGTTTGACAAAGTCATGTACGGATCGGACGCTTTTACGGTGCCGGAAATGAATTGGATGGGTGTACACCTTTTTAAGGAGTGCTTTGAAAAAGTGTTAAATTCCTGGATCGCTTCGGATTATATGGATGTCGAAACAGCACAGGCCATTGGTGAGATGGTACTGTATCGCAACTTCGAAAATGTATATCGGCCATTCTTTTAAGAAAGAAGGGATAAAGGATGTCCATTGAACAATTTGGTTATAAGCAAGAGTTGAAGCGAGCTTTGACATTTGGAGATCTATTGATTTACGGCCTGATTTATCTTGTTCCTATCGCTCCGTTTGGCGTTTTCGGGTATGTTTCTGACGCTTCCAAAGGGATGGTCGCTTTAGCTTATACCATAGGTATGATAGGAATGATTTTTACAGCGCTCAGTTACGCGTGTATGTCCGAGGCATTCCCGATTGCAGGATCCGTCTATTCCTATGCCCAGAGAGGGATTCATGAGTACGTTGGATTTATCGCAGGTTGGGCCATTCTTCTCGATTACATTTTGATACCCGCTCTGATTTATCTGGTCAGTGCGGTTTCCTTAACCGCATTCATCCCCGGATTGCCCTTATGGTTCTGGTTGGTTTTCTTTATATTGCTCAATACGGCGATTAATACCCGCGGCGTGGAATTTACGGCAAAAGCCAATAAGATTACGCTTGTGCTTGAATTGATTGTTTTGGCCATATTCATTGTCTTTGGAGTCATTGCTTTACAAAAAGGTGTCAATAACACAAGCTTTTCCATGAAACCATTGTATGATGCCAACCAGTTTAACTTCTCGACGCTGATGGGAGCGGTATCGATTGCAGTTTTATCCTTTTTAGGGTTCGATGCAATCTCTACCCTGTCGGAAGAAGTGCAAGGGGGTAAAAAAGCTGTTGGCCGGGCAACCATTCTTTCCCTTCTCATTGTAGGAATCCTCTTCATCATTCAAACCTGGATTGCCAGTGACCTAGCGAAGGGCATCAAAATCGAAAGCCTTGATACGGCTTTCTATCAAGTGGCGGAATTAGCCGGTGGAAGTTGGCTCAAGACATTGACCAGTTTGGCAACGGCTTTTTCTTGGGGAATTGCCAGTGCATTGGCCTCACAAGCGGCGATTTCTCGTTTGTTGTTTTCCATGGGGCGAGACCGCAAGCTGCCAGCCGTACTTGGAAGGATTCATCCAAAATACCGAACTCCTTATATCAGTACGTATTGTGTGGCGGTTATCTCTTTCATTATTGGGATTATTTTTCAAAATCATATTGATATTCTGACCAATATAGTAAACTTTGGAGCGTTGACTGGATTTTTCTTGCTGCACATTTCTGTGATTTGTCACTACGTAATTCGCAAAAGGTCGAAGCATTATTTTAAACATCTGATTTCCCCGCTTCTCGGACTGACAGTCATCGGATACGTGCTATATGGAATGGATGCTTTGGCAATAAAAGTCGGGATATGCTGGCTCCTCATCGGAGGTATCTATCTATTCTTTAGGAGCAAGGTGAAGCATGATAAGCCGATTTCGTTTGATTTTTAGGAGGAAAGTAAGATGGAATCAGTAGAATTGCAGGAATCGCTTGTTCAGCAACTTTATCAGATCAGAAGACATCTCCACCAATATCCTGAGCTTTCCTTTCAGGAATTTGCGACATGCGACTTTCTTTGTTCCCGTTTAAATGAATGGGGGATACCTTATAAAAGAGTAGGGGATACAGGGGTGGTGGTCGATATCGTCGGAGAAAATGGGAAAGGTCTACATATTGGACTGCGGGCCGATATGGATGCACTCCCTATCCAGGAAAAAACCGGTCTCCCTTTTTCCTCACTGAACAATGGAGTCATGCATGCCTGCGGGCATGACGGGCACATGACGATTTTGCTTGGAACGGTATATCAACTCTATCAGCGCAAAAACATGTTTCGTGGTAGGGTACGTTGTATATTTCAGCCAGGAGAAGAAGCGGATGGAGCGGCTGAAAAGATGATTGAACAAGGTGTACTCAGTCATCCTCCAATCGATGAAATGCTGGCTCTGCATCTATGGCCGCACCTTCCATTTGGGACAGTAGGTGTGAGATACGGAGCTATGACTGCCTCTTGTGATACATTCGCGATTGAAATTGAGGGAAAAGGAGGGCATAGTGCCAGACCGCATCAAGCGATTGATGCGATCGCAGTCAGCGGGAATGTTTTGCAAGGAATTTCTTACCTCGTCATGAAAGAAACGAACCCTGTTGATCCGGTTGTTGTACATGTTGGAAAAATACTGGGAGGTACAGCTACAAATATCGTAGCCGATCGAGTCATAATGGAGGGAACCACAAGAGCGGTTTCCAAGGAGACGAGAGAGAAGGTGAAAGAACGTCTCGTTGAACTCGTAGAACAGATGGTTACTTCTTTTGGTGCGAAAGCCAAGGTGACTTATTCAGAGGGCCACCCTCCGGTCATCAACGATCGAGAAGTTACAAGGGCATTCGTGGAATCTGTAGAAGAGTTGTTGGGGGCCGAAGCCGTACACATATTGACGGAGCCGTCGATGGGAGCGGATGATTTTGGCGCTTTCGCCGAAAGGGTTCCTAGTACTTATTTTCGTTTGGGGATCTGTCGAGAAGGTGTGCCATGCCATGATTTGCATCACCCAGCTTTTCAATTTGATGAAAAGATCATTCCGCTCGGTGTAAAGATTTTGACCCATAGCGTATTCAAACGTCTAACAGAAGGAGTGTAGATGGCGGTATGACGTCAATGGAAAAGGTATTAGAAATCGTAGAAAAAGAGAAAATCGAATTCATACGCATCGAATTTTTAGATTATGCCGGGATAACCAGAGGCAGAACGATCCGTCCAGCTGAACTAAGAAGTGCAATGGAGAAGGGGATCAACTTCAGTACGGCTATCATGAGTTTTGATTCCATGGATGAATATATTCCAAATCCAACTTACGGCCCGAATGACGGTGACTTTTTTGCAGTTCCTGACCCCGAAACCTTTGCCATTGTACCCTATCGAAAAAATACGGCGCGAATGATTTGCGACCTGGTGGATGAAAACGGAGAACCTTGGGAAGGATGCCCGAGACAGGCTTTGAAGCGTCTTCTCAACGAAGTGGAATCACTTCTTGGCGGGAAAATGTATCTAGCATTTGAACAAGAAGCGTATTTGCTGAAAGAAGTGAACGGGAATCTGCAGCCTGCCGATCAGAGTCATTGTTTCTCAATTGACGGGGTGGATGTACAGGAAGATTTTCTTCAGGAGGTCGTATATTCACTCGAAGCGATGGGAGTAAAAACCGAGCAGATCTCAAGTGAATACGGCCCGGGACAGTTGGAAATCAATTTGAAATATGCTCCGGCTTTAAAAGCCACTGACGACCAGGTGACGTTTGCGCAGGTATTTAAGCAGGTTGCGAGAAACAAAGGGATGATAGGTACTCTGATGCCGAAGCCATTTCAGCATTTGGCAGGCAGTGGATTGCATGTCCATATCAGTCTGTTTGACCCATCAGGGGAAAATCTGTTTGAAGATATTACGGATCAACGGGGATTGGACATGTCTGACAAAGCTTATCATTTTATCGGCGGAATTCTCAAGCACGGCCCTTCATTAATTGCGATCGGGGCACCTAGCGTGAATTCGTACAAAAGGATGCAGCCCGGTTCATGGGCTCCCGCCCACATCTGTTATGGTGCAGGAAACCGGTCGGTTCTGGTGAGAATTCCGGAGAAGCGTAGGACAAGACGTTTTGAATATCGAGGTGCGGATGGGACTTGCAATCCTTATCTGCTTGCCGCATGTTTGGTAGCGGCTGGACTCCATGGAATCCAAAATCGGATGGATCCGGGTGATCCGATCGATATTGATGTAAGCAAGATGAGCGAGATGGAATTAAAAGAAAAGGGAATTACGTGGGTTCCGCGAAATCTTAGTCAGGCCATCGATCATCTAGCGGAAGACACGATATTGGCGGAAACGATTGGCCGTTCCATTTGGGAAGAGTTCATCAAGATAAAAAGGACGGAATGGGACAAATTTAACAGACATGTTAGTGATTGGGAACTCCGGCTGTTATCTTCGAGATTTTAGAGAGGTTCCTAAGCTCCCGTTGTTTCGACGGGGGCTTTATCTTTTCCATGTTGCCGGCGCATGCGAGAGTTTCGAACCCCCCATGATTCGCGTAAACGATTACTGTGTTAAAGGCATTTATTACATATCTCACGCATACATCAGGGCTGTCGTTGCTATAGCAGATTAATCCACATTTTTATTACTATAAAAATTTTTAGTCATCGGCTATAATAAAAGTGTTGGAACGACCGTTTGTTTTGGATGGGGAGGTTACCTATGAATCATTTGTATTTGCGAGATGAACATCGGATATTCCGCGATACGTTGCGTAAATTTCTCGAAAAAGAAGCCGTTCCTTATTTTGACCGTTGGGAGGAAGAACGGATCGTACCGCGTTCTTTCTGGAAGAAGATGGCCGAGCAAGGATATCTGTGTCCTGATATAGATGAAAAATATGGAGGGGCAGGGGCTGATTGGGTGTACAACGTGGTCATCAATGAGGAATTGGAACGGGTCGGTTCCGGTATGTTGGGGATAACGTTGCACAACGACATTGTTGTCCCATACATTAAAGAATACGCTACGGAAGAACAGAAGGAGCGCTGGCTTCCTGGATGTGTGAGCGGCGATCTGATCACCGCGATCGCGATGACGGAGCCCGGGGCAGGATCCGACCTGGCAAGCATCCGTACGACAGCGGTGAGAGACGGGGATCATTACATTCTCAATGGACAAAAGACGTTCATAACCAACGGGATTCAGTCCGATTTGATTATCGTCGCATGCAAGACGGATCCGAAAGCGGTTCCGGCACATAAAGGAATCAGTCTTATCGTTGTCGAACGTGACACGCCGGGATTCTCACGTGGTCGCAAACTGGACAAAATTGGACTTCACAGCCAGGACACGGCAGAGTTGATCTTTGAAGACTGCCGCGTGCCAGCCGAAAACCTGCTTGGCGAAGAAGGAAAAGGTTTCATCTACATGATGGAGAAATTACAGCAGGAACGGCTCGTCGTGACGATTTCTGCTCAAGTTTCGGCGGAAGAGATGCTGAAAATGACGATCGATTATGTGAAAAGTAGGGAAGCTTTCGGCCAACCGATCAGCAAATTCCAAAATACACAGTTCAAAATCGCGGAAATGGCAACCGAAATCGAAGTCAGCCGGGCGTTCCTCGATCAGTTAATTGCCGACCATATCAACGGGAAAGAAATCGTTACAAAAGTATCCATGGCGAAATGGTGGGTCACCGAAATGGCTAAACGTGTGGCTTCCCAATGTTTGCAACTACATGGCGGTTACGGTTATATGGAAGAATATAAAATCGCCCGGCGATATCGCGATATCCCGGTAACAGCCATCTACGCGGGCAGCAACGAAATCATGAAGCGGATCATCGCCAAAAAACTTGGGCTCTAAAAAGCCCAAGTTTTTATTTTTCCATGGCAAATGACGATAGGGCGCATATACTGCAAGTGATATACGGCCAGAGGAGGGGAATGGGTTGATTGTACACACCGTACAAAAAGGGGATACCCTCTGGAAATTAGCAAAAAAGTACGGGGTTCCACTTGAATCGATCATCGCTGCCAATCCGCAGTTAACCGATCCAGATAAGATCGATGTTGGACAGAAAATCAACATACCGCGTCCAGGAGAGTCGATATCCGGACAACCGACCGTGGAACCACATGCCGGGCATCAACCGCCTTTCGATGCACATCAACAGGGGCATGTGGAGGCGAAGGAAGAATTTCCGGGGGAGACGGTTCCCGAAATGCCTTCCGTATTACCGGGCGCTCCGGCAGAAGAACCGAAGATGCCCATACCAGCAACACCGATGCATACGGCGCCACCATTTACCGGAACAGTTCCGAAGTGGGGACACTTATGGAAATATGTCGTCAAACATGGCGATACCATGTGGAAAATCGCAAAACAGGTTGGGGTAACACTTGACCAATTAAAGTCTGCGAACCCACAAGTGATGAATCCGGATCACATTATGCCGGGACAGGTGATCAATATTCCCTCGCACGGCATGATGGATGGGGCGTCTCATCATCTCTCCATAAAGGAGGAGATGATGCCGAAGGAGAAACTGACGGCGCCAAAACCGTATGTTTCTTCTGTTCCTAAGGAGAAACTTACCGCGCCGAAAGAAATTGTTCCTCCTTCGATACCTAAGGAGGTGCCATCAATCATGGAGACAAAACCTTTTAAAATGGAAATTCCAAAAATGGAGGTACCGAAAATGGAAATGCCAAAAATGGAAGTTCCGAAAATGCCGCCTGTTGTGCACCATGCTGCTCCACATACGGATATTGTTCAACAACAACTGTTATATGCGCCTCATTACCATCCCGTATATCACCCCATGATGGTCATGCCTATTCACATGGTTCCGCATCATGTGTACGAACCTCACAAGAAATGCGGCTGCAAAAAACGGCATCGTAAACACAGATATTCACATTATGTAACTTATTATCATCCCCATCTCATGCCCTACTATCCTCATCACGTCCATATGCCCCATCCTCCGATGACGGTACCTCATCCGGTATACCCGAGTTCGATGACATTTCCGGGACGGGAATTCGAAGGGAAAAATTAGAAAAAAAGGAGTCGGGTAACCGGCTCCTCTGTCCTGTTATAGGGGTGATCATGTGGAGTTGAACGAATTTCTCAATAAGATATTGGAACATGAATATCACATCACCGTCTCAGGAACAGTACGCATGCGCAGTGTCGTCGGGATTCTTAGCGAGCAAGGCGCGTTTGTCCTAAAGAAAATAGAAGGATATCCTTCCATGAACAGAATCACTCAGTTAGCGGAAGTACTGGAGAAACTGCAGGAGAAAGATGTTCCTGTTGCTCCTCTTTTACGTACGCGCAAAGGGAAAGCGTTTGTCCGAATCGGAGATCTGTTTTGGATCGTGCAACCGTGGATCAAAGGACATCACTGTGATTTTAGTAACAAGGAAGAACGTTTAGCTTCCGTTCGATCCATTGCAAGAATGCATCAAACCCCTGTCGCTTTACCTGCTCCATCGCAAAATTATCTATGGACCCCACCACTCGATGAAAAATATGGTGCACGATTAGAACGATGCAAGCGGATCTTGCATGCAGAACGTTTGCCGATCAAGATTTCCTCACTGTGGATCAAAGAAGCGGAAAGCGCGATCGTTCGTTTGCAGGGAAATGATTATAAGCAGGCGCTCAAAAAAGATCGCGAGAGAGGAACGGTTTGTCACCGCGATCTGGCCCCTCATAATCTCATCTATAAGGATCGAACTGCTTATTTGATTGACTTTGATATCGCCGGAATTGATGTGCGTGCGCACGACCTTTACCAGGTGATCAACCATGCTCTTTTCCTGAATGGATGGTGTGAACGTACCGTAGCTGACATCTTGCGTACATACCAGAAAGTCGCACCATTATGTGAAGCCAACCACAAGTTGTTACGGACTCTCTTCACGTATCCTGCCTTATTGCTAAGGGAGGTGTATGAATACAGAAAAGAGAAGGAACGGGATTCGGATAAGTGGCGTACTCGTCTCGAGTGGACATTAGCGATTGAGGAGCAACGCCGTGAATGGATCCACAAAGGAGGATTTTAAGGCGTTTCTTTCCACTTCTCAGGGTGAAACGCCAAGGTTCACATGGTATAATCTTCGTAGGTTAGAAACACCAAAGGATGTGTATTTATAGATGAAGAGTATCAAAGCGGTGATCGGGCAGATTTATCCGACCCTTGGAAATGTAGAGAGAAACGTATCCATGCATCTGGAGAAAATAGGAGAAGCGGTTCGGGAACAGGCTGATTTAATTGTGTTTCCCGAACTTGGGCTAACAGGTTACCAATTGCGTGATATGGCGTTCGAAATCGCCATGACATTATCAGACGAGCCGGTCCGGCGCTTGGTTGAAGCGAGCAAAGAGATTGATATCGTCTTTTCATTCGTTGAAGAGAGCCGTGAACATATTTTCTATATTACGGCCGTCTATGCTTCTCAAGGCAAGATTCTTCATGTTCACCGGAAGGTATATCTCCCCACATACGGAATGTTTGAAGAGATGAGGCACTTTGGCCGAGGAGACCGTTTTCGCGCTTTCGAAACACGCTTCGGTCGAACGGGCCTCTTGATTTGCGAAGATGCATGGCATCCTTCCGCGCCTTTTCTTTTGTCACAAGACGGAGCCGAGATGCTCATCGTTATCGCTTCCGGACCAGCCCGTGGGGCATCCGCTGAACCGATGATCGGCTCAGAACGTTCATGGTACAGTATGCTTGGCACATATGCCCAGTTCTTCACCTCGTTCATTCTGTTTGCGAACCGCGTGGGGTTCGAGGATGGGGTGACGTTCTTTGGACGTTCTGCATTATTTGATCCTTTTGGCCGCGTTCAAGCACAGGCGAAGGCACTTGAGCCTGATATGTTAACTGTGCATATCGAGAACAAAAGGATTCGTCGCGCCCGTTATATGATGCCGCTTCTGCGAGACGAAAATCTCGATGTAACCATCCGCGAATTGTCGCGTATACGTGAGAGCAGGTTGAGTGCCGATTGGCTGGATATGACGAATAGGTGGGATTCAAGTGAAGAATAGACTCGAAATTCATCCCGAGTTAGTCACGGAGATGTTAACGCGTTTCATCAAAGAAGAAACGGAGAAAGTCGGGATTCAAAAAGTCGTCTTTGGCCTCTCCGGTGGGATCGATTCCGCATTGGTGGCTTTTTTGGCAGTTCGTTCCTTAGGGCCGGAGCGAGTACATGCCGTTATGATGCCTTATAAGACGTCGTCCCCGTCGAGTCTTGCGGATGCACAAGCTTGCGTGGATGCTTTAGGTATCGAATCTTCCGTGATTGACATCACTCCACAGATCGATGCATATTTCGAGAGATTTTCCGATGCTTCACCTTTGCGCAGAGGAAATAAGATGGCAAGGGAACGCATGAGCATACTCTATGATTTCTCCGCCCAGTTGAATGCGTTGGTTCTCGGGACTTCCAATAAGACTGAACTTCTGCTCGGTTATGGAACACAACACGGAGATCTGGCTAGTGGAATCAACCCGATCGGTGATCTGTATAAAACACAAGTGCGGCAGTTAGCCCGTTATCTAGGAGTACCTAAACAGATTATTGAGAAGCCTCCTTCCGCCGATCTTTGGGAAAATCAGACGGATGAGAAGGAATTAGGTTTTACATACGAAGACGTGGACAGGCTTCTGATTCTCTTGGTGGACAGGCGATATACGAAGGAAGAACTGCGAAACGAAGGTTTCAGCGAAGAATTCATCGACACTGTCATCCGTCGAATCACCCGAAACCAATACAAAAGACGCATTCCTCTGATCGCCAAGGTTTCCAACCGCACGATCGGGATCGATTTTCGCTATCCGCGTGATTGGGGTGTGTGAGATAACGGGTTGCCACTAGGGGGGATAGGGGTGTCTCTGGGCGCTTATGTGAAAGCCCTGCGAAGGCAAAAACACTGGACACAGTCTGAACTTGCCAAAGATATTACGACAAAAAGCATGGTCTCTCAGTTGGAGCTCGGTAAGGCAAGGCCTTCCATGCGTGTGATCATTCAGCTTCTCGCTCGCTTGGAAGCTGATATGGTTACCGCCGTAGAACAGGATGCGACGACCATTGATGAATGGAAACAATGGGCTACCGCGTTGCTAGAAGAGCATCAACATGACGAGGCCATGCGTGTGATTGAACGGTTGTTGCAAAAAGATATCACGCACGAGGAACGTATCGAATGGCTGCTCAAATTCTCTCTAGCCGCTTTGAGACAACGCAAGGGGGATCTCGTGATCAGAGTTCTTTCACCGCTTGAAGGGGAATTGGAAGAAAAAAGGTTCTCTGATCCCATCCTGACACTCTATCATTATCTTGGTTACGCATATATATACCAAGGGGACACGATGATGTCCTATCATTATTTTGATCGTTGTGAGCAAGGACTGCAAACGGTGGGCAATCATTCCGATCCTTTGATTCAACTTCGCACATGCATCAATCTCGGATATGTTTTGATGCAATTGCAAAGGTACGAAGAAGCAAAACAACGGTTTCTAAGGGCGGATTTGGCATGGAATCAGCAGATCCCTATTAAATGGAAGGGATTTCTCTATCATCATCTGGCGATTTGTGCCAGGCGTCTCGGTGAGCAGGAAGAGGCGAAGAAGTACTTGGATGAAGCATCAAGATGGTATCTGCTGGATCCGGAAGAAAATCGTGATGCAATCATCATTTTGAATGGGGAAAGAGCGAAGCTAATGGCTGATAATGGGAAGTACGAGGAAGCGATCGCTTTCTTTACTCATTCGTTTTCGCAAAGGGATTTATTGGCGGATACGAACATGAAGATTGACGTAAGTGCGAAGATGGCGGAGTTTTATTATAAAGCGGGGCGTTTGGAAGAAGCCTTGGGGTTGCTAAACGGAATTCTTGGGGAGAAACACCGGCCATCTCCTTCACTTGCTTATGCCTTTCACGTACGCGGTCAAATTTACCGAGCATTGGACAGGAATAAAGAGTCGGTCGAAGATATCAGCTGCGCTGCCGATATCTATCAAAAAGTTAAATATCATAAAGATATGGCACAAGCGCTAGAAGATTTGGATGAGGTTCTGCATGATTTGTTCGATGAGGAGTTGGTTTCATGCATGCGTTAGATAAACGCATACCTGTAACGATCGTAACGGGGTTTCTGGGAAGCGGCAAGACGACCTTGTTAAATCGCATTTTGCAAGAGAATCAGGGGCTTCGCATCGCGGTGATCGTAAATGAGTTCGGAGAGATCTCTATCGATCATGAACTCGTCATCGGCGCGAAGGAGGAAATTGTCGAACTTGCCAACGGTTGCGTCTGTTGTTCCGTACGCGGGGATTTGGAAGATGCGGTGAAGAATGTGCTTGAACGTACTCCTGTTCCCGAATATATCATCGTGGAGACAACCGGTTTGGCAGATCCCCGTCCAGTCGCACAGACTTTTCTTTTAGATGATATCAGTGAACAGGTCAAATTGGACGCGATCGTGACGGTTGTAGATGCGGAACAATTTGGGAGACATCTACAGACGAGCGGGACGACGATCGATCAGATCATAGCCGCAGATATTTTGCTATTGAATAAGACCGATCTAGTAAATGATACGCAGCTTGATAAAATAGAACGAGAGATTCTTGATCTCAATCCCGCTTCCCGAATTTTGCGCACATCACATGCGAAAGCGGATTTGCGTTTGCTGCTCGACGTCGGTGTGTTTCAATTGGAACGCATGCAAACCCAACATCATCATGACGGGAAATGTCATGATCCGCATTGTACACATGAAAACCATCATTCCCGCCTGCAGGATGAGGAGATTTCCTCCGTGTCTTTTCGTGCGGCTCGTCCGTTTGATTATGAAAAGTTGAGCGGATTTATGGAAAATCTGCCCACCACGATCTTTCGCGGCAAAGGAATCCTCTGGATCGACGGGTACGATGAAAAATTAATTTTTCATCTCGTAGGGGATAGAAGCCAGGCGGTTGCAGCCGATCCTTGGAAAGAAGATGAAGTTCGTGAAAATCGTCTGGTTTTTATAGGTAAGCGATTGGATTCCGAACGGATTCGGGAGCAGTTGGAATCCTGTCTGGTTTAACGGACAGGAGGATTTGTGATGCGTATTTTAGGAATTGATCCGGGTTACGGGCGAACGGGATATGGTGTAATTGATGTCTATGGGAATCGTTTGCAAGCGGCTGAATATGGATTGATTGAGACAGACGCCGCGCTACCGATGGAAAGACGCTTACAACAAATCTATGATGCTTTGCGGGATATCATTGCGAGAACAAGTCCGGAACGATTGGCTCTAGAGCAACTTTTTTTTAATCGCAATGTGACGACTGCCATCGCCGTAGGACAGGCGAGAGGCGTGATTTTGCTGGCAGGGGTACAGGCCGGACTTTCATGTGCCGAGTATACCCCGATGCAAGTGAAACAGTCGATTGTCGGTTATGGAAAAGCAGAGAAGCAACAGATACAGGAAATGGTAAAGATTTTTCTTAACCTTGCCCAGGTACCGAAACCTGATGACGTGGCGGATGCATTGGCGATCGCGATCACCGATGCGCATATGTTTTCGTTTCAGACGAGTTTGGAAATGCGTGCTAAAAAAAGAGGGACAACCTCTTAAAGGGAAGGTGCGACGATGATCGCTTTTCTGGAAGGAACGGTTGCGTATACCGAACTTGATCAAATCATCGTAAACGTGGGCGGAGTAGGATATCGTGTCTATGTCACAACCCCATTCGCATGCCGCCTACAGGAAGGTGAGCATGTTCGCGTTCATACGCACCAACATGTACGGGAAGACGCGATTGTACTTTACGGATTTGCAACCCATGAAGAACGTGAGTTGTTTGTGCGTTTACAAAGTGTCTCCGGAGTGGGTCCTAAAGCAGCCCTGTCGATTATTGGAGCCGGATCGCTCCCGATGGTGTGTGCGGCCATACAAGGGGAAGATGTTCAGTTTCTTATGAAAGTGCCAGGCATTGGAAAGAAGACGGCGCAACGTCTGATTATCGATTTAAAAGATAAGCTTGATGATATACATAGACATGAACCTGTTTATCATCCGCATTCGCGAGATAATAACTCTCCTTCTCTATCAGGTGAAGGAGAGTTGTTTGCCGCACTAGTAGCATTAGGCTATACTGAGAAAGAAGCGCAAGGGGCCGTTCGCTCTCTTGCCCATGAGATCGAGCAAGGGGTGCCTGTTGAATCGTTGATAAAACTTGCTCTTCGAGTCTTAGCTCGAACATAAGGGAGAGGACGATGTGCACGATCGAATCATTTCAGCGCAATTTTTAGGGGAGGACGGAGGTTTGGAGACCTTACGCCCCCGTTATTTGGATGAATATATAGGACAGCAGCAGGTAAAAGAGAACCTGCGGGTGTTTATAGAAGCAGCGAAGATGCGAAATGAGGCGCTCGACCACGTTCTTTTATACGGTCCTCCGGGACTTGGTAAAACGACATTGTCAAACATCATCGCCAATGAGCTCGGAGTCAACATTCGCACAACTTCCGGCCCGGCGATCGAAAGAGCGGGCGATCTTGCCGCGATTTTGACGAATTTGCAAGAAGGAGATGTCCTTTTTATCGATGAGATCCACCGCTTGAACCGAACGGTTGAAGAAGTCTTGTATCCTGCGATGGAAGATTTTGCGTTGGATATTGTAATCGGCAAGGGCCCCGGTGCCCGCTCTGTACGTTTAGACTTGCCTCCATTCACACTGATTGGTGCAACTACACGTGCCGGGCTCTTATCGGCGCCGTTGCGCGATCGTTTCGGTGTGATGAGCCATCTCGACTATTACTCGGTTGAAGATCTGGTGAAAATCGTGTTGCGTGCGGCGGATATCCTTTCTGTCCGCATCTTGCCGGAGGGAGCGGAAGAGATCGCTAGAAGGTCAAGGGGGACTCCGCGTATTGCAAACCGTCTTTTGAAGCGAGTGCGTGACTTTGCTCAGGTCAAGGGGGATGGGGTGATTTCGCGCGAAGTTGCCGATCAGGCTTTACAATTGATTCAGGTGGATCCGTTGGGGCTTGATCAAGTCGATCATCGCTTACTGCTTACGATCATCGAAAAATTTCAGGGAGGACCCGTAGGTCTGGATACGATTGCGGCGACGATCGGTGAAGAACCGGATACGATTGAGGATGTGTACGAACCTTACCTTTTGCAAATCGGTTTTTTGCAAAGAACGCCGCGAGGTCGTATCGTTACACCCAGAGGGTACATACATCTTGGAATGACGCCGCCTGAGAAATAAGAGTTGGTAGGTTCTTTCTCTGTTACCCTCAAAATAACAGAGTGCAACGAAATATGTAATAAGCGAGGTGGAATGGGTGGGATTCATACCGTTCCGTCGCAAACAGGATGACGAGATATGCGACCTGCAAAAAAAGTTGGAACGCATTCGGGCAGGAGACACCAAAGTGCGTAACCAACTTTTGCAAGAATATATTCCTTTTATCGCAAAAAGCGCATCTCAGGCGACAGGACGTTATATTCGCCGTGGTGAAGATGATGAATTTAGTGTAGCATTGTCGGCTTTCAATGAAGCGATCGATCACTTTGATCTCAAGCGCGGCACCAGTTTTCTCAGTTTCGCGGACACCGTGATCAAAAGACGATTGATCGATTTTTACCGTTCAAAATCGGCGAAAGATCGAGATGTTCCTTTCACGGAGTTTGAAGTGGAAGATGATGAAGACAACATTATTAATTATGTAGAAGTGCAAAAATCGATGGAAGCGCATGCCGTAAAGCTTGAAGAAGAGCAAAGGCGCGAAGAAATCGAGAGATATATGGAGTTGCTTTCCGCATTCAATATCACTTTGGAGGAACTGGTGGAACTTTCGCCGAAACACGTCGATGCGCGGCAGAACGCCATGGAAGTCGCACGAATCATTGCGGAACGTGAAGAGTTACGAACCTATCTTTATGAAAAGAAATCTCTTCCCCTTAAACAACTGATGCAATATGTATCGGTTTCGCGAAAGACAATCGAGCGCCAACGAAAATATATCATCGCGATTACTTTGATATTGACAAACGATTTGAATATGTTACAAGAATACATTCTGTGAAGGAAGGTCTAGGCATGGAGCGCAAGGGGATCATCATGAAAATAGCCGGTCAACAGGTGATCGTTCTGACATCCGATCGACAATTTATAACACTACCTTACGAAGCTCATATGAGAGTCGGAAAAGAAGTGATCATCCCCATTGTCACACAAACGGAGAAACGCAGTTTTTTTCGATCCCCTATAAAAATAATTGGGGTGTTCGTTGCCTCTGTTCTTATGGTGCTGGAATTTTGGCAAGGAATACCCAAGCATCAAGGAAATCACGCGTATGCGTATATTACGATCGACGTGAATCCTAGTGTAGAATTGGCGATTGACCGGCAGGAGCTTGTTCTCTTCGCCAATCCGCTGAACGATGATGCGAAAAAGTTGCTGGAAAATACGCAGTTGACCGGTAAACAAGTCGATCAAGCGGTTGCTGTGCTCGCCGACGAGTCAGTCCGACAAGGATATTTAAAAGCTCAAAGCGAGGTACTTATTTCAGCGTCTCGCGTACAGGGAGAAGATGAGCGCACAATTGATTTGACGCAACTGGAAGATAAGCTCATGAACGCCTTTCACCATGCAGTTTCGCAGAATATCCCCGTCGATGTGGAAGGCGTGATCGTATCGGATGAGTTGCGACATGAAGCGATGAGCCAAGGGTTGTCGGCGGGTAAATACTATTTATATGAAACCGCACGTTCGCTTGGTGTTCCTGTGACGATTGATGAGTTAAGACATGAATCCATCACGGAAGTGGCGAATCGGTACGGATTGGATTTGTCACGGATTTTGCACCAACTGCGGGATGTTAACCATACATCCCGCGTAACGAATCATGAAGAACATGTCCTCGATGATACAGTTAGCGAATCCGGTAATCTTAAAGGTAATAAGTCGAAACAAATTCTCGACGACGGGCAGCCAGCTTCGTCCGCTCAGCCTTCATCCCAACTGCCCTTTATTGGAAAAATAGAACGGGAAGAACGGCAAGTTCAAGGCCGGGAGGAGAGCAAAAAATCTCTCGATATGGATCCTCCCCATTCATTTCAGGTGCATCCCCCTTTCCATCGGAATCGTGAAAACGACGAGGATAAGGTAAAGAAACACGATGAAGAGAAGAAGAATGATAAAGGAGATGAAGGGGATCGGGAGAAGAGGCATGACAAGAAACATTAAAGTATAAACTTCAAATTTTATTGTGACACTAGAGTACGACGGAATTTGTTGCTAGAGAGGATCGAGATAGTCAGATGCATATAAACGATTTTGATTTTGACCTGCCTAAAGAATTGATCGCACAACATCCGCTCCCGGAGCGAACCGCTTCTCGCCTGATGACATTGAATAAAAAAACGGGTGAGATCGGTCATCACGTATTTCGCGATTTCATCTCTTTTGTCAACGAGGGTGATTGTTTGATTCTTAATGACACGCGTGTCATTCCCGCACGGTTATATGGGATCAAACGAGGAACGGGAGCGAAAGTTGAGTTTTTATTATTGAAAGAGACGGATCGAGATACTTGGGAATGTCTCGTGAGGCCGGGCAAGCGATTGCAACCGGGCGCTGTCGTCGATTTCGGCGACGGGATGTTAACCGCTGAAGTATTGGATAAAACGGATGATGGCGGACGGAAGGTCCGCTTTTCCTATGAGGGAGTTTTTTACGAGATACTCGATCGGTTAGGAACCATGCCCTTGCCTCCTTATATTAGCGAGCAGTTGAACGATCAGGAACGTTATCAGACGGTTTTTGCACGAGAGCGCGGGTCTGCTGCTGCTCCCACCGCTGGGCTTCATTTTACAGAAGAGTACTTGCAAGAAATCGAGCGAAAGGGTATCCGCATTGGGTATTTGACATTGCATGTCGGGCTCGGTACATTCCGACCCGTTTCCAGCGAGACGATTGAGGAACATCAGATGCATGCCGAATATTATCGTCTGCCGGGCGAGACCGCTTCACTCATTCAGAAAACGAAAGAAGAAGGCGGGCGAGTGATAGCGGTGGGCACCACGGTATGTCGTACATTGGAGACGGTGGGAATGAATGGGGAGATGAGGGAATCGAGCGGTTGGACCGATATTTTTATTTATCCTGGCTACAAGTTCCGTGTAGTAGATGCACTATTGACGAATTTCCATCTGCCCAAGTCTACGCTGATCATGCTCGTATCGGCACTTGCCGGGCGTGAGGCGGTTCTTCACGCATACAGGGAAGCAGTAAAAGATAGATATCGCTTTTTTAGTTTCGGAGATGCGATGTTTATATATTGATGTGTTGCATTCATTTGGTATAATAAGATGTGATTTTCCATTAAAAGTGTGTTCAAAAAGGAGAACCTTGATTGAGGGAGGAACTTCAAGAATGGCCGTGCGTTTCGAACTGTTGAAGCGGGACAAGCATACGGGCGCGAGGAGAGGACGGGTGTATACACCGCACGGTACGATCGAGACACCCGTGTTTATGCCCGTCGGTACACAAGCGACGGTCAAAACGATGAGCCCTGAAGAGTTGAAAGAGATCGGGGCGGAGATTATCCTCTCGAATACATATCATTTATTCCTGCGTCCCGGACATGATATTGTAAAAGAAGCGGGCGGTTTGCATTCGTTTATGAATTGGGATCGTTCCATTCTTACTGATTCCGGTGGTTTTCAGGTGTTTTCCCTGTCCAGTTTAAGGAAGATCACGGAAGAAGGGGTGGAGTTTCGTTCCCATCTGTCCGGAGAGAAGTTGTTCTTATCTCCGGAAAAAGCGATCGAAGTCGAAAACGCACTCGGTGCCGATATCATCATGGCTTTTGACGAATGCCCTCCGTATCCGGCGACTCGCGATTATCTGAAAGAGTCACTGGAACGTACCACGCGATGGGCCAAACGATGTAAGCAAGCGCATCGCAGACCTCACGATCAAGCGCTTTTCGGCATCGTGCAAGGCGGGATGGAAAGGGATTTACGGAAACAGAGCGCGGAGGAATTGATAGAACTCGATTTTCCGGGATATGCGGTTGGCGGCCTGTCTGTCGGTGAACCAAAGCCGATGATGTATGAGGTTCTTGAGTTTACGACACCTCTTCTCCCACAAGATAAACCGCGTTACTTAATGGGAGTAGGATCGCCTGACGATTTGTTTGAAGGGGTAGAGCGTGGCATCGATATGTTCGATTGCGTGCTGCCCACACGTATCGCTCGAAACGGAACCTGCATGACATCTGTTGGAAAAGTGGTGATCCGCAATGCCACTTACGTTAGAGATTGGGAAAAACTTGATCCCAACTGTGATTGTTATACATGCCGGAACTATTCGCGCGCCTATATCCGACATTTGATTAAAGCGGATGAAATCTTCGGATTGCGTCTGACAACGTATCACAATCTTTATTTTCTTGTACAAACAATGAAGAAAATTCGAGAATCTATCGAACAAGACCGTTTTCTAGCATTTAAGAAGGATTTTTACGAGGCATACGGGTATAATGTAGGTACATAAGCTTCCTATAGGAAGCAACTGAAAGGAGATACATAGATAATGATGGCAGTCCTTCAAAATTTGCTCCCTTTTCTTCTGATTTTTGTTATCTTTTATTTTCTTTTGATTCGTCCGCAACAGAAAAGACAGCGTGAACGGAACAACATGCTTTCGGCCCTGCAGAAAGGTGATCAAGTGATCACGATCGGTGGTATTCACGGTACGATTACGGATCTGACCGAGAGCACGGTGACATTGCGCGTTTCCGCCACGACTCAGATTACGTTTGAACGTTCTGCGATTTCGAGCGTGAAGAGCACAAAAGAAGAGACGCCGGCAAAATCTTAACCGGCGCATATTGCATGAGGGCGTATGCTTTGTTAAGAGAGCGACTCCAGAAGTCTTGTCGCCTGAGATATAACTCAAGCGAGATGACATCCATGGAGCATGAATACAAAGCGTATGCCCGTTTTCGTTAATATTTACTTTTTCCACCCGTGTTTACCCCGATCATGCCTCCGAACATTCCGATCAACGACATGAGAGCAATCTGTACGACATTATATAGAGTGAACGAAACGCTTGCCACTAACAATCCTATCACTGTGATGATTACAGAATAAGCGAGCGCTGTGATTCCCCCATAATACCATCCTTTTTCTCCCGCTATCCGCGCTGAGACGAATGCGCCGATGAGAGAAGCCAACATATTGATGATGTAGGTGATCGTTGGAAGACGGGCTTCAGCCATAGAAGTCCATGTGACGATCATGCTCGTTAAAAGAATACAGATAAAAGCGAATACGAGTGCTGTGAGAAGTCCCCGCAAGATCGGGGCACCGCCGAGCCGGGGTGTGATATCAGAAAGGGGTTTACCATTCATCGAACATTCTCCTTCCCGTCAGGTTCGCTACATGTATATTCGCGGTAAACAAGCGTTATGTGTGGGGAAAAACGATTAGAAGTAACAGAATGGAAAAACGTGTAGCACATGACCCAGACACAATTGACGTATCCTAGGTTTGGACATTGGGTACAGGAGGAGCGCTAATGGTTATCGGATTACTCTTGCGAACCATTCTCGTCTACTTATATGTTCTGATCGCCATGCGTTTGATGGGAAAACGCGAGATCGGAAAATTATCTATTTTTGATTTGGTTGTCTCCATCATGATTGCGGAAGTTTCTGCTGTAGCCCTCGAAGATCCTTCCGCTCCGTTATCACGCGGGATGTTGATTATTGCCGCTTTGGTCTCCTTACAGATCCTCGTTTCTTATATCACGTTGAAGAGCCAACGATTGCGAAATCTTGTTGAAGGGCAACCGACTGTTTTAATTGCGAACGGGAAAATCAACGATGCGGAAATGAGGCGCACTCGGTATTCCATGAGTGACTTAATGACTCAACTGCGCGAGAAAAATATCGCCAACGTGGCAGATGTGGAATTCGCGATTCTCGAAACATCGGGTAAATTGTCGGTGTTTCCGAAAGCACAGAAGCGGCCGCTTACGGCTGGAGACTTGAACTTGACAGTTCCCCGTACCGGTTTGCCGCTTCCGTTAATTATTGATGGACAACCGATCGATAAGAATATCGAAAAGATCGGGAAGACACGGTACTGGCTGAAGTACGAATTAAAAAAATTTGGGTATGAAGATTTTAAAGAAATTTTCTATTGTTGTGTGGATAACCAGGGACAATTGTATGTCGATCAAAAAGAGGATGGTTAATAACGAATGAACGGTATCCAGCGTAGACATAGGGACAAGACGGGCCCAATCTTGGGAATCCGTTCAATCGAACGCAACGACACGATGCGGAACAAAAGCAAAAGTATGCAATAAACGCTGGAGGACAGAAGGATCGCGATGCTGATCATAGCAGGCTGCGACCAATGTGTGAGCGCCATTTTCGTCTGAATCACGATGAGAGCCATGATGCTTGCTGAGAAAGCGATTTTTAGCGTATCATGTAAATGAATTGTAATACCGACATATTTGGCGACTGTCGCTCCGTAAAAGAATGTGATGACCATGTACGTTAGACACAGTGAGATGGCGACACCACGAATTCCCAGATCGGGACGGGATGCGAGAAAGTAGATCAATGTCAGCTTGATGGCGGAGCCGATCAGGCTGATAGTTGTTTGTAATCCTGCACGATTTAACCCTTTCAGAACACCGGATAAAGGTCCATGCAAGTAAAGAAAGATACCGAATGGCGCCAAAATGGCCAAAAGAGGGCCGGCCATCGGTTCGTTGTAAATCGTGATGGCCAAATCTTTAGCCAACAGGGAAAATATGACGCTTGCGGGAAGCCCGATCAAGATTGTGACGCGGATCGCTTGATACAGTCTCCTTTGCACGAGATGGTACGCTTTGACGGCGATCGCTTCCGAAACGGCCGGAATGATCGTCGTTTCCAGTGACCATGTGATAACCGTAGGCCATACAAACAGAGTGATCGCCATCCCAAGTGCACCATACTGAGCGGTTGCCGTTTGTTTCAAAATTCCGGCCGCTTGCAACGCATTCATCACGATCATCGGCTCCAAAGCAAATGCGATCGATGATAAGATCCGTTGAAACGTGATAGGCAGTGCGATTTCTCCAAGAGAATAAAGCGTACGGACAAACCGTTCTGTTTTTAACGGTACTTGGGTGATTTTTGTGATTCGATATTTATTGAGATATAAATATCCGAGATAGAGAAATCCAACCAATTCTCCGGCAACGACTCCGATCATTGATCCTGCTGCAGCATAACCAAGACCATACGGCAACAAAATGTAGATCATCGGAATGCCTACAGCAACCCGAGCGATCGTTTCCAAGATGGAGGAGACAGCCCGAGGCGTTTGATTTTGTATCCCCTGGAAATATCCGTGTATGACCCAAGCGATTGTAATGATCGGGATGGCGGGCGCCATGGCGATCATTGGATAGTATGTTCGAGGGTCGTTATTCTCGTGAGCTGATAACCAAGGAGCCATGTAGATAAAGATTGCCGTAATCATGCAGGAAAGCAGGGTCACTGTTATAAAGGAAAATTTCATGATACGTTTGACACGGCGCTGGTCATGAACGGCCAATGCTTCCGCGACGACTTTGGAGATGGCGATAGGAAAACCGACGGAAGACAGCGTAATGAGCAGTGACAAGATGGGCCAAACCAAGCGGAATAGACCGACACCTTCAGCCTGCATCAAACGTGAAGTATACACTTGCATGATGACTCCAAGGAAGCGCGTGATCAGGCTCGCGACGATGAGGACGAGCGCTCCTTTGAGAAACGATTGTTTACTCAAGATGAATTCCCCCAGATACAGACTCACTAGAGAATATGCGGACAGGGGGAGAGTTAGTCCCTCTCCGTAAGAGAAGAAGGATTTTATGAGCTCGGGGCGAATTTTTGATGAAAGGATCAATGGCATTGGGGAGGAACATAAGGATGAACGGTTCAGATGACAAAGTGACCATCGGTTCATCAGATGATACGAATGAATTCGTTGAGAGTCAAAAAACAGAAGAATCATCTGCAAAATCCTTACTTTCCGCCGATGAACTCTCATTGATGATCGAGGAACTTTGTCATTCCAAGGCAGAAGAGTTCTCCTTTTTCGGGTATAAAAACATCACAGGACAAGAAATATGGGAATGTGTATCGTCCCGTTACAAGAAAGGAATGCCGCCTCTCTATAAGATCGTCGATGATATTTTATCATTACGTGTGAACGCTTTTATGGATTGGGCCTTGATGTCGGTGTATAAACGGTAAATTTTTGAGACAAAATTCATGAGCGATGGAGCCTGTATCATGTAGGGCTCTTTTTCCTGTTTTATCCGCTCCATTGACGATGATTACATGTTAATCGTATACTTGACGCATTGGAGTATGCAAGGAGGAGAAATATGGTTAAGTGGAGCAAGATCATCTCGTTACTGCTCGTTTTGGTCCTCTTCTTTGCATTAGCGGGTACAACTGCGAAGAAGTTGTGGACAGGCATTCCCCTTGGTCTTGATTTGCAAGGGGGTTTTGACGTGCTTTATCAGGTTCAACCTACCAAAGACCAACCCGTAACTAGAGAAGGTGTATTGGCTACACGCAATGCGATTGAAAACCGTGTCAACGCTCTCGGCGTGAAAGAGCCGGATATCAGTATAGAGGGGAATGATCGCATTCGTGTTCAGTTGGCCGGTGTGAAAGATCAACAGGAAGCCAAAGAAATCATCGGTAAGCCGGCGAAATTGGAGTTTCGTGCACCGGATGGAAAAACAGTCTTACTTACAGGTAAAGATCTGAAATCGAATGCAAAAGCGGTGTTGGATCAACAAACAGGTGCTCCAGTCGTAACGGTGGAATTTAAAGATCCCCAAGCTTTTGCGAATGTCACACAAAAGTACTTAGGACAGCCGGTAGGAATCTGGCTGGATAATCAATTGATTTCCAATCCTGTTATCCAGCAGGTCATCGGGGGAGGTCAGGCGCAAATCACCGGCGAGAAAACGTTAAAAGATGCGCAGACATTAGCCAATCTGCTGAATGCGGGTGCATTGCCTTACCCGATTAAAGAACTTTCCTCGATGGCTGTAGGGGCGACGCTCGGTCAAGCAGCCTTGAAAGATACATTAAAGGCCGGTTATATCGCCTTCGCGCTCATTTTTATTTTCATGCTGGTTTTCTACCGCATTCCTGGGCTCGTGGCGAACATCGCGTTGCTCATGTATGTTTATTTAATCATAGCGGTCTTCAAGGGATTGGGTATCGTTTTGACATTGCCCGGTCTAGCCGCATTGATTCTTGGTGTGGGTATTGCAGTCGATGTGAACATCATTGCGTATGAGCGAATCAAAGACGAATTCGCGAATGGAAAGACTTTGTTATCGTCTGTGATCATGGGTCAAAAACGCTCGTTACCTACCATTATCGATGCGAACATCACATCGTTGATTGCAGCGGCTCTTTTGTTCTGGTTCGGTTCCGGACAAGTACGTGGTTTCGCAGTCGCAGAAGTGATTTCAATTCTCGCCAGCTTCCTGACCGCCGTGTTGCTTTCCCGCTGGATGTTGATGCTGGTCGTCCGTTCGAATCTGATTAAAAATCCTTGGTGGTTTGGAGCGGATCGCCTGAAAGGAGGAGATGCCAAGTGAAGCGCTTCGATATTGTGCGCAGACGCAGAATTTGGTTCTCTCTCTCCCTCTTGATTTCCTTGGCGGGCATCATTGCCATGTTCGTGATGGGCTTGAATTTGGGAACCGATTTTAAAGCGGGTACAAGGGTGCAAGTCGAACTCGGAAGCGGGTTTGACACACAAGCGGTTCGTAACGCATTTGCATCGATTCACTTGCAACCGGATCGCGTCACGGTTGCCGGTGCTACAGGAGATACGGCTGTGGTGCGGTTAGCCGAGAAGATTACGCCGCAACAAGAGGCGGAGATCAATAAAGTGATAAAAGAAAAGTTCCCGCAGGCAAAGGGTCTGCAAGTTACTTCTGTTGACCCGATTGTCGCGAAGGAGCTTTCCCAGAAAGCGGTTTATGCGGTGCTTGCCGCTGCCGTTGGGATTATCCTCTATATGTCGATTCGCTTTGAATATCGTTTTGCCATTTCGGGCGTGATCTCGCTTTTGCAGGTGGTCTTGTTTGTCGTCTCGGTGTTCGCACTCTTGCAGGTGGAAATCGACTTGACGTTTATCGCGGCATTATTAACCATCGTGGGGTACTCGATCCATGATACGATCGTGATATTCGACCGCATCCGCGAGAATCTGAAACATCGCAAGATCAAAACGGTTAAGGATCTGGAAGACCTTGTGAACGATTCATTATGGCAAACGATGAGGCGTTCAATCAACACGGTGGTAACCGTCGTAATTTCAGCTGGACTTCTGTATATCCTTGGGGGCCCCTCGATTCGTAATTTCTCGTTTGCCCTCTTGATTGGACTGGTTTTTGGTGCGTGGTCTTCCATCTTCATTGCTTCACAGATTTGGGTAAGCTGGAGAAAACGAGGATTAAAAGCATAGTGTGTGAAGAGCAAGCCGTTGAATGCAAATTCAACGGCATTTTTTAACCCCATTGTGCTCTATTTTTCGGACGGAAAACGACATATTGCGACACGATAACGAAATCTATATAATAAAAATTATTCAATGATGGAAGGACCTTTTCACAAATGCAAGAGAAGAGAAACATGCGCTGGGTCATGAAAGATGCCGACGAGACTCGTTCACAAGCCTTGGCGGAAGAGCTCGGCGTCCCCGTCGCAGTGGGGCGTCTGCTTGTGCAACGGAACAAGGTAACGGTTGAAGAGGCTCAGCGTTTTCTTTATCCGGACAAACATGCATTCTATGATCCTTTCATAATGAAGGATATGGGTAAAGCGGTCGAGCGCATCCGTCGTGCGATTAAAGAACGTGAGCACATTATGGTGTACGGTGATTATGACGCGGACGGTGCAACAGCGACCAGTATGCTTTACCTTGCACTCAAGGAACTTGGAGCTCATGTGGAATATTATATTCCCGACCGTTTTGCTGAAGGATACGGACTGAATGAAGCGGCGATCCGTATGGCAAAGGATCAGGGGTTTTCCCTTGTGATTACCGTAGATAACGGGATATCCGCTAACGATGAGGTTCGTATCGCAAGTGAAATCGGGCTGGATCTGATTATCACGGACCATCATACACCACCTGAACAATTGCCGGAAGCTTACGCGATTTTAAATCCCAAACAGCCCGGATGTCCGTATCCTGACAAAATGTTGGCAGGGGTTGGGGTGGTGTTTAAATTAGTTCATGCTCTTTTTGACAGAGTGCCTGAAGAGTACTTCGAGTTAGCAGCGATCGGAACGGTTGCAGACCTCGCGCCGCTCGACGATGAGAACCGTCTGCTTACCGTATTCGGTTTGGAGCAGTTGAACCAACATCCACGGGCGGGAATTCAAGCGTTGATCGACGTATCAGGGCTGGCGGGTAGAAAGCTCACCGCCGGACACATCGGATTTTCCCTCGGTCCGCGAATCAATGCGGCAGGACGTCTAGACTCCGCTACGAATGCGGTTGAACTGTTGATTACGGAAGATCCCCTGCGTGCCAAGGAATTAGCATTGTTTCTTGAGGAACAAAACCGTGAACGCAGGGAGATCGGCGACGTGATTTTTGAGGAAGCGGTTCAAGAAGTGGAAGCGCATCCCGAATGGTTGGAAGCTCGTATTCTTGTCCTCGCGAGCGGTCATTGGAACGCGGGAGTGATCGGGATCGTCGCCTCCCGTTTGGTGGAGAGATACTATCGTCCCGTTTTGATGATCTCTGTGACGGACGGAATGGGGAAAGGTTCCGCGAGAAGCATTCAAGGCTTTCACTTGTATGAAGCGTTGCATGCCTGCGAAGATCTTTTGGAACATTACGGCGGTCACAAGATGGCGGCCGGATTTTCGGTTCGAGAAGAAAAAATTCCCTTGTTACGTAATCGTCTCCAAGCGCTCGCGCAAGAATGGCTTACTGAAGAAGATCTGATTCCACAACTGTCGATTGACGCGCAGATAAACCTCCCGGACATCGATATATCGCTCGTCGAACAGATTGCCGCTTTAGGCCCTTTCGGCTTCGGAAATCCGAGCCCTCGTTTTCTCATGCAAGCGCTCGATTTACGAGGTTACAGGGCTGTGGGCAAAGAGCAAGAGCATCTTCAAATGACGTTGGGTCAGGGAGTTGCACAGATCGGTTGCGTTGCTTTTCAGCGCGGAACAGAAGTGGAACAAGTGAAAGAATGTTCCCAGCTCGATGTCGTTGGAGAACTTGCGATTAACGAATGGAATGGGCAGAAGCGCTTACAGCTGATCGTCCATGATTGGCGACCAAGCAGCGTACAAGTGTTTGACTTGCGTGATCGGAAAGATCGGGTGCAATGGGTCGAGCAAATGCAGAGAAAGCGACCCTTGTTGCTGGCATGTTTTTCGGAAGCGGCTTACCATGAGGCGAAACGAACATTCTGCTTGTATCCTTGGGAAGAGCAGGTTCCATCCCTCATTGTGAGAGTGAATGAAAATGGAACGATAGAAGGGGCGCCCGAGGGTCATCCGGCGGATGTGGTTGTGTATGATTTGCCTTATAGTTTGGAGCAATTCCAGGCGTTTGTAAGCCATCTGCATAACGGTGTGCGTCTTTATATGCTGCAAGGGGAGAAGGAATATCAACAAGCGTTGCGTGAAGCGAATGACTGGATACCTGACCGCGATGCGTTTGCCCATGTGTTTCGTACTCTTAAACGGTTGGAGAAAGCGACGAAGGAAGAACTGTTAAGCGCGATTCACCGCACGTATGCGGAACATCTTGAATGGATGATGCAAGTCTTCATCGAACTGGGATTTGCTTATAACCACAAGAACACGTATTATGTGGTAAAGGATGCTGAAAAACGGTCGTTGACGGAAGCAAAGAGCTATCGTGAACGCTTGATCCGTACGGAAAGAAGAAAACGTGTGATTGAAGTCATTGGTCATGCTTCTCGGGAAGAAATGTTGGCATGGCTGCAGGAGTTTTGTCTTAGATATAGGGAGGATTTCGTATCATGAACCTTAAGGAAAAAATTCGTGTCATTCCTGATTTTCCGGAAAAGGGAATCCGTTTTAAAGATATCACGACATTATTGCAAGATGCCGGTTCTTTTCACCATGCGATCGACGAGTTGGCCGATTATGTCCGTGGGCGGCAAGCCGACGTGATCGTCGGTCCGGAAGCGCGCGGTTTTGTCATTGCCGCACCACTCGCATACGCGTTGGGAAAAGGATTCGTGCCCGTGCGCAAAAAGGGCAAATTGCCCGCAGAAACGGTTTCGATGGGATATGAACTGGAATATGGAAAAGATATCTTAGAGATGCACAAAGACGCCATCCGTCCCGGTCAGCGAGTGGTCATTGCCGATGATCTTCTGGCAACCGGAGGAACTACTCTCACTGCTATCAAACTCGTTGAAAAATTAGGGGGAATTGTTGTGGGAGTCGCATTTTTAATCGAGCTCACTTATTTAAACGGACGGGAGAAGTTGAGCGGCTATGATGTCCTCTCGCTTGTCCAGTACTAAGCCTGAGTCGGATGAAAAGAAGGTGGCCGTGGTGGGAGTCGAGCGCCTGAGTCAAAAGGTAGCGGAATACGGTTCACCGGATGATGTCGTACTTGTAAAACGTGCTTACGAGTATGCTTATAAAGCCCATCAAGGACAAGTGCGCAAATCGGGAGAACCTTATATCAATCATCCGGTTGCGGTCGCTGAGATCTTGGCGGGGATGGAGTTGGATGGAGTGACGCTCGCAGCCGCTCTCTTGCATGACGTCGTTGAGGACACGGAGGTATCAGATGAAGACCTGGTCAAAGAATTCGGTCCTGAAGTCGGGGCGTTGGTCGACGGCGTAACCAAACTCGGGCGCATCAAATACATGTCGAAAGAACAGCAGCAAGCGGAGAATCTGCGGAAAATGTTTTTGGCAATGGCCAAAGATATCCGCGTCATTCTCATTAAATTGGCTGACCGTTTGCACAATATGCGGACTCTCAAGCATCTTCCACCGGAAAAACAGGCGCGTATCGCGCGTGAGACTCTGGAAATCTTTGCGCCTCTCGCGCATCGCTTAGGGATTTCTACGATCAAATGGGAGTTGGAAGATACCGCGCTCCGTTATCTGAACCCTCAGCAATATTATCGTATCGTCAATTTGATGGCGAAAAAGCGGCGAGAGCGGGAAAGCTATGTGACTGAGGTCATCGAAACGTTAAAGAGCAAATTTAAAGATCTTAATATCAAAGCGGATTTGTCGGGACGCCCCAAGCATATTTACAGCATTTACCGCAAAATGGTCAATCAAAATAAACAATTTAATGAAATCTATGACCTTTTGGCTGTACGTGTGATCGTGGATAATATAAAGGACTGTTATGCAATCCTGGGGATCGTGCATACCCTTTGGAAGCCCATGCCCGGACGTTTCAAGGATTATATCGCCATGCCCAAGGCGAATATGTATCAGAGTTTGCACACGACGGTTGTGGGCCCGCACGGTCAACCTTTGGAGATTCAGATCCGTACTTGGGAAATGCATCGTACGGCGGAATACGGGATCGCCGCCCATTGGCTTTACAAAGAAGGAAAAAGTGCCAGTTCGAACGATACGGCGTTCTTGCAGAAATTGGCGTGGTTCCGTGAAATTCTTGAGTGGCAACAGGATTTTAAAGACGCACAAGAATTCATGGAAACATTAAAAATCGATCTGTTTTCCGACGAAGTCTTCGTGTTTACGCCGAAAGGGGACGTGATCTCCCTGCCTGCGGGTTCCGTTCCGATCGATTTTGCTTATCGTATCCATACAGATATCGGAAACCGCTGTATTGGTGCAAAGATTAACGGCAAAATCGTTCCGCTTGATTATAAATTGCACACAGGTGACATCGTCGAGATCCTCACGTCGAAGCATACGTTCGGCCCGAGCCGCGATTGGTTAAAAATCGTCAAATCCTCGCAGGCGAAAAGCAAGATCCGCCAATGGTTTAAAAAGGAAAAGCGTGAAGAAAACATTGTTAAAGGCAAAGAGATACTAACGAACGAGTTCCGCAAAAATAACCTTGATCCGGCCCTGTACATGTCGGACAAGTATCTCATGGATATTGCCGCGAAATTCAATTTTACGAAGGAAGAAGATCTGATCGCGGCCATCGGTTACGGGGCTGTTTCCGCGCAGCAGGTCGTTACCCGTCTGCTGGATAAATTGCGTAAAGAGGCTCCGCCGACGGAAGTCCCGCCGTTACCCGAGATCAAAGAACCGATCCGTAAACCTCGCAGACAACATGATGTAGGTGTTCGGGTTAAAGGTGTGGATAATCTTCTCATACGTTTTTCGCGATGCTGCAATCCTGTTCCTGGAGATGAAATCATCGGGTATGTGACACGCGGCCGCGGCGTTTCCATCCATCGCACGGACTGCCCGAACATCATAAACGCCAAGAAAGATGGGGAAAATCGCTTCCTTGAAGTCCTATGGGAATCCAGCCCCGAGAACTGCTATAACGTGGATATCGAGGTCACCGGGCTTGACCGGCGTGGCTTGATGAACGAAGTGATGAATGTGATCGCCGAAACGAAAACCGATATCACAGCAATGACCGGACGAACAGATAAACGAAGAATGGCGGTTATGCATTTCTCTATCAATATACGAAACGTAGACCATCTTCATTCGGTTGTGGAGAAGATCAAACGGATCAAGGATATTTACACGGTTCGACGGATCATGCAATAGAACGGAGGAATCGCGCATGCGCATCGTTGTACAGCGTGCAAAATCTGGGCGCGTGCTTGTCGAAGGAAATGTGGTCGGTGAAATCGGTCATGGTGTCGTCTTGCTCGTCGGAGTCACTCACGACGACACCATGGATGATGTGAACTGGCTAGCTGAGAAAGTCGTAGGTTTACGTATATTTGAAGATGAAAACGGGAAAATGAACCATTCTCTTTTGGATGTGGGCGGGTCTATTCTCTCCGTATCCCAATTCACCTTATACGGGGATTGTCGAAAAGGGAAGAGGCCTAATTTTATGGCAGCCGCCAAACCGGAACAGGCAAAGGAGTTATACACACAATTGAATGAGAAGATGCGCTCGTACGGTTGTCGTGTGGAAACGGGCATTTTTGGAGCGATGATGGAAGTGGAAATCGTCAATGACGGGCCGGTAACGCTTATATTGGATAGCCACTAATGCTTCGAATTCTCATTGCAGAGAGCTTCGCCAGTTCCCTTGAAAAATTGGGCTCGTCTATGGGTGACCGCTTACACTCTTTCCGCGTAATCTGTGCAGTGTAATGACAATGTGGAAAGGGGAACACAAACGTGTCACACAAAACTAGGATCAAAAAGTTCCGTATAGAATTATGCCTCGACGATGAATTGCGTTGTAAGCTGGCGGAATTGGTCAACGGACATACGGACACCGTTCATATCGACGATGTCTTTTTCAGACACTTGAGAATCGAAGAAGTGAAGGCGGATTGCCTTAAAGTAGAAGATATCAAGATGAAAAAAGGCTGCATTGAATGCCTGAAGATTTCTGCTTTCCCACCAGGATCCTGAGCACGCTTTTCATCAATCGAAAACTTTATACATCATGATCGTCAGATCCCTCTCTCATACAGGAGAGGGGTTATTTTTGTTTAAAAGACCCGAAAAAGAGGAAAGGCTAATCTTTTGCCGAATGGTATATATTAGTAGAGAGTATAAAAACAAAGGAGTGAATCTCAATTGGCTGAACAGACAACTCGTACGCTACCGAAACGAAGTGAAATCGCAGATGAATATAAATGGGCATTAGAAGACATGTATCCAAACGATCAGGTTTGGGAAGAAGACGCCCGTCAAGCGAAAGAATGGATTGAGAAGATTCGCACGTATAAAGGCACACTGGGATCTTCCGGCAAGCGTTTGCTGGAAGTTTTGCAACTTCAGGATGACATTCACCGCATCGTTCAAAAGCTGTATGTCTATGCACATATGAGAAGAGATGAGGACACGGCCAATCCGCATTACCAAGCACTAAGTGATCGTTCGAGCAGTTTGAGTGTCACGGCATCGGAAGCTTCTTCTTATATCGTTCCGGAGATCCTCTCTCTTGATGCGGAAACTTTGAATCGTTTCATCAATGAAGAAGAAGGTCTTGAGCTCTATCGTTTTCAATTGGAAGAGATCACGCGACAACGAGAACATTTCCTGTCCCCGGCGGAAGAACAGATTCTCGCCCAAGCGGGTGAGATCGCGCATGGTCCGCAAACCGTGTTCGGAATGTTAAACAATGCGGACATCACGTTCCCCACCATCCGTGATGAAAATGGACAAGAGGTAGAATTGACAAAGGGGAATTTTATCCATTTTCTTGAAAGCCGTGATCGCCGTGTAAGAAAAGATGCGTACAACGCACTTTACAGTTCTTACCGGAAACATAAGAATACGCTTGCCGCATTGTTCCATGCGAGCGTCAAGAAAGATGTCTTCTACGCTCGTGTCCGCAAATATAATTCGGCGTTAGAGGCATCGCTTGATGTCGATAACATCCCGACCGAAGTTTATGACAACCTGATTGCAACCATACACGAACATTTACCCTTAATGTATCGATATGTATCCTTGCGCAAGAAAGTGTTGGGGATTGACGACTTGCATTTTTATGATCTGTATGTACCGATCGTGCAAGAAGTAGATATTAAAGTCCCTTATGAGAAAGCAAAAGAGCTTGTTGCGGAAGGACTCAAACCTTTGGGAGAAGAGTACATCAAGATTCTGAAGGAAGGATTTTCATCGAAGTGGATCGACGTCTATGAAAACCAAGGGAAGAGAAGCGGTGCGTACTCATGGGGAGCGTATGATGTCCACCCTTATGTGTTGTTGAACTACCAGGAAACGTTGGACAATGCGTTCACGCTGGCACATGAAATGGGGCATGCCATCCATTCCTATTATACCAACAAGAATCAGCCGTTTACGTATGCGGATTATACGATTTTCGTCGCAGAAGTGGCATCGACGGTGAATGAATCCCTCTTGATTGATTACATGTTGAAAAAGACGACGGATCCAAGAGAGAAGCTGTATCTTCTGAATCATTATTTGGAACAATTCCGCGGTACGGTTTTCAGACAAACGATGTTCGCCGAATTTGAGAAAATCACTCACGAGAAGGTAGAGGCGGGCGAAGCGTTAACGCCGGAACAACTCTGTGCAATATATCGAGAATTAAACGAGAAATATTACGGTCCCGAACTCGTGTTGGATGAAAATATCGAGATAGAATGGGCGAGAATCCCACATTTTTATAACGCGTTTTATGTCTACAAATACGCTACCGGGTTCTCGGCGGCTACTTCATTGGCCACACAGATTCTCGAAGAAGGGCAACCCGCTGTTGAACGCTATCTCGGTTTTCTTAAAGCGGGAAGCTCAGATTATTCGATCAACCTGCTCAAAAAAGCGGGTGTGGATATGACAACGCCGCAGCCCATTCGTGACGCTCTGGGGAAATTTAAACAACTTCTGGATGAGTTGGAGCAACTGATTGGATAGAAACGAAAACGTCTCCTTATTGGGGACGTTTTTTTACACATCGAGCCTCTGCCTTGCATAGAGTCTTCCTATTTGTGGTGGACGATGATTTTCAGGTCGATTATACTAGTAACAAGAAGTGAGTGAGTTTCATTTCACTTGATGGGGGAAGGACAATAGGAGGAATTTGTTTGCTACGGACTTGGAAATGGATGAGTATTGCCGCGTTCGTTCCGGTGATACTCGGATTGACGGGTTGTAATGTGATCTCTACTGCCACGGAGAAGGTATCGTCGGGTTTCGCGGAAACAGTTGCGAAATCGAATGAACACAGTGAGACATCTACCACCAAAAATTCTACGGATACATCGAACGGAACGAAGACAGCTCATGATAAAGGGGTACCGACATCGGGCCCTGAACATGCAAGTATGCTGACAAACGAGCAATTGCTTGAGCAAATCAGAAAAACGCATTATATGGGCCCGACAGATGGGCCTTATCCCGTGTTGCATAAAGGGATGAATCTGTGGATTGATGTAAACCTCACGCAACAGAGGGTTTACATTAAAGATGGCGATAAAACCATATACACCATGCTCACGTCATCGGGGCTCGATGATATTCCGGACAATACGACACCAAGGGGAACTTTTTATACGCAAAAGGAAAAAGGTATTTCTTTTTATGCGCCTAACTATAAGGAAGGGGCTGAATACTGGACTTCATGGAAAGATCATGGCGTCTTCCTCTTTCACTCCGTTGTCACGGATGAAAAAGGGAATATAAAGGTCGACGAAGCGGAGAAACTGGGGAAAAAGGCATCACATGGTTGTTTCCGTCTCCCTGTTCTTGACGCGAAATGGATCTATGATAATATTCCCGAGAACACGAAAGTGGTTGTTCACGATTGATCTACGATTTGAACATATTCTCTTGAACAAAAATGGATCCCCCTTGTGCAAGGGGGTTTTTGGTGTTTCAACCGGAAGGAAGAAGTTTTTGCGAGAGTAAATCGGTGTGCTAGAATTAAAGTATCATTTTCACAAGAGGCAGGTTTTACCATGAAAATCGGTTATGATGAACTGGAATCAGAGATCGGTTTGATTCGCGTGATCGCAGATGAACAAGGAGTGCGGAAAGTGGCGATGTCAGACGAGGAATGGCAGGAATATCACGCAGAACTCGGGGATGTACCGAGGGATCCCGCGTTATGCAGGGAAGCGATACGCCAACTGGACGAATACTTCAAAGGAAAACGCCGCCAATTTAACCTCTCCTTATCCATTGAAGGGACGGAATTCCGCAAGCGAGTATGGAAGGCATTGTGCACGATTCCTTACGGTGAGACCCGCAGCTACGCGGAGATCGCGGCAGCAATCGGAAAACCAAAGGCGCCGCGTGCCATCGGACAAGCAAACCGCGCGAACCCGTTGCCTATTATCATTCCTTGCCATCGCGTAATTGGAAAGAATGGAGATCTTGTAGGTTACGCGGGAACAAGAACGGATATCAAAAAGGCTTTGCTGCAATTAGAAGAGCGTGTTCAGAAAGAAGGATATTGGGTCGAACCTTAAGGAGACACTTATATGGGACAGA